>DATNPH010000146.1:0-216783 GCA_036703315.1 Coleofasciculaceae cyanobacterium
GCATGATCCCCGATACATTTAATAGTTACAAGCCAGTATTTTTAACAAGTTACGGGGATGGCAATGTAGATAAAGCAAAAGAAATCTTAACCAAGGCAGGTTATACCAAAGACAACCCCTTAAAATTACAGATTACTTACCCAGCGTATTCGTTAATTCGGGAACAAATGGCTAGTACTTTGAGAGAATACGGAACGCAGAAACTCGAAGGATTAATCCAAATTCAACCGCAGCCAGAGGAATCAGCCACCTTCTTTGCTAATCAGTCAAAAGGGGTTTATCAAGCAATTTTACAAGACTGGTATCCTGACTTTGGCGATGCAGACAACTACATTCAGCCATTCTTAAGTTGTACCAAAGGCAGTGCAGAAAAAGGTTGTGACCAAGGCGCAAGCCAAAGTTTGGGATCGTTTTATTATAGCGATCGCATGAACAAACTAATTTCCCAACAACGTCAAGAACAAAACCCCTCTGCCCGTGAGAAAATCTTTGTTCAAATTCAAGAACTCATAGCTCAAGATATCCCCGCCGTTCCCGTAGTGCAGAATAAAGACTACGCCTTTGCTCAAAAAGGTATACAAAACTTGCAAATCGATCCCATCCTCAAACTTCCTTTGTGGCAAGTTAAGAAAGGATGAAGGATGAAGGGTGAAGGGTGAAGGGTGAAGGGTGGAGGGTGAAGGGTGAAGGATGAAGGGTGAAGGATGAAGGATGAAAGATAAAAATCTTCCTAGTGCAGTTTCAGGAAAGATGTTGCGAGATGCAGCACCCGCTGAAGGGTTGCACAATATGTCTGCTGAACTTGCACTAGGAAGACGTGTGAGAAGGATACTTTCATCCTTTATCCCTTAAACTTCACAGGTAGGAAAATTCCTTCCAACTTTCAGATGAACAGAAGGATTTTTTTCATTCTTCACACTTGAGACTTGCTGAGTTCTTGAGTCAATGGGATCTCTACAATCATTTCTGTCCCTTTCCCTGGAGCAGAAACGCAATTGAGTTGACCCTTATGATTTTCCACCACAATCTGGTAGCTAATCGATAACCCCAAACCTGTACCACTCCCTACAGGTTTCGTGGTAAAAAATGGGTCAAATATCTTCTGTCGCACAGCTTCACTCATTCCAGGACCATTATCAGCAATTCGAATGACTACTAAGTCAGTTGCCTGTTGTCCGTTGTCCGTTGTTTTTTGTTCAGAGCTACTGACGAGTGATCGACGCTGGATGCCCCAATTCATTTGGGGCATAGGAGGCGCACTCGAAGACGAGTGACCACTGACCACTGAAGTAGTAATGGTAATCACCCCTGGCACTGGTTGACTTTCCAGGGCGTCAATAGCATTACTAAGCAGATTCATAAACACCTGATTTAACTGACTGGCATAGCAGGTGACTGGTGGCAGTTGACCATAGTTTTTAATAACTTCAATTTCTGGGCGAAGGATGCTGTCGTGCCCGGCTTGTGCACGATCGCTAATGCTTTTGGCTCTGAGTCGATGCTGCAAAAGTAACAGAGTGCTATCGATACCTTCATGAAGATCTACAGGTTTTTCGTCCGATTTGTTCAGCCTAGAGAAACTGTTTAGCGATCCCACAATCCCCTGGATGCGCTCAGCCCCCACCTGCATTGAATCCATCAGTTTTTGCCAATCCTCTGCTAGAAAAGTCAAGTCGAGTTCAGAAACTAGCTGCTCAATTTCTGGTAGGGGATGCGGGTAAGCCTGCTGATAGATTTCAACGACGTGAATCAGATCTTGAAAGTATGACCTAGCCAGAGAAATATTGCCGTAGATAAAGCTTGTGGGATTGTTAATTTCGTGGGCAACTCCGGCGACCATTTGCCCTAGACTCGACATTTTTTCGGATTGAATCAGTTGGGCTTGGGTGTGCTGCAATTGGCTTAAGGTGAGTTCTAGCTCTTTTGCCTTTTCTCGTTCTCGGGCTTCCGAGAGTCGCAGAGCATCTTCGATTCGTTGGCGATCGCGTATTTCCTGTTGCAAGTGTGCATTTTGCTCACTGAGTTGTTTTTGCAGCGAACGGAGGGTCAATTGGTTCCTGACACGAGCTAACACCTCTTCACCTTGAAAGGGCTTGCTGATGTAGTCTACACCACCAACCTCAAAGGCTTTGACCTTATCCCACACATCATCAAGAGCACTGATAAAAATTATGGGAATCTCCGATGTTTGCGGGTCAGCTTTGAGCTTTTCACAGACCTCATAGCCATTCATCTGGGGCATATTGATGTCGAGTAAAATCAGATCGGGCGGAGCCACTGACACCACCCTAAGCGCTAGCTGTCCGCTAATAACTTTCCGCACTTTATACCCCTGCTCACTGAGCATGGTGGAGAGAAGGCGCAAATTGTCTGGTGTATCGTCAACAACGAGTAGGTCTGCCAAAAGTACTGGTGCCTGGTTGCTATTCATGACCCTGCTGGTTCAGTTAAATCAATCAGTTGCTCAAGACGAAAGTTATTGAGCAACTCTCTCAAGGCTTGACGCAAAGAGTCATATTCTAAGGGAATTTGCTCAATTAGTCGGGTGATCAGCTCGTCATCAGCGAACAAAGCAGCTCGATGGAGCTGGTTTACCCAAGATGCAGGCATTACACTTAGTGCCTCTGGTGTCACAGACAGGATGGGAGCAGGTGCCTGGGGTGAAGTAGGGGCTTGCTGATCGTCATAAAGATAGTGCACTCCCAAGTAATGAGCCATCTTTTCGAGCAGTACCTCTCGCTTGAAAGGTTTAGGTAAAAAATCGTCACACCCTGCTCTTAAAATAGCTTCTCGTTGTTCTTCAAAGGCATCAGCCGTCAGAGCAATGATTATGGTTTCTCGACCTTTTGGAGTTTGCTTAATCTGTTGAGTTGCCTGATACCCATCCATAACAGGCATGATCATATCCATCCAGATCAGATGTGGTGACCAATTCTCCCATACGGCGATCGCCTCTTGACCGTTAGTTGCTGTGCGTACCTCAAACCCCAAAGGTTCAAGGATCTTAACTAGCAGCTTGCGGTTCACGGCTGCATCCTCAACAATCAGGATGCGATAGGCAGGCTGGTTAGGCTCTAAGCCAACTACCCGCCGTTTGCTGGATATCGGCTTGTCATCAGCCGACCTTACTAAGCTGACTTGGATATTAAATGTAAACATTGCGCCTTGATTCAACGCACTGCTAACCACGATTTCACCCCCCAAAAGCCGCACAAATTGTTGGCTAATCGGTAGACCTAAGCCAGTTCCTTCCATTGACTGACGACCTGTGTGGGTCTGTACGAAGGGTTCAAACAAAGTGTCTATTTCGTCGGGGGCGATGCCAGGACCCGTGTCTTTGACTTCAAAGGTGATAGCTAATTGTTCATTGCTAATTGCTAATTGTTTCGTGTTAATTGAGTTCTCTGTGCCATTAGCTATTAGCAATTGACTCGTAGTCGTTCTTACGCCCAGCATAACGCTACCCGTTTGAGTAAATTTGATGGCGTTCCCCAGGAGATTTATCAGAACTTGACGTAATTTACTTTCGTCGGTTTGGATATATTGAGGTAGGTCTGAACCTCGTTCAACTATCAGTTGCAAGCCTTTGGAAGTCGCTTTGAGCCGTAGCATTTCTTCTAGAGAGTCGAGCAGGCGATACAGATCAAAGCGATTTTCATTCACAGTTACTTGACCGGCTTCAATTTTAGCCATTGACAAAATGTCATTAATCAGATCCAGTAAGTGTTCTCCACTGCGATTGATGATTTCGAGATGTTCGCGCTGCTCTATTGTCAGAAAATCGTTACGAGCCATCACTTGACCAAAGCCAAGGATGGCGTTGAGGGGAGTACGTAGCTCATGGCTCATCTTTGACAGGAATTGGCTTTTAGCACGGTTAGCGGCTTCTGCGTCCAGTTTGGCTTTCTCTAGAGCCTGATTTTGGGTGGCTAGTTCAGTGCGCTGTTGTTTCTCCTGTTCTAAGAGATTAGCTTGAGCGATCGCGATTCCCAGTTGTGCCGCTACCGATTCTAAGAGTTCGATTTCCCAATCCGTCCACTGGCGGAAGCGATCGTACTGATGAAGACCAATTGCTCCATTAGGTTTTCCCTGATAGGACGTGCGGACTGCTAGCATTGACTTCAAACCCAACTGCTGACACAGGGGTAAAGCCGCTTCTAGGAGAGGGTCAGCGTAGATATCATCGGAGGCGATCACTGAGTCTTGTGCTAACATCAGCTGGACATGGGGATTGTCAATGATCGGAATTTCTAAATTCACAACCGATTCTAGCCCTGGTTGTTTGTACTCTGCGACAACGGGAATTCGGCGGATTGGATGGTCAATATAGGTGTGAATCAGGCAGCGATCAATGCTAAACGCTTCACCAATTTGGATGGCTGCCGTTTGAAAAACTTGCTCTGAGTTCAAGCTAGAGCGAATCTCTTGAGTAATTCTCTCTAGCAGCAACACTCGCTGGATTTGCCGTTCTAGGGCAGCTTTAGCGGCTGTGATTTCTAGCTCCGCCTGCTTGCGATCGCTAATGTCAGCGGCTGCACCCAGAATTTGCTTAGGCATTCCATCAGCTGTTCTAGTAAATAATGTTTCCCGACTAATCAACCAACGCCATTCACCGTTTTTATGCCTCATCCGGTACTCAAATTCAAAAATTTCGCCCTCTTGGGCTGTCTCAAATTTCTTGAAATGTTCAGAGGCTGCTGCGAAATCATCAGGATGCATTAAGGTTGGCAAAACAGTCGTTCCCATCTGCTGCACTTCTTCTGCTCTGTAGCCAAGAATTGTCAACATTTGGCGGTTACTATAGACATTTTGCTGTTCTATCAGGTCATAAACATATAAGATATTGGGATTTGCCTCAGCGATCGCTTGCAGCCAACGTTGGGTTTCTCGCCATGCCGCTTCTATGTGCTTACGTTGTGTGATGTCCAGCCAAGAGCCAACAATGTCAAGAGGGTTTCCCTGCTCGTCACGCAGTAACTTGAGAGCATCATAAACCCAGCGATAAGTGCCGTCTTTGTGTAAAAAGCGGTATTCGTAATCGTGATGCCCTTTTTCAAATAGCTGTGGAATTTCTCCAAAGATGCGCTTAGCATCCTCCGGGTGGATATGGTTTGCCCAGAAATTCTCATCCTCTATAAATTCCCGTGATTCGTAGCCAAAAGCTACAGTGATATTCTCACTGACAAAGGTGGCACCGTAAGGCTCGATAGTTTGGCAGGTGTAAATAATTGATGGACTAGAGTAAAGTAAATATTCTAGGCGTTTTTGAGCAGAGATCAAAGCTTCCTGGGTACGCTTGTACTCAGTGATGTCACGTCCCTCTGAAATCAGTAAGACAACTTTGCTCGTTTCATCAAGTACGGGTTTGATGGAGAAATCAAGGGTGATTAAACTATCTCCAACTCCTCTGACATCAACCTCGTAACGAACAAACTCACCGGAAGCTGCCCTTTTGATCGCCTCTCTTAATTGCTCCTGTTTAGGTGAGGGAGCAGGGGAGGCAGAGGGAGCAGAGGGAGCGTTTTCTATAGAGTTGATGGTAGAATCTTCTCCTCCTACCTCCCTAGCACAGGGGTGCGCCCCCTGCTCCTCTACTCTCAAAGTTCTCTCTCTCCACCAACCCGTTTCCCAAAATGGCACTCCAGCAACATCAGTGGGCTTAACTCCACCAAAGTCGAATGCTGTCTGGTTGACTTCTATAACAGTACCTTTGGGGGTGAGCAGCCCTGTAAACTGAAAGCTATCGTTAAAGGTTGCCCGAAATCGTCTTTCGCTATCACGCAGGGCAAATTCCCGCAGCTTGCGATCGTTGATATCCTCAGTAATGGCAACAGTAAACTGAAATTCTCCCTCCGGATTGCGGATAGCAGAAACGGTTAAACGTCCCCAGAATATTTGACCATCCTTGCGAATATATCGCTTTTCGAGTTGGAAGGAATCTCGCACACCATCAATCACTTCTTGAGTAAGTGCGATGTCAGCACCTAGATCATCGGGGTGGGTAATTTCAGCAATATTCAGGCAACGCAATTCGGCTTCGGTGTAACCTAAGAAGGTTTCATACGTGGGGTTGGCGGCTATCAATGTGCCATCAGCCTTAGTCATGCCAATGGCTATAGCGGCATTCTCGAAAATTCCCCGAAATCGTGCCTCACTCTCCTTGAGTGCCAACTCGGCTTGTTTACGATCACTCACATCACGTATGATACGGATCACTTCATCCGCACCGCTTTTGACACACCGTGATTCATAGGTAAGAACCCCATCAGGCATTGGTAATTCATACTCATAAGTTTTCAGTTCTCCAGTTTCTATAGCCGCTTGCAGATGCTCAAAAAGTCCCTGTTGCACCGCTTTGGGTAATACTGGAAGATCTCGTATGTTTCTACCGACTACATCAGCGGGTACGATTGAGTAGCCCTGTTTTTCCCAGATATCCAAATAAGTTCCATCCACTCGCTGGCGCAACATGACATCGGGAATCGCATCCAGCAAGGCGCGATTGCGCTGTTCCATCTGCTTGCGTTCTGTAATATCGCGAAATGTCACCGCGAAGCCATCATCTAACTTGACGGCAACAACTTGAAGCCATGCCTGAACATTTTCATGAGCATAATAAACTTCAGTCTCTAGTGGTTCTCCTGTCTCAACCACACGGGTATACTTCTCAAACAAATCGGTTTCACGATTTCCGGGCATCTCTACCAGCAATTGCTTCCCGACTAGCTCATTTGCTACCC
This sequence comes from Coleofasciculaceae cyanobacterium, assembly GCA_036703315.1. Classification (GTDB taxonomy): domain Bacteria; phylum Cyanobacteriota; class Cyanobacteriia; order Cyanobacteriales; family Coleofasciculaceae; genus DATNPH01. Next base: position 6,741 of record DATNPH010000146.1, read on the forward strand.
GCCCCACTATTTTTTCCGCTGCCGGATTTTGCAGAAGCCACTTGAAATCGATGATTTGTCCCTGATTATTTCGGATTGAAGCAAAAGCTGCCACCCCATCTAGAGAGCTATTCAAAACACTAGCTAGGAGTGATTGGGATTGTTGCAGTTGTCGATTTTGTTCTTCAAGTTGCGTTTGTAGCCTTCTTATCGTAAGTTGATTCTCAATTCGAGCTAAAACCTCTTCCTGCTGAAACGGTTTAGTAATATAATCAACTGCTCCGAATTTTAATCCTTTAATTTTATCCATCGGCTCAGATAGAGCCGTCATAAAAATCACTGGAATATTTTTTGTTTCTGCTGAATCTTTCAATTGCCGACAAGTCTCAAACCCATCTATCCCGGGCATCATTACATCCAATAAGATAAGGTCGGGCGATACATGTTGCAGCTTTTCTATGGCACTTTCCCCTGTCTTTGCCACTAAGACTTTATAACCAGAGCCTTGCAAAAAGCTAAACAGTATCTTTAGATTGGTCGGTTGGTCGTCAACAATCAAAATGATGTTGGGGTTAGGAGTTAACATTTTTATTACTATGAAATGTATTGTTCGACCAGTTTCAATATTTTTTGTTCTTCAAACTCATGGGTGAGTTCTATCAACTTGTTGGCAAAGGTAACATATTCAGAATTTAATTGCCTCAGACGGGTAGCTTCCGCTTCAACGCCTGCAATATCACCGATCTGGGCAGCTTGATATAAAACAACAAGTTGAGAGGGAGGCGGAGCAATTAATTGCTCCGCCTCTTGTTGATTTGTTTGTGATACTTCAAACGCTTCGGTGAACCAAACTACTCCTAAATGATTGTGTATTTTTTCTAGCAGTTCTTCTGATTGAATGGGTTTTGATATAAAGTCATTACAACCAGCTTCCCGGCTTTTTTGCTGGTTACTCTCTGATACCGAAGCACTTGAGGCAATCATCGGTGTGTATTGACACTCAGGTAAGCGACGCAGGCATTGTGTCATTTCAAACCCATCCATCACTGGCATCATCAGGTTGGTGATGATTAAATCCGGTTTCAGCTGGATAGCTTTTTCGATACCTTCTTGTCCATTTACTGCCTCGCTGACTTCAAAGCCAATAGGTTCCAATAGGCTAGTAATGACTGAACGATTGGCAAAAGCGTCATCGACAACCAGGATTTTTCGGGTTTCCCCTTGAAAGCCAACAATTCTTTCCAAAGAGTTTACCGAAGCCGAGGCTATCTCTGTTGAGGCAAGCGGCAGATCGACATCAAGGCGAAATATACTACCTTTCCCTAAGGTACTCTCAACAGCAAGTTCACCTCCGATTAGCGAGACAAGATTTTTGGTAATTGCTAATCCTAAGCCAATTCCTTCTACCTTACACGCACTATCTCCCACTCGCTCAAACGGCAAGAATATTTTTGATAGTTGTTCGGGAGTCATCCCAATACCAGTATCTTCAATTTGGAAACGAAGCTTTGTGATTGGGAGTTGAGAATTGGCAATTGGAAATTGGGTTGATTCCTCTATATTCTCCATGTGCGATTCCCCATGCCCTAACACCTCAATCTTAAAAGTAACACTGCCAGTCTCTGTAAACTTGATGGCATTACTCAAAAGGTTACTTAGCACTTGCCGAAGTCGCTTTTCGTCAGCGCGAATAGCTGTAGGTAGTTTGGAATTGGGTTGGTAGACAAAGCTAAGTTGTTTTTGTTCGGCGCGGAGGCGAAAAATTTGTTGAATATTAGAAAGGAATGTAGGAAAATAAAACTCTGTGGAGATGAGTTCCATTTTTTGAGCCTCGATCTTGGCGATATCTAGAAGGTCGTTAATCAGGGTGAGGAGGTGGAGACCGCACTGGTAAATGATATTAATAGCACTTTGTTGTTTGGGAGTTGCGGTTATATCGCATTGCAGGAGTTGTGCGTATCCCAGAATGCCATTTAGAGGGTTGCGAAGTTCATGACTCGTGTTAGCGATAAACTCGTTCTTGCTACGGTTGGCAACTTCTGCTGCTTCCAAAGCTTTTTGCAGTACTGCTTCCGTTTCCTTGCGATCGCTAATGTCCTGTACCGTCCCAAAGAGTTTAATCACCCTACCTTCAGCATCTTTAGTCGTTTGTCTTTTGACAAAAATATATCGGAGAGAACTATCAGGACGCACAATCCGTAGTTCAAACTCATCATCTTTTCCAGATGCAATTATTTCTTCTATTGATTTTGACCACGATTCCCGCTCATCGGCATGAATTAGGTTTTGAAGTAACTCAAAACTTGGTTTTCCCTGTTCAAGTTCAAATCCAAAAATCCGGAATAATTCCTCACTCCAAGTGAGGGTTTGCGTAACTAAATCATATTCAAAACTACCTAAGTGAGCTAATCTTTGAGCTTCTGCTAGCCGGGCTTGTTTTATTGTTAATTCTCGAGTGCGCTCTTCTACTCTCGCCTCTAGAATCTGTGAATAATTTTTCTCTTGCTGATAAAGCTGTTTATTTTCTTGAGAAAGTCTTTCTAGTTCTAATTTTAAACTATCCAGCTTTGTAATGGCACTAAATGTTCTAAGAGCTGTTACAACAGTTGTTAATAATTTTTGTTTGGTTAATTCAGTTTTTATCTTATAGTCATTGATATCATAATCAAAAACTACTACATTTTCTGGACATTTACCGGGTTGTCCTGTACGCACAACAATTTGTATAAAATTATCTTTTAATGTAGAGCGAATATAGTTAATAATCTCTAAACCAGAATCATCTTTTTCCATGACTACATCAAGTAAAATCACAGCAATATCTGGATTTAATTTAATTAATTGTTTAGCTTCTTCGCCTGAGTAGGCATCAATAAACACTAGTAGTCTTTCTTCAAAACTAAAATTTTTTAGTGCTAGTTTAGTAACATCGTGAACCTCTGGCTCATCGTCTACTATGAGAATTTTCCAGGTGTCTTCTGTTGATGACTGCTCAGGTTCGTCTTCTCGAAAAAGTAAAACATCACGTTCATCATTCTGAAAAAAAGAATAGTTTTGATTAGAATCCAGCATAAATCATACTCCTATCCTCTATAGGTAATGTAATGATGAATGTGGTGCCAGTACCTACCTTACTTTCACACTGGATAGTACCCTTAAATTTTTGAATGACGAGATTGTAAACAATATGCAAGCCTAAACCCGTACTACCTTGCATCCTGTTTGTAGTAAAAAAAGGGTTAAAAATTTTGCTCAAGTTTTCTGGATTGATGCCTTTACCATCATCCGCATATTGCAATATAAATCGCTCTCCCTCAACTTTAAAATCCATGAAAATCTGTCCCGAATCAGCTTCATCGTAAGCATGAATCAAAGAATTCATAACTAAATTAGTCACAATTTGTGATAAGGCTCCTGGATAACTGTGCAACGTGAGATTTTCATCTCCTGTAATTTTGATAGTGTATTTAATCTTTTTTAGTTCTCCGATTAAAGAGAGCATTATCTCTTCTAGGTACTCTTTTATCTTAAAATCGCGTTTTGCCTCACTAGACTGATCCACGGCGACTTGTTTGAAACTTTGAATAAGATTAACGGCACGACCGAGGTTAGCTAAAAGCAGACGACTACTCTCTGTTGCTGTATCTAAAAACGTTTCTAAATCAGAGCGTTTTATTTTGCCACTTCTATAAGTATTTGAAAATTTTGTAGTATCTTCTGACAACACGGAAGCTGCTGTTACACTAATACCCAGAGGAGTATTAATTTCGTGAGCAACACCAGCCACTAAATTTCCCAAGGCTGCCATTTTTTCTGACTCAATCAATTGAGTTTGAGTAATTTTGAGTTGTTTCAATGTTTTGGCTAATTCATCATTTTTATCTTCCAGACCCTTCTGCAAATTTCGTATAGCTAAGTGCGTTTCCACACGAGCCAAAACCTCTTCAACTTGAAATGGTTTTGTGATGTAATCTACCCCACCAATGGCAAAAGCTTTTACTTTATCTAGCACTTCATTGATGGCACTGATAAAGATAACGGGAATTTCACTAGTAATGTCATCCGCTTTTAACTGTTCACAAACTTCATAGCCATCCATATTAGGCATTAAAATATCCAGCAAAATTAAATCAGGAGGTTCTGTCCGTGCTGCTGAGAGTGCCATAGGCCCATTAGAAGCAGGACGAACTTTATACTCCCTCGCGATCAATAGGTTGACTAAAAGACGCAAATTAGCAACTGTATCATCAACAACTAAAATATTCGCTTTATAGTCATCTGTTTGTTTAAGATTCATTCCTGTTCAGCGTCGATGAGGAATAGGGAATGAAAATAATTCTAGCGATTACTTATTCTCTACTACCAACAAACTATAAACAAACTGATTAAATAAGCTTCATTTCATAAGATTGTTGAATTAACGTTAAAATTTCGTCATACTTAAAGTCAGCGGCTAGTAGGGATAACCTAGAGGCTAGGGAAGCATCATAGGTATGGATTTGTGCAATCAAACTATCTATCCTATCCATATCAATGCGGATTGCTGCCTGTTGTAAGTTGGTCACTAATTCGGTTGGTAGAGTGGCAAAGGCGAACCCAATTGGAGAATTTTGGCTCTGTGTGTATTGTTGCCGTGAGTCAGTCGCTTCCTCGTAGACATAACGCACTCCTAGATGTTTATGCATCATGTCGAAGATGTCTGCCTCTCGAAAGGGCTTGCGAACAAAATCCTCGCAACCCCCTGAGAGGATAACGGCTCTTTCCTCCTCTAAGACACTAGCCGTCAGAGCGATAATGGCAGTGGCTTGACCTTTGGTGGTAGCTTTGATGCGTTTAGTGGCTTCGTAGCCATCCATCATCGGCATCCGCATATCCATCCAGATTAAGTGTGGCTCCCAGTTTTCCCAGGTAGCGATCGCCTCTTCACCGTTGCTAGCTTCCTTAAGTTCAAAGCCAAGAGGATTGAGGAGTTTCATTAACAGTTGACGGTTGCTCCATTTGTCATCAACAATCAAAATCCGATAACGAGGTTGATTGGGTTCTAAGGCAATAATCCGACCTGTTGGCTGGTGAGTTTTAATTGCGGCAGCATCAACCCTGCTGACTTGAATATCAAATTTGAAGATGCTGCCGCGTCCCACTTGGGAGCTAACAGTCATTTCACCCCCCATTAATTTCACAAACTTGCGGCTAATCGCTAATCCCAAACCTGTTCCTTCCTGTGCTTCTTTTCCAGCTTGGGTTTGCACAAACGCTTCAAACAGGCTGTCTAGTTCATCGGGAGCAATGCCAACACCTGTGTCTTCTACTTCAAAGGTTAGTGTTGTTTGTATTTCAGCTTCACTTTTGACTGTTGAGTGCGCCGGGTTCGAGACGCAGGTTCCCGAACATGGAGGCGCGCCCGGAGGGTTTTGACTGTTTACTTTCAAAGACACACCTCCCTGTTTCGTAAACTTGAGAGCATTGTTGAGCAGGTTAATTAAGACTTGGCGTAATTTAACGTCATCAGTTCGTACATATTGGGGAACATCGGAAGCGTGGTCAAAAACTAGCTGCAATCCTTTATCATCTGCCTTGAGGCGAAACAGATCATCTAACTCATCAAGAAGGCGATAGAGGTCGAAGTCATTTTCGTTGAGGGTGGTGCCTCCGGCTTCAATTTTGGATAAATCAAGAACGTTGTTGATTAGGGTGAGTAGGTGTTCACCACTACTCCTGATAATGCCGACATTTTCTTGATGTTCCGAGGGTAAGGTTTGGCTCCTCGTCATCAGTTGGGCGAAGCCAAGAATAGCGTTGAGGGGCGATCGCAATTCATGGCTCATGTTGGCGAGAAATTCACTTTTAGCTTGGTTGGCGGCTTGAGCGACTGACTCGGCTTGTTTTCGCTCCTCAACTTCCTGCTCAAGTTCATTATTTAACTGATCTATATTTCGAGCAGCAAGTCGCAGTTCAATTTCATCGATCACGACTGCCGCTAGGTCTTTGAGAACTTCAAGCTCCTCTGGTGAAATAGAGCGTGGCTGCTTGTCAATGACGCACAGCGTGCCCAAGTTATAACCATCATGAGTTGTCAATGGAGCGGCGGCATAGAAGCGCAAGCCAAACTCGCCGGCAACCAGGGGGTTAGCCAAAGAACGCACATCTTGGCTAGCGTCTGTTATCACATAGAACTCTGGAGAGAGAATAGCTGAAGCACATAGTCCTGGGCAATGGTCAATCTGCTGAACATCTAGACCGTGATGAGACTTGAACCAAATGCGATCGCTGTCTACCAAACTGACAACGGCAATTGGCACTTTGAGAAGTCTGGCAGCCATTGAGGTAATACGGTCAAAAGAGCCATCTGGGGGAGTATCCAGAATGTTATAACGCCGCAGGGCTTTGAGGCGCTCAGTTTCACTCAAAAGGCTTGGTGGATTATTGTTCATTGGCACGTTCTGGATGGCTAGTAAGGGTTTTAAGCGGATTGGCAGCGAATTGGTGGATGGCAACAGGGAATTTTGGAACAAATCTAACAGAGAAGTTATTCTTGGAAAACTCAGGATGGGAGCTGATCTAAGCCGTTATCGCGATTCTCACTGGCATGGAATACAGAGATCCTGGGAAAGGGACAAGGGAGATAAGCAGGACAAGGGGGTAGGGGTGTATTGTACTCAACCGAGAACCGCTATATTTAGGAGTTTGATTTCTACTTTTGCATACCCAGATAAGCGATCGCCTCAGTTAAGATGCCTCTAAGCATTTAAGCTAATCAAGTAAACTGCAAACATCTTCTGCTAACGCTCCAGAGAATTCCCCAGATCGAAATTTTTTTCTTTGCATGAATGATGGCAAAAGCAGCGAGTTGTAAAAATGGCGTTGCTGAATAACAATATAATTTCCGGCAGATCCCCAACTTCTGAATCAGATTCATCCCCCAGCAATCAAGGTTTCAACAAAGAAGTCGGGGATCTGAGTTGTCTTTTCATACTTGTGATCAGCAACGCCGTAGAAATAAAGGATATTGTTAGCGTCGTTGCAAGCTAGCACGATTCCCTCTTTGGACCAAGAAAGGCAGAGGGCTCTTATGCAGGAGGAAGAAGGAATGCCTTCGTCCTTTGCCCACGACCCAAGGGAGTAAGGGTATCAAGCCCCTGGCAAATCTTCGATTTGGTGGCTCCCAATCGGCAGGGGTTAGAATCCCCTTCTAATGGGTTACATAAGAGCCTTCTGCCTTCATTCTTCTGCCTTCTTCAATGTCTATACCCCTCCGCAGAGCCACGACAATATTGTGTCCTCAGGCGATTCCCGGGTCTTCTCAGGGAATTAGATAAAATAAAATGATTATCCCTCCACTATATTTAACCTGTAGACTGTGACAGAAACAAAATCTTACAAAGATACCGTCAATCTACTCAAGACCAAATTTGATATGCGGGCGAACGCTATTAAGCGCGAACCCGAACTGCAAAAATTTTGGGAAGAAAACCAGATTTACGAAAACCTGTCACAGAACAATCCGGGTGAGATTTTCATTTTGCACGACGGACCGCCCTACGCGAACGGTTCTCTGCATCTGGGTCACGCCCTGAATAAAATCCTCAAGGACATCATCAACAAATACCAACTGATCAAGGGACGCAAGGTACGCTACGTCCCCGGTTGGGATTGTCACGGCTTGCCAATTGAGCTAAAAGTCCTGCAAAACATGAAGTCAGAGGAGCGACAACAGCTGACGCCTCTGAAACTTCGTCATAAAGCGCGTAACTTTGCGCTCAAAGCCGTAGATGAGCAGCGCCAAGGCTTCAAGCGCTATGGCGTTTGGGGCGACTGGGAGCATCCTTACCTGACGATGAACCCAGAGTATGAAGCCGCTCAAATCGGCGTGTTTGGTCAGATGGTCTTGAAGGGCTACATCTATCGCGGTTTGAAGCCGGTTCATTGGAGTCCGAGTTCTCAAACAGCATTGGCAGAAGCGGAGTTGGAGTATCCAGAAGGTCATACCTCGCGCAGCATCTATGCGACATTCAAAATGACCAACCCAGCGCCAGCAGTGAAAGAGGTATTGGAGCCATTTCTGCCGAATTTGGAAGTAGCAATCTGGACGACAACACCCTGGACGCTTCCCGGTAACCTCGCTGTCGCTGTGAATCCCGAACTCAACTATGCCGTGGTTCAGGTCGGAACCCAAACCCCAGCCAAATACCTAATTGTTGCGGCGGATTTGGTGGAACGCCTGTCTGAAAAGTTCGGGACTGGGCTGACAGTGAAAGCGACCATGCCAGGACGGGCGTTGGAACATAGCACTTACAAGCATCCACTTTATGACCGCGAGAGTGAGGTTGTAATTGGTGGCGATTACGTTACTACAGAGTCGGGTACGGGGTTGGTACACACTGCTCCTGGTCATGGTCAAGAAGACTATATAGTCGGTCAGCGGTATGGCTTGCCGATTCTCTCACCTGTGGACGATCGCGGCAACCTTACCGCAGAAGCCGGACAGTTCGCTGGGTTAAATGTACTTAAGGATGCCAATGAGGCGATCATTCAGGCACTGAATGAAGCAGGTTCCTTGCTTAAGGAGGAGGCTTACAACCACAAGTATCCCTATGATTGGCGCACGAAAAAGCCGACGATTTTCAGGGCAACGGAGCAGTGGTTTGCCAGCGTTGAAGGATTTCGGGACGAAGCACTTAATGCGATCGCATCCGTAAAGTGGGTTCCCACTCAAGGCGAAAACCGCATCACGCCAATGGTAAGCGATCGCTCTGATTGGTGTATCTCCCGCCAGCGTAATTGGGGCGTCCCAATTCCGGTATTCTACGACGACCAAACCAACGAACCATTACTGACCCAAGAAACAATCGCCCACGTTCAAGCTATTTTTGCGGAAAAAGGCTCAGATGCTTGGTGGGAACTCTCAGTAGAAGAGCTGTTACCTGAACAATATCGCAATAATGGCAAGTCATACCGCAAAGGTATGGACACGATGGATGTCTGGTTTGACTCGGGTTCCTCTTGGGCAGCCGTAGCAAAGCAGCGAGAAAATTTGAAGTATCCCGCCGATATGTATCTGGAAGGGTCAGACCAACACCGAGGCTGGTTCCAGTCCAGTTTGCTCACGAGCGTTGCTACAAATGACATTGCCCCTTACAAAACCGTCCTAACCCACGGCTTTTTGGTGGATGAACAGGGACGCAAGATGAGTAAATCACTGGGGAATGGGATTGACCCCGCTGTGGTGATTGAAGGTGGCAAGAACCAGAAAGAGGAACCCCCTTATGGAGCGGATGTACTGCGCCTGTGGGTTTCTTCGGCAGACTATTCCTCCGATATCGCCCAGAGCAAGAATATTTTCAAGCAATTGGGAGATATCAGGGGCAAAATCCGCAATACAGCGCGTTTCTTGCTGGGGAATCTACACGATTTTGATCCAGCCAAAGATGCAGTGCCTTATGAGCAGCTTCCCGAATTAGACCGCTATATGCTGCATCGGATGACAGAGGTATTTGGGGAAGTCACGGAGGCGTTTGAGAGTTACCAGTTCTTCCGCTTTTTCCAGACGGTACAGAACTTCTGCGTGGTGGACTTGTCAAACTTCTATCTGGATATTGCCAAAGATCGATTGTATATCAGCGATTTGAACTCGCCTCGCCGTCGCAGTTGTCAGACAGTGTTGGCAGTGGCATTGGAGAATTTAGCACGAGCGATCGCGCCAGTTCTATGTCACATGGCAGAAGACATCTGGCAATATCTCCCCTACAAAACCCCCTATAAGTCTGTGTTTGAATCAGGTTGGGTGAAGTTAGAGGAACAATGGCATAAACCAGAACTGTCAGCCTTGTGGCAGAAGTTACGTAGCATCCGCACCGAAGTTAATAAGGTGATGGAGCAGGCACGAACTGAAAAAAGGATTGGAGCGTCTTTAGATGCCAAGGTGTTGCTCTATGTGCCGGATGTTGAGCTACGTCAGCAGCTACAAGCTTTAAATCCGACAGATAGCTTGAGTGAGGGTAATCACGTAGATGAATTGCGTTACCTATTGCTTGCCTCTCAGGTGGCACTGTTGGATTCTCCTGAAGCATTGGAAGGATTAAAGTACAGCTTCCAATCCGATGCGTTAGGCGTGGGTGTTGTTAAGGCAGAGGGGGAAAAATGCGATCGCTGCTGGAACTACTCAGTTCATGTTGGCGAATCAGCGGAAGACCCTACCTTATGCGATCGTTGCGTACCTGCCTTGAACGGTCAATTTTAGCGCCAGCTCCTTTGAAAAATCCAGGTGTTTTCTAACCTTTCTGGAGTCTAGACGAACGATAAACGGGGAAAAAAGCAGGGGCAACTGTAGGCTAATCTTCCTACAGTTGCCCCTCTTATTAAAGATGCAACACTTTTATACACCAATTCACAAATGCTTGCTACAAATGAATTTCTTGCTCCCCCTTGAACAAAGAAAGGCAGAAGGCAGAGGGCAAAGGGCTTTTATGGATTTATCCCGATGCTAGAGATGCCAAGCCATCTTAAGAGCCCAATTGTGCAAGGGTCAAGGGTTCCCCACTCAACTATGTTCAGTGGCTGGGAGTGACTGGGGGTTGAATCCCCCTGACACTCCCCCCTTCTACCTTCCTTCTTCTGCCCTCTGCCTTCTTCAATTCCGGGGGCTGGAGGTCAATGTGTAGCAACCCAAGCGTGAAATGGTATTACTTAATGCAAGGTGATTACGACTTGCCTTGCCCTTGCTGTTGCTGTCGCCGTTGCTGCCCCTGTTGGCGCATTTCCTGAAGTTGCTGCTGCTGAGCGGGAGTCAAGACAGCTTGCATACGAGATTTTTTGCTTTGCATAATCTCACGCATTTTGGCTTTCTGCGCATCAGAAAGATTTAACGCTGCCATACCAGAGCGTTTCCCTTGACGGTTTTGTCCAGCTTGACGATTTTGTCCAGCTTGACGGTTTTGCATAGCCGTTTGGAGCTGTGCCTGTTGCTCTGGTGTGAGGACGGATTGCATCTGGGCACGAATATCATCATTGATTTGACGCATTTGCTCTTTTTGTTGATCCGTCAAATTTAACTTGTCCCATTTACCCTGATGAGCTGCCTGTGCAAGCAATGGCTGACCAGACGTGTTAGCTTGAGCTTTGACCATGAAAGGAGTAGCAACAACGGAGAGAGCGATCGCTCCAGCTAACATTGGCATCAGTTTGATTTTCATCGTGACCTAATTGTGACTTTCTTAGGAAGACGACATCATCATAGAAAGTTCCCCTTGTCTGCTACATGAGGAGAAAGTCATGTATTTAACCATGACTTTTTTCATGTGTGATGCCTGTGCTTGGTCAAAAGCTCTCATCAGCTGTTTTCATCCAATCGGGTGAACCAATCAGGTGAAGCCTGATTGTTCCTGAGCAACCTACGATCTCCTTCATATCTACAATTGTTTACTTTGTGTAGATGAAGGTATTTCTGAGCAAAGATTTGATGAAGAATCCGGAATAGGCGATTGCTTCAGGTAGCTTTGTAGGGGCAGCGGAATCTTTAAACCGAGAAATCTTGTAGATCAGCCAGCACTTAATCAGTGAGATTTCCGAGAATATGCTGATTCCCTGTACAGTTTTCAAGGCTAGGATGCTCAAAGATTATTATTTCACGAGGAAGTCGATGAAGTCTACAAGGCTGCAAAAGTTAATTCGTTTTCTAAAGGATGAGTTGGCAATTCCATCGGCTTCCATTGACCTGGCAGTCCGCCATGATCCGGATTCTCCAAATCTCTTGCCAATGATTCTTTGGCAGTATGGATTGGTGACATTGGAACAGTTAGACCGAATTTTTGATTGGTTGGAAACGGCTTACCTTTGAAAAGAGTTCTATCATCAGGCTTACTAGAGAACTCTAAGACGTTGCCTCTTTAAACTGCCTATCTAGTTAATTGTCGTAGTCATTAGTTAACTACAGCTTAGGTCAGATTTTCACCTCAACACTAATGACTAATGAAAACTTCCCTGAGAAATGTACCAATTAAATCAGGGATAGCTGAGAAACTAATCATACTCAGCCAAATTTAATGGATTTTGTACTGGGGGTGAATTCTCAGCTATTTCCAACTTCTGTAAAAATTCTTCTGCCAATTTGAAAAATGCTTTAGAGCCAGAAGAATTAGGACTAGCGATAACTGCTGGCATAAAGTAGTCTACGGCTTTAGCCACATTGACATCCAGAGGAATACGATTCTCAAAAATTTGATTCGGACTGAAATCTCCAGTGACTCGCTGCATCACCTGTTTATAATACCTGTCAAAGAGACCACCACTGGTCAAAATGAAAACAATTCCCAGTAACTGCGCCTTTAAACAGCTATCATCACCATAACTTTCTTTGAGCTTTGCAATCCGTCCTTCTAGTAGCTTAATTCCGACAATTGATAAAGGTTCAGGTCTAGCTGGTAACAAATAAAAGTCACTCGCAACAATTCCGCTTCGAGTTAGAAGATTGTAGCCAGGAGCGCAATCTAAAAATATAAATTCATAATCATTAATAACAGGAGCTAAAATACTTTTGATTAATTGTTCTTCAAACCTATTCCAAATATCACTAAAATCACATCTTGCATCATTAATGGCTTTATAATGAAGTAGCTCAGATACTAAATATTCATCATAAAGGTCAATATCACCTGGTAATAAATCTAAGGTTTTGATTTGACAAACTTCAGATTTAATAACCTCTTGAGTTGTCCGTTTAATCCTACTATTTAGTTTAATTTCTTTATAGATTAGCTGACCTAATGTGTGTTTCTCTCTCCTAACCCTGGCAAACTCTTGAGGCTGCATTAAGCTAAGTGTGGCATTAATTTGTGAATCTAAATCCACCACTAGCACTCGCTTTCCATGATTTTTTGCCAAGCAAGTAGCTAAGTTAACAGTCAGGGTCGTCTTGCCGACACCACCTTTCATGTTGACTGTGGAAATGACCAATCCCATGAATAAACTCCTCTTGGAGAAACGTTGCTTTGTTTGGCATAAACTACTCCAGGTTACTGGATTAACGGGTCAGTTGTTGCACTCTTGCACAATAATCTCTGTAAGGTAGGGAAGATAGACAAGCGATCGCAATTGTTGCTAAGGCATCCAGTTGGTCTTCAGGTAGGGGCACGAATGCCTTAGCCCCTACAAAAGTTTGTGATTAGCCCCTTATCTTGGGGACACAGCAAATTGGGGAGTGGTTTAGGAATATGCTCGAAATGCTCTAGGAGAAAGTCCATTATGTAACGATAAGTAAATAGTTCTGACGGCATCTACTGGTAAGTCAAAATGGGCACTGGTTTAAGAATATTTTTAACCCGTGAGGAAGACCGATCAATATTTGAATTGAGCAGAGCAACAACAGTGCTTCAGAAAGTAACAGACGGAGCCGAAGTGATTAGTGTTCTTATCCACCTAGCTTGCTGAGGACAAAGGCAGCGAGGAACCCGAAGACGGTAATCAAGCCAGCAAAGTCATGCGCTTCCTCGAAGGCTTCGGGAATCATCGTGTCAGATAACATGGCGAGAATCGCACCAGCAGCAACGGCGGTAGTTGCAGCAATAATTTCTACCGAGAAGTGGCTGAAAAGAGCATAGCCTAAAATTGCTGCCACACTAGATACAACAGCGATCGCTCCCCACGCCCCAAAGATGTAGCCAATTGAACGACCTGCTTTTTTCATGCCGGCTGCGCTAGAAAGTCCTTCCGGAACGTTCGAGAGGAAGACTGCCGCCACAGTCACCCAACTGACGCTTCCTCCCTCAATCATGCTGACGCCAATCACAATTGACTCTGGAATGCCGTCAAGGAGTGCGCCAACTGCGATCGCTAATCCACTCCCACTGTTGTCATCCTCTGATGGCTGCTGCTTACCAGAACGCTTACGATGCTTAGCCCCCTGATGTGCTAGATACCAGTTAGCTGCTGTATATACAGCAGCACCGCCTATAAAGCCGATCGCAGTTGAGTCAAACCCCCCCCGCTTATAAGCCTCATCCATCAGTTCAAACGCTAGCGCGGAGATTAACACACCAGCACCAAACGCCATAATCCCAGCGATCACACGTTGGGGAATTTGGACAAAGTAGCCCAATCCTGCTCCTAATAGCAGCGCTGAACCCCCGAGTAAACCCCAGCCTCCTGCTTGTAACCACAACGGAAACATTTTTTCCCTTGCTCCTTACCCTTTGTTACATAGTCAGAGTTTGTTTGCGCCAAAAAGATCGGATTCTTTCTGTTGGTGAGACAACAAGCATCTTGATGAGCAACGCCCAGCTTACAACTTCGATATCAATGTCCAAAAGTACCCATCAGGTGCAACAAAGGAAAAACTTTGTTCCCCAAACTCGTTGACTATGATTTCTGTGAGGTTTTGAGCTGCACTTGCTTTCACACGGTTGAAATAGTCTTCCAGATTACTTACTCGATAGGTATACAATGACATCCCTAAACAACCGGGCTTTGCCTGATCAAACGGCTCCGCTAACTGCATAGAATCTGGAAACCGAACAATATACAATCGTCCAGAACGTGCTGCCTGAAAGTCAGATTTCGATGATCGAGGGTCATCAAAAGCAGTTACCAGAAACCGCTCGTTGGGCTGAAGGTCAAAAATCTGTCTGGCAGCTTCCGAACTTTCATAGGTAGTTTCTACATTGTCGCGCACGCGGAGTAATCCTAGGATGTCTTCATAAAACCTTAGCGTTTCTTGGCTATCATCCTGAACGATCAGCCCCATGTGGGTAATCTGGCTAGTTTTGAAAGCAGAAGCCTCATTAACTTTTCCGTAATGGGGCAGAGTATAGTTGAAGCGCTGGAAGAAAACTTGTCGAGTCAACGGTTGAAGCAGCATCATTTCCCGCACCCCGACAGCAGGATCGATAAAAGGACGCCCTTTTCTTTCTTTGTTGTAGATTACCTCCCAATGAGGATTGGTGTGTTTGACTGGCATACCTGCTGCTGCTGCATCTTCGGCGTGATTGAGGATATTCAACATATCAGCTGTTAGACTAGTCGCCCAGCGGTTTCCCTTCAGCTTCATGGATGACATTTTTAGCCCATCATTGATAGGGTTTTCCCAAACCATGAGGCGAATCAAACCATGATCGGCATCTTGGTGGTAAAGTCGAAGCGATCGCAACGATGAATTGACCCCATACAACTGATTCACGACTTGTGCAGGTAATTCACCAATCTGACCAATCCGATATCCAAATTGCTCCCAATATTGAATCTGAGGTATTGGATCTTGAATACCAATACACACTTCATAGATACCTTCGATTGAGGAGGAAGGAGAGTTAGACGGCGGCACAAACTTTGATTTTGGTGGAGTTAGAAAAAACAGTGAGTGAGCTAATTCTACAGGGAATTCAGTAATGGCTTACTTGCACAAAGCAACCCAAACCGAATCAATCCGCGTCGATAGCCTCGACTCATCAGTCCTAACGATAAAGCGGCTTGCCAAGTGCTCCAATTGCTTTGGAGTAACCCGAAAATCGCCTTAGGATCAAACATAGAATCAATCACAATATCCCAAAACGGTGCAACAGCATCCGACCAATCGGCGGTGCGAATGTTTTGGAAGGAGAGATGATGTGATTTCGCTTCATAGTCTGGTAGCGAAATCACATAAGGTAAGCAGTAAACCCGGTAAATTTCCGCCAAATGTTGCTGTTCATCCGCTGTCAACTCTCCCGTCGCTGGCGTTATTGGACGGTGACACCAAGTTGCCATCAGAAATATTCCCCCTGGTTTGAGTACCCGGTAGCACTCCTGGAGGAATTTCTCCTTATCAGGCATATGCTCACCACTTTCCATTGACCAGACAAAATCAAATGTATTATCGGCAAAGGGCATATCTAGGGCATCAGCAACCTGGAACTGAACCTGTGTCGCCAACCCAGCTTCCTTTGCCCGTTCGGTTGCTCTAGACGCTTGCACTGGACTTAGAGTAATGCCACTGACACTAGCATCAAACTTTTGTGCCAAATAAAGGGAACTGCCGCCTATACCGCATCCAACATCCAGGATTTGCTTGGCTTGCCCCACCTCACCCCAACTGAGAAGTTCTTCAATCAAATCAATTTGTGCCTGACGCCGATTTTTTTTCTCTTTGCCAGTGGCACCATAGTAGCCGTGGTGCATGTGTTCGCCCCAAACCTGTTCCCACAAACCAGAAGAGGCGTCGTAAAATTGTTGAATTTGGCTCTTTAGAGTTGAAGTCATCGATCGCTGCGTTCCTGGGTAGACCGCAATTAGCCTAGCAGAGGAGGCTGGCACTAACAATTGATTTTAATGTTTTAAATTCAGCGACGTAGTCGTTTGATCGCTTCCACAGCCTGAAGTCAGATTTTTAGTGCTACACAGACTTAATTGCTGATTAATCAGCAAGACATCACATCCGAGTAATCTCTAATACATTCCCTGATTAGTGCAATCATTGCCGACCCAAATCAATCATGACCATCTCGCGCACTATTTGCCTCGGATTCCTTACCGTGATTACCGTAGGCACCTTCTTGCTAATGCTCCCTATCTCTACCAGCACTGGGACGTGGAATGATCCACTTGTCGCGCTGTTCACAGCTACCTCTGCTGTCTGTGTCACGGGTCATTTCGTTGTCGATACCGGCAGCTATTTTTCCTTCTGGGGTCAGCTGTTTATGCTCATGCTGATCCAGATTGGAGGGCTGGGCTATATGACTACGACAACCTTTCTCATACTACTGGTTGGTTATCGATTTGAATTAAGGCATAAAATAGCAATTCAAGCAGAATTGTCTCGACCGGGTTTACAGGATAGTGCCCTAGTGATTCGTTCTATCATTGCCACCATAATGATTTTTGAAATTACGGGAATTTTCCTGCTATTACCTGTCTTTGCTTCAGATTACGGATTAAAATATGGGCTTTGGTTATCGATTTTCCATAGTATTAGTGCCTGGAATAACGCTGGCTTTAGTCTGTTTAAAGATAATCTGGTTGGCTATCAGTCTTCATTCCAAGTCCTTATGACTATTTCGTTTCTGATTATCTTTGGTGGCATTGGGTATCAGGTCATTATTGAAACCTTCTTATGGTTGCGCGATCGCCTTGTTAGGAAACCCGGACGACTTCTATTTTCTCTTAACTTTAAAGTTGTCACCAGCACAACGTTGGCACTTTTGATTATTGGAACAGTTGCAATTTTATTAACAGAGCTAAGAAATCCTGAAACTTTAGGTTCTCTAAGCTTTGGAAATCAATTACTAGCAGCGTGGTTTCAATCTGTTGTACCCAGAACGGCTGGCTTTAATTCAGTTGATTACGGCAAAATGACGACGGCAGGTTTATTTATCAGCATTGTACTCATGTTTATTGGAGGTAGCCCTGGCGGCACGGCAGGCGGACTCAAAACAACAACACTACGAGTCTTAACCAGTTGCACAAGGTCGATTTTACAAGGAAAAGAGGAAGTTCATCTCTATGAGCGGCAGGTAGCTATTACTCTTGTTTTGAAAGCTGTTGGTGCCCTGGTTGGTTCAGCCGCAACTGTAGGCATCGCGACCGCTGTAATTGCGTTTACCGATCCGAGGGTTGATTTTATTAAAATCTTATTTGAGGTCGTATCAGCCTTTGCCACAGTGGGTCTTTCCACTGGCATCACGGCAAATCTTTCAGCATTGGCAAAGATAACCTTAATTGTCACCATGTATATCGGGCGGGTTGGCGTTTTGCTGCTGATGGCAGCTCTGTTAGGAGACCCCCGCCCAAGTAGGATTCAATATCCAGAAGAAAACCTTCTCGTAGGGTAGCCACGCTTGACTATTATGCCTGAGTAATCTTGATATTAAGATTATTTCTTTGAGTTGGTTTATTCGGTTGCTGATACTCGTCCATACATAACATAGATAGAACGAAGGAAAAAGGTGTGAAATTGTCATCTTTAGGGTTCTTTCGGAATTTACGCCGAGAAAATCGCCAATATGCAGTCATTGGGTTAGGGCGCTTTGGTCGGGCGGTTGGCTCAACATTGCACCGACTAGGGTATGAAGTTCTGGGGACTGATATTGATGAAAAACTAGTGGCTCAAGTATTAACCGAGCAAATAGTTTCCCATGCAGTGCAGTTGGACTCCACTGAACCGGCAGCACTGAAAGAAGGGGGGATTTTTGAATTTGATACGGTAATTGTTGCTATTGGTAATTATTTACAACAAAGCATCATTACTACGCTGAATGTGAAGGAGGCAGGTGTCCCTCATGTGGTTGCCAAAGCCTCCTCCGAGATCCACGGCAAGCTGTTGCAACGAGTGGGAGCTGACCATGTAGTCTATCCAGAGAATGAGACAGGTTGTGCCTTGGCGCGAGCTCTAACCCAACCGTCAATTTTGGAACGGTTAGATCTTGACCCCAATCACAGCATCGTAGAAGTGTTGGTGCCAGAAGAATTCCACGGTAAAACGATTAGGGAACTGGATCTGCGCAAGCGTTACGGATTAAATCTTCTGGCTATCGGTCAGGATGCTCAGTTTGAGATTAACCCCGAGCCAAGCAAACGCTTGTACAAGGGTTTGGCAATAGTTGTGATTGGCTCAAACCGGGATATCGATCGCCTGCCAATTTAAAACGGAGTTCAGGAGTTCAAAATAAATATTCTTCTGCAACTCCTGGAACTCCTGCAAGTTCTCTGCTAACGTGCGCCGTTGTTTGGAGTATTCGGTTGGGGCAAGCGGTTATTTGGAGTATTCGGCTGCGGCAAGCGGTTGTTTGGAGTATTCAGCTGCGGCAAGCGGTTGTTTGGAGTATTCGGCTGCGGCAAGCTGTTATTTGGAGTATTCGGTTGGGGCAAGCTGTTGTTTGGAGAAGTTGGTTGGGGTGAGAAGAGCTGTTGAGGAGTTACCGCAGGCTGTTGTGTCGGCTGAGGTGAGAAGAGCTGTTGAGGAGTTACCGCAGGCGATTGTGCAGGCTGGTTTTCAGTTGGTACTGTCGGTTGCGCCGTCAGGCTCTGTACATACTGGTCAACTTCAGTAATCTTGTTTTGATTTCCTTCCTGGTTAAACAATCTTTTGGCTTCCATTAGAGCGGTAATCGCGTCCTGTCGCCGTTGAGACTTCTCTAGCGCTACTCCCAGATTGTAATAAGCATTAGATAGTCTAGGGTTCAGGAGAATGGCTTGCTGATATTGAGCGATCGCATCCGCATACTTCTCCGATTGCTGTAGCGCTACTCCCAAGTTGTAGTGCGTTTGAGCGTCATTGGGGTCGATGCGTACTGCTGACTGTAACGCGATCGCCGCTTCATTGTGGTCACCACTTTGGATCAGTGCTGCCCCTAGCTGTTTGTAAGCCTCCAAATTGTTGGGTTCAAGTATTGTTACCTCTCGAAATCGAGTAGCTGCCGCTGATGGAGCATTTAGCTGCGAAAAAACCAAACCTAATTGGTATTGTGCTGGAGCAAACTTCGGATCAAGCTCTGTTGCTTTCTTCAATGTCTGTCTGGCTTCCTGTAGCTGACCTTGCTTTGCCTGTAGCATACCCAACTGGTATTGAGCTTGAGCAAAGTTAGGATTAGTGCTAACGGCTTGTTGCAGTGCCGTAATTGCTGGTTCTGTCTGGTTTTGCTTTGCCAAAATCAGCGCCACATTGTACTGAGCGGATGCATAACTAGGGTTAAGGCGAATCGCTTCTCTGTACTGGGTGAGCGCGTCTTCTGTCCGACCTAGTCCATCATATGCCAAGGCTAGGTTATAGTGAGCGGCTGCAAAACTGGGATTTAGAGACAGCGCTCTTTGATACTGACTAATGGCTCCCTGTACATTACCTTGCCGATACAAGGCTAAGCCAAGGTTGTACTGAGCTTCTGGCATAATTGGGTTTAGGCCAATGGCACGTTGGTATTGTTCAGTCGCCAGTTCTGTTTGACCTTGCTCGAACAGAGAATTTCCCAGCAAATAATAAGCCATCGCGATCGACGGATCGAATTGAAGCGCTTTACGAAAAGCTAGCTCCGCCGCTTTGAATTCCGCACGGTTATACCGCAACACTCCCTGTTGAAAGTAAGTAGCCGCCTCCAGATTCTGAGTATATTGACCTTCGACTACCTGCTTTGTTTGCCTACGCTGAGGAAGATTATCAGCAAAGGTAGGAGCGACACTTGTCAAACCGAGACTGATAATAGCGGCTGCAAATAGCGGTATCCGTATGTATTGCTTCGACATAGGTAGAAAACCTTCCCCGGTAGCTATTAGCTTTCAAGTATCTGCTTTTAGCGCAGATTTTAATGTGTCTGACGATAGACACGCATAGCTTGTCAGCTGCTATGCCTTTTAAAGCTCAACATTATCTACCAGTTTACTTGCCTCTGGCAAGGGAGTGCGTTTGGTCTGCACGTTAGTTTTGTCGGTCAGCAACCTGCGGAAGCAGGGGGAGCAAGGTTCGTAGGTGTAGGTTTTTTACCTTAAATAAATCTTCATCGGTTGGATATTGAGCTGAGCGCAAAATTTGTAGTATCATACTACAAGCTCCCAGGCAAGGAGCTTATTAATTGACATTTCAGGAGGAAGAATTATGTCTGAGCAAGTGGCTATCAAAACAACCCTGACTACAAGACACAACGCCATAAACTCACAGAGCTTTTTGTTCGACTACTCCCATGGGTGTGAATAAAATTCAAACTTCCTCTGTGAGCTTGGCACATTGCTTAGGTACACATAGAGGAAAATTCAGTGAACTTAGAGTTGTTGGGCTGGGAAAATTTCTTTTCCAAAAACATTTCAAGTCATTTTCAAGACGGCTATACTGTTGGTCGAGTTGCTGTTGAGCAGAAAAACACTTACATCCTCTACACGGAATTTGGAGAGCTCTTAGCAGAAGTAAGTGGAAAAATGCGCTACCAAGCTACTGGACGCCAAGATTTCCCAGGGGTGGGAGATTGGGTCGTAATTAGCCCCATCAAGGGTGAACCAAGAGCAACAATTCAGGAAATTTTGCCGCGAAAGAGCAAGTTTTCTAGAAAAACTGTAGGCGCAGTGACAGAGGAGCAAATTGTTGCCACTAATATTGATACGATATTTTTAGTTTCCGGATTGGATAACGATTTCAATAAGAGAAGAATTGAACGCTATCTGATTCTAGTCTGGGAAAGCGGCGCTAATCCGGTAATTATTCTGAACAAAGCTGACTTGTGTGATCACGTTGAGCAACGACAAGCTGAAGTAGAAGCAGTGGCTTCTGGAGTACCGATTGTTGTCCTGAGTGCAGTCGAGAACAAAGGACTCGATGGGTTGACTCCGTATCTGGGTAGGGGACAAACCGTAGCACTGATTGGGTCTTCTGGAGTCGGGAAATCGACGATTACAAATCAATTAGTGGGTCAGGATATTCAATCGGTTCAATCAGTACGCCTTGGGGATAATCGAGGTCGGCACACGACAACACATCGAGAGTTGATTATCTTGCCGTCTGGCGGTTTGCTGATTGATACTCCGGGAATGCGAGAAATTCAGCTGTGGACAGGTTTTGATGGATTGCAAGAAACGTTTGCTGATATCGAAACCTTAGCCACTCACTGTCGCTTCCGCAATTGCAAACATGAGAAAGAACCAGGTTGCATGGTGCAACAAGCTCTGTTTGATGGAACTCTTGATGAAAAACGTTTTAGGAACTACCAAAAACTGCAGCAAGAACTGGACTACCTGAATCGAAAACAAGACCAAAAAGCGTATTTAGTTGAGAAAGAAAGGTGGAAAAAAATTACCAAGTTTCAGAGGAAAAACTATAAGCGTTAAATAGTTAATTCGTCTCTCTGAATAATACTAGGAGCTTGAGGTGGTACACAAGCTCCTATCATTCATGTACTGAAATATTTGCAAACTATTAGAAATTAGGAATTTATAAAGTCTATTTAAGTGTGAATAGCTCCATCTGACAGTGTTGCCTCAGGCATTTTTGCCCCATGCAAGTTGGCACGACTGAGGTTAACATCACTGAGGTGAGTCTGAGTTAGGTTGACCATAGTCAGGTTGGCTTCAGTAAAATTTGCCCCAGTCAAAGTGGCATGACAAAGATTGGCGTGACTGAGATTGGCTTCCGATAAATTTGCGCCTCTCAGATCTGCACCACTAAAATTGGCATTACTCAGATTGACTTTTTTTAGCTGTGCCCCCATTAGGTTCACTCCTCTAAAATCTCTTTGCCCTACTGCATATCGGCTTAAAAGTTCGCTGGTCTTCATCGCTTTTTTAATTCTCATTCTTAAGTACTGTGCTCTAGGATTGACCTGACGCTGGGGCTTGGCTGAAGCAACCCAGGAAGGACATCAACTTCGAATTTGGGGTAGATGCCAGAAGAATCAAACAATACCAATTAAGATGCCTGCATACCCTGTCTCCATTCTTCCGGAGTGCGGCGGTTAGTAATAATTTCCCACTCTATTTCCACACTAACGCTTGGACTTGCTGAAAAATATGGTTATTCGTAAGAGCCGCCTCGTGCGAAAGAGCTTGACCATAAGAAGATTACCATATCAGACCGTCCCGGTTTTTTACCTTTTATTTCTACACCTGTTTTAATCTCTTACTTTTTTGGCTGGCTCAAGGCACCCGTAGTAATTGTACTTCTCTCGGTTTTTGTCGAAGACAGTCCAACGGGCGGGCTGCTCACTGAACAATGATAGGTCGATATGGTCGTAGATATAGTATCCGTTAGAACGTTTACCTTGCTGGTCAATTAAAACAACTGGTTGTAACTTACAATTTGTCTTGATTGGTTTGAGCATTTTTCAATCAGGTATTGTTGGAGTAGTTTGACGAAACCTGGTGAATCCAGTTTTTGTATTGAAATGCTATAGAGAGGCTTTTTGATATGATTTGTTGTCGTTTGTACCTTAATGCCCCATCTTGCTATCCTAGAAAATGATTTTGTCCAGCAATGATTTCTAGGCTGGCATTTCTTGATGACAGGAGCGACACAGCCAGTAGAGTCCTCCCAAACGCACATGACGTAGTAAAGTATCTGAGCAGCAAGGGCAAATAGGCTTACTTATCATCGATTGTCCAAAAATCAGGGCTATATCCTGTCGGCTGTGACATGTTGTCACGTAAGTCAGCCTTTGGAGCGGCTTCGTTAACTTAGCTCGCATTTTTCAACCTGAGTGAACAATAATTTCAGTATAGCTTCACTAAGTTGACTAAAAATTTTTGTTTTTGATATCATAATAAGTTTTTTATTTATATGCTAATGTCAAGAGACACTACAACAGTTGAGTAGCGAGGATCTAGAAATCTACTCTTCTTATCTAAATCTGCTCTTCCTATCTAACGGCAAAAGGCGATAAGGGCGCTAGCGAACCACGACACCAGGGAAGAAAAAAGGCAACTCGGTTGAGTCGTGCCGACAAGCTGTGTCTCAGGTTGGATACGACTGAGCCAATCCCTTGACCATGAGGATGAGTATTAATGAACATTCAAGCCCTACATATAAAGGTCGGCCGCGCTGGGCGCACGGAAAGATGCGATCGCATCTTTGCCTACTGTGAACAGAAGATGGTCTTCCTGGACCGTGCAAGGGTTAGTAGACTCGACGCCCAACAACATCACACTGAAAATATCCACATCTGCGCCTTATCGGGAATCAGCCTCCTGCATGGTTCAGTTTCACCCAGAGGCTCTGGTTGAAATGGCTGGCTTAAAATCCCACTCCCATACAGGACAGCGATTACTCCCTGCACAAGGACACACTTATGTTTGAACGCTTTACAGATACAGCTATTAAGGTAATTAGGCTAGCCCAAGAGGAAGCACGTCGCCTCGGTCATAATTTTGTAGGGACCGAGCAGATCCTCTTAGGTCTAATTGGAGAAGGAAATGGTGTCGCGGCAAAAGTCTTGCAATCTCTGGGCGTCAGTCTCAAAGACGCAAGAGAAGAAATTGAAAAAATTATTGGTCGAGGTGTTGGCTTTGTTGCTGTTGAGATTCCTTTCACCCCAAGGAGCAAACGTGTTCTTGAGCTGTCTTTAGAAGAATCCCGCTCCTTTGGGCAGGACTATGTTGGCACCGAACACTTGCTTCTAGGCTTGATCCGCGATGGAGAGGGTGTGGCGGCGAGAGTACTCTTAAACCTGGGAGTTGACTCAACAGAAGTCCGGACTAAAGTGATTCAAATGCTTTCCGAGACGACAGTTGCCCTAAGTGATAGTAGCCGCACTCGTAAAAAGACATCAATCCTCGACGAATGTGGCACTAACCTGACTCAACTAGCCGTACAGGGAAAGCTTGATCCCGTCGTGGGTCGCCAGAAAGAAGTTGAACGAATCATTCAAATTCTGGGTCGTCGCACTAAAAACAATCCTGTATTGATAGGAGAGCCAGGAGTCGGAAAAACAGCGCTGGCGGAGGGACTAGCTCAGCGCATTGTCAACAACGATGTTCCTGATAATCTTCAAGGTAAGCGGGTTCTCACTCTAGAGGTAGGTACGTTGCTTGCAGGCACTAAGTACCGAGGCGAGTTTGAGGAGCGTCTTAAGCAAATCATAGAGGAAGTCCGCGCTTCCAAGGATGTGATTCTGGTAATTGATGAGGTTCATACTTTGGTTGGGGCTGGAGCAGTGGAAGGTGGCCTTGATGCCGCTAATATCTTGAAGCCTGCCCTGGCGCGGGGCGAACTTCAGTGTATTGGTGCGACTACTCTGGATGAATACCGTAAGTACATTGAGCGGGATGCAGCCTTAGAACGTCGTTTCCAACCGATAATGGTGAATGAACCTAGCGTTGAGGAAACAATTGAGATTTTGTACGGATTGCGTGATCGCTACGAGCAGCACCACAAGCTCACAATCTCAGACCTTGCCCTAGAAGCTGCCGCTAAGCTCTCAAACCGATACATCTCAGACCGCTTCTTGCCCGACAAAGCCATTGACCTGATTGATGAAGCCGGTTCTCGCGTCCGGATACTCAACTCCAAAGTGTCATCGCCTGCCAAGAGCCTGAACAAAGAACTGCGCCAAGTTCTCAAGGATAAAGAAGAAGCTGTAGCGTTGCAGGAGTTTAGTACAGCCGGAAAAATGCGCGATCGCGAACTGGAACTTCAGAGGGAGATTCGGGCGCTTGTCCAAGACAAAAACCCTAACTCTACTGATAGTACGGGAGTATTGCAATACACCCCTACTCCCGTGGTAGATGAAGAGGACATTGCCTACATCGTCGCATCATGGACGGGAATCCCGCTAAACAAACTGACCGAATCCGAGTCCGAAAAGCTGCTCCAGATGGAAGAGATCATACATCTGCGGCTTATCGGTCAAGAAGAAGCTGTCAAGGCAATTTCCCGTGCAGTTCGTCGCGCCCGAGTTGGCATCAGTAACCCTAATCGCCCAATTGCTAGTTTTATCTTCTCTGGTCCTACTGGAGTGGGTAAGACAGAACTCGCCAAGTCACTGGCGGCTTACTACTTCGGGTCGGAATCAGCCATGATTCGGTTGGATATGTCTGAGTACATGGAGCGTCACACCATCTCCAAGCTCATCGGTTCTCCTCCTGGCTATATAGGGTACAACGAAGGAGGACAGCTGACAGAAGCCGTCCGTCGTCGTCCCTATACCGTGGTACTGTTTGACGAAATCGAAAAAGCACACCCCGACGTGTTCAACCTGCTGCTGCAAATCCTGGAAGATGGTCGGTTGACTGATACAAAGGGTCGCACAGTGGACTTTAGAAACACGTTGTTGATTATGACTTCTAACGTTGGTTCTAAGGTAATTGAAAAAGGTGGTAGCGGTCTTGGTTTTGATTCTGGTGAACATCAGGCTGACTCCCAATATAGATTCATTCGCACCTTGGTGAATGAAGAACTTAAAGCTTACTTCCGTCCGGAGTTCCTCAACCGTCTCGATGAAATCATTGTCTTCCGGCAACTGACTAAAGATGAAGTCAAACAAATTTCGTCTATCCTTTTAAGCGAAGTAGCTAAGCGTTTAACTGAGCAAGGAATTACTCTGGAAGTCACTGAACGGTTTAAAGACCGCCTAGTGGACGAAGGCTATGACCCCAGTTATGGAGCGCGTCCTCTGCGTCGAGCCATTACGCGATTGTTGGAAGACTGCCTGTCTGAGGAAATCCTAAGCGATCGCGTCAAAAGCGGAGACACCGTCGTTGTTGATGCAGACGATGCGGGTCAAATTAAAGTCTCACAGAAAATCGTGCCCTTGAAAGCTCCTTTACTTCAGTCGGGGGATGAAAACAAGGCAATAAGTGAGAAGAACTGAAAAGCAGTCATAGCTAATAGCTATTAGCTACAAGTTTAAGCTCATCGCCCACCTGAAGTCGGGGAATTTTACGTTAGTAGGCAAGTAGGCTTTCTGATCCAAAAATGAGTAGTTACGATCAACTAACCAACAACCACTATTCCCTGACCCGCATTTCCTGCCCCAATTGAACAACGGGGGCTTCCATGCGGTCAGGCTGTGAAGTTGTGTTGTAGTAATGAAACTTCGCCCTGTAAAAAAACTATTATGAAGAATGTTGAAATTTAAAAATCAATCAATTTCAACACTTTTCTTAGTATTTAATGGACATCAACGCTATGAGTCTTGAGAACAAATTGAAAGCGGCTGCCAAAAATATTGAAGGCAAGATTCAGGAAGTTGTGGGAGAAGTGACTGGTGATCCAGAGGCTAAGGTTAAGGGTAAAGCCAAGCAAACTCAGGCTTCTGTGACACACGCCGTTGAAAATGTGAAGGAAAAAATTGAAGAGGTTAAGGCAAAAGTTAAGCAGTCCCTTGATAAGTGAACTGATTAATTTTTGACCCATTAAAATCAGTTAATAGGACTATTAACTTGAGTTAGTAGCCTTTTTTTTAGCAAGAAAGGCAGAGGGCAGGAGGCAGAAGGCGCAAGGGAATTCTGATTCCTGCTCGGGAGCCACGAGCGAAGGAAGTAAGGGTTGAAGCCCCACACCAAAATCTTCAATTTGGTGTCTTGCAATCAGTGTAGGCTTCAACCCTACACTGATTGCAGTCCTTCTGCCCTCTGGATAAGAGCATTCTTCACTTATTCACAAAGATAAGAAAGGCTATAACGGGGAAGTATGTCAATCAAAACTAACAACTCAGAACTTGTCTGGCTTCTGGCAAAATCAGCATGGCATCCCCAAACGAGTAAAATCTATACTGATGCGCGATCGCTTCTTGATACAACTCCAGCAAACGCTCACGCCCAACTAAGGCGCTCACCAGCATCAATAAACTTGATCGCGGCAAGTGGAAATTCGTAATTAACCCCTCCACCACCCGCCACTGGTAGCCTGGATAGATGAACAACTCAGTCTTGCCACAAAAAGGTTGCAATGTCCCATTCGCAGCAGCTCCCTCTAAGGCTCGTACCACCGTTGTTCCCACCGCAATCACTCGACCTCCTGACGCTTTTGTTTCCCGAATTTGTTCTACCGTTGACGCGGGTACTTCCAACCACTCACCATGCATTTTGTGATGGGTAATGTCTTCCACCTCCACCGGGCGAAACGTACCAACGCCTACGTGTAGCGTTACAAACGCTTGCTGGATGCCTCGCTGGCGGCACTGTTCTAGCAGTTCAGGAGTAAAATGTAACCCAGCGGTTGGAGCCGCGATCGCACCTGGTGCTTGAGCATAAACCGTCTGATACTGTTCCGGTAACGCTTGGGAGCTAGTGATATAAGGCGGCAGGGGAAGCTGACCATACTGCGATAACAGCGCATTGAGGGATATGCCAGTCGGGACATGGAACTGTAATACACGGCCTCTAGTTGCTTCATCTCTTGCCAAAACTGTCGCCGTCAGGCTGGGGAGTAGGGAAGCTTTAGGGGGATGTTCTCCGGGTCTGTGCGGTTCAAACAAAATCTTTGCCCCCGGTTTAAGACGCCTGCCTGGTTTAACCAGAGCTAACCAATAGTTATCCTGTCGCTCCTCTAGTAGCAACACCTCTACTGGTGCTCCCGTAGATTTACGACCCTGAAGGCGTGCCGGAATGACGCGAGTATTATTTAGTACCAACAGATCACCTGGACGCAGCAATTGGGACAAATTGCGGAAGATGCTGTGGGTGTGGTGAGTTGGTGAATCTACAACAAGCAAACGTGAACTATCTCTTTTGGGGAGCGGCGTTTGAGCAATCCGATCCTCTGGTAGTTCATAGTCATAGTTAGAGAGCAATTGGTGACACATAAAAACAATACATTGTTGTACACTTTTATTTTTTCCCCACACCTATTGATCAAGGATTTTGAAGCCTTAGGTGTGTTGCTCCTACGTGTACAGCCTGGATATTTAGATTCTGCGCTATAGAGTGTAGGCTTCCACAGTTTCCAAACACAAGCACCTGACACCAGCGCCAGAGGTTGTTTCTTTGGACGAGGTTACTGACTTCCTCACCCCCACACCACCCTGAGCAACAGGCGACGATAGGAGTTTACCTTTCCTTAAGGCAGCCGCTTCAGCTCTAAGCTTGACAGCTTCAGCTCTCAGTACTTGGCTTTTTTCTCTCAGTTCAGTACTGATAAGTCTGGTAATTACTGCTGTCTGCATGGTATCCAAAAGTTGGTACTTTGTTATCATCGCGGTGACTCAAGAAAAAGCACAGTCTCATAAGCCTAAAAAAATGGAATGTACGCAGGCACCACTCTGATACAAACTGTCTGATGGCAATCTACCTGTAAATCCCAACACAATAGTCAGGAAAAGTTTTTCGTTGTTATTTGATTTTCTTGCCTAGGTGTAACTCCTCACCTCAGCAATACTTCTTAATCTCGCTACGCTGATTGGCTGATAATGACGGATTTACTCTCAATTGTTAAGCTGAGTCTCTGAACTTCAGTAAAACAAACTCATTATGAGTATGCTTTGTAGGAAGGGGAAGATTTTCCGCTACGGCATTTCTCAATTCCCGCAAGCCCAGTAAGTGAAGGTTTGAAATGTCTACCGACTCTAATCACTGCTGGATCGGCAACAGCAGGTGAATGAAGCTGGGACATTAGTCGCACGCTACCCGTACAGTGGCGGAAATCCCGATCGCCTGCTAGCCATGTTAGGTAAGTTGCTGTTGCGTGAAGATCGCGATTTCCACACTATTCAAGCGATAGAAGCAGCTTTTCGTCAATACACATTGCTGCGCGAAACCAAAGCGGAATTCAGGTATTAGTTGCTACTGCACGATATCTAGCAGCTCATGCACCAACTATGCGATCGCAGGGACAGACTTATGAAATGGCTGATCGACTGCACAAAGGCGATCGCGTTCTTGAAGCTGAATAGCTTCAGCCAACTGAGCAGCCAACGCCATAGGTATGGTTTGGCAGACTCGTCAAACCCTCTCCCTCTCAATTAAGGTGAGTACTCGCTGAACAAGATAGGGAGCCATCCCGTCGCACTTTCGAAGTACTACACATCAGTCGCTGTTAATTGTTGATAGCTAATTGTCTTTTTGCCATCTGCCATTAGCTACTAGCAAAAACTAGATTTTATTTTTTGAGGATTTCTATTCAATTTCGTTGGGACGAATTCTACTGTAGGCTAGGATTCTTCTCGTCTCCTCATGGAGATAATCCTAACTAGGATGATAAAAGAAGGGCACATTGAGTATCCTTTCTTACCTACGTTTCATCCCTCTAAGACACTATGTTGTAACGGGGACTTCCCAACGTTTAAGATAAATTGGGTAAAATCCCCCACCCTATATCGGGTGCTTCTCCCCTATCACTTTACCTATTCCCTTGCAAGAATAAAGATATACCGTCTCCTGGGACTCCACGCCAAGACTTGCTATGGATTACCTCTACTTTCTGGCAAATGCCAGTTTGACTTTGCGAGTGGTTGAGTATCTACACTCAATGCCCTGGCTGCCCGTTCAATTTATAACGGTGATTCATCAGATTGATGGCTGGGTAGTTAAGGTGAAAATGAACCGTCCTCTCACTCCTCATCAGCATGGAGACTATCGGGCGTTCATGAACGAATTGGGGATTCCCTACGACCCTGAAATTCGTTTACAAATGGCCCTTTGGAGCCTGGAAACAGGACAGTCACCAATTGACGTTATGCGTCGGTATCAAGTTGCTGTGGTCTCTCACGGGAATCCAGATAAAAGTGACATTGAAGCATTTCGTCAACAGTTCACGATGGGGTTAGGATACTGCCCAGAAACTTTAGCGTAATCGTAGAAGTTTCGCCACTCATTAAAACAGCGATCAATGAAAGCCGCAGATGAAAGTATAGTGTTCACCTGCGGCAATCGTTTTTAGAACCCTACTAACTCTTAAGTTATTTAATAATCTATAAAGTTATTGCAAAAAAAAATTACAAAAATAGACATATCGTTCAGTTTTTTAGCTTTCAACTTCTAAGAAATCTAGCCAAAGGCTGATTGAATATAATCCTGCAAGATTAGTTGATATCCTGCCACTACTATTGGTTGACCCAACTGTATAGGTGGAACTTGTATGGCTTTGGTACTTGCTGCTGAGGAATACAAACTCATCTGATCACGGCGCGATCGCTGAGAAAGCCTTTGACAACTGACGAGGGCGACATCAAACCTACAGGGAAGACTTGCTAACTCTGGGTGTTCTGCTAGAAATAACTCAGCAGTCCGCCAGAGTTTAGCTTGTTTTGGCGGTGTAATTGCCAGCAGTCCATCGGTATCCCAGTTTCCCCGACTGCGAGTTTTAACTTCGACAAATGCTAGGAGAGAGGAGGGGGTGTTAGCGTAGCGGGACGTTAGTATAGCGGGACGTTCCCCGTCAGGCTTGCCGCAGGATATGTCGGGGGTGATTAAGTTGTTAGTCTGTTCCGAAATTGGGCTAAATGCTCTCCTTATCTCTCTATCTCCTAGTCTCCCCGCCTCTTCTTGTTGTGCAATCAGGTCTATTTCTCCCCATCGGCAACGCCAACGGTGATGTAGGATTACCCAGTTTTGTGTCTGTAACCACTCAGCTACTAGCTGTTCTCCAAGTTCTCCAACATTATGCGTCTGGTGCATGAGTAGGTAGGGTATGCTCAGGTCAAAAGTTGACTAGTGTTCCTTACTGATAATATTGATTTGATCATTCATTGCAATTTTTTGTCAAAAATACGGTTTTTTGGTGGCTTGAACACAGTATGACTTCTCGGCAACGTCCGCATATTCCAGCTATTTTGTTTAGTTTAATTCTCTGCTTTGTTGCTAGTACATTAGTTGTTGTAGTGATTCCCTTCGGGATAGCTATGCTTCACGCAACACCTGCACTCGCGTTAGATTACAACAAAGAAATTTTAATTGGCGCAGATTTCTCCGGTCGCGTGCTGACCGATGCGACCTTCACCAAAGCTAATCTCCGCAATAGTAACTTCAACAATGCAGATTTGCAGGGTGTCAGCTTCTTTGGCGCAAATCTAGAATCCGCGAATTTAGAGGGAGCTAACCTGACAAACGCGACCTTAGACACAGCTCGTTTAACCCGCGCCAGCTTAAACAATGCTGTCCTTGAGGGAGCATTTGCCTTTAACACCAAATTTGAGGGTGCATCTATAGAGGGAGCAGATTTTACAGATGTGCTGCTTCGTGATGATGTGCAAAAACAGCTGTGCAAAATTGCTAGTGGCACTAACCCTACTACTGGGCGTGAGACTCGTGAAACACTATTCTGCGATTAGTTGTTGCAGGTTTTATCTCAGCTTGACTAAATGGGGAGTGGTTAGTGGTTAGTGGTCACTGGGGAAGAGAGAGATTTATTGTTCGTTGGGTACTCGCGTTCATGGGGATCTAGCTTGGAACTGGTGCTGGTCAAGGACTCTTGGCTGGAAAGTTTATCGGTCTTAAGCGATCGCGTTGCCAAGAATATCAGTGGTGTTGAACTGGCGTAGTTGGTCTAATTCTCTAATCCGTCGGTCTACCTCATAGAACTCCTGAGAGTAGTATTGCCAGCGTTCTGGATTGGTTGAAGGGTCAAGCTTCTGCCACTGTTCGAGACAGTAACGCCGATGCTTTTCGCACGATACCCTTTCCATACAGGCTGTAGCCGCACGAATCAGTAGAGGAGTACGGATAAGCTCCTCTTTGGTTGTTTCATCTAGATGAAATAAATGCGCCACCTGAGCCATCTCATTTGTAAACTGGATACTGCGTTCTTGCAGAAGCGAGATGAGTTGGTCGGATGCCTGACTGGACAATTGGACGGCGGGTTGCATTTCTAAAATTCGCTGCCACAAAAATCGGTGATGAGAGAGGCTAAATAGCAAATCTTGCGCTTCTAAAGTGTCGATGATTGTCTGTCGGTATTCAGGACAGTGGAGGTAGATACGTAAAAGTAAGGCTTCGGATTGTTCGAGAAGGTTGTGGTCTCCGAGTAGGGGTAAGTTGAGATCGGAGTTCTTTTGCGTTTGGTTGTGTAACCGATGGGGTAGTAGACGGGACGGCTGTGATTTTTTGCCTGAATTCGCTAGCGGCTTCTTGATTTGAGACTGTAAATTTTCAATAAATAGCGATACCAATTTAAGTTGCCCCTGACTGAGCAATTGAGCACATTGATTGATGTAATAGGTACGCTGGTTAATGTCCTCCAGTTGGTTGAGTAACTTCACCATCTCTTGAGCGACGTGTTGAAACTGATCGGCTTGTTTGAGATCTTTACCGATCAAGAGTTGGCTTAGTTGCCAATCCAGCCACAGTGGAGCCGTTTGCAGCAGTTCTCGATATTTTTCATCGCTATTAGGATGCGCCTTGAGAAATTCATCGGCGTCTTTGCCATCTGGTAGGTTGAGTACCCGCAGTTGGACTTGTCCTGCGTAGACTAGAGGCGCAATTTCTCCGATCGCTCGTTCAGATGCTTGAGTACCAGCAGCATCGGCATCGAAGTTCAGAACAATTTGCTTGGATTCGGTGTAGCGTAGTAGCTGCCGTACTTGGTCTAAGCTGAGAGCTGTACCCAATGAGGCAACGACGTTACTAATTCCACCAGCATGGAGAGTGATCGCATCAAAATATCCTTCGACTACTACTGCCTGATCCAGCTTTGTAATCGCATCGCGTGCCTTATCGAGAACAAATAGAGTTTTGCCTTTGTTAAACAGCTCAGTTTCCGGCGAGTTGAGATATTTGGGTTGCTCATCACCCAGAGATCTGCCACCAAAGCCAATCACCCGTCCCCTCACGTCGTGGATGGGAATAATTAGGCGATTTCGGAAGTGATCGTAATAACCACTCCCCTCCTTCCGTGGCTTAATCAACCCAGCTTGCTCCACCTGCTGTACAGGTTTGCCTTTCTGTTCCACCAAGTATCTATAGATCGTTTCCCAACCTATCGGCGCATACCCTAGATGGAACTGCTGAATCGTTTCCTCCGTAAGAGAGCGATCGACTTTCAAATACGTCAGAGCTTTTTGCCCTTGAGGTTGCCGCAGCGCATGTTTATAAAACTCAGCTGCCAGCGCCAGAATCTCGTAGAGTTGCTCTCTTAGTGACAATTGACGCTGCAACTCTCCGTGCTGTTCTGGTTCTAGGGTTTTTACAGGCACCTGATAGCGCCGCGCCAGATCGAGAACAACATCACTGAAAGAGTGCTTACCCAGTTCCATCAAGAACTTAATCGCATTCCCACCAGCATTACAGCCGAAGCAGTAGTACAGCTGCTTGGTCGGACTAACGCTGAAACTGGGTGTCTTTTCATCATGGAACGGACACAAACCTACGTAGTCCTTTCCACGCTTGCGTAAGACGACATGCTCTGAGATAACATCTACAATGTCAGCTCGTTGCTTTACATCTTCAATTGTGTCATGATGCAGGCGAGGAATTTCCACTCTTAATCGGTGATGTAACTAAACTATGTCCTTAATCTATGGTATCTCCGTGCTGGATAGCCAAGAATTTAGAGTCTTGTATTTGATAGGCGACCATAATTTTGGTTGATGGATGTATGCATGTTGGTAAGATTACAGGTTCTCAATTGTTAACTGAGGCTTTACCACAAGCTACTTATATTGAAGTAGGAAGTAGATGTTTTGAGTTCATTTATCTCTGTTTATAGCTCGATAAAAAACTGATATTAATAAAAAAAGTGGTTATTCAAACTAACTTCATCAACCTAATTTTGGTAGCTTATTGATAACAAAAGCTTAACTTAGAGAAGGTTTTGAATTTCTTCAAGTTACATTAAAGTGTGTATTACGTTCTAAGGAAACTCTATTAATCTATGCGTTCTGGATGGAGGAGCTTGAGGATAAGAGGCAGGGGACTAGCCGTTAGACCACGAAATCCTTATTCTGGATGAGTGAGCGAGTGCTAATCAAAGCGCTGAGGAAAAGAGCAAGCAATGGGACGAATATTTATTTCTGCGGGTCACGGTGGTATAGAACAAGGTGGTCGCGATCCAGGGTCGGTTGTCGGTGGTACAACGGAAGCCCAAGAGATGATTTTGCTGCGTGACCAAATAGTGCCAGAGCTGCGATCGCGTGGGTTTGAAGTTCTCTCTGTCCCCGATGACCTAAGTTTAACTCAGACAATTGGCTGGATTAATTCCCGTGGTCGTTCTGGCGACGTGGCACTGGAAATTCATGCCGACGCCTATTCCAACCCCAATATTCGAGGAAGCGCAGTCTTCTATATCGCTAATAACACTGATCGAAAGAATCATGCTGACTTGATGCTGCTAGCTCTTGTACGACGCCTACCCCAACTACCAAATCAAGGAGCCAAGCCAGACACATCCACAGGCATCGGACGTATTTCCTTCTGCCGCGATACAACAATTCCCTCATTACTGATGGAAGTTGGGTTTCTGAGTAACCCGGATGATCGGTTTTTAATCCAAAATCGACGCCGTGACATGGCACTAGGCGTTGCCGATGGGCTTGCTGCTTGGAGTCGCGCTATCTCAGGCAACGGAACACCGAATGGCACGGAGCCTACTTATCCTCGCATCAACATCAACATCAATAATCGCACCTATGGCGAACAGGGCATTCTGATTAACAGCAATGCTTACATTCCAATTGACCTAGTGGATCGGCTGGGAATTGATTTGACAAGTAACCCTAATGTTCGCCGTGTTCAATACCGAGGTGTAGTATATGTCAAAGCGATCGAACTAAGGGACTTTAACATCGCCGTCAACTGGGATAATTCTACGCGCACCGTGATTTTGCGCTCAAATGTACCGATTTGCCCTAGTCAGATTGACAAAATTATGGGGCAGGGTAGTACTTCGGAAGTACAGCTGATGATGTTCCTCAAAGCCAATAATGAGACGGCGCTCACCCAGTTTCCCGACTTACCCAAACTCTACCGGGAAGAGGCAGCCATCGAGGGCGTGAACTATGACATTGCTTTTTCTCAAGCTTGTGTTGAAACCAACTTCCTACGCTTTGGCAGCACGCTTAAACCCAGTCAAAACAACTTCGGTGGTTTAGGAGATGTTGGGGGTAGCCCTGAGGGGGCAACGTTCCCCAGTGCCAGGCTTGGGGTTCGTGCCCATATTCAACATTTGAAAGCCTATGCCAGTCTAGAGCCTTTAGTGCAAGAAGTCGTTGATCCTAGATTTCGCTTTGTCACCCGTGGCAGTGCCCCATTGGTTGGACAACTGAGTGGACGTTGGTCAGCAGATTTGCAGTATGGCGATCGCATTATGGCAGTTATCAGGCGTCTATATGAATCAGCTAGCTTCTTGTAATCAGGTAAGCACGAGGAGAAAATGATGTCTTCTTGTTAATAATTGCCAACTACACCTGGTCAGTCGGTGGACTCAAATTCATGAAAGGGCAGCACCCCGATATTGAAGAGCAATTCCCACATCTCAAGCAGTGGAGTGATTGCGTTGGTCAGCGTTCAGCGGTTGTGGCGGGAATGCAAACACTGTACTATCACTCGAACTGCCCAGTAATGAAAAATAATGACCGAGCTTGATTAAGGTGGCTTGCCTATGAATTCCAAAGTGTCCAAATCTAGGAACGGTAGTTCCGCTCATGGGCGGGTTTGAGGGGTCATCCTAAACCCAGGAAGTGTTTAACGGCAGCATTGCAGAGGTTTTACCCTATCTCGACCCGGGCATTTTTGTCTTTGCAGACATCCGCGATTTGCTTGATCGTCAGTTTGATCGTTTATCGGAAAATGAGCAGACGACATTGTTCTGGTTTGCGATTCACCGTGAGCCAGTCTCGATCGCAGACATTCGCGAAAATGTGGTCGATCTTGCCTCTGGGCAAAGCGTACCCAACCTGATCAACTCGCTAATCCGGCGATCGCTGAGCGAAAAAACACATGGGTTATTCTTCGTGCAACCCGTTGTAATGGAATATGTCACTGAACAATTCATTCAGCAGGTTTGTACAGAATTTGAGACGCAGCAGCTTGACGTATTGCAAAGTCATGCCCTGGTTCAGGTGCAGGCAAAAGATTATGTACGAGAAATTCAAGCAGCGTTGGCTCAAGGCGATCGCTATATGAATGCAGATACAGCAATTATGGTTCGCGTGGCGTTGGCGAAGCCAGTGCAAAGCACTCTCGCTCTGTTTCCCGCACCCTTTCCAAAGAGTTCATCAACCATTGGAAAGCTGCTCATCGCCACGTCTCCCCTCTCCGCGTCGAGTACTACGTTTGACCGCAACTTGGTATGAGGTCAGACAGGCAGGCTCAACGAACTATAGTTAATCGCCAATAGGAAAAACGCCATTACCGATTACCAATTACCCATTATGCTGTTTTGAAGAAGCGGATGATTTCACGGACATGATCGAGAAATTGACCATCTGTTGTTAGCTGAGCGATCGCTTGTTTTGCTTCCCTGGAAAGACGCTCATGCTGAGCTTCATTTGTTGCTCGTAGTTCCTCAAGCGATGCAGATATACGGGCAAGTTCTTGGCGAGTGTCTACCTGGTAACGCTGATGCGTGGCTACCCAAGAGTAAGGCTCTTCAGGATCTAGTTGCTCTTCAAGACGCCTGACAGTATCTTCTAGGGTACCCAAACGGTTTCGCACTTCCCAAATATCTTCTCTGGGATAGGTAAGTTCCTGTCGAATCATCGCTAAGCGAGCGGCAAGATATTCATAGGTTCGCACGGCTGGACGCAAAGCAGTAAGAAGTAAGGCAGCACCAGAACTGACGTAGCCAACGGTACTGATACCAGTGGCAGCGAGAGTATAAAGCCCAACGGCTGAGAAAAGGTGAAGCGAGATCGCTACCCAAAATGACCGTTTTGCCAAAACCTCAGCGTACTTAACTTGCTTCTCGTCTACCGCAATACCTTTTTCCACCGACACAGCCGCCTCTGCCAAAACTTCCTTTGCTTGGAAGTGGACATTCCACGGCACAGTAACAATTACCAACAGCCACCAAAAACTCGCTGTACCAATTACCCAGTCGATGAGATTACCTGCTGGGATATGCAGCCATTGCAGCACTCCAAAACTCGTTAACACTAAAATAACGAGTCCAATAGTAAAACTCAGGAAGTTAAAAGCCATCACCGTTGCTCCCTAAACATGAAAGCACGCCTTTATCCTGGCTGGCTCTTGCACCATCCGCTAGACAGTTTGTGATGGTCTTGCAAGCTTCACATGGGTTTAATTCTAAAACCCAATTTTTGAGGGACAGTACGGACTAGTAGCTGTGACATTTATATTATTGTCACATTGGGTAAGGAGTTACAGATTAAAGCTTAGCAAGTTACCGGGTCAACATTATCAGACATTTTTGGATTATTTAATCACAAAGGTGCTAAAGCCAGATTTAGCACCTTTGCTACTGTCTTGGGGTAAGAGTAGACGCCACGTTTTACCTTCTTGTTGCCGCTGGAGGTATACATCAAAGGGATTTTTCTGCTGAGTTACCTGCTGCGGTAGCTCAAGTTTGAGATTGTAGGTACCCCAGACATGGTAAGTCGGTAAACCCTCAATAAAAAGAGGTTCGAGTTGCTTAAGTTTCACCTGAGTGACTTCAATTTTGGGAGGTGAGGATTGCAACTGTTGAGATAGCTGGTGTTGGGTTTGACTGACTTGGAGCGCGATCGCTTTTTGCACCAGCGACTTACTCGGTGCCAGTCCCAAAGACGGAGTATTTGTTCCACAACCCGTGAACCCAATTAGGAAAATTACAGTCAAAATAATGCGTAACATTAAACTGGTGGCTCTAGGCATGCTAACCTCCAGCGATAGGATAAGCGGTGGGCATCTTCAATCTTTTCAACCAACCATGTTAAAAAAGACGATTGGGCTTGATAATCAGCTCTACGATTATCTTTTATCAGTTTCTCTGCGAGAGCCAGATATTCTCCGGCAACTGCGGGAAGAAACTGCTCGTCATCCCAGAGCAATGATGCAGATTGCGCCAGAACAAGGTCAGTTTATGGCGCTTCTTGTTCAGCTACTGGGTGCAACGAAAACCCTAGAAATCGGTGTATTTACGGGGTATAGCTCCCTGTGTATTGCTCTGGCGCTTCCCAGTAATGGCAAAATTGTAGCTTGTGATGTCAGCGAGGAGTTTACTGCTGTCGCTCGTCCCTATTGGCAAGCGGCTGGGGTAGCTGACAAGATTGATTTACGACTGGCACCAGGCTTGGAGACACTAGACTATCTCTTAGCCACTGGGCAAGCAGAAACCTTTGACTTTGCCTTTATCGATGCGGATAAGGAAAATTATGAGGGGTATTATGAGCGATCGCTCCAGTTAATTCGCCCTGGTGGTCTAATTGCCATTGATAATGTCCTTTGGTCAGGACGAGTTGCTGACCCCCAAGCACAGGATGAAAGTACACAAGTGATTCGGGCTTTCAATACTAAGTTACACCACGATCAACGAGTAAGTTTGAGCCTTGTTCCTATCGCTGATGGACTAACTCTTGCTTTAAAACGCTTTCTATAAATTCAGTAATAGCCATAATGTAGAGTTCAACTGGTAGATCCATGATTTGAGAGCGACCTGTCGCTTATTTTGTCATCGCTACTTGAATTACTGAATCGATATTCTAGTCAGCAATGATACTAATTTTGATAGTTGCAAATTGCCATATCCCTCTTTTGGAAGATTTAAAAAAAAATTGTTACCTGTCAAAATACCAATCATTAAATACTTAGTGGCTAGTGAGTTCCTTTTAGGACGTGACATC
The DNA here is from genome assembly GCA_036703315.1 of Coleofasciculaceae cyanobacterium. Lineage (GTDB taxonomy): Bacteria > Cyanobacteriota > Cyanobacteriia > Cyanobacteriales > Coleofasciculaceae > DATNPH01. Next base: position 45,797 of record DATNPH010000146.1, read on the forward strand.
AAAAGAGCCATTTAATTGTCACTCAATTCTGCTCCTATCAAGTGCATTAGGTATGCATACTTGGATTTCAGATAATCAATAACGCCCTCTAGACTCGTAGGAATAGATGGGATATTCTCGCATACCAGAACTAAAAATAAGCGAGGCAATTGACAATTTTATTTTAAATTTTGTGCCAAATGTGCTTGATATTCTTTTCGTAGTAAATCGCCATGTCTTAAAAAATTCACACCAACGAAAGCATTGGATGATATATCTTCAAAGTTCTTAAAACCCTGTACTGTTTTGTACCGATCTCAGTAATACCCCTCCAAGAATTTGTTAATTCAACTCAGCAAGGGTGGTTAGAGTGAGCAGACCTGTGAACCACAGATCACAAAAGCTTGTACTCAATACAAGCGAAGCGACTTCCCCAAAGCCAACTCTGGCTTTTTTCGATGCAGTTGCCATAATCGTTGGAATTGTAATTGGTGCTGGCATATTTGAAACTCCTGCCTTAGTAGCCACTAATGCTGGAAGTGCCAATATGGTAATCCTGTTGTGGCTATTGGGGGGTGTGATCTCCCTGATAGGTGCCCTTTGCTATGCGGAACTGGCGATAGCCTATCCTCATCCCGGTGGTAACTACCACTACCTTATACGTGCGTTTGGTAGAAATGTAGGCTTTCTGTTTGCCTGGGCGCGGATGACAGTGCTCCAAACGGGTTCGATTGTGCTACTAGCTTTTGTATTTGGTGACTATGCCTCACAGGTATTGTCTCTCGGTTCTTATTCTTCAGCCATTTATGCCGCGATCGCGATCGCCCTTTTCACGGGGCTAAATCTGATCAGCGTAAACCAAGGGAAGTGGACGCAGAACGGGTTAGCGATCGCAGAAGTGCTTGGCTTGCTGTTGGTGGTAATTGTTGGGTTGCTCTGGTCTTCTACCCCGCCACCTGTAGTGCCACAAGAAACTACTTCTGGCGGAAGCTTGGGTTTAGCAATGATTTTTGTGCTCCTGTCTTACGGAGGTTGGAATGAAGCCGCCTATATCTCGGCAGAGTTGCAGGACGTGCGGCGCAACATGATCCGGGCGCTGCTGTGGAGCATCGGCATTATCAGTGCGGTTTATATACTAATCAATCTGGCTTACCTTCATGGGTTAGGGCTCTCTGGAATGGCGCAATCAAAAGCTGTGGCAGCGGATTTGATGCGTCGGGCATTCGGGCAGCCCGGTGCGACGTTCATCAGTCTGCTGATTACAGTTTCTGCATTGAGTTCGATGAATGCCACAGTTTTTACAGGTGCTAGAACCAACTATGCTTTAGGACAAGACTTTTCCCTATTTTCCTTCCTCGGTCGGTGGCACCACCGTGCAAATACCCCCACCCAAGCTTTACTTGTGCAGGGTGCAATCTCTCTGGCGTTGGTGGTGTTAGGTAGCTTGCAACGCGATGGCTTTAAGACGATGGTGGACTACACCGCTCCAGTCTTCTGGTTTTTTTTCCTGCTGACTGGGGTATCACTGTTTATTTTGCGGTTCAAGGAGCCTAATGTCCCCCGACCGTTCCGCGTTCCTCTCTATCCCCTAACGCCGATTTTATTTTGCCTGACTTGCGGGTATTTGCTTTACTCCAGCCTTGTCTATACAGGGATAGGAGCGCTCGTGGGCGTCGCCGTTGTAGCCGCGGGTATTCCGGTGTTGCTATGGATGCAGCGTCGCTCTTCTTAAACAGGCAGTAACAAGTTCATTTAGGTGAATTAGGAGAACTTACAATGCAGTTACAACGAACCTTGTTGTTACTGGTTACAAGTTTGAGTGTTAGTAGCTTCATGTTATCTGGGTGCGTCCGGCAACCAAATGCCAATACTCAAGCCCAGGAACTTGCTCCCACTACTCAAGCCCAACAATCTACTACCGATACTCAAAGCCCACAAACCACTCCCACTACTCAAACCCAAGAATCTACTCCCACTACCCAAACCCCAAAACGTGCGCCTGATGTCGTTTATGTACCGACACCAGAGGCAGTTGTTGCGAAAATGCTTGAACTGGGGAAGGTTGCAAAAGACGATTTTCTGTATGACCTTGGCAGTGGTGATGGGCGGATTGTGATTACGGCAGCAAAAAATCTTGGTACGCGGGGTGTTGGTGTGGAAATTCGCCCAGACCTCATCCAAGAAGCTAACCGAAACGCTCAGCAAGCCGGTGTGAGCGATCGCGTGAAGTTTCTCGAACAAGACCTTTTCCAAACTGATCTGAGTCAAGCAACCGTCGTAACACTTTATCTGCTTCCTCAACTCAACGTCAAACTGCGACCGACGCTGTTGAAACTCAAACCAGGTACCCGTATCGTGTCGCATGACTTTAACATGGGCGACTGGAAGCCAGAGCAAGTGGTACAAGTCAAGGGACCAAGCCGTACACACACTGTTTATTTGTGGACTATCCCTGAGAACATTCCCGATAATTTGCGTTGAACTTTAGCTTGAATCCCCGTCCTCTTAAGGGCGGGGTTCGTCAATGTAATATCAGCTATCAAACCCTAGCTTATTGGTAGTAGCGATTGTCAATCCAAGCCCGAATTTCTGCTTCAGACTCTACCGAGATAGACTTATCTATTGCTGGATCATACGCATGCCAAATTTTGTTGCCCAAACGGTCATCGGTTTGCCAAATTCGCAGTTCGTGGCTGCTAAGCATACTTTCTACCAACCCCTGTAAAAGTCTATTTAGCAGAGTAATAAGTTTTGGTTTTATAGCCTTTGGGTGTTCAGGTTGTTCAGGCTGATTGAAAATTCTTTCTAGTCTTTCTTTGTCTGAACAGTTTGTAGAATTTGTCATGGAAACACGCCTCTTCAACGAAAATTAATTCGTTAGTTTTCTTCACCCCCTCAGCTTAATGACTATTTAATTGGCAATCAAAGCATGAATTGCATGCTTTGTATGAATAAAATCGATAGATCAAAAAATAACAACTACTGCATAGTTTAGATACTGATGACATCACCCAAAGGAGTGAAATCAATATACCATTCTGTTGAAGAGGGTGATTGGGGCAGTAGTTCTATCTAACTAATGCCCTTCACACTGCTACTGGTTTCGCATTTCTAGATGCTCTTAGAAAAGTTGATACATTTAATACGAAACTGGCGGCTTGAGAGTGATCGGGAGAATCGCGGACTAAGGAAAAAATGATTTTTAGAACACTTCCGCAAGAAGCTCCCTTCCTTAGAGGAAAGTTAAAAGGAAAAGAGAAAAACAAATCCTTGACTTTTTCCTTCTTCTACACATTATCTAAATTCTCTGATTTGCCCGTAGTCATTAATGGCATATTCTATCTGTAGAAGTAAGCGTTCTCTCTCAGTTGGAACTGTGCCTTTATGGAAACACATTGAATCCTCTACAAATCCCAAACCTGCTGAACCGCAGATTGTTACCAAATTCTCAGCACCGTAGGCATCAACAATCTCTTTATCGTCTTTACTGGCACAGCGTACACCTAGAAGCTGATGTAAGAACTTCTTATTTCTGTGGCTTCCACGAATCAAAATATGAGGTCCACTGGAGAGGTCTACATCAGTCAAGTAAAAGAAGAATTTGATGAACCGATAGTCATCTAAATCGTAATGAAACACCTGAGCCGCTTTGAGTTGCTCAATTGGTGTTGCTGTCACGGGGAAACTCCACCAGATTTCAGTTGCCATGTGGACAGGAGGAGCACCTAAAAATTTGGCAGCGATCGCTAATAGTCCTGGGTCGCGCTCCAGCTTCTTCACAGCTGGACAATCCTTCGCATTGAAATAACTACCTAAGCGGAGCTGTTTACCAAGTTTAGCTTCTACTTGTTCTTTTTCACTGTAAAGAAAGCCAAGCTCCGGATCTCTATCCGCGTAACAAACCGTCGATTTAGCGTAGTCGAGAAGCTCTTTTACAACATCTTCAGGCAGGTTAAGACCTAAACAATAACTGTTCTTTTCTAGTGAGGCAACAGTCTCATTTACCTTGAGATCCTCAAAAACTGAAGGATTCTCTCCAATTTCAAAAGATTTATCCTTGCGTCTATAGAAAGAGCTTATCCAATTTCTGGCAAACTCAAACCGGGCAACTTTCCGCATCCAAAATAATCTAGGATTCCTGATTAGAAACTGATAGTTCTTATTAAGGTATCCTAATATTTTTCCTAGAATATTTCTAGAGGGCTGAACTGAAATCGTCATAACTCAAAATCTCCATCTTTTACGTCATGTTTTCAACGCGGCTCATAGCTTTATCCGTTAAAGTGCATAATCATTCCAGCTAAATCGTTGAATGATTATATAACGTTAGGCTACTGCACCAATTTCTTGGATTATGTTCAGTCAAAAACCGTAACCAGGAAATTTGTATGCCAATTGCACAAGCCCTCTTACAGCTAGACAAGGACAACAATTTTCAGATATATGAGTGATATTTAAGCTTTCCAACTGGCCTCCGAAGTATAGTGCGATCTCACCTGTCTAGAGACAAACTAATACGTACAGTCAAGATGACCCCGAAGCCTAAATATCAACAACAATATGTCCATATTAATCAACCTTTACAATAAATGGCAACCTTTCAAATTGATCAATATATTTAATTTCAGTAACGTTAAACTGAGCTTAACCATCTATATATTCAGAAAATATTTGAATTTAGTTGCTCTTTAAAACGCCACAACAAACTTTCGATAGTTCCTCAAAATATAATTTATATCAATTGCTATTCAAGCAATATTTAATCTAAAAAGATTGCTTAAACAACTAGCATCTCTGCATAAATTATGTAATAAAAATTTGTACCGTAACTCTATACCTAAGTTAAAATTGATTTTCAGCAGTGAAAGTGATCTGTCTCACACCCCTACTCTAAGAAGGTAACGCTCACTTCATTAATCTGCTCTCTATCTTCCTTAGCTCGACCAAACGCGCCGCGTTTCCAGAAGTCGAATTAAACCCATTAAATTAGCATTTGACACAAAAGCCGCTCCAGTAGAAATATCTGAAACGACAAAATAAGCATTTGGCTGAATTGGTAAAAACAAAACACGCTCCTTTACACAAAAAAGCTTTTTCTAGAGAATTTCCTATGCCAAGAATCAGCGCCACATCAGGGTTTGACCAAGTTTGGACATGACATAACAAATCATCAGCATCTTTTTGGTAGTAGCTTGTACGCCACTTTGCGAAGAACTCTTCTAAGCAATCAGCACAAGTGTCCTCATAGTCTTTATACAAGTGCAATGAATAAAATTCCGGATAATGGGCGGTAACATCAGAACCTTTTCGCCATTCACATACACTGCCGCCTATCAGGAGGGCTCTCTAAATACTCAGCCCCTGTCAGTGGATGTTGACTGTCCGCGATCGCTTCTGTAGGAGGTACTCCTATTGATACAAGGAGGCAGTAATTTCTCGACAAGGAAATATCCCTAGGGTGCGCGATCGCCATCACTACCCTGCTAAATGTAGAGACGCGATCGCTCACGTCTCTACAAACAGCCTCATGAATTAGATATGAGAGAAGAACCTAAGGCGCGACTGCTGATAGAGGTCTAAAACTGTTTGGGTGTATGAAGCCGTTGAGTCACTGGTGTATTGATTGGGGTCGCCAGTCATCCACCAAGAAGCGGCTCGTTTCACAGCCACAGACTCATTGTTACTACTGGCAGTGTACTGATCGCGCAGCACATCGCGCATCACACACACCAGAATTGCACGGGCAGTCACTGGACTATTTTGAAATTGCGTTGGTGTCAGTTCCTGTCCATTACATTGTTTAGACCAACTGGGAATGTTTTCTGCTTTGACTTGCCACTCACTATAAAGACCGTCACTCGGTTGATCCGGTTGTGGTGCAGCTTGTCGTAGTGCCTCCACTAATGCACTAACTTGGACATCAGCAATCTGAGCTGATGACATTGACTGTGCTGGAGGTTGAGCAGAAGACTGAGGAGTCGGTTGACTCTGGGTATCTGGAGATTTAGGTGAAGGTTGGGGGGTCGGTTGGCTCTGGGTAGCTGGAGGTTTAGCTGAAGGTTCAGCCGCTGGTTTTTTGGCGGGAGTAGCAGGTGGCTGTGATTGGGTATTGCCGCGCTGCTTCTGGTAGAAGCCTAGAACTTTCTGTGCGTAATCTCTGGTTGCGCCACTGCCGCATTGACTAGGGTTGCCGGTCATCCACCAGCAAGCAGAACGTAGCACGGCTGAAGACTCGTTATTACCACTAGCTTTGTACTCATCGCGCAGCACATCGCGCATCACGCACCCTAAAATCTCACGAGCCGCCGTGGAGTTGGCAACGAATTGATCCGGTGTCAGTTGCCGTCCAGTACAGAGTCTAGACCAACGGGGAATGTTGTCAGGTTTTATTTTCCACTCACTGACGAGGTTCTCCTGTTTGGGGTCAATTGGTCCTGCCGCTTGTCGTAGTGCCTCCACTAGCGCTGCTACTTGAGTATCGGAAACCTGTTGGGCTTGCACTGGCAGTATTGAAAGCCCAAGGCTCACAATCACACCACTGATTAATAATTGTCTAGCTTGTCTGACTAACTTTGAACTCATTTGTGTTACTCAGTTGTCGTCTGACTAATATTAAGAAGACTTTTACCACAGACTAGAATAAATGCTTTTCTCTCTAAAGTGTGTAGTGCAAGTTCTCACCATCAACATCTGAGTAGATATTCCAGCCTAAAAGGATTTTTGGCTATTAACTAGGTCTGTCCGGCTGTAGGGGTTATGTACACTTAGTGTGACGGGTAACGGCAAGCAACAACCACGTTTTTCGCAATAAGACCTATTATTGAAGACGGCGTTGTGTTAAGGAGTACGGAGAGAGCGCTGTACCCTTGGTAAAGTAGACAAGATTTACCCATAAATTTCTCTAACTCTTCGTGATTTGGGAGGGGAACAGGGGAAGCAAGAGGTAATGAAATACCTGAAATTCTGGTAAGAGGATGTAAGTTCTATTAGAGTTATTCGCAAATGTCATGCTCGACATCTCTCTCAACCGCCATTGATGCCAACACAGCCTGTATAGAGGAGTAACAACATGCGTGATCAGTATCAGAAGCATCTAGTTAGCCGTATCACTTCTAGGCTACTCAAAAACTTGGTGCTGATGACTACAGGGGGCATTGTACTGATTACACTGCTATTTGGAGTTGGAATGTTGCGATCGGGGACTCGATTCTTTGAAGGACTCCATGCGCTGTTCAATGCACCACCCCCTAAGCCAGAAGTGGATGTCCGCTCCCTTGTCGTCCGTCAAATTCGTGGTGCTAGCGAACTAACTACGGCTGTCTTTACTATGGAGGCTGTTGTCCCTACCCGTCAGGAGAGAAAATTGGGCGGATATACAGTCGGCTCAACAACACTTCTGTACATTGCTTATGGTGAGGTTCGGGCTGGAGTTGATTTGAAGGATTTAAAGGCTGATAACGTGAAGATTGTCAACAACACAATCTATCTCCAACTGCCACCTCCCCGTATTCTTGACAGGAAGATTGACGTGAATCGTTCTAGTGTATACGACTACGATCGCGGCTTCTTGGGTTTGGGACCCGATGTAGCACCTCAGCTACAGATGCTAGCTCAACAAGAAACGCTCAAAAAAATTGTAGCTGCTGCCTGTACCCAAGGTGTGCTACAGCAAGCTAATGATCGGGCACAACTGGTTGTTGCACAATTGTTGACTACAGCGGGGTATAAAGCCGTTGATGTGAAAACTCAATTACCGCCACCAGGTGCTTGCCAGTAGCTAGAAAATTGCTTTTTAATCAATAAACTCTCTCGTTTTCTCTCGCGTGAAAGTTTCTAAATCATATCCATCACGGCGTTGATACCATTAACAAACATCGTTTTACCACCGTGAGCTGGGTGTCGCACTTTCCTATGCGTGATTTTCATATCTTTGAGAGCGGACTCAGCTGTATTCCCAACAGCAACAACAATTTCAATATCAAAGATTTGAATTAAATCTTTTAGAAAAGCTTGACCTAGCTTCACTTCATCTGAACATGGCTTTCTATTAGATTGCTCATTACCGGGTTGAAAAGGATGGAAGGGAAAAGCGTTCCAAATTAAAGGAACCTGGGTAGTTGTAGCTAAAGTTTGCCAAACTATGCTAGCACTAGATTCCTTCCAAACTCTTTCAGACTGATTGGTTTTACAATAGCCTCTATATTCTCCAAATAACCCAGGTTCTTCTAGCCCCTTCAACAAAATATATTCACTTGTAAACGGGACTCCAGTTAATCGACATCCTCGATAACCGGGGGCTTCTCCGACCAACAGTAGGCGAGGTTTCAATTTCACCATTTGCTTGAAATATAGAGATAAGTTACTTCGCCTGATAGAATTTATACTCAGTTCATACGAATACTGATTAAAGACATTACCAGCTGGTTTAACTCTCGCTAGTATCTCAATGAATCTGTTAATTTCAGACAATAGCAGACTCTCACTTGGCTCTGGTGCTAGCTTCTCCAAAGCCTCTCCAATAATGCTACTGTTGATCATTTTTAGCTTTGTATTAAACATTTAAGGAAAGGAAGCCCCTCCCCTGTATTTTGAGTCTGGGTAGAATCAGCTAATATATCAAGGCACAAGTAAACCGCAACTGTATAGGGAAACATCGGTGTAAGTCCGAGGCTGTGCGGCAGCTGTAAAGGGAACAAAGGATAAAGCCTAAAAAAGGTTGAAGTGTCGAGAGCAGGAATATATATGATATCAATAATATGTTATCACATTTTATTCTGAAAATTAGATTCTCTTCCTATCAAGTTTTACTTTATACTTCGTTCTCCTGAAGCCAGAACGCCTATTAGTTGCTTGTCTACTCTATTTCCTGCCTTGCACGGGAAGGAGCTTTAAGGTTAATGCCGACTATCAATACAACTCATTTCACGACTGAATCACTGGCTTTGCCACCCCTACCGCTAAAACGTCCTTTGTTAATGATTGGTCATGGCACCAAAGATCAGGGAGGGCGTCAGACGTTTGTGGATTTTGCCAATGCTTACCAAACATTGGATCCCTCTCGACCAGTGGTACCTTGTTTTTTGGAGCTGACTGAGCCGACGATTCAGGAGGGAGTAGACCAGTGTGTGGAACAAGGGTACACAGAAATCTCCGCTTTACCGATTCTACTGTTTGCGGCTCGGCACAATAAGTTTGATGTAACCAATGAACTAGACCGAGCAAGGGCGAGACATCCCCAGGTAAGGTTTCATTATGGTCGTCATTTTGGGATTACTCCAGGAATTTTGGAATTATGGCGCGATCGCCTTGCCGAAATCGACCAACCCCAATGGCAGCGAAAAGACACGGTAGTGCTATTGGTAGGTCGGGGTTCCAGCGACCCTGATGCCAATAGCGATGTCTACAAAATGGCTCGCCTTCTCTGGGAAGGAAGTGGCTACCAAACCGTTGAAACTTGTTTTATCGGCATTACCCATCCCCGCCTGGAAGAAGGCTTCCGTCGTGCTCGACTATTCCAACCCAAGCGTATTATTGTCCTGCCGTACTTCCTTTTCACTGGCGTTCTGGTAAAAAAGATATTTGATATCACGGCTCAGCAACAGGAACAATATCCAGAAATTTCCATGACCTGTCTGCCAGAGATGGGCATTCAGCCACAGTTGCTATCTGTTTTACGGGAGCGAGAAATTGAGACTCAGCTAGGGCAAGTACAGATGAATTGTGAACTGTGCAAGTTCCGTCGGTCCGCTGTCAGTAGCCATGCTGGTCAATCCCACGACCATCACCACGATCATGACCATCACCATCATCACACTCACAACCATGACCACAAAGCCCCAGACCCTTATGAAGATTTAGAGCAATACCACCAGCGAATTTGGCAGGCTCCTTAGCAGTAGGGAGTAGGGAGTAGGGGAAGAAGGGCAAAAAGGGCAAAAAACATTATTTAAACCATTTCTATTGAGGTCTTCATCCTCTCTATTCCCCATTCCCCATTCCCCACTCCCTAAAAAACTGCTAGGAGTTGAAATTTCTTTTGAGTCACTTAATATGAGTGTTGTCCTGAATATTGCATTTTCCAGAGTACATAGAAATAACAAGCGTTATATGCGATTGTTGAACTGTTTTGTCTCTAGCCATGTCTAAAGAATTTGCCGTTGGCGATCGCGTCAGGGTGATCGCACTACCGCGTTATGTCAAGACAGCTGAACCGATGCCGATGCTGCGTCCCCCGAATGTAATTAACCTTGGGGAAGTAGGCGTCATCCTTGATCGGCGTCCGGGGGGATATTGGGGCGTTCGCTTTGCTAAAGGAGCGTTTTTGATGGACAGCCAGTATATTGAATCTGTAACGGCTGATTCCCCGACTCCTGTTGAGAGTGAAAATCCGCCAGAATCATCTTCACAAGCATAAGCGCTCAATGATTCTGATTGTTCTCCCAGACAGGCATAAGCGACAAAACTCACTAGCACTTTAGCGTATAAATTTCGTGTACTGTTGAGGCTAATGTTGATTATTGGAAGTCTGGGCGGGAATTGGGAGATGAATTTTTACGGCTTCCTTAAGTCTCTCGGTATTGCTAACCCTGGGGGTACCGGCTGGCTAGCAGTAGTATTCACTTTCGGGTTGGCTTGGTGTGTGACTTGGCGTTTCATTCCGGCAGTACGTTCGTTTGCCTTACGGGTTGGCTGGGCTGACCAACCCAACTCGCGGCGACTCAATCGAGAACCTTTACCCAATGCCGGAGGCTTAGCGATTTATGCTGGGGTGGTTGCGGCATTGGTATTAGCCACCCTCTTAAGACCTATCGTAATCCAAGCCGTACTGGCTCAAGTGCTGACAATTTTACTTGGGGGATCGATTTTAGTTTTGGTGGGCTTTATTGATGACCAGTTTGGTCTACCCCCCTTGTTTCGATTGTTGACCCAGGTTCTCACAGCACTTTTGTTAGTCACTACCGGTGCCGGCATTGACGCCACCTTCGGTACTCCTATCGACCCACTGCTCTCAACGTTGCTCACAGTACTGTGGGTAGTGGGGATTACTAATGCCATTAATCTAATGGATGGTATGGATGGCTTAGCTGGCGGCGTTAGCTTTATCACCGCTATGTGCCTTTTGGCAGTTTCCGCCCAGTTTCCTAGCCGTGCAGCAGCGACATTGCTTCTAGCGGCGCTGGGGGGAGCAGCGCTTGGCTTTTTGCGGCATAACTTTCATCCCTCCCACATCATTATGGGAGATGCAGGAGCCTACTTTTTCGGCTACGTGCTGGCTGCCACAAGCATCTTAGGCAACCTAAAAGTGACTACTGTATTTGCTCTAGTACCCACGATTCTCTTTTTGCTTGTGCCAGTTCTAGATACCACCCAGGTATTTGTGCGGCGGCTAATGGCTGGGAAAAACCCCTTGAGTACTCCTGGTAAAGACCATCTGCACCACCGCTTGCTAGCAATGGGTTTCTCCCAGCGCCGTGCAGCGATAATCCTTTGGATAATGACCTTACTTTCCAACTCTCTGGCAATGAAGCTGCAAGGGATGACCTCGATAGTGATTCATCTCACTATGATCAGCATCATTATCTTTTTAAGCTTTACCGTTTGGCAAAAAATACGGGCAACTTAAAGTCAAAAGTCAAAGGTCAAAGGTCAAAGTAAATATTTTTGCCTTAGACTCAGTTTAGCCACCGCTGACAGGCGGAATTAACACCACTTCATCGCCATCTTGAAGGATGGTATCTGGCTCGACAAACTGGAGATTGATGCCAAAGCGGGTAATGTTGCTCCACTGCTTGAGTTGTGGATGTTCGCTAATCAGTTTCTCTAGCACATCTGCCACGGGAGTTTTTGGAGGAAACTCTAGTATCAGCTCCGGTACGGCGTAGGCTTCTTGATAGGCAGCGAAAAGCTTGACAGTTACGGTGATAGCAGACTCGGACATAAAAGAACTGATTAAGATGTATCGACCCTAGTAGTCTTTGACGACTCCCCTGCCGTTCATGCGAAGGGATTCTCCGAAAGTTTCTTTAATATTACTTCCGCTATCCTTTTTTCTCAGCATAGTACTGCCCCGAATGGATAAGCCTTCCAATCTTCTAGCAGATTGATTCTGTTCCGATAAATTAAGGTTCCTGGACTCCTCACGCATTGCGGTGATTCCAGCGTTGCATTTTGGTTGCTCAATAGGCTAATATAAGTATACCGATATATGCATCAGATGCAATGCCTTTCCGGAAAAACCATAAGTTTGGTGCTAAGAAAATTTTAGATAAACCGCTAGATGCGCTCCCCATTTGTCTTAAAGGCTACCTAGGACAAAAGGAAGCTCTCCGAAATGTTCCTGATTGGCAGGAACGCCTCAGAGAGTTCATCGACATTTTGATAGAAGAGAATAAAAAGCCGCTCCTTTAGGACGGGGCTTGAATCCCATTATTTTGGGTCAATTTTGAATTGAAGGGCTTTAACTTGTAGGTTTGGTTGAACAGTGTTCAACCAAACCTACGAAATAGTAAGGGTTCCGGGAGTTCGCTAACAGCCTCCGTACCTCACAACCCAACCTATTCAATCAACCTTGACATAGTACTAGATTAGCGCGATCGCCTACGTCACCAGCAAAGCTTTTCGCCGCTCCGATACACCATCTCGTCCGATGCGATCGCGCTTTCCTTTCTACGACAGCAGCAAAGAGAATCAAGCATCTGGGATTATACTTCAGTTAGTGTTGCTCAAAATCTCAGAGCCTCAGTGAATCTACTGACTTCAGAAAAACTTTTCATCGAAAAACCTTAACTTTCGCGTTTCTTTAAGTATTATTTCGGATTCGGGGAAGTTTCTGAAGTATAACCGAAGTGAGGTGTGCCTCTACCTTAGGACATATTATCAATAATCACTATGCAGCCTGATAGTGCTCCCCTCGCTTTGCCTACCCTAGAGCAGCTTATTGACTCTCACCCCCTAACTACTGCTCTTGACGCATCACTGGCAGACATCATTGCTTTATTGGGCAAAAAACAGAAAACTTGTACCTTATCTAGTGCTGGGTCAATCTCTCTCGAAGACACTAAGTACTCAACCAACGTTACAAGCACCCGAATACCTAGCACCCCGCTCATGAGTGCAGTACCAGCGAGCTACGTCTTGGTGATGCAAGGCGAGCAGCTGGTGGGAATATCTACAGCAAAAGACCTTGTTCACCTGACGGCTTCACAGGTGAATTTAGGAGAAATCAAGATTGCTGATGTCATGAGGCGATCACTGGTTACCCTGACTCAATCTGAGTCTTGCAATCTTTTCACAGTACTATCGCTTTTGCGTCAACATCAAATTCATCATCTACCCGTTTTGAACCATGATGGTCAACTGATAGGAATGATAACGGCTGATAGTATTTGTAGAGGATTACCACCGCTCAATCTGCTCAAGCGGCGACAGGTATCGACGGTGATGACAACTACAGTCATTCAAGCACCAGTCACCGCCTCTGTCCTGAGTCTTGTTCGCCTTATGGTAGCTCGTCGCGTGAGTTATATAGTGCTGACAGAAGAAGGATTGAACCTTGAACGTTCAGAGGATAACCTTCAATCTTCAAACCTATCCGATGCTTCCCAAGCGCCTTCGCCGAATGGCAAACAACCTTCAATCCCTGTTGGGTTAATTACAGAAACTGACCTGATTGAGCTTGTCCAACTATCCTTGTTGGGGCTTGACTTGTCCAAAACTCAAGCACACATGGTGATGAGGACGCCGTTGTTGGGCGTGAGTTCGGAAGATTCCCTATGGACAGCTCATCAGCAGATGCAGTGCTGGCAGCGACCCTTAATGGTGTACGGACAGCAAGAAAACTGGCTGGGAGTTGTCACTCAAGAGGAGCTACTGCGATCGCTCGATCCAATGGAAATGTTAGGCGTCATTGAAACCTTACACCAAACCGTCGAGCAGCAGACAGCACAACTCAAGCACATCAAGGCAGTATCACAGCACAGGAGGCTCAAGCACCAGCGAATCAAGGCAATACCTCGAAGTCAGCCAACAAGACACCTAGATCCAATACAGACTCCCTCGACCAACAGCGCCACAGAAAGTTTAATTGAATCAAACTTATACCCTGAAGAGGCAGAGGATTCTTCGGTTCGAGGGACTCAGAATCCGCATCACAATTTTGGTAAAAACTCTCAATCTCTAATCGCTCCTCCCCAACGGGAGGAGGAGACAATACCTCACCAGGTTGTAGACGCTCAAGAGAGTCTGCGTGAGAGTGAAGATAGTAGCGATTCCCTACGAGATAACTCTCGCGCTTCACTGGAGAGCGTTTCACATCAGCAAGTTGAGGAGCAGCTAAATGTTGCCAAAGAACGCCTGGAATTAGTGACGTATACTTCCGAAGACGGCTTTTGGGACTGGAATTTGGTGAGTGGTGAGATCTACTATTCTCCACGTTGGAAGGAGATGCTGGGCTACCTTGACTACGAGCTGCCCAACGAATTGATTTCCTGGGAAAAACTTATCTTTAATAAGGATCAAAACACTGCCTTAAAGCTTGTCGAGGATGACAATTGCGGCAGAGCAACTCGCTTCCAGGTTACGCAACGTTTCCATCATAAAAACGGCTCTATTGTTTACATTCTTTCACGAGCCACTCATCTGAAAGACCCTGATGGACGGGTCGTTCGCATGATTGGTGCCCATACCGATATAACTGAGTTGGTCAAGGCTCAGGAAGCATTGCAGCAAAGTGAAGAGCGTATGCGGGCGCTTTTGAATGCGATTCCAGATCTGATGTTCCGCCAACGGGTGGATGGGACGTATTTGGATTTCAAAGCGACACAAGACTTCATCATACCGGTGGAGACGCTGATCGGGAGTAATATACGCGACTTACCAATACCTGAAGCCGTAAAAAAGCGTCATCTTGAACTTCTCCAGATTGCGGTTAAAACAGGAGAGCTACAAACGTATGAGCGTGAATTAGAGACCCCTGATCAAGTCAAGAGCTACGAGGTGCGTATTGTTAAAAGTGGTGCAGATGAAGCTGTCTATATCATGCGCGATATCACAAACCGTAAACGGGCAGAGCAGGGACTGCGAGAGAACGAACAATTTTTACGCAGTATCTATGATGGGGTGGAGAAGTCAATCTTCGTAGTCGATGTTCTGGAGAATGGGGATTTTATCTATGTGGGTCTAAATCCGGCTCATGAACGTCTAACAGGCATTCGTTCAGAGGAGCTTTGCGGCAAGACTCCAGAACAAGCACTGTCGGTGACGGTAGCGCCGGCTGTCTATGAACGCTATCGAGCTTGTGTTGAGGCTGGGGCAACAATTTCCTACGAGGAATGCCTGCCTTTCAAGGGTTTAGAGACTTGGTGGATAACGAGCTTAACACCCCTGCGGGATGATAAGTCACGCATCTACCGCCTGATTGGAACCAGTACCGACATTACTGAACGTAAGCGAGCTGAAGTAACCTTCCAGCAGCAAGCGGAGCGGGAACGTTTAGTAAGTGCGATCGCGCTCCGGATTCGTGAATCCTTAGATCTGGAGGAAATTCTTAATACCACAGTGACACAAGTTCGACAGTTCCTTCAGACTGACCGAGTACTAATTTACCGCTTTAATCCTGATTGGAGTGGAGTTGTGGCGGTGGAGTCTGTCAGTCCTGACTGGTCTACGGTGTTGGGAACCAATATCCATGATCCCTGTTTTGGCGAAAAGTACACCCAGCAATATCAACAAGGTCGCGTCGGTATCTTAGAGAATATTTATGCAGCTGATCTGGTTCCATGCTATGTTGACTTTCTGGCTCAGTTCCAGGTGATTGCCAGTCTTACGGTACCGATTCTGCAAGGACAGAACCTATGGGGGCTTTTGCTGGCACACCACTGTAGTGAACCTCGGCAATGGCAGCAATTGGAAATTGAATTACTACAGCAATTGGCTACTCAGGTAGCAATCGCTGTTCATCAATCGGAACTCTATGAGCAGCGACAAACCGAACTTGCCGAGCGTAAGCGGGCGGAGGAAGGACTGCAAGCGAGTAAAGCCGCCCTACAACAGCAAGTCAATCGCGCCCTATTGCTTAAGCAAATTACCCAAGAAATCCGCCAAAGCTTGGACACCAAGCAAATCTTTCAGACGGCTGCCACTCAAATTGGTTATGCCTTTCGTGTCAACCGTTGTGTGATTCACACCTACGTTCCTACACCGACGCCGCAAGTTCCTTTTGTCGCTGAATATTTAGAACCAGGTTATGACTCAATCGTGGACTTGTCCGTCCCTGTTATTGGTAATCCTCATGCTGAACGACTGCTAATTCAAGATCGGGCGATCGCTTCCCCTAACATTTACACCGACCCTCTGCTGCAAGCCGCTACCCCCCTGTGCCAGCAAATCGGTCTGAAATCAATGCTGGCGATTCGCACTTCGTACCAGGGAGAACCCAATGGACTTATTGGCTTGCATCAGTGTGACTCCTTACGCGACTGGACTTCGGACGAGATTGAACTACTAGAGGCTGTTGCCGATCAGGTAGGAATTGCCCTCGCCCACGCTTATCTCTTGGAGCAAGAAAAGCGCCAACGGGAGCAACTAGCTCAGCAAAATCTTGCCCTAGAAAAAGCCAAACAAGTCGCAGAGACAGCCAACCGAGCTAAGAGTGAGTTCCTGGCGACAATGAGCCACGAAATTCGCACCCCCATGAATGCCGTGATTGGCATGACTGGACTATTACTCGACACTGAGCTGAAATCCCAACAAGCCGACTTTGTTGAAACCATTCGCAATAGTGGTGAGGCACTGCTCACCATCATTAACGACATTCTGGACTTCTCGAAAATTGAGTCAGGCAAGCTGGAACTAGAGGAACAACCCTTCAGGCTGCGTACCTGCATTGAGGAATCCCTCGATCTAGTCGCGTCGAAAGCTGCGGAAAAGAGCATCGAGTTAGCCTACTTAATTGATCCGAAAACTCCAAGCACGATTGTGGGAGATGTTACCCGATTACGCCAGATCTTGGTAAATCTGCTGAGTAATGCTGTCAAGTTCACCGAAGCGGGAGAAGTTACGCTTTCAGTGACCACTCAGGGAATAGGGGGTAGACTATGGGGAGTTAACGCAGATTCTTCTCAACTCACACTTACTCAAGAGCCGATTCACACTCCACACCCGTGTTACGAAATACAATTCGCTGTCAAAGATTCCGGGATCGGTATTCCTGATGACCGCTTAGATCGTTTGTTCAAACCCTTTAGCCAGGTTGATTCCTCTACCAATCGTAACTATGGAGGTACTGGGCTGGGTTTAGCGATCTGCAAGCGGTTGAGCGAAATGATGGGCGGCAGAATCTGGGTCGAAAGTGAAATGGGCAGAGGCTCTACTTTTTACTTCACTGTCGTTACTCAAGCTGTACAGAGCATCTCCAATCTTAATCTTGATGTCAGACAACCCCAGCTAGTGGGTAAGCGAATGCTGATTGTGGACGATAACGCTACCAATCGCCGAATTTTGACCTTGCAAGGAGAGTCTTGGGGTATGTTGACGCGGGAAGCTCAGTCTGGTTCAGAGGCTTTGGCCTTGCTACGCGGGGGAGAGCAATTTGACCTTGTAATTCTGGATATGCAAATGCCACAGATGGATGGGCTTGCCCTGGCAGCAGAAATCCGCTCTCTTTATAGCTACCAAACGTTACCCCTAGTAATGCTGACTTCTATAGGAAACCCAGAAGCCAGCAAGCAATTCGTTAAGCGTTATTTTGCTGCCTTCCTCAACAAGCCGATCAAACAGTCTCACCTCTATGAAGTCCTCAATCAAGTTTTGGTCGGACAGCCCATTAAAGTTCGACACAGTTGTTCTATCTCTTCTCAGATTGACCCTAACCTAGCTCAGCGCTTGCCGCTAAGGATTTTACTAGCTGAGGACAATGTGGTAAACCAGCAGGTAGGATTGCACCTGTTGCAACGCATGGGATATCGGGCAGATATGGCAGCCAATGGTTTGGAAGTGCTGGAAGCACTGCGTCGTCAGTCTTATGACGTGGTGTTGATGGATGTGCAGATGCCGGAAATGGACGGATTGACAGCCACAAAGCAGATCTGCCAAGAGTGGTTACCGGGAGAACGTCCTCGAATCATTGCGATGACGGCAAATGCTATGCAGGGCGATCGCGAGATGTGCCTGAAGGCAGGTATGGACGACTACATTAGTAAGCCGATCCGAGTCGAGGAACTCGCTCGTGCTTTGAGTAAGTGTCAGCTAGGGCAAGAGCCATGTTCCCCGACAGACACACTTGATGCTAAGGCTTTTCAAGCCTTACGTGAAATGGTAAACAAAGACGAAGTCTTGGCTAAGATCATTGATGACTATTTGGAAGATCTGGTCAAGTTGCTGCAAGTGATGCGCGATGCGATCGCTGTGCCTAACTTTTCAGCTATAGATTTAGAGCGGGCAGCCCATAGCCTCAAGTCATCTAGTGCCACCCTAGGCGCGACAAGCTTGTCTCAACTTTGCCAGGAGTTAGAAATGCTCGCATCTACTAGCACTCTAGAGAGCGCGACGGCAATGGTATCGCAACTAGAAACTGAGTGTGAAAAGGTGAAAACTGCTTTACTGCAAGCGCGTCAGTACTTGAACGTGATTTGACCCAGCAAAGGCGATCGCATTTTTCCTTTTACTAGATGGTTGGTGGTGAGATAAATCGCTTTATCTTTGCATGGCAAGGGCACGACAATGTCGTGCCCCTACAGTTTTTATAGCTGTCGCCATAAAGGTTAGGACAGATCTAACGGCTGAAATGACCAAGTATCACTAATAAACATAAAAGCCCTCTGCCTTCTGCCTTCTGCCTTTTGCCCTCTGCCTTCTGCCTTCTGCCCTCTGCCTTCTGCCTTCTGCCTTTTGCTATATGCCATGCAATTACCTAACGAATCGGTGTTACCGATGTAGGACTGCCTCTTTTTTGCTTAGTTTCTCGTAGGCAGCCAAAATAATCTTTTCTGTTTCATTCCAGCCCATACATTTGTCTGTTACGGAAACACCATATTTTAATTCCTCGGGATTACGAGAAAATGATTGGTTGCCTTCGTACAAATTAGATTCCAGCATTAAACCCACTATGGATTTATTGCCATCTATAATTTGTTGAATCACATTTTCAAAAACCGAAGCCTGTAATCTATGGTCTTTGTTAGAATTTCCGTGGCTACAGTCAATGACTATTCTTGGTGGTAAATTCACCTGTTTAAATTTTTCTTCTGCAAGTTTCACAGTCGCTGCATCGTAGTTAGGCTTGCTGCCTCCGCCTCGTAAAATAATATGGCTATAGGGATTTCCTGTTGTTTCAAAAATGCTTACCTGTCCCATTTGGTTAATCCCTAGAAAATGGTGCGGGTTTATAGCCGATTGCAGAGCATCTAAAGCCACTTGAATAGTGCCATCAGTACCGTTTTTAAACCCTACAGGCATCGAAAGACCACTCGCCATTTCGCGGTGGGTTTGGGATTCAGTTGTTCGGGCTCCAATTGCCGACCAAGAAATAAGTTCGCCAATATACTGAGGTACTATAGGGTCAAGAGCTTCTGTAGCAGCGGGTAATCCAAATTCAGCAATTTTTATCAGTAAACTACGGGCGATTAATAATCCCTTTTCTATATGGAAAGAATCATCCATATCAGGATCATTAATTAATCCTTTCCATCCTATAGTTGTTCTAGGCTTTTCAAAGTAAACCCGCATAATCAGCAGCAGTTTGTCTTTGACTCGCTCAGAAAGCTTCTTGAGTTTCCTGGCATATTCTTCAGCGGCTTGTACATCATGGATAGAACAAGGACCAACCACTATGAATTTTCTGTCATCCTGACCTTCTATGATATTCTCTACTTCCTCCCTAAATCTCAAAACGTTTTTTTGGGTCGAATCCTTTAAAGGTAATTTGGATTTGATGTCACTGGGATTTAATAAAACTCTTGAACTGGCTATGTGAACGTCAAATAGCTCTTCTGGTGGCATGGATTAGTTTCCTGATTTGTCCGACAGGTACTCAAGGTTGGTTATTACGAGTTCTTGCAAAAGTCAATTTTGGCTACACAAGTGAAGTACTTGTGCCATTTGTGCAAGAATTCTCCAGGATTAATATTACCCTAGAATTGTGTGCGATAACCCTTCTCAACTATATGTTTGACTACTCCACGACAACAGCATCAATCATTGAACAAGCTAAAATCCGTGAGGATACTCTACCTGTCCGGAACGAAAAATGCCGCTCAAAATTCTTTTTCCACTCCCACCCCACCCCAAAAGTTTGCCTTTTCTTCCACGGATTTACCGCTGGTTCCTACCAATTTGAACCACTGGGAGAAGCCTTTTTCCAGGCAGGCTACAATGTTCTGATTCCGCTGATGCCCGGTCATGGAGTGGCAGGAGATTGGGATGGCGATAATCCTCCTCCCCTGCCAGAAGACGCTCAAGTCTATCAACAGTTTGGGATTGAGTGGTTACAACAAGCTAAACCTCTAGGGGAACAACTGGTAATCGGAGGATACTCTAGTGGCGCTACCTTAGCCGCTTGGTTAGCTCTGGAACATTCCCAAGACATTTCTCAAACCCTAGTATTTGCTCCCTATCTCAGCGGTAATAACATACTAGTAGATTGGCTTGTACATATTCTCCCTGTTTACTACGAGTGGCTCAATAAAGACAATCCAGGAAATTTTGGTTACGAGGGCTTTCGTATTCCTGCCCTGCGGATCTTCTTAGATATGGGAGAGGAGATTCTCAACCGAGCAAAAAATACTCCTGCCGCCCCCATGTTGATTGTTTCCAGCGAAAGCGACCAAGCCACAAACCGTCACGAGCATCGCGAGTTGTTTGAAGCTGTACTTAAATATCAGCCGAAATCCTGGTATCACTGCTTTGAAAAAGAGCTACATATTCCCCACACAATGATGACCCAAGCTGAAGGAAACAAGCACCTTCCTCTGCTCATCAACCTGACTAAAGCTTATGTGGAAAGCGAGCTAACCTGGGCTGAGGTAGAGAAATTCGGTTATCCGGCGATCGCACAAGGCAATTAGCTATCACCCTGCCTCACCTTTTCCACAGCTTGCTCCCTCTGATTCCCCATTCTGAGTGACACGCATAGCATAATCAGCCGGAACAATTTCTTTGCTGTAGTTTCTGACATAAACTTGGGTAAACTCTGCGCCTAGAAATAGAATCTGAGCTGAATAAAAAACCCAAGTTAGGATAATCACTAGAGAACCAGCTGCACCATAGGCAGAGGCGAAGCTCGTATGACCCAAATAGAACCCCAAGAGCGACTTGCCGATATCAAATAGCACAGCGGTAATCGCTGCGCCTATCCAGACATCCTTCCAGGCAATTTTGGCATCAGGCAAAATTTTAAACACCATCGCAAACAGCAGTGTGACAATGCCAAAAGAGATGAAAAAATTGAGAACTTGCCACATGTAGGTAAAACCCGGTACCAAGTCCCTCAAATAATTGCCGAGAATCGTAAGCATTGTGCTGATAACCAGGGACACCAGCAGTAAAAATGCAATTACCAGCACCATTGAGAATGATAAAAGGCGTTTGCGAAAGAAGTGCTTGATGCCGTTTCCTGGCTTCGGCTGCACCTCCCAAATTCTGTTGAGTGAGTTTTGGAGTTGACCAAATACTACGGTTGCGCCGGAAAGCAGGAAGCCGATATTGATAAGGGTAGGTATAGGACCTTGGCTTGGGTCGAGCTTACTGGCATTTTCAATAGCTGTCTGGATAAACTGGGCACCATCCTTGCCAATCACGCCCTGAATTTGCATCACAAGCTCACCTTTGGCTGCCTGTTCTCCAAATATGGAACCTGCGATCGCAATCACAATAATCAACAGTGGTGCCAGAGAGAATATCGTGTAATAGGCTAATGCGGCTGCCATCGACGAAGCTTGATCTCGCCTCCACTGAGAAAACGTTACATTCAATAGCCTCCAAATCATTCCAATGTTCATCAACCCAGGCTCCTGAGTTTACAGTTGACTAACCCAACGCCATTTTTTCGCAATTAGAAGCTTTCACACCAGCCCCACAAGAGGTACTTTGCCCCTTAGCGTCTTTATGTACCAATCTCAGCAATGAGTGATAATAAGGTTCTCTCCAACTTAGACAGGTTACTGTGCTCAGGCTTTTGAGTAGATGTGCGATCGGTTCCAGGGATGAGTAACAGCAAAATGATCCGCGAAAACCAACTCAAACAAAAACTCCAGCGAGGCGAGGTCGCACTCGGTCTATTTACCAACTGCGCCTATCCCGCATTTATTGAAATCTGCGGACACGCAGGATTTGACTTCGCCATTATCGATTTAGAACATGGTCCCCTTCACACCCTGGTTGCCGAAGACCTCTGCCGCGCCGCTGACTGCGTAGGAATCTCACCCATCGTGCGGGTAGGCAAAAACGACCCCCTGCAAATCCAACGCGCCCTCGACATTGGGAGTGCAGGTGTCCAAGTGCCACAAATTGAAACTCAAGCAGACGCCGAAACCTGTGTCAGGGGTGCCAAGTACAGTCCCTTAGGTTCACGGGGTCTTTCCTTCTACACTCGCGCTGGCATTTATACAGCAGCAGGGGCACAAATTACAGACCAACTCAACGAGCAATCTTTAGTTGTGATTCACGTCGAGGGCATACGCGGCGTAGAGAACCTCGAAGAGATTGTCAGTGTCCCTCACATTGATGTGATTTTTCTCGGTCCATATGACCTATCGCAGTCACTAGGCATTCCTGGTCAAGTGCGCGACCCGCGTGTCATCGACCTTATGCATAAATGTATCAACACCATCCGCAAGGCTGGCAAAACGGTTGGCACTTTTGCCGACAATCCAGAAACTGCCAAGCAGTGGATTGACGCCGGGATTGGGTACATTGCCCTTGGCGTAGATGTTGGCATCTTCCTGCGAGCTTGTCAGGGATTGGTGCAAGCCGTGCGGACTTGAAGCTCCTCCTGTTCTAGGTTTAGGGCGTTGATACGGGATCAACACTGAACCTAGTTCTAGGTAATTAAAGGGATAAAAATATATCACAAAATGGTAAATTTTGTAGTCTAATTAGCAACGGTTTAAACTCCTCGCTCTATACTAAATGTATACACCTTCCTAAGCAAAAACTGGGAAGAAGATCCAGGTAAAAGGGTGAAAAAACAATGCAAACCGTATCAGGATCAACAGAATTAGAGTATGCCTTTATGTTTACCTTTAGAAAGGTAAACTCTATAAAGCTAGAGGGAATTAAACCATTCTTTACCAATCTTCCTGTTGACCCTTATATCAAAGGGAAGTATCGTTTTAGACGATTATCTCGTTTCATCGTTTCTGGAGATGAGTTATCCAAGCTACCTCATGGTTACCTCTACCAAAGTAAAAACTACAATCCAGTAGTTGGGGGAATCAGGAGAGAGTTTGCTGAAATAGATGATGAACTCATAAAGCTTGATAATTTTAAACATCTCATCTTGGCATTTAGTGATTCTTGTAAACTTCACCCAGAAGCTGAAATCGGAGTTCATCAAATTAGAACTACCTGTTCTTCGAATAATTATGGAAATCCAGCGCCTGAAGGTATTCATAGAGATGGTACTGATTTCATAGGCATCTTCTCGGTTGATAGAGACAATATTGAAGGTGGAGAAACACATCTCTATACAGCCAGGAAAGAAAAGCCTGTCTTTAGCAAAGTCCTGAATTCTGGTGAATTACTATTAGTGAATGACCATGAATTTTTGCACTTTACCACTCCCATTAAACCAACATCAGACCGAGAAGGTACAAGAGATGTGTTTGTTTTGACTTCCCCAAGTTTAATTTCTGACTAAAAGCCGAGAGAACTAAGCCCGCTAGTAGACGCGCAACTATAACCCACCTTCAGCGCTGGCGGAAGACGACTAAAGGCTACTTCAGTGCAATTGATGGTGAGTTCGGTTGGCTACAAAGGTAGCGGTGATCGCATTCCAAAAATGCTCAGGTTTGGTTGCAGATGGAATTATTGGCGATAAGCGTGGGGCTATAGCTTCGCTTATCGCACTTGGTACGCCTTGAGCAAAGTCTCTAATTACGGGGTGATGGTGATTAACGTTCCTTTGCCAGTCGAGCTTTAGCTTGCTGCCAGAGACTTTCCAGTTCATCTAGAGTGTAATCACCAAGGGGGCGATCGGCGATCGCCTCCATTCTTGCTAATCGTTGGATAAACCGCTGGTTAGTTCCTTGTAAAGCATCTGGGGGGTCAAGATCGTACCAACGCGCAATATTGATCAGGGTAAATAGTAAGTCTCCTAGTTCCCCCTGTTGCTCAGCTTTGTCTTTCTCCGCAAGTGCTTCTTGGAATTCGGTCAATTCTTCGTTAAACTTCGCCCAAACACCGTCAACATCCTCCCACTCGAAGCCAGCCGCCGCAGCTTTTTGAGAAATCTTCATTCCTGCCGTTAAGGGGGGTAGAGTGCGAGCATAGCGGCTGAGTTGGCGACTAAGCAACTGCGTTTGGGCAGCTGTTTCTCCTTTTTCAGCCGCTTTGATTTGCTCCCAATTCTTATGAACTTCCTCGGCATCTTGAACTTTAACATCGCCAAACACATGAGGATGCCGACGGATCAGCTTTTGGGTGATACCTTGAGCGACTTCTGTAAGGGTGAACTGATTTTCCTCACTGGCAATCTGTGCTTGGAGTACTACCTGCAATAGTAAGTCTCCTAGTTCTTCCGCGATCGCATTTTGATCACCACGACGAATCGCATCCACTACCTCATAAGCTTCCTCAATTACGTAAGGAGTCAGCGTTTGGGGCGTCTGAGCCAAATCCCAAGGACAACCTCCAGAAGGCGATCGCAACTGGGCAACTACATCAATCAGCTGTTGCAGTGCTTCTAATGCAGAAGCTGGAGCTACTAGCTGGGTTTGCTCCTGATAACTGGACATGAAGGAAAACTCACGCAACCATTCAATTATTCTTAACGAGAATTTCACTCCTTGTAAATCCTACTCATGACTTTAGTCATAAGTCAGTTTGGGATATTCGATACATGTTATTAACGGCTAAACTTCCTATGATCAAGTTGTTGCACAGGAAGTGCTTCCGACCTAGGAATTCACAGGAGTGTTCATGAAGTTTAAATCCGTTCCCCTGCTTGCTGTGACTATTGCTGTTACTGCGATGATTTCAGCAGGCTGTCAAGCGCCAAACCCCCCAGCTCAGGAGACTCCTGTGTCATCGGCTCCAGCTCAAAATACTGAGAAGCCCAATACTCCTACCTCTTCAGGTCGTGGTTCAAAGGGTTCTATGCAGGGTGCTGGTTTACCGCCTGGTTTGAAACTGACAGACGAGCAAAAAACTCAACTCAAGGGAATTCAAGAGAATTATCGCTCCAAGATGGAGACAATTCTCAGCAACGAGCAAAAGAATCAGTTAAAAGCGGCGCGGGAACAAAACAAAGATCCACGGGCGGTAATGCAATCCTTGAATCTTACAAACGACCAGATGCAGCAGCTCAAAGACCTGAGACAGTCCCAGCGCCAACAAATAGACAAAGTCCTGACGGATGAACAAAAACAAGAATTACAAAAGATGCAGCAGAATTGGCAACCTAGACCAGGATCTCAAGATAGCTCAGCATCTCAAGGTCAATAATCTCTCCGTATTAGCGGATTGAGCGCCAATTGTCTTGAAAAATAAAACAATACGAATTGCAGCATTTTTAAATTGCGGGCTACCAAACTCATACTTGCCAGCGTTATCGAGTAGATTCAGTAGCCCTTTTTTCTATAGGAGAAAGGGAAATGACACTTGACTCATCACAGCCAAATACTTTCAGGCAAGGGCTACAAGGCTTCCAGAAACGGCTTGGAACTCGCTGGCTGATGTGGTTGCTCCTCCCTTGCCTTTTAGCTGGAGGTGGCTATGGAATTTACCGTCTAGTCGTTGTCATGCCCAGCGAGCAACAAAAAAAGCAAGTTCTAACTATGCCAGTAGAACGGCAGACGCTAGCCATCGAAATTTCGGCGAACGGCAATGTTCAGCCTGAACGCTCGATCAACGTTAGTCCTAAAAACTCGGGTGTACTTAAACGTCTGCTGGTGAAGGAAGGCGATACCGTCAAACAAGGACAAGTCGTTGCCTATATGGATGACTCAAACCTGCAAGGACAACTGACCCAGGCAAAGGGACAACTGGCACAGGCTGAAGCTAATTTGCAAAAGTTGTTAGCAGGCAATCGTCCCCAGGATATTGCCCAAGCCCAAGCCGTATTGGAGCAAACCGAGGCAAGTCTGCAACAGTTGGTGGCAGGCAATCGTCCCCAAGATATTGCCCAAGCCCAAGCCCGCTTACAAGATGCTCAAGCCACCTTGAATCAGAAGGAAGACGACTTACGCCGCAACCAGCAACTCTACGAGGCTGGAGCCATTTCCCTTCAGACTGTAAATCAACAACGTTCCGCTCGTGATAGCGCCCAAGCCCAAGTTAGAATAGCGCAGCAAGCGCTGGATTTACAAAAAGCTGGCTCGCGCCCACAAGAGATTGAGCAAGCTAGAGCCAAGGTGAAGCAGCAACAGCAAGCTGTAGAACTCCTCAAAGCGGGGAATCGCCCCGAAGACATTGACGTAGCACGCGCACAAGTAACGTCAGCGACAGGTACGCTGCAAAATATTCAAGCTCAAATTAATGACACGGTTCTTCGCGCACCTTTTGATGGTGTCGTCACCAAAAAGTTCGCCGATCCAGGCGCTTTTGTTACTCCAAGCACCTCAGCCAGCGCTGTAGCGGGAGCATCATCGAATTCTATCTTGACCCTAGCTTCTACTAATCAGGTAGTAGCTAATTTATCCGAGAATAACGTTGCTCAAATTCGTCTGGGTCAGAAGGTCACGATTACGGCAGACGCCTACCCTGGAAAAACGTTTGAGGGGAAAGTGAATCAAATTGCCGCCCAAGCAACGGTCACGCAAAATGTCACCAGTTTTGAAGTGAAAGTCGCGCTACCCGACGCTGAGTCACAAAAGCTAGTGCGATCGGGTATGAATGTCACAGCACAGTTCCAAGTCGGTGAATTGAAGAATGCCATTGTGGTGCCGACGGTAGCCGTTGTCCGACAACAGAGAGCTACCGGTGTGTTGGTGGCAGGCCCGGATAACCAACCCCAATTCACTCGGATTCAAACGGGTGTCACTGTGAATAACAAAACAGAAGTGAAGTCGGGATTGAAAGGAAACGAGAGGGTATTGATTAGCTTCCCTCCAGGTACTCGACCTCAATCTCAACCGCGCGGGGGGCTTTTTCCTGGTGCTCCGGGTGGTAGTTCGGGTGGTCGTTATGGTGGTGGTGCTCCGGGTGGTGGTGCTCCGGGTGGTGGTGCTCCGGGTGGTGGTGCTCCGGGTGGTCGTTATGGTGGTGGTGCTCCGGGTGGTGGTGCTCCGGGTGGTCGTCCTTGAGAATGGTATACGTGTATCAACTATGAAGTTATCTACCTATAAGCAAATCCGCCCCATATCAATAGGAGAAATCCTGTCGATGGCGATCGAGGCACTGTGGAGTAATAAATTACGTACAGGGCTAACTATGCTGGGTGTAATCATCGGCATTGCCTCAGTAATTGCTATTTCCTCTATTGGTCAGGGTGTACAAAAGAGTGTTGAGCAACAGATACAAGCTTTGGGTACAGATGTATTGCAGATTTTACCTGGAGCAGCCAGAAGTGGAAATGTTAGGCAGGGACTAGGCTCTATTAGTACGTTAACTTGGCAAGATGCTAAGGCAATTCAGGAGCAAGCTCCCTCTGCACAGATTGTCTCTGCCTACCTGCAACGGTCTGTACAAGTTGTTTATGGCGGTCAAAATACGTCAACCACGGTTTACGGGACAGATTTGAACTATCCAGACGCCAGGAATATTCACCCACAAGAGGGAAGATTTTTTACCAAAGAAGAACTCGATACTGCCAAGCAGGTTGTTTTAATTGGTCCCACACTGCTCAGAAATTTATTTGGTCAGGGAGCTAATGCCATTGGTGAGAAAATTCGGATTCAGGGTGAGGCTTATGAAGTCATTGGATTAATGGAGGCTAAAGGTTCCCAAGGACAGATGGATAGAGATGATGCGGCATACATTCCTCTCACCCTCATGTCGGCACGTATTGTAGGTAACAATGCCCTGACAGGCGTTTCTGTCAGCAGTATTTTGGTCAAAAACAGCAATCAGCAGCAGTTAGAAGCAGCGCAGTTTCAGGTCACCAATCTGTTGCGTCTGCGCCATAATATTTATCCGCCGCAAGAGGATGATTTTCGGGTTACTAACCAAGCGGATATCGTCAATACCTTTAGCAGTATAGTGGGATTGATGACGCTGATGGTAGTGGCGATCGCAGGCATTTCCTTATTTGTTGGCGGTATTGGTATTGCCAACATCATGCTAGTTTCCGTTGTGGAACGAACGCGAGAAATTGGGATTCGCAAAGCAGTTGGAGCTACCTATTCAGCCATTCTCAGCCAATTTTTAGCAGAATCCGTTTTGATTTCCACTTTGGGTGGAGGCATAGGAATGCTTTCTGGCATTTCTATTGCGTTTGGCACTGCAACTATCGCCAAATTTCCCTTCGTCATTTCTGTATGGTCAGTGATTGTCGGTTTTGGACTCTCGTTCGTAGTTGGCTTGGTAGCTGGAGTCATTCCCGCACGGAACGCCGCTAAGCTAGACCCCATCGCCGCTTTACGAAGTGACTAAGGAAGTCAAAAGTCTTCGACTGCGCTTCCTATGCTGGAAATGAATTCCAGCACCCAGCGTCAGTCAAAAGTTAAAAAAAAGTCAAAAAAAGATTATCAATCCCTAGTTTGAATCCAAAATCTAAAATCTAAAATCTAAAATCCTATGATTTGGATGGAATCAATTACTAAAACTTACCGATTGGGAGAAGTAACTGTCCCAGTGCTGAAAGGAATTAACCTATCCATTCAGGAAGGGGAATATGTTGCCATTATGGGTATGTCTGGTTCCGGTAAATCTACGTTGATGAATATTATCGGTTGCCTTGATCGCCCCACAACCGGAAATTACATCCTCGAAAGCAGAAACCTGACGACGTTTAACGATGATGAATTGGCATATATCCGCAACCAACGCCTAGGTTTTGTGTTTCAACAATTTAATCTCTTGAACCGTGCCACGGCACTAGACAACGTCATGCTGCCGATGGTTTATGCCAACGTACCGAAGCCCAAACGTAAAAAACGGGCAATGGAAGCGTTGAAAAGGGTAGGACTTGCAGAAAGAATGTTCAACCGTCCCAGTCAACTTTCTGGCGGACAACAACAACGGGTTGCTATTGCTCGTGCTTTGGTGAATCGTCCTGCATTAGTTTTAGCAGATGAACCAACGGGAGCATTAGATACTGAGACTTCTTATGAGGTGATGAATTTACTTACCGAATTGAACGAGCAAGGTATCACGATTGTAATTGTGACTCACGAGCCAGATATTGCTGCTCAAACAAAACGGACAATTCGTGTTCAGGATGGTTTGGTTGTGGATTAATCTAGTGAACTACCGACACTGATGGTTGGCATACAGTCTGGGTTTCCCGTTTCATCCGCCATTGGCTCTACTCTGCTATAGTCTTACCGAGGAAAATTGACATCACTTGGGTCTACCCAACCTGATTCAATAAGAATGATGAAACGGGAAGTGGTCTATGGCTCCTAAGAGGTGGAAAACGGGGTTAAAGAAATTCTTTAAGTATCTTGCCTTAGGGGGCTTCACTATCCTTTTGAGTGTTTGGCTGGGATTAAGAGGCTTTCCGAGTGTAGTAGAACTAGCTAGGGTAGATGCGGCTGTCCCAGATGCACCAACAGCTGAAGTCTCGACTCGTAATGCGTTCCAGTTAGTGCAACAGGGTTTACAACATTACCAGGCTGATCAATTTGCGGCGGCGGTGACGCTTTGGCAGCAGGCAGCAGATACTTTTGCCGAGCAAGGCGATCGCCTAAATCAAGCCATGGTATTAAGCAATCTGGCTTTGGCGTATCATCAGTTAGGGCAGTGGAGTAAAGCAAATAGGGCAATTGCTACCAGTTTGCAACTCCTCCAAACAGAAGATGGTACCAGCGATCGCCTAAAAATCCTCGCTCAGGCACTGAACACGCAGGGGAAACTGCAACTTGCCCAAGGACGGGCAGAACAGGCACTTGCCACGTGGCAAAAAGCCACTAAAACCTATCAGCAAGTCGGGGATAAAACTGGGGTTGTCCGTAGCTTCATTAACCAAGCTCAAGCCTTAAGAGTTTTAGGCTTCTATCAGCGAGTTAAGGATACTTTAGAACAGGCAAGCCAAATCCTCCAAGACCAGCCTTACTCTGCAATCAAAGCGGCTGGCTTGCTTAGCTTTGGGGATGCCTTACGCTTAGTGGGCGACCTGAAAAAATCTCAAGAGGTATTGCAGCAAAGTTTAGCTATCTCTCAACAATTGCAATCTCCTCCAGCCATCACTGCTGCCTTGCTGAGTATGGGCAACACCGCTCAGGCCCAGCTGCAAATTGACGAAGCCCTCAAGTACTATCAGCAGGCGATCGCGTCTTCTACCTCACCTACCACAACGCTTCAGGCACAATTAAATCAACTGCACCTATTAATAGAGGCTGAAAAATGGGCAGAAGCTCAAGCCCTATCGTCCACAATCCAACAGCAACAGGCCAACTTACCTGTCAGTCGTACAGCTATCTATGCCCGGATTAACTTTACCCAAAGCTTGATGAAGCTGTGGAGTCAAAAGTCGGGAGTCGAGAGTCGAGAAGTCCCTACACCCCAAACGGCTGCCCAAATCCTAGCTACAGCATCCCAACAGGCAAAGGAATTAGGAGACAAGTGGGCTGAATCCTACGCTCTTGGCTATCTCGGTCAGGTCTACGAACAGCTTCAACAATGGTCTGAGGCTCAGACGCTGACGGAGAAAGCATTGCTCTTAGCTCAGTCTAGCAACGCACCCGATATTGCTTACCTGTGGCAGTGGCAGTTGGGACGGTTGCTCAAAGTCCAGGCAAGAGAGGAAAAGGCGAACAGTTCTGCCTACATTAGCGCAATTGGGGCTTACAAAGAGGCCATTAACACTCTTAAATCCCTCCGCAATGACTTAGTCGCCACGAATCTCGACTTGCAATTCTCGTTTCGGGAGAGCGTAGAACCTGTTTATCGACAACTAGTTGGACTGTTGCTAGCGGGTGGTACACAAACCAGCCAAGAAAATCTTAAACAAGCACGTGAGGTGATTGAATCGCTTCAGTTGGCAGAATTAGACAACTTCTTTCGAGAGGCATGTTTGACAGCTCAACCCGAACAGATTGACCGAGTTGACTCGAAAGCAGCAGTAATTTATCCGATTATTCTGCCCGATCGCTTGGAGGTGATTCTCTCCTTACCCAATCAAACTCTCAGCCACTATGCCACGCCTATACGCCAGAGTGAGTTGGAAGATACTTTAGATAAAGCTCGACGCTCTTTGAGACGTACTGCCCTTGACGAGGAGCGCTTGCCACTATTCCAAAAAGGTTACGATTGGCTAGTCCGACCTGTTGAATCTGTACTAGCAACAAGTGGTATCGAAACTCTAGTGTTTGCTTTGGATGGTTCCCTAAAGAATCTACCATTAGCAGCGCTCCACGATGGTCAGCGATACCTAGTAGAGAAATACAGTGTCGCTGTAACCCCAAGTCTACAGCTACTCCAACCCCGACCCTTGGCTCGCGAACAAATCAAGATACTGATTGGTGGGCTGAGCGAAGCAAGACTTGGCTTTTTACCGCTGCCCGGTGTAGAGGTTGAAGTAAAGCAGATTAAGGATGAGATCCCTGCGGCTCAGGTGCTTTTCAATCAACAGTTTACCAGCACAGCTCTCCAACAGGAAATTAAGGCAGCTCCTTTCCCAGTGGTGCATCTGGCAACCCACGGTCAGTTTAGCTCTAACGCTGAAAATACGTTTATCCTTGCCTGGAATGAACGCATCAGTGTCAAACAATTGGGTCGATTACTCGAGGCGCGAGAACAGAACGATCGCAAGCCAATTGAATTACTGGTACTTAGTGCCTGTCAGACTGCTGCTGGTGACAACCGGGCTGCTTTGGGGCTGGCGGGTGTGGCAGTGCGATCGGGGGCACGTAGTACTTTGGCAACCCTGTGGCCTGTAGATGATCGGTCTACCTCAGACTTTATGGGGGAATTTTACCAGGCGCTAGCTCAGTCGCAGGTGACTAAAGCCCAAGCCGTGCGTCAAGCCCAACTGGCGCTACTGAAGCAGCCTAAATTCAGACATCCTTTTTACTGGGCACCCTTTGTACTTATCGGAAATTGGCTTTAATTAGCCCCCTTAGTAAACTACAAATTCATAATTTTTAACCTCTACTTCCTAGAGCGCTGCATCAGTAAACCTTGGTTTCACCTATTAGATAAGTAGATGATATAGATCTCGTAGAGCACGACAATGTTGTCCCCTTACAGCTGATATTCCCTGATCAAGTCCGGTAGTGATAACTGAATTAGATGGAAATCACCAATGAATCCCATTAGCATCACAACAATACTGCTTGGCTATCACATAGATGAGGTTGCAGATCGGAGACAGTAGTTTCACCGAGCTTTACAGAAACTTAAAGATTTCTTCTGATTAACTACACAAGCTCACCAGATAGGGACTAAATTCTGGGAGTATTGCTATATCCCTATTTGAGCTTAAGCCGTTGTGTAGCTAATTTGCTTGAAATTGCTAATTAGGATACATTCGAGCATCTACTGACGTGCCTGAAAAATTTTCTCACCCCGTCAATCAACTGTTCTCAGGAGATAGCTAGATTATGGTTTGGAAAAAACTTCCTCAATATCTTTTAGCACTTACAGCATCTGTGTTATTAGAACTTGTCATGATTCCTGGATTTTTAACAACAGCACAGGCACAGACTAAAACTCCAACCCAAACGACTGGCAATTCTAGGCTAAAACAGGTGACGTTTGAACCCCGTAAAGACCAACCTGCACCTACAATTACGGTGGGCGGGGGAAGACGGAATGACGGCAAATGCTCGCAGGATCAACAATCTTCAGCACAATCTAGCACTGAAGTCAAGCCTTTAGACCAACTCCTGACTCCCCTGTTGCGATCGCCCGTCACTGACCCACAATTAACGGTATCAGCCCATCCGACTTTTCTGGTTTACGTCCCTCGAACTTCTGCCAAAGCGGTGGAACTGACATTGGAAGATAGCAATGGCAAAGGAATTTACCAGACAACTCTGAACTTACCCGGTACTCCAGGCATTGTCAGCATCAGTCTGCCTGCTACTGCATCGGCATTGGAGATTGGGAAGGATTACAAATGGTTTGTTTCGATGGTTTGTCAGTCTGGTGCTCCTGAAGATTCCTTCGTGGACGGTTCGGTCAGACGAATCCAAGCTGATTCTACATTGAGTCAAATCGCTCAGGCAAAGCCTCTAGACAAGGTTGCTCTGTATGCCAAGAATGGAGTCTGGTTCGATGCGGTAGCCAATTTGGCTGCGCTGCGAAAAGCTCAACCGAATGACCCACAAGTGGCATCGGCTTGGAAGGAATTGTTGCAGGGGGCTGGACTGGATGCGATCGCCAATGCACCTTTGAAGAACTAGTGAACAGGCAATTACAATCGCTGTCTTCTCTTTCTTAGCCCCCCTTTTTAAGCTCTGTTGAGGGGATCGAAATGTCAGGCATATATAGAGAAGATTCCCCCTAGCCCCCCTTGAAAAAGAGGGGGACAAGACTTCACTGCAAGGAAAACTTTCATGAACCAAGCCATCTACTGCCTGGGGATTGCTACCAGCATCGCCCTCAGTTGTCTAGCAACCCTGACGCCTGTAAGAGCGCAAATTGTTCCAGATAATACCCTCCCGGCTAATTCCATCGTTACGCCGGGATGCACGGTTTGTACGATTAACGGGGGAACAATTCGAGGTACTAACCTGTTCCACAGCTTCAGCTCCTTTGGAGTGCCTACCGGAGGTGAGGCGTTTTTCAATAATGGTTTGCAGATTCAGAATATTTTCAGTCGGGTTACAGGTAACTCGGTTTCTAATATTGATGGACTGCTTCGTACTAACGGTACGGCGAGTTTGTTTTTTCTCAATCCCAATGGCATTATTTTTGGTCCGAATGCTCAGTTAAATATTGGGGGTTCGTTTTTAGCAACGACGGCAAGCAGTTTTCAGTTTCCTAATGGCAGCGAGTTTAGTGCAACCAATCCGACTGCGCCACCGTTGTTGAGGATGAATGTAACTCCAGGGTTGCAGTGGGGGGCTTCTCGTCCTGGGGGAACAATCACTAGTACGGGAAATTTAGCCGCAGGGCAGGATTTAACCCTAGCCGCAGGCAATCTTAACTTACAGGGTCAGCTTTTTGCTGGAAGAGATTTGACGCTACAAGCACAGGATACGGTGAAAGTGCGGGATACCATCACCAGCCCTTTTATCGCTACTTCTGCTAGAAATCTCACCATTCAAGGCAACCAGAGTGTTGATATCTTAGTGCTTTCCCATCCCCAGTCCAAGATTGGGAGTGGGGGGAATCTCCGCCTAGTCAGTGATGGCCATATTTCTGGGGATGCTCACTTTTTCAGTGGTGGTAGCCTATCAATGCTGACGAATTCAGGCACTCCGGGTAACTTTATTAGTTGGTTTGACCCCATTATTCAAGCGAATGGGGATGTTCTGTTTGGGGATTATACAGGCGTTGCTCTTAAGGTTGAAGCAACGGGCAGTATTCAGGGTGGGAATATCAGGATTACAGGAGCCGAGTGTGCAGCGGGTTCCGCTGGGTGTGTGGGCGGTATTCCCACAACCGATCCTGATTTCGCCACACTTACAGGTAGTCCATCGGTGATTTTACGGGCAGGGTTAGCCTCCATCAACACTCCTAACCTGCCTCAGAATGCTGGAGGTACAGGGTTCACGGCTACTTTAGGGCTGCCACTGGGGATTACTGTTGGCAATATCTATACTTCTGATAGCAACGGTGGGAATGGAGGGGACATCATACTCTCCGCCGCAAAGGGCAGCATTACCACTGGCTATTTGGAATCTTACTCGTACTCTGAATTTGGCAATGCGGGTTCAGGGGGCAAGATTAGCTTAACTGCTGGCAACGGCAGCATTACCACTGGCGGTTTGCAGTCTAACTCGTTCTCTCTTCGTGACAATGCGGGTCAGGGAGGAGCTATTAGCTTAACTGCTGGCAACGGCAGCATTACCACTGGGGATTTGCTCTCTAACTCGTACTCTGATTATCGCAATACAGCTGAAGGGGGCGCAATTACCTTAACTGCCGCTAACGACATCAATATCAATGGCAATTTGAACTCTTCCTCGAACTCTTTTTCTGGTGACTACAGCAATATCATCAATGGCGATGCGGCTGAAGGAGGCGCGATTGCCTTAACTGCCGCCAATGACATCAATATCACTGGTGATTTGGACTCTTACTCGTCCTCTGGTTCTGCCAATGCAGCTGAAGGAGGCGCGATTGCCTTAACTGCTGCTAACGACATCAATATCAATGGCAATTTGGACTCTAAGTCGTACTCTGATTATGGCAATGCAGCTTCTGGGGGCGCGATTACCTTAACTGCCGCCAACGATATCAATATCAATGGCAATTTATTCTCTCGCTCGGAGTCTTATTCTGGTAATGCAGGTCAGGGGGGAGTAATTAGCTTAACTGCCACCAACGGCAGCATTACCGCTGGCTATTTAAATTCTTCCTCGTTCTCTCGTTCAGGCAATGCAGCTTCTGGGGGCGCAATTACCTTAACTGCCGCTAACGACATCACTATCAGCTCTTCCGACTCTTCCTCACACTCTTATTATAAAGGCAATGCAGCTTCTGGGGGCGCGATTACCTTAACTGCCGCCAACGACATCACTATCACTGGTGATGTGTTCTCTTACTCGTTCTCTCGTTCAGGCAATGCAGGAAATGGAGGCGCGATTTCCCTCGTCGCTACAGGTGGGAATATTTTTGGGCAAGAAAATTACTCTACAGTCCTTGGCTCCTTTTCTATCTCTGAGCAAGCAACCTCAGGAAATGGCGGGAACGTTGCTCTAGAAGCAAAAAACAACGTGAGTAATCTAGAAATCTTAACTCTATCTTCTTCCTCACAATCTGGA
Organism: Coleofasciculaceae cyanobacterium; assembly: GCA_036703315.1. Taxonomy (GTDB): domain Bacteria; phylum Cyanobacteriota; class Cyanobacteriia; order Cyanobacteriales; family Coleofasciculaceae; genus DATNPH01. The sequence continues at coordinate 81,964 of DATNPH010000146.1, forward strand.
ACTGTTCAGGTAACAGGTCTAGGAGATTTATTGCTCACAAATACCAACATTCTGACGAGCAAGCAGGTGACGGTGCAAGATCCATTAGATAGGGATCGAGTCATCACCTTAAATGTCGATGGCGAAGGTCAATCAGGCAATGTTGATGTCATCAGCGCAGGCAATATCACATTCAACAACAGTTCTATTCAAAGTGATACCAAAGGCAGCGACCCAGCTGGTAATGTCACTATCTCTAGCCCCGGTCTAGTTACTTTCACAAATAGTCGAATTATCAGTAACACCAGCAGTGAAGGGCAGGCAGGAAGTATCACCCTCAAGGCACCAGAAGTACGACTCGATTCTTCCAGTCGTTTGTCTGCCCAAACCAGCAGTAGCGGACGTGCTGGAGATATAACCCTCCAACCCTATGAGGGTGGGCAGACGTTATCTGTATTGTTCCAGGAGGGAGCGCAGATATCTGCCTCCACTTCTAACCAAGGAACCGGAGGCAACTTAACGATTACAGCTCCCGACTCCATTACAATTCAGGGACAAGGCACCATTACCACCTCAACCACAGGAACTGGAGACGCCGGAGATATTACCCTCGACACCTCGACCTTAACCATTGCCAGAGGAGCACAACTTTTTGCTTTAACCTCTGGCCGTGGCAATAGCGGCACCATTACAGTCAATGCCCCCACCGCCGTGAACCTCGGCATTGGTGTCAATGATTTTTCCCCGGTTCTCTCAGTAGAAACCCGTGACGCAGGTAAAGCTGGAAGCATTATTATCAATACCCCCACCTTAACCCTCTCCGACACCGCCCGCATCACTGCCACTGCAACTAGTACCGCCACCAATACAGAGGGAGGTGGCAGTATCACCTTAAATGCTTCCACCATGTATTTAGCCGGAGTCGTAGGTGTCTTTGCCGAAACCCAGGGACAAACCCCCGCCGGAACATTAACTCTCAAACCCTATCAGAATCAATCCACCCTCAACATTATCCTTGCGCCCAATTCCCAAGTGTCTGCTTCTACCTCTGGCAGTGGCAAGGGTGGAGATTTAATCCTCAGTGCGCCGCAAGCGATTACCATTACTGGACAAGGAAGCTTAGCCGTAGAAAGCCGGAGTAAAGGGGATGCTGGCAACATACTAGTCACTGCTCCTCAATTCACTCTCACTGATGGTGTCAAACTGTCTGCCGCCGCCACAAGCAGTGGCAAGGCGGGAGAAATCCGCCTCAACACCCAGCAGTTAACCCTGGATAATGGCGCACAGATATTGGCATCCAATGTCTCCAGTAGCAGTAAGGGTATCATCTTAGAAGGGTTGGATACCTTGACAGTTAGCAACAATAGTGCTATCGCCGCCTCGACTCAAACAGGTCAAGCCGGAAGCTTAAGCATTAATCCTAACTCCAATCCCGCTACTTCGGTGCAAGTTAGTAATAACAGTCGCCTATCGGTTGAAGCAACCGCAGGGGGTACAGCAGGCAACTTGAGTATTAAAGCTGGGCAAGTATCTGTTCAGGATGGAGGAGCAATAACTGTGAGTAGCCCCTTTGGACAGGCAGGCAACCTGAACATCACCGCCAATTCCCTATTCCTCAACCGAGGAACCCTGTCCGCTGTAACGGCTAAGAGTGAGGCACAAGGTGGGGCGAATATCATTCTCTCTGGCTTAGACTTACTCCGGATGGACAACGAAAGCCGAATTTCCGCCAATGCTCTCGACCAAGCCAACGGCGGCAACATCACCATTGACTCCACCTTTATCGTTGCCACGCCCCCAACTGGCCCAAACGGGAACGACATCACTGCCAATGCTAAACAAGGCAATGGCGGTACTGTAGGAATCACCACTCAAGGATTGTTCGGCATCGAATTCCGACCCAACCTTACACCCAAGAACGATATCACCGTTAGTACAGACTCGCCATCCAGCTTACCTGGGACATTTCAACTGACCACGCCAGATGTTGACCCAACGCGAGGCTTGACCAATCTGTCCACCGAAATAGTCGAGGCTTCCACGCAAATTGCCCAGACTTGTGAATCTGGTGGAGCAACAGCAAGGGGAGACAACAAATTTACGATTACTGGACGAGGTGGCTTACCGCAAAGTCCAACTGAAGTAATCTCCCCAGACATGGTACAGGACGACTTAGGCACTCCGGTGGTTAGTAACCCTCCTACTCGTGAATCCGTTAAGCGATCGCCTACCACTCCACCAAAACAACTGGTAGAGGCGCAAGGCTGGGTAGTGGATGACTTGGGTGTCGTGACTCTAGTCGCTGCTGCACCTACCGTCACGCCCCACTCTGGGGCGCTAGTTCCCGCCTCTTGTCAGATCAGGGGGACAACAGGAAAAGTAGATGAGCGCGTTGGTAGTTCTGAAGAATTAGTGCCAGAGCGATCGCGCTAGAGAATAGTGTTGAATGATAAGAGATGCGATCGCCCTGCCTAATCCTTTAGTTTTCTGGTTTTTCTTTTCAACAAATGTAGGGCAGCTCTAAGCTACCATTACACCCAACAGTCAGGGCAACACTCATGAAACAAGTTACCACCTGCCTCTGGGTAGCCAGCAGCATCGCCCTCGGCTGTTTGCTAACCCTCAGCCCTACAAAAGCACAAATCGTTCCAGATAATACCCTCCCAGTTAATTCTAGAGTCACGCCAGGATGTACAGTTTGCACGATTGACCGGGGGGCAGTTCGGGGTGTCAACTTGTTCCACAGCTTCAGCGAGTTTGGAGTGCCTACCGGAGGCGAGGCGTTTTTCAATAATGGTTTGCAGATTCAGAACATACTCACTCGCGTTACAGGTAACTCGGTTTCTAATATTGATGGACTACTTCGTACTAACGGCACCGCGAGTTTGTTTTTCCTCAATCCGAATGGGATTATTTTTGGTCCCAATGCTCGGTTAAACATTGGTGGCTCGTTTTTTGCAAGTACGGCAAGCCGTTTCAAGTTTCCCAATGGCAGCGAGTTTAGTGCTACTAATCCCCAAGCACCGCCGCTACTGAGGATTAACGTAGCTCCAGGCTTGCAGTGGGGAGCGAGTCTGCCAGGGGCAACAATTACCAACACCGGAAATTTAGCAGTAGGGCAAGACCTGACGCTAGTGGCTGACAAGCTTAACTTGCAGGGTCAGTTGCAGGCTGGGAGAGATTTGGCGCTCTTGGCACAGGATACAGTGAAAGTGCGCGACAGCGTGGCGGCTCCATTTCTAGCACAAGCGGGTGGTAATCTCACGATTCAGGGGAATCGCGGTATCGACATCTTAGCGCTGAATCACCCGATGCAGACACCGCTTGTCAGTGGGGGAAATCTGAGTTTAGTTAGTGATGGAATTATTTCTCTTGATGCTCGGATGAGCAGTGGTGGCAGTTTTTCCATCAGAAGTGTATCGGGAGGACTAGCAAATTTTGTAAGTTTCCATGACCCGATAATCAGTGCCAATGGCGATGTGGATGTTGCAGCCAACTATACAGGAACATCACTTTTAGTCGAAGCCAAGGGAAATATTCGTTTCCAGGGCAATATCAACATCATTGGGCCAGATACGAGCACTTTGCCTCCTGGACCAGATACGGCAACACTTAGTACGAGTTCGGCATTAATTATGCGATCAGGGCAGAGTACTCTGGCTTATGGGAGTGTCAATTCTGGTGCAGTACCTACCTATGGCACTGGAAATGTACCTGCTGGAATTACGCTAGGTGGAAATGTTATCGTACAGCCGTTTAATGGGGCTGGGGGGATAGTTGACCTTAAGGCAGCATCGGGGAATGTGAGTACCCGATTAATTAGCACCAATGGACGAGAAGAGCCTTTACCTCCTTCTGGCTTTCCTGATATCCCTGATACCACAGGAGGTACGATAAGCATTTTTGCCGCAGGGGGCAGCATTTCCACAAGCAATCTGTACTCTTTCTCGTACTCTAAATCTAACAATGTGGAGCGTGGAGGTGATATTAGCCTGATTGCCGCAGGAGGTGGCATTACTACAGGAAATTTGACCTCTGTCTCGTTCTCTGAGTCAGGCAATGTGGGTGATGGGGGTACGATACATCTTGAAGCTGCGTCTGGCGGCATTACCACTGGCGATTTGCAGTCTTGGTCACAATCTCAGCTCAGGAATGCCGGTCAGGGGGGCGCGATTCGCTTTAAAGCTGGGTCTGGCAGCATTACCACTGGCGATTTGAAATCTTTCTCGTTCTCTGATCCAGGCAATGTGGGTCAGGGGGGCGCGATTCACCTTGAAGCCTTGTCTGGCAGCATTTCTACACGTCAATTGGAATCTAAATCAATCTCTCTTAATGGTAGGGCGGACAATGGAGGCGCGATTAGCATTTTCGCCACGGGGGGCAGCATTTCCACAGGTGAATTGAACTCTCCCTCGTTCTCTCTTTCTTCTGCTGGTACGGGAAATGGAGGTGCGATTAGTTTGATCGCCATGGGGGGCAGCATTTCCACGAGCAATTTGAACTCTTACTCCCAGTCTAATGATGGCACAGCAGGAAATGGAGGTGCGATTAGCTTTAGTGCCATAGGAGGTAGCATTTCCACGGGCAAGTTGGACTCTCGCTCTCTATCTCCTAATGACAAGGGTGATACAGGTACAGCAGGAAATGGGGGAGCGATTAACCTTATTGCCACGAGAGACATCAATATCACAGGTGATTTGGACTCTTCCTCGTCCTCTGAGAAGGGGAGCGCGGCAAACGGGGGAGCGATTAGCCTTATTGCCACGAGAGACATCAATATCACAGGCAATTTGAACTCTCGATCGTCCTCTGAGAACGAGAGCGCGGCAAACGGGGGAGCGATTAGCCTTATTGCCGACAACGGTAGCATTACCACTGGCGATTTGAGTTCTTACTCTTTTTCTATTTACGGTAGAGCTGCGGATGGAGGCGAGATTAGCATCCTAGCCCCTAGAGGCAGCATTACCATAGGCAATTTAAATTCTTACTCATTCTCTAATTCTGATAATCGTCCTAATAGTGCGGGTAAAGGAGGCGCGATTACTTTGAGTGCCACCAACACCATCAAAACTGACTCGATTAATTCCATAGGAACAGAGGGTTCAGGAAATATTACTATCACAAGTAATGCGCCTTTTACGTTAAACCAAAGCACCATCAATAGTGATACCTATGGCCGTGGCAGGGCAGGAGATATTTGGATTACCGCTCCCTCTATTTCCATCACAGGAGGCGCACAAATATCCGCCTCCATCCAAGAAAACAGCAGCGGACAAGGCGGAAATATAACTCTGGAAGCTTCTGATCGTGTAGAAATCAGTGGAGCAACAACCGACCCTCCCGGCGGACTTTTTCCTTCCCAGTTCCAGAATGTTGTTGCCCTAATCCTACCCGATACCAACCTTAGCGGTTTTATTCGCAATGGGAATCCTAGATATCTTCCTCTTGGTCCGGATGGGTTTGTGGCACCTCCAGGAGCGCTATTTCCTAGCGGCTTGTTTACTCAAACAAGCATAGACTCCACCGGCAACGCGGGCAACATCACGATAAAAACAGGGCAACTGAGCATTAATGGCAGAGCAGCCATTGCCACTACCACATTTGGTCAGAATGGCGGCAACGCGGGCAACATCACAGTTCAGGCGAGGGACTCTATCTCACTTGCCAATGGCTCAATATTGAGCGGCGTGGCAGGAGGAGCAAGCGGTAATAGTGGCATTATTGAGCTGACAACTCGTTCCCTTTGGGTAACGGGAGGAGGAATTGTGCAAACCCAAACCCTCGGACAGGGTAAGGCTGGAGACATTCGGGTAACTGCTACTGATGCAGTCACACTCAATGGCGTCAACACTAGTACTAACATTGCCAGTGGCTTGCGCTCAGGTAGTGGTGACAATACTGTGTTGGGTACAACAGGCAGCAATATCGGTGAGGGGGGCGACATCAGCGTCACCACAGGCAACTTGAGTGTGACTGATGGAGCTGTTCTAGATGCCCGAACTTGGACTAGCTCCAAAGGGGGCAACATCACTGTCGATGCCAATACCTTGACAGTGAAGGATAATGCACAAGTCACGGTCAGCAGTGTAGGAGCGGGGAATGCAGGGTTAATATTCGTGGTAGCTGACACTATCGGTCTCGATAAAAACGGAAAAATCAGCGCTGATACCACAGGAGGTGGGGGAAATATCGAACTGCGATCGCACGACTTGATACTGCGTCATGGCAGTAACATTACCACCAACGCACAGGGAAGCACTATCCGTGGCGGTGACATCACCATCAATACTGATAACCTAGTCGCCGTTCCTCTGGAAGATAGCAATATCAGTGCCAATGCTCCTGAATTCCGTGGCGGTGAGATCGAAATCAATGCCTCTGGCATCTTTGGCATTCAGTTCCGAAATGCACCCACACTATTAAGTGACATTACTGCCTCTGGCAAAGATTCTTCATTTAATGGCATCGTCACCATCAACACTCTAGGGGTTAACCCCAGTCAGGGACTAGTAGCATTGCCCACTACTCCAGTCGATGCTTCTCGTCAGATATCCCAAGAATGTTCAGCAGGAAATCGGGAGAGCCAATTCACCGTTAGCGGACGGGGTGGGTTGCCTTCTAGCCCAAATGAGCTACTTAGCCCTGACATGGTGCAGGACGATTTTGGCACTCCGGTGGATAGTAACCCTCCTACCACTGAATCCGTTAAGCCTTTTCCTACCAGTTCCCCAAAGCAATTGGTAGAAGCGCAGGGATGGGTAGTTGATGACAAAGGCGTAGTTACTCTGGTTGCTTCTGCACCCACCGTTACCCCTCACCCTCCTTCACTAACTCCTGCTTCTTGTCAAGAAAGGCTGGGACAAGGGAAATAAAGGAATAAGGTGGCACCTCTGAAGAATTGGTGTCAAAGCGATTCGACTAGCGCGATCGCTTCGCTTAACGGAAGAGAGAATAGCGTTGAATGATAAGAGATGCGATCGCACCCCACCTCATCCTCCAGTTTTCCTGTTTTTGGGAGCCAAAACTTTAGAGTATCGCTTAAACTTCCTTTATTTCCAATTGTTCACAAAGGCTCTCATGAAACAGGTTGCCTCCCGCATCTGCCTTGCCAGCAGCATCACCCTCAGCTGTCTGGCAACTATCAGCCCTGCAAGAGCACAAATTGCTTCAGATAATACCCTCCCAGTGAATTCTATCGTCACGCCAGGATGCACGGTTTGTCGGATTAACGGGGGAACAGTTCCGGGGGCGCTCAACTGAATGCCGCCACCTTTGGTAAAGGGAAGGCAGGCAGCGTGATTATCAATGCCCGCGATACGGTGGACTTTGATGGCGTGAGTAGCAAGGGAGCCTCCAGTGCAGCTGTAAGCGCTGTGGGTTGTTCAGTAAAGACGTTCCACCGGAACGTCTCTACTAAATTCCTATCTGTCCTAACCGCCTTGGCGGTTGCGAAGAGCGATAGAAGCGACAGCCCTGCCTTAAAAAGGGGGACTTTCAAGAGATTTTCCCCCTTATTAAGGGGGGCTAGGGGGGATCTATCCAAAAGTAGGTAACGTAGCCAGTTAACATTACTTTAGAAACAGTCTATAAACTCCCCAATCTGACATCTTGTACCTTTCTCAAAACCCTTCAGGTGGGCACTACACACCAACGATAGAATCAGATTTTCAACTTCTAGCAGGCAGTGCCCACCCTACATAAAAAGCTTTGTTGAAAGTAGTGCAATATCTGAACAATCCTAAAAATTGCTTCAGCCTACAGAGGATTGACACAGATAATAAAGCAACGCTGCCACCTCTGGTGGAATACCCGTAAAACACACGCAGAAATTAGTCGGACTATTGACCGATATTTCCACCACTTTGGCGTAGATATCCCCCAGCCCTCTTGCTCTTTCTGCCCCTGCCAATAAATTAATCTTGAGATTGCTCAAGAGTTCCACAGAATATTCGGAATGTATCTCAGCCTTATGAGCAGATAACTTAATTATCTTTCCCTGAAACACCTTTTCCCCAAGATGCTTCCCTTTTAAAACTGCATATTGCACGGGAATTTCTTGATTCAAAACCACTAGCATTTCTTCTACTTTCGGCACAAATAGATTGAACTTCCCCCCAATGCCGCCAATCTCATAAACAGTTATGGGTTCTTGAAATCCCTTAGGCTGGACTTGCATTTTCTCATCCACCCTAACGATCGAGCCAGCATCTGCGAGGGTGTCTTTAGAAACCAAAATCTGACCCCCCACCGTAAAGGATTCAATTCGAGCAGCCAAGTTGACAGGACTCCCCAGCACCGTATACTTAGCACGCTTTTTCGACCCAATGTTCCCCATCAACACTTCACCTGTATTAATGCCTATGCCCATTTCCAATGGTGGCTGGTTCAATTGTTGGTTGTGTTGATTAACTCTATCCATTGCCAATTGCATCGCTATGGCACAGGCGATCGCACGTTGCGAATCATCCTCTCTGGTGATAGGCGCACCAAACATCACAAAAATGCCATCGCCCATAATCTCATTAATCGTGCCGTTATATTGACTAATCACCTCGGTCATCACTTCCAAGTAGAAATTGATAACGTCCACAGCTATTTCAGGCGGCACTCGCTCGGATAAAGCGGAAAATCCCCTTAAATCCGACATCAAAATCGTGACTTTCCGTTTTTCACCACCTAGTTGCAATCCTTCTGGCGTCTCCAGTAGACTGGCAACCACTTCATCCGTCAAATAGCGACCAAACGTCTGGCGCATTCCGGTTGCCATGTGGGCGACATAACTTGAAATTGCGATCGCCGACCCTGACAAAGCCAGAACAGGCGGTACAACGGGAATCCACCACCCCTGAAGAAAAGCCACGTAACTGCCAGAGATTAGGCTACCTCCGGCTAAGAAAATACTGACAACTGTAAAAGGTGATCGCTTGGTAACACCCCCCCGATATCGCTGCGTCCAACTCAACGCAGCACCCACCACCGACCAGCCAAAAATCCACAGCCACTCCAACGGTTCAGACCAAACTCTAATCTGGGGGCGACCATCTAAGGCTGCACTCAAAATCTGGCTGGTTAGATCGGCATGAACTTCAACTCCAGCTACGCTAATAGTAGATTGACCAACCCGTCCACTACTGTAGGTACTGTAAGGCGTGTAAAAGAAGTCCGCTACACTCTCTGCTGTTACTCCAATCAATACAATACGTCCACGCGCTAGATCAGCTGGCATCCGCCCCTGCAAAACATCGGTCATCGAGAAGGTAGGGAAGCCCTGCCGCAAATTGTGAAAGTTAGAGAGTATTTGGTATCCGCCCGCATCCGCCCTAACATAGCCCCCATCATTGGCATCGAACTGAGTAAATACAGTTTTCCCCAACTTCAACTGATTCTTAGAAGCATCATGTACTTGGAGAGTAATGCCTTCAGCATCTAGATATTTCAAAGCTAATGCTGCCCCAAGACTCACAATAGTTTTTTCCGACTTGTCTCTTTTTAGAGAAAGTAGACTGCGGCGAATCTTACCATCGGTATCTACCACAAAATCGTTAGCCGCAACCTGACCCAGTTTGCTCAATGATTGTGATGGATTAACCAAAAACCCAGAAGAATTCCCCACCACCTTCTGAATGCCAATTAGATTCGGAGTCGATTCAAAAACTTTAACCAACTCCCGATGACCGGGTTCTACTGGCAAATCGCGATAAAGGTCAAGACCAATAGCTCTAGGCTGTTGTTGCTTGATTGTTTCCAGTAATTTAGCAAGCATCGCATCCGACATGGGCCACTGCCCTGCCTTTTGGATATCTGCCTCATTAATCTCAACAATAACGAGCCGTGAATCAAGCGCTTCCAAAGGACGCAGCCGAAAAAATTGATCCAGCGCTGCTAGTTCTAGCGCTTGCAGCAATCCAGTCGAACATAACCCAATCAGCAATCCTGCTACACCTGGAGCAGCAATTAAGACACCCCGCCATTGCCAAAGTTGTTGTCTCAGCTTTGCCCACATAGAAGGAATCGATCCACTTGAGACAACAGACAGGTTTGATTTGCTGAATCACAAATCCGTAAATCTACCATGTGCGATACAGCGACTCTTTAGTTAGGCTGTCAGACTCCCTGATCAAAAGAGAGTTGCCTGCTATACGTGAAGACAGGCGGACTTCCCTAAGCTGAACTGCCTGAAGAGTCCGCAAGCGATCGCGGATAATTACATCGACTTCCAGTCTACGGCATTTCCCTGGGCGTTCTAGCAAATCGGGAACGGGCAAAATTGACTTGAAACCGGGCACGCCTAAGCAGCCGTTGCCGTAAATTTTCATGCAGATTTGGGTTACTAATTCGGAGTTTGTTGATCGCCGGATGTGAGAGAAACGGAATAATATCGGGATTTTCTTCTAAAAACAGCAGACTGCCTTCCCAGTTGTAAGCGGCGATGCCATCCATTCCTAGGGAACCAATGTCCGCTAGCGCCAGAATTCTGGTTACTACAGAGGGAGTGCGATTGGCATTGTAGAGAATGGGCTGATAAATTGCTTGGTCTGCTGGATCATAAGAGCAGATTGTTCCCTCGATCGCCTCTCGAATCAGGAATACATTGCTGGCAGTGAACTGGGCGGCATCAACTCCCTGTTGTTGCATCCGTTTATTAAGTGCCTGAATATAGCGCAGCAACTTGTCGATCGTGGCAAACTCACTCACACCACCTTCCCGTCGTCGAGGCGCATGGGATGGGGTCTGCGGCACAAACACTTGCAACATATCGTGTGCCACCACGCAAAGATCGAGCAGCAGTTTCATCCGAGTCACTTCGCTGCCGATCGCGTTTTCCCAAAACGGAGCAATTGCCTGAAAGATGCGATCGCTGCGTTGCTGAACCTGCTGTATGTGTTCCCGATTGTGGTAGTAGAGCTGTTTTTTCGCAATTTGGCGATCAAACTCCTGAAGCGCAAAGGCTTTGACTTTGGCAACCGATTCAGCAAACGTTTGAGGAAGTAAAATTCCTGTCTTCATAAACACTATTGCAGTAGGTGTTTTAGCTCTTCTTCACGATGAGTGAGGCGTTCTGCCAGCAGGTTGATGATGAATCGATGGAAACTGGCAGCTAACATCGGTTTTTCTGCTTCAATTTGCTCAAATGCTTGAGTGGAGAGGAAATACACTTCACTAGGTCTGTCAGCCACAACAGATGCCGTGCGGGGCGCTTGGCGATACAGCCCCATCTCACCAATCGTATTGCCCATGGTGTAAGTGCGGAGGCGCTTGGATTGCCCTTCACTCAGTTCCAGCACCACACTCACCTGACCCAATCCAACAAAGTACAGTCCATCAAATGGATCGCCTTGGTGGAACAGATACTCGCCTTCCTCCAAGGAATGGGGTTTGAGGTAAGTCATCAATTGGGTAACCTGTTCTGTGCTAGAGAGGGAGGCTTCCAGGTGTTTTGCCAGCGATACGGCTGCCTCCTGCTGAGACAGAGGGTTGGCTTCGAGGATTTGTCGTTCGCACCATTCAATTCCCCGATCCAGATCTGGGAAAATGTGACAGAAGCAATCGCCCTGAGCCAAACAACCTCCTTGCTTCAGCCGTTGCATAGCTTCTGAAGACAAGTTGGTAAACAGCAAGTGAATTTGTTTTTGCTGGATAACCTGCTTGAGCTTGGCAAAGCTGATCGCGGCAGATGCATCGAGTCCACTCACCATGCGGAAATCCAAAATAACGAATTTTAGGGGTTGGTGTGTGGAGTTATTGATGCGATCGCGCACTTGATTCAGCAGCTTGTTGGCAGTGCCAAAGAAGATAAGTCCTTGCAGTTCCAGAATGTAGATCCGATCCCCCTCTTGCCGCAGCATCGTTGCCTCCTCCGAGGTTCGCAGCACGTTGCTGTGGTAGTAAGTCCCGGAGGCTACGCGCTTGGTAACGCTGAGACGGCTGTAATTGATGACGAACAGAAGCGTGGCTGCAATCAGACCAACACCAATGCCCTGGAGGTAGCCACTTGCAGCAATCACAATCACAATCAGAACGACAATCAGGTAATCAGCCAGGGATAACCTGAACCAAGCCAGATACAGCCAGTCGTAAAGAAACTCTAGTCCCAGGTACAGCAGTAGCCCTCCTACAATCAGCTTCGGGAAGAAGGACAGTGCAGAGGCACCCATTAGCAGTACGATCGCACAAATCCCAGCAGCCACCCAACCAACCAAGCGACTGGTTCCACCCAAGCGATGCACCAAGACGGATTGCGACATGGAATGAAAGCCGCCAATACCACCTGTTAAACCGGAGGCAAAGGTACCCAACCCGACCACCTTTAACTCGTGGTTGAGATCCATGTCTTTGGAAACCGCCAGTTCGACCCCACTAGCATTCATCAGTAACCCGATACCATCAATCAACCAAATAGCTGCCAAGTTGGGAATTTGACTGAAGACTAGCGACCAGTTCGCCTGATGCAAAGCAGGAATAGTAACCACGTTAAATAGTCCGCCTCCCCCTGGGAACGGGCCTAAAAATAGACCTTTACTGCTCGCCTCAGCAACTGAGGTACCGGATAGTATCAGAACGAGGTAGAACAAAGCGATCGCCCCCGCAACTACACCAGGTAAAATCAGAAAATGGCGGAAGCGTTTGGTCATGAACAAGACTAGGATGGCGAACCCTAAACCGAGTACCCATTGAGTCAGCGCGGCGGATTGAAATAGCTTGGGTAGTTTTGCCAGATTAGGCGAGATTCCTGTAAGCATCCGCATCGCCCCCTGAACCAACAACACTCCCGAACCCGCCAGAAACCCGCCGATCACAGGATAGGGGATGAACCGAATCAAACCACCCAGCTTAAACCAACCCAAGCCAATAAAAAAAAGTCCGCTGAGGACAGAGTTGAGAATAATGACGGCAGCAATCGTGAGAAACTTAGTTTCCGGCGTTGCGGTTGGCATGGTAGTGGCGATCGTACTAGCAACCAGGGCCAAAACTGCTGCTGTTGTTTTCTGAGGGGTCGCCAGCGCCGCGGGATAAGAACTGAAGGAAGCCAACACAACATTGATGATAATGCCGTTCAACAACAGCAATCCCAAACCAGCAGAAATCGATGATGAGAGTTGACCCGCAAAGATTAAAGCGGCATAGGAAATACTGTAAATAACCACAAAGGTTCCCGCCACCATACCTGCCGTAAGATCGGGGAGAAGTTGGTTGAGCGGAATCTTTTGTGGAATGAAGTTAGTTAACTTATGACTACTCATTGAGTGTTATGGGAAAAGGCAGAAGGCTCCAGGGCAGAGGGCTTTTATGTTTATTACTAGTACATAGTTGTTTGGGCTGTTACATCTGTCCTAACCTTTAGGGCTACAGCTATAACAACAACTGAATGAAAGGATGTATCAGGTCTGTTTATTTTCACATTGCACGTCTCCCTCTGATGCATCCAGTCCGCTCACCAGTCGGAAATCCAACATGACCCATTGGTTCCCTTCTGGCCTCTGCCTCCTGCCCTGGAGCCTTCTTCAATAGGGTTTCGCGCTATCAGGCTTCCAAACTGCGAACTTCCGCCGTGGTTCGGCGCAGGCTATTCACAAGATTCTTGCCCACAGCGCGGAGTAATTTTGCATGTAGCCCTGACGCTGTTGCTGTCAGACTTTCAAAACGCGCAAGCGGCAGTACGTAGCAGACAACGGCGTTATCAGCGATAACATCTGCTGTGCGCTTACCGCCATCAAATAACGCCAGTTCGCCGAATGTAACCCCCGGCATAAAGGTAGTCAATCGCTTGGTGCGATCGCCTTCAGCAAGCTTTATCGATACTGTCGCCGTACCAGCAGATAGAAGGAATAATCGGTCAGCTTCTTCACCTTCATGAATGATACTTTCGCCCGGTTGGTAATGCACTTCGGTTACCAGCGAAGCGATGACCTCACACTCGTCGGCACTGAAACTACTGAGAATATCTATTTCAGCCAGTGCCAGCGGCGCTGGATGCTCTTCATGGTTGCGATCAGCAGCAACAAGCAAAAGGTTTTCGCACCATTCCAACGCTGCATCTGTGTCTTCAAAGAGGGCTGTTTCTGACCAGCCACGCTTTTTAAGTGCTGTGTTGATCAGAGAGGGAAAACCGGCAAGAACAAGCCGTTCCTGGCGCTTGGCAAGCCATTGCTGCATTTCGTTGAGTAATGTTAAGGCACTTTCGTTCGCACATCCGATTCGACGACCGTCGAGAATGAGAAATGTTAACTGTGGCAGGTCGGCTTGGATGCGGCGCACCAACTGTTCCATGGTCGCGAAGTAGAGATCGCCTTGTAGCTCGTATACAACAATCTTTGCCGCGTAGCGATCGAGGATTGCCTGTTCTGAGGCTCGTCTATTGCGTTTCGATGAGGCCGCCGCCCCAGTATAGGTGCGACGCACAATAGATCCAGCAGTTACATGGGTTTCAAACAGATGGAGCCGGAATCGGTTAGAGAGTTCCTCACAAACCCGAATGCCACGGACACTATTGCCTCGCTCATCTAGTCGTGGCGAAAACGTGCCGACACCAAATTGCCCTGGTAGGACAGCAATGATGCCACCGCCAACACCGCTCTTTGCCGGTAGCCCAATCCGATAGATCCATTCACCCGAAAAATCATACATGCCGCAGCTTCCCATCACGCTGAGAATGCTAGTCACCTGTTCGGCACCAATGGCACGTTCTCCAGTAATCGGGTTGACACCGTTGTTGGCCAATGTTGCTGCCATTACAGCGAGATCGCGTGCTGTAACCAGAATTGAGCACTGACGGAAATAGAGATCGAGGTGTTCGTCTATTGGTTCCTCGATCATTCCAGCATTCAGTTCGAGATAGGCGATCGCTCGGTTGCGGTGTCCTGTCGCCCGTTCCGATTGGAACACCGCTTCATCAACACTCAAGGGGCGTCCGGTGAAGCGTTCAAAGAGTTGAAGAATACGGGTAAAGCGTTCCTCATATCCGTTGCCTTTGATCAGTGCTGTGGAAGCGATCGCACCAGCATTCACCATTGGGTTGTAAGGACGATTGTTTTGCTCGTCAAAGATAATCGAGTTGAACGCTTCGCCAGTTGGCTCCACCCCTACCTTACGCATCACCGCTTCACGACCGCGATCGGCAAGGGCTAAGCCGTAGACAAACGCCTTAGAAATCGATTGGATCGTAAACGGCTCTTCAGACTCGCCCATTTCATAGATTTGCCCGTCAGCCGTAGCAATACAAACGCCGAAATTGTCTGCATTGACTTTTGCCAGTTCGGGAATGTAGTCGGCCACGTTACCACTGCTAACAGAACGATATCGGTTGTAGATGTCAGCGATACACGAGTGAATCGGAGAGTTTTCAACCAGTGAAGGCGTCATTCCTGTCATATAGTTAAAGCACCCTTTTGTTCAGTTTCGTATTGAGTTTGAACCCAGTTTTCTACTAAGCGCTATGCACTCACAGTTCGTTACTAAGCGCTATGCACTCACAGTTCGTTGCAGTCTTACCTTGGTTTTGATATGAAGATTGTGGCGTATGATACTATTCACTTTTTGACAAGGAGAGCCTGAACAGCCTTCCCCAGAGGGAATCAGAAGTGTCACTTCTGGTTGACACTCCCCCAGCTGAAAGCACGAGGGCTTTCACCATCACTTTTCTGTAAATGCCCAAACACCGTTCCAGTCAGCAGGTGCACCATCTCGGATCAGCTGATTCACTCGCTCCAGGTAAAGCTTGACGGTTTTATCTAAAGGATTGGTTGCCAGGACTGTCTCAAAACAGACTTTTGCTTTTTCTAATTGACACTCGCAGTAATGCTTCAGTCCTTGCTCAAAGTCGGGTAATGTCTGGAGCTTTAACTCTCGGATGGACTCCGCTTCAGCATCTAGCACCTCATAGACTGCGATCGCGTCACTCCTGCCTTTGACGATTGCGCGATCCAAAAAGCGAATCTGGTACTGCTCTGGATGGCTCAGCTTTTGCAACACATCCCCCGAAATCAGCAGTGACACCCCATAAAACTTGGTCAATCCCTCCAGCCGTGCTGTCAGGTTCACAGTATCCGAGAACGCATCTCCCTGAACTCGGTTGTGTTCTCCAACCATCCCCACCATCAGGTGCCCAACGTGAATGCCCATACCTACATGAATTGGCAAGTAGCCGTCGGCTTCCCGCTCCCGGTTGTATTCCTGCACCTGTTTGAACTTGTCAATTCCTGCGGCAACAGCATCATCCACACCATCAGGAAAGACTGCCATCATGCCATCACCCAAGAACTTCACCACGACGCCATTGTGGGCACGAATTTCTGGAGAGATCCGTTGCAGGTAGGCATTGACAAAATCAAAATTTTCTTTGGGACTCATCTTCTCCGACAGAGTCGTAAACGAACGAATATCCGAGAACATGACCGCCATCTCTTTGCTAACGTGATCACCTAGTTCGATATCGGTGACGCCATGCTTGTTGAGAAACTTGAGATATTCGGGGGGAAAGAACCGGGCAAAGGAATTTTTTTGAGTTTCCAATCTCTCGAAGGACTCCTTTAGTTGAAACGCCATGCGATTGAACGAATCAGCTAACTTTTCAATCTCGACGATGCCGTTAACTTCAACATGTTGATCGAGATCGCCATTGGCAATCTCTTGAGTTGCCCGATTAAGTTTGAAAATTTGGTGAGTGATCCAACGAGACGTAAGAACACCGATCGCGGTTGCCGCAAAAAAGGAGAGAACGCACAACAGGATTGTGGTGCGAGTATTGGCATTGATCCGTTCCATGAAATCATTTTCAGGAACAACTACCACCGCCAGCCAGTTGATACCCCGACCATCTTGAATTGGCATGACCTGAACGTAGTGCCACGCACCATCAATTTGAAACTTTAGGTGTTGACTGTCCTTGATTGCCTCAAACAAACCAAAATGCTTTCGTAAATATCGGGCCGTGGCAGTCACTGTCGCATTCTGACTATCAGCCGCTGGCATCCGATCAATCTTGCGATCGTCTCCTTCACCACCTTTAACGGTGAACGGCTGCGGAATGGTTGAACTGACAACTAGATGTCCCGATCGCTCCATAACAAAGCTCTGTCCGTGGGGGCTGATGTAAAGAGCTTTCAGAAAGTCTGTAATTCGCATCAAGGTGATGTTAATGTTCAGAACCCCCAGCAGCTTTCCGTTTGAGTCATAGACAGGACGGACTGGAGAAATCCCCAAAGACGTATTCTGACGGGAAAAGAATGGATAAATTGGACTCCACGTAGGTTCACGAGCCTGTTCGGCGGCTCTATACCAGGGGCGGGAGATTGTATCGTACTTCGCTTGTTTCAACAGCTTTTGTCGATCGCCCCGCTGATCCAGCAAGTAGGTTTCACGAATCGGCTCAGTGGCTTTCGTGCGAATTTTGAGTTGAATCGTGCCATCTTCTCGGTGTTCAACACCGATAAACTCGCCCTGTTCGTTCCCAAAAGACAGATAGCTCTCTAAGTCACCCTGTTGCACTACCTGCCAAAAATAGCGCTGCAATCCTTCAAAGTCATCAAGCTTTAAATTGCCACTTTGCACACCCGCATAGGTGAGTCGCAGAACATTATGGGATTTAGTGAGATAGTCCAAAACGTGTTGCTTGATGCGGGCACTAATTTCACTGTTCAACTGAATTGCCAGGTCATCGATCGCCCGCTGCCCGTTGCGAAAGGAGAACCATCCCACCAGCCCGGTTGAAGCAATAATCGGAATAATGAAGGGAACAACGAGGACGGTGCGGAGACGAAACTTTCGTGGTGTGGGCGTAATTACCTGTTTAGATATGAAGTTAAACATAAGTATTATCGAAGCATCAAGTGTTTTTTAAATAATGATGGCAGGTCTAAAGTCAGCCTTCCATCCTGGTTGGCGTTAACTTTGATTTGGAAAAGCCAGCAACATTAGCCGTGGTGGATGCCGTAAAGGGAGAAAGTTCTAGCCTATCGCAGTGTCGAACAGCTACTCGGGGACAACGACAAGCTACTGAATCGCCAGCGGCAGCAACAGCAACGTTACTCCACGAACAACATAAAGCTCACAAACGAGGCAAATCCAACCTGTTTCGGGAATCCGAGTTAGGGCAGTATGTGGATAGACTGCTGACAAAGGAGATTGTTGCGATCACAAAAACCTACAAAACTAGTAGTGTAGTTCTGCCCAAACTTGGTGATATGCGAGAATTTATCCAAAGCGAAGTTCAAGCAAGAGCTGACCAAAGAGTTCTTCGCTACGGACAATTATTTCTTCGGTCTACAACAATTTAGGAGCGCGATCGCCCCTTCCTGCTCAAACTCTTCCAGTTCATTCCAGTTCAATCAAGTAAAATACGTGTCTAACGCTTAGACACGCTAAAGAACACTCACCAATCCGAGCGCTAGCTGTACGCTTGCTCGGTTTCATCCCACGCATAAATGACGTGGGCTTTCACCATCGCTTCTGTGTAAGGCAGTTTTGACAATACTCGCACTTCTAGGGCGAGTATTGTTCGTTCAACGACCCAACTTGCCCTGACAGGATGGCTCCAGCCAC
Organism: Coleofasciculaceae cyanobacterium; assembly: GCA_036703315.1. Classification (GTDB taxonomy): domain Bacteria; phylum Cyanobacteriota; class Cyanobacteriia; order Cyanobacteriales; family Coleofasciculaceae; genus DATNPH01. Next base: position 100,480 of record DATNPH010000146.1, read on the forward strand.
AGTAGAGGTCGCATCTGGCGTTGGCGAAGCCTGGTGAGCGAAGCGAGGCAAAGCGTTCGGATTATGCATCCCAGTTCCCACATGCCCTGTGGTACTTAAGGCTAAACTCACAATATTAATGGCGGCATTGCCATGTGTGTCTAATACAAATCCACATTTGCCAGCGTGAGTTCTCATCGACACAGACTTTTTGACTAAAGTGCCACAACTCGAGCATGCCTGGGATGTATAGGCAGGCATCACGGCAACAGTTAGCTTGCCAAAGTTTTCTCTGAAGCGCTCTAACCAACTACTCAAGTGATACCAAGCTGGATGATTATAAGAGCCTTCTTCACTTTGAGCTTGCCAATTGGCTTTTTGTCGAGCCACTCAATTTGTTGGCGCTTGGCACAAAGCTTCAACCCGCTAGTTTTGTACTCAACTCAACCACAGTTTTTCTTGAACTTTGGATATCTTTTGTCAGCGATTGACTTTTTGCCGTTGCTGTCAAACCTGGCAATTGCACTATCGGCTGTTTCCACTGCAACTTGACTTGCCTGAGAGTTCAAAGCCTTCCCAAAGGAAATATTCCACTCCGTGTGCTGTGTTGTCGCGATACAGTTGCTTGTGCCCTACACAAGAGTTATCCATCTCATAGCGGATAGATACATCGGTGGCGGACGAACTGAGCGGTTCTACTCGCCTGATCTATCGCCGTTTATTGAGTTGTTTTCCCCTGAGCTTTGAACTCTACAACAATCATTGACGTGGAAAAAACTACGTAAACCCAACTCGAGCACCAATCAAGCCGTCCTGGAAGGACCGGGCTTGTATCCCATCCGTTTTGGTCAAGAGGATTGTAGAAGATGCTTGAAAAAAACGGTTTTGAACGACCTCAGTACTGGCTGCCCGATTTGCGGTGATGCACTGCCGTCATCCCCGTAGACTGTATCACCTTACCATTGTCAACAACAGCATAGACCAGCCAGTGGTCGCCGCAATCCATCCGGCTCTTAACCGTGCATTCCAAATAGGCGAGGGCGTCATTGATGATGGGACAGCCGTTTTCAGCGTCCTGCGTATCTATACCCGCAAAACGATCTTCTCCCGGAGCAAAAGCCTTGAGGAAGTGCCGCCTCACGTTCATCCCCTCCTTCAAAATATTCAAAACAAATTTATCTCCCGTATGAGTCACAGACTCTACCGCCCGATCCTTGGCTACTGCAACAGTCAAACCAGGGGGATTAAAACTCGCTTGCGTAACCCAGGATGCAAGCATGGCGCTACTCACCTCGCCGCGCTTGGCAGCTAACACGCAAAGCGAACCCACAACTTGCCCTACCGCTTGTGCGGTACGGTCAATTTGGGAGTTACTAACGGGTTGCGAGGGGGTACGGAATTTCTTGGACTTTTTCAACGACTGAGCAAAGTCCGTCCCCGCTTCTTTGCACTGTTGCAGGGTGAGATCATCGGGTTTGAACTTGACCCGAATCGTATCAAAGCCGAGGCGATAACCGGCATCTTGGAGTTTGCTTTCAATCTCATCAACCGCTTCCCCACTCCAGCCGTATGAACCAAAAACACCCGCTAACTTGGTTTTGGCAGCAGTGGAGAGGACAGTCCCCAAGGCGGTTTGTACTTGGGTTGGCATGTGTCCCCCTAGAGTAGGAGAACCGATGATAAAGCCATCGCATTTTTGCACGGCGGCTTCAATTTCCGCCGGATCGGTGAATTCGCAGTTAATGGTTTCTACGCCGACGCCTGCCTTGGTGATGCCTTTTGCGATCGCTTGCGCCAGCGTTGCGGTATTCCCGTAAGCCGACGCATAAATTAGCGCCACTGTCAAGTCTTGTTCTTTCTGCTGCTGGCTCCACGTCCGATAGTCGTGAGTGAGTCGGCTGAGGCTGTAGCGTACAACTGACCCATGACCGGGAGCATACATCTTGGCTGAGAAAGCAGCCAATTTATCAAGGGCTACTTCCACCTGCCGGGATTGAGCCGCGTGCAGGCAATCATAGTAGAAGCGTCGGTCTTCGTCTAAACCTTTCCAGTTATCATCGAAAACTTCATCGCCGCAGACATGGCAACCAAAAAGTTTATCAGTAAACAGGATACGACTAGCTGGGTCGTAGGTGCAAAGTCCATCCGGCCAGCGTGGGGTGGGAACGGAGATAAATTGGAGTTGATGAGAGTTGCCCAAGTCTAAGGTGTCTTCTGCCCTCGGTATCCAAATTTTTAACAGGTGCTGGTACTCTCTTAAGGCACTTTGCAGGGCGATCGCACCCGGTTTAGAGCAAACAAAGGTTACTTGTGGTGCTAACTCTAGCAAGGCTTTGAGTGTCACCATCCGGTTCGGGTTGACATGACCCAAAATTACATAATCCAACTGCTGCAATTCTAAAGACTGTTGCAATTGGTGCAGGAAAGTCTCGGTAAACGACTCACCCGGCGGGTCGATAAGGGCAGTTTTATCGGACCTGATGAGATAGGAATTGGCAGTAGTACCGCGTTGCAGGGAGTATTCGACTTCAAATTTGAGTCTGTCCCAGGTGCGCGATCGCAAAACAGTAGTATCAATAGCACCAATTGAGGCGACTTGAACATCGCGAGGTTTAATATCTAGCATGGCTTTAATCCTCTAGGTGTTAGGTTGTAGGGGGTTATACAAGTTGTGTTTTGATGACTAGTACGAGGGTCTCGCTCGTGTCTTTCTCTCTTCGAGCTCTCCGGCTCGCACTACATTACTCCTTTGTATTAGTCTTGATGTCCCGAACCGTTCGTCCCGCTTGCAACAATAGAAGTAATGGGGTGAGAGTTTAGATTAGTTGCTGTTTCTAGCGCGTTCGATGAGTTATCTGTCGTTATGAGCTTATTCCTCATCAACAAGCGCTTTTCAGGGTCAATTCCACTAAAGGTAGGTGGAAGCCAAACTCGAACAACTAGCAGTGCAGCCATAACCATCAAGAAGGCACAGGCAGCTAAAATTTGAATCCAGGAGGTTTCTAGAACTCCCCGCACGATAACTTCTCGCAAAACTGAGACAATGGATACCTCCACCGCTACCCCAATCGAGACTCGTTGCTCTTGTAAGTAAATAATCAACAGTCGGAATAACTCGACTAAAATCAGCAAGAACAGGATATCTGAGGTAACACCTGGGAAATCAAGCGGAGGCAGCAGCTCGAAAAACATCTCTCGTAGCTGGATTGCCATCAAAGCGAATAGAGCAATACACAGGGAAATTACAAATAAGTCTTGAACTATTTCGAGGACACGTACAATCCGATTTCGCTTCAACAATTCATAGCTATTACTTAAAGGGTTCGTCAAAGACTTCTGCATTTCGGATTCCTCCAACCTGTGTTACTAAAATTAGCTTACATTTGTTAGCTTTATAATTCGAGATTTTCTCCATTCAAAAATCTAAGCTTATTCATCAAAAATCTTGACTCATATCGTGCAACTCTAGCCATTATCAATTGGGATAAACACAGTTAGGGCACGATAGTATCGTGCCCCTACAGTAAAAAAAATATCGTGGAGTCTGTAGGGGTACAGCAAGGCTGCACCCAATATTCCACTTATCTTCTTGCTAATACAAATAGTTAGGAAAGACAAAGAAGAAAAGGCAAGGAAAAAACAGATATCATCTCATTTTTCCTTTACCCTTTCTTCTTTTAATAATGATTCCCAACCTTACGATGGTGTACAGCCGTCAGAGAATCGGGTTTGGAGACGCGACCCACCGAAACAGTGCTGTAAATCGTCCAGTGGTCGCCACAATCCATGCGGCTTTTGACTTGGCACTCCATATAAGCAAGGGCGTCTGCCAAAATGGGAGAGCTATCGGTTGCTGGGTAGCTTTTAACACCTGCGAATCGGTCAGCCCCCGGAGGGAAGCGCTTGAGGAAGTGCTTCATCAGTCCCTGGTAATTGCCTTCTTCGAGGACGTTCAGGACGAAGCGATCGCCCACATGCAACAACGACTCAATAGCGCGGTCTTTGGCCACGGCAACGCTTATACCCAAGGGCTTGAAGCTAGCTTGCGCCACCCAAGACGCAAACATAGCACTGCTGACATTGCCCTTTTTGGTCGTGAGAATGTACAGTCCGCTACTGAGTCTTCCCAAGGCTTTTTCTAGGTCGGAATCTAAGGCTTTGATTTGCTTGATGGTGCGATCGCGAGTCAACCACTGCCCCAAGTCTGTTCCTGCTTCTTCACATAAATGATAGGTTTCTTCGTGTGGTGTCTCCTTGACCAGAATTGGTGGGAAAGCGGGGGTCAGTCCTAAATCTCGGAATTTGTTGACTAGCTGATAAGCTGATTCGCTATCCTCAGCGCCAGACTCAAATACACCAAACGATTGCTTGGCATTGGTCGCCGCTAAGATGGTGCCAATTGCCGTTTGAGCCGTAGTAGCTGCTTCTTTTGCAGTCGGTGGGGTACCAATTACCAACCCAGAAGCAATGCTTACCAGTTCTTTCACCTCTTGAGGATCAGCCGATCGCAAATCCATCATTTCCACCGCCACACCTGTTTTTGTGATGCCGTGAGCGATCGCTTGAGAAAGGCGATCACTAAATCCGTAATCGGACAGGTAAAATACGGCAACCGTTGTTTCTGCCTTCGCTTGCTCCTGACTCCACTGACGGTAACGACCCACCAGTTCGGTGACGTTGTGATGAAGTAAAGGTCCGTGGCCAGTAGCAATGGTCTTAAGCTCTGGTAACTCCTTCATCCGCTTCAGCGCAGACAGCACCGAGCGAGCATTTGGCCCCATCAGGCAGTCGTAGTAATATTTGAAATCCTCTTCAATCAGTTCTAAGTCTTCATCAAAGGTGTGGTCATCGCAATAATGCATTCCAAACGCATCGCACGTATAGAGAGTCTGCGTTTTGGCATCAAATGTGAAGATGGTATCGGGCCAGTGCAGGTTGGGCGCGATGACAAATTCCAGAATGTGTCCGTTGCCCAAATCTAAGCGATCGCCATTTTTCACAATCCGCGACTGAAAGGGTTGATGCAGCCAATCTTGGAGGAACTGAATGGCGACTTTTGAACCAACAACAGTGACGTGGGGAGCGAGTGCCAGGATATCTCTGACTAAGCCACTGTGATCGGGTTCGGTATGGCTAACAATTAGGTAATTTAGTTGATTGGGGTCAATCAGTCCCGTCACGGTGTCGAGATACAGTTGGCGAAACTTCTCGTGCGAGGTGTCTACTAAAGCGGTTTGTTCGCCTTGAATCAAGAATGAGTTGTAGGTGGTGCCATTTTGCAGGCCGAATTCAATGTCGAAGCGATCGCGATCCCAGTCCAAAGAGCGGATTGCCGTTGTCCCAGGTGCAATTTCGACAGTCTGCATCGTCAGCCGGCGTTGAACTTTGTCAGCAACAGATACCATCGGTCGCCTCCTTCTTCTCGTGATTTATACTTATTAAGCTTACATATTGTTTTTTTCTTTTTGGTTAGAATTATCTTATGAATAACTTCAGGATTTTATAGGGGTTGGAGATGTTGGAGCGATCGCAGAGTGGGGAAATGGCAGCCCATCAGCATCGAAACGCTTCACCGGCTCTCGCCACCCCTGCCTCCTTCAACTCCTCTCCCTCCCCTATCTATAGGATTATCATTATCATGCAGATTTCTTTCTAGATTTGGATGTATTGACAAAATTCACTCGCTTCTAACTTGTCACGAATGGGGACAGGATCGGTGCGAGCCCAGCACTAAGAAGTAATGCTTAACAAGCACTAGCACATCAATGTGTTAAAAACGACATTAATCTGTTAACGACGACAAATAAAGTGTTATTCGACGTAAATGGGCAATACTGGATTCGAACCAGTAACATCCTGCTTGTAAGGCAGGCGCTCTACCGTTGAGCTAATCGCCCAGTATCATACTTAGATTAGCACGAGAATACAAAGAAATGCCTTCCGGTTCGACACATGATCGCATTACTTTATGGAGTCTGCCAGTAGTAACGGGTTTGACCGTTGCGCTGACACAGAGTAGTACCCTGACATTGATAGTTTCAGGAGGATTTCTCTTTGGTGGGCTGTTGCTCAGTCCTGACTTGGATCTTCGCTCACGACCCTTCAAGCGCTGGGGATGGCTGCGCTGGATTTGGATTCCTTATCAAAAATCGATGCACCATCGGTCTATTCTTTCTCACGGACCACTCATCGGTACCACACTACGGGTGCTATATCTCCTTAGTTGGATAATCTTGTTAGGGATGCTAGGGTTAGCGATCGCTCAGTTGTTTCGGGATGTTCCTTGGAATTGGGAGCAGTTTTTTCAAGATGTAGCACCCAGACTTCGCCAAGACACGACGCATTCCCTTTCTGATTATCGCGCCGAATCGTTTGCTCTGTTCGTCGGCTTAGAACTGGGAGCAATGAGTCATTCTTTAAGCGACTGGCTTAATTCTGCATACAAGCGTTCTCAGAAGAAGTCAAAACGCAAACCTACCAGCCGCAAACGCACCTCTTCGCGGCGTCCCTCAAAGAAATGAAAGCTTTGAAAAACTGCATTTGTGGTGCATTATTCGTCCACTTCCCAACTTAAAGCGGCGTATCGTCGTCCCCTTTCGTCGCCGTAATGAAGCTGAAGCTCATCTACAACGGATCCGCAGACTTATCCCAAACGTGACACATGAACAAGAAAGGCTCTTATGCAAAGGGCTCTTATCCAGAAAGATTTTCCTTCTGCCTTCTTCCCAAGGCTTCTGGCGACGGATTCGGAGCAAGGGGTCAGCAGAGCATCGATCATTACCTGAGTTTCAGAAGAACTTTGAAATTACTATCCTTTTTTTCCGGATGTTGTCAGAGCAATGGCGGAGTTAGAAAAAGTAGATGCACCCTGATGACCGCCCTCGGCTTACCGCTGAGGGTTTTTTGTTGGTTATTCGAGCTTTCTGCCCGCCGATCACCAGCCGTCGTGCTAACGTGAAAGCGTTGTATTGACAGTCTTCCGGAGGTTGAGGGATGGTTTCTCAACTGCAACCACTGAGCCAATCAGAGGTCATCTACCCAGATAGTGATGGAAAACCAAGGGCAAATAACACCAAACAGCTTCGCTGGATTCTGGTGATTCAGAAGAACTTGGACAGGCTGTTTGCGGATGACCCAAATGTGTTTGTCGCGGGGGATTTGTTTTGGTATCCAGTAGAGGGAAAACCAAATATTGTTAACGCTCCAGATGTAATGGTGGTATTGGGCAGACCTAAAGGCGATTCCCTTGCAGAGCAAGCGAGGCGGGATGTAATTCCTCGGTTATTGGAAATGGGGCTGAGTGTAGAACAGGTTGCAGAAGCACTGGGGCTGTTAGTGGAAGAGGTAAAGGCGATCGCTCAAGGGTAATGTTGGGGTTTGGAAGAAGGCGATCGCTCCATTCATTTTTTGCAACATTCCCGGTAAAGTGCACTCATCCGCCCGGAGTTTTGAACTCTGGGCTAATATATAAAGTCCACTAAAGTGGACTGAAATCCTTGTCCTGTATAGTCCTCTTTAGAGGACTTGATCTATGAGCCAGGGGTTTTAACCCCTGGTGGGTGAGCACTTCAAACCCAAGATGCGAGTCTAATGACTACCGTTCTGGCTCATCTTGAAGTATTTCCAAGATTTGAAAGCAGAGTTTCAATAGGAAAATGAGAAACCCTGCGCTAGGGTTCAGCCAGGTGGCAAAGCCGACGACGGTGCGTTGGGCAGATGAAGTAACAACTGGCACAGAGGGTTTCTTTAAGCCTGCGGCTAAACGTGCTGCTGCAATCGCAAACGCTTACAGTGACGTTAACGGCTACGCTAATGCCATCGCTATGGCTAATGCCATCCCCACCGCCTACGGCAACACCATTGTTATTGACCTCACAAACAATAACGCTATCCCCATTAATTCTACCAGTGACCTCATTAATGACCTCACTGATCGCATTAACCGTGCCTGTGAACTTGAAAAATTAAAAATCTTCAACAATATAAACTTTACTGTGCTGATTGCCAAATTAGAAGCACTGAAAGCTAAAGTTCTTGATAATCAGCAGCAGCTAAAAGGTTTTCGAGAATTTCGCAGGAGTGTCAATAAAACTTGGCAAAATGCTCTAAATTTCAATTCAGAGCTGGCCAATTTACTTGAAAAAGAATATGAGGCATTGGGCAATTATCTCTATGTTAATTATCTGATGATTCAGTTCAAAGAAGTAGCAGTATTGGTTTCACCCGAAATCTGGGAAAAGATTGAAGTACGGATGTTATTGGTGAATTAAGTAGAAAAGATACTTTTATCGACCGCTAAAATTAAACAAAATAGGATAAACCAAAATGTCTAGAGAATTATTTGATTTGATAAAACAAGCAGATGCCCTCACACCTGATGAGCAATTGCAGCTCATCGCTCACTTATCACAGAAACTACGACATTGCGAGATTAAACGGAAACCACGCCGCAAAATGACAGATTTTATGGGAATAGCACCCAATTTACTAGGTGGTATGGATGCTCAAGAATATGTCACTCGCATGAGGCGCGGCGAGTTTCCAGAGTTAGAAATTGAAGCAATGGAAGCTAGAAAAGAGAAACAAGAGTGAGTAAGCAACTCAAGCAGTATTAACGATGCCCATAAATTAACGGTGAATTAGGAGAAAATTGAGGCAGAGATATTGTTCGTGATCGCCTCTCACTTAAATACCTACTCCCCTATTCCTCGTGCACTACCCCGAATCTGATTCCAAGCTTCAACAACTGCTCGTAAATTTGCAGGTAAACTATCGAGAGGGATTTGGTTGTAGCGAACCGTACCATCGCGACTGGTGAGTGTGTGGGCAGGAATATCACAACAGCCTGTTTTTGATGCGTAATTCAAATTCTTAAATTGTGCAAATCTCTGCCGTTCTAGCAATTGCTGAAATTGTCGTACCTGTTGGCGGGAAAGGCGGCGAATGTTACGTTCAGAGTCATTAGCATCGCCCACACGGGTACGAATCAATCGCCCATCGTTGAGCAAAACAGTTTCAAAGATTCTGGCAGTAAAGCCACCACTAGAAATTTCCCGAAAAACCACATTTCGATCCAAAGGCGGTGGCAACTCATTCGCAGGAATTGGAACAGGTTTAAGTGTCTGGTTATTACCATTGTGACCTTGCAGCTCAAATTGCGAACCATCTTCTTTTACGCGATAAACGTAGCTATCTCGCCCATTGGAAACAGTCGCTTGCCAACCGGGAGCAATCGGACGAGTGCAATTAGGAACACCCTCACAGCTACCATTCCAATCGTCTCGACGTTCAACGGCAATAATGCGGAGATTTGAGGAAGCTGAAAACTTGGCAGCATCCTTTTTGATTGCCTCAGCCGCCTTTGGCGTTAAACTCCGTGTGCGATCAAGTAACACTGAAGTAGCTTTGTCATCAACCCGATAAACCCACTTTTGGGTTCCACTGTCTACCGTCACTTCCCAACCTGATACAGGATTGTACTCACGAGTACAAATCTGACCAAAAGCAAACATACAAGGATTTGCCCAAGTCTGCGATTCAACTTTAACGATGCGTAACGCCTCAGTTGACAATCCTGACCATTGGGAAGCATCCACCAAAATCTTACTACTAATAGATTTGGGTAAAGTTCCCTGAGTACCTTTTTCGGACAGCTTAATTTGGGAACCATCCTGATTCGTGAGATAAACCCAGCGATTGTCTCCAGCACCCACTATTACTTCCCACCCTGGCACTAAAACCGGATCGCAAGGACGGGGAAACGTTGGTTTTTCGCAGCCAGAAGCCCATTGCGTGCGTGTAAATGTCACGATATTCAGCGCCCTTCTAGGTAACCTCGACGCCTCAGAAGCACTCCGCAAAACAGCATTAGCAACTTGACTCGGTAAGCGATCGCTTGTAGCGTTTTCTTTAAGCGATTGCTTCGCTGTTTCTGATCCAAATCTTGTATCGGCAGCTACACTACTTTTTATCAGTGCTAACCCGCTACCAACAGACACAATGCCAGTCAAAATCAAAGCTGTCAAAATTTTCTGAGACTGAGTAGTAGAAAAATTCTTGGGTATGGGTTTCATCGCAAAATTCCAATGGCAAAGTTTCCAGCACAATGTTCGCTAGTGACAAATAAGTAGGTTCTGACACTCACTAGCTATCTTTAAAGGCAGATAAGAGGATAGACGCTAGCAGAAGGATTGTTAGTTCCGCGCCAGAAAATACGCCATATCAACTAGGGTGGGTGAGAACCCTCGCGTTAACGCTGAGCAAAAAACTTAAAAAATCAAATTAATAGATCCGACATTGGGCACCCTCAACTGGCACAAGACGAAGAGGAAAGCGCAGCGTGCCCCACGCAAGACTCGAATAGAGCTAGCGCTAACGGTTTAAAGGTAATTGGTAATTAGTTATACATAGAGTACGTAGAATGGTCTTCCCATTCCCTATTCCCTATTCCCCATCTCTGTCAAATTGACACTTCTTGAATATCAACTACATTGGGGAGCAAGTCTCTAGTGCTGTTCATCAAACTTTCTGGAGTCCGCTGACAGCGAACTGCAAAGGTACAATCGTGGCATCGACCAGTAGATTCTGCTACTTGAGGAAAATCAATACCTTTGTCTTGATAGCGTTGCAGCCATCCAGTTAGCTGAGTCAGTCGTTTAGTTAAATCCTGTCTCGTTTTCTGATGCTGTGCTGCATTGTAAGGAAACTTAAGGCTTTGTGGACAAGGCTGTGACTTGACGAACCAGTAAGTCATCGAAATTTGCTCTGCGACATAATCGCTGGTTTCCGCCAAAACATAAAGATACAGTCGCGTTTGCCAGTCTTGGACTAACCATTGGCGGTTTTTGGGCAGGGGATAAGTTTTCCAATCCAGAATTTGAGCGTTTTCCTCGTCTTCAATCAATAAGTCGTAGATAACAGTTAGCAAATAACCTTGGAAATTTAGGGTGCGGCAATGCTCTGATTCACGGAATGTCTCTGGGTCAGGTGTCAAAACATCTGATGCCGCATTTATCAAAGCCGTCACCCAATGTTGTAGTTCGGTATCCTCCTCAACTAGCGATTTCACTGGCAACCCTAGTTCCCGTTGTTGCATCAACAAGTGAAAGCGGCTTCCCCAAGTGAGGCGCTCTTGTTGCTCTGGAGAAACGGGTGTTCCCAACTGCTCTAAGTAAACGTGTTGGAACTTACGAGGGCAGGTGTCTAGGAGGTTTAACTGCCCTTGGGATAGGGGAATGAGAGGTGAGGGATGTAGTTCAGATTCCATGCTTTCATGGTAGCCCTCAGCCCTTAGTTAGTACAAATACACTACCTTCATTGCCTCGCCCAATTCGTAAATCACTGTCGAGATAGGTGATATCGAGCCAGCCTCGTTGCTCTTGGTTCTCAATGCCAAAGTCAAGTGCTGGAAAAAATTTTTTACCGGATTCAATTTGCTGGATAAAATCACTGGGAAACTGATAACCGATTACGCGTTGCAGACCAATGATAAATCGCTCAAACCTGACATTAACCCGGCGTTCATTCACTGGCTCGAACCGCGCGCAAACGCTGACTAAGCCTTCTAGATATGGCAGACCAGGAAATTCAGCGATGTTGTAAATTCTGGCAGATGAGGTGCGAACACACTGGTAGATTTGACCGAGTTGCGTAAGTGGAAATCGATCAAGGTTCAATAGAGCTGTACTGGTGGTATAAAGCAGACGCCAGTTGCCCTCTAGGAGGTCGGTTGCCTCCAGGGGTCGAGGTGTGGGGTTTCGGTCTTCCAGTCGCGCAACCGCTGCGAGAATGGCTACTTTATCAGTTTCGGTTGCCAACAGACCTCGATTCTTACCTGCGATCGCTTCCAATAGTTCTGCTTTACTAACCATCCGACGTTTACCTCCCTTGAAAGACTTGTCAGGGTAACGCTGCTTTGACATGCCTGTGGAACTCCGTCTCTACCCTAGTCCTTTTATCATTCATACAAGAAATTACGAGATTTGGCGTTAGTTTTATAAGTTTTTTGACCAAGAAAGGCAGAGGGCTCTTATGCAGGAGGAAGAAGGAATGCCTTCGTCCTTTGCCCACCACCCAAGGGAGTAAGGGTATCAAGCCCCTTGCAAATCTTCGATTTGGTGGCTCCCAATTGGGAAGCGTTAGAATCCCCTTCCAATGGGTTACATAAGAGCCTTCTGCCTTCATTCTTCTGCCTTCTTCAACCTTTCCCTTTTTGTTAGGGACGGTTGTCTAGTCATCATCTCGCTATTGGTCGCTGCTAAACTTTACAATAGGTACCTAAATAGCTATCTTTACTTCTCGTTAAATTACTAGCTGAACTTTCCCATGTACAATCCTTCTTTACGTGAAGAACCTCGTGATCAACTGGCTCAAGTCATTCCCCTTAAGCAAGAATCTTCGCTTTTGGATTGGTTAGAATCCAGCAATCGTCTCATAGCACGTCAGACCAATGACGAGGATTTTGTAGAGGATGAAGAGGAAATCTCCGAGCTGATGGGAGTCGATGATAGTGCTTATGACGATGACGATGATGACCTAGACGATGATGTCGATGACGACTAGTTAGTTAATTAGGTGTAAGAAACACATTTTGGATTGAGCGGACGGGTTTAGCAGAAGGCTTGTTATCAGCGAAGTTCTTTCTACCCGTTATTAGCCTTTGAGGCACTCCCCCGGCACTCAGGACGGGGGATTCTTATTTCTGAACGTAGGGAACATTTTGACAGAAGCTTTTGTCTAACGACTGTACGACACGTTATTAGCTACATCCTGGCAAAATCAGGTAGTAGTTTAGTGTTTCAAAGGTACAGAGGGAGGAACATGCTCAAACGAGTAATATTAACAACATTCTTAATTACCTTTGCCAGTGCTGGGATGGCACAGGCGCAGTGGCGTCCCTATCCAGTAAACCCTGATGGCAATCTTAATCGCGATCGCAATGGTTCTGAGCAACTGCGCGGCAACTTCGATCAACTTTTAAGCCGGATACAGTCTGAGTCTAGGACATTTAGCCGTACCCTCGACCGGGCACTTGACGACAGCCCTCTTGATGGCACTAAGCGGGAAGACAACCTCAACCAGCTTACTAATGATCTAAGAGCAGATGCGGATCGTGTGCGCGATCGATTCAGACGCCGTGACCCAGTTCGAGATGATGTCCAACGACTGCTCGAAAGGGCGCAGAGGATAGAGTTGATCATGCAGCGCTTACCCAGGAATACAAGCAATCGAGGTGTTTGGAGAGACGCTCTACGGGACTGGACAAATCTGCGTGCTGATTTGAATCAGTTAGAGAGTGTTTTTAGCCGAGTTGATCGATTTGACCAAGATGATCGATTCAACAGAAATGACCGATTTGATAGAAATGACCGATTGAGAAGATAATCAGGCGCACATGAGTTATTAGTCATTAGTGTTTAGGGTCTTCTGGGAACATACCGAAATAACTAATGATTAACAACTAACTAAATTAAACCTGAAATCCCATCTCTTGCAGTCCCTGGCGGAGGCGTTCAGCTTCTGCTGGGTTCTGCTTCTCGTGGAGAGCAATCGCTTTTCCAAAGGCTGATAAACTTTCTAGAACTTTACCAACTTTCAGTAAAACAACTCCCAAGCTTTGGTAAGCATCGGCATAGTCAGGGTTTAGCTCAATGGCTTTTTGGTAGGATGCGATCGCTTCTTCTAGCTTCCCTAAAGCTTTCAACGTCATCCCCAAGTTATTGTGTCCGGCGGCGAAACTAGGGTCAATCTGCAACGTCGTTTCATAAGCCCTTTTGGCATTCGTTAAATCTCTAGCACTTAACAGCAAGTTGCCCAGGTTGTTGTAAGCACCAAGTTTGAGCTGAGGGAGAATGGGTTGTTGGATTGCCAGTCTATAATGCTCAACTGCGGCATTGAGATTTTTGTGAGTGTAAGCATTACCTAGATGGTAATGCAGTTCAAATAATACTGGAGGCTCTACCTGAGTCGCCATCAAACCGCGTTCTAAAAGTTCGATTCCTTCTCTTAAGTGACCAACTTGAACATAAAGTGCCCCCAATTTGCTGCACACATAAGCATCATTGGGATGACTCGCTAGGAATCCTTCCATCGCTGTCCGTGCTCTGGTATATTTATCCAGCGCAGCGATCGCTCCGGGTTGATAGCCGTAGTGCAAAATAGCTACGTTGGAGAGAGAAACTACCTGCCACTGAGGCTCTCGCTGTAACAACTCTTGCGCGCTGTCATCCACCATCGCGTGATAGGGGCGAGAAAAGCGAATTTCTGGGTGATTGCGGAATAATCGTGAAACAAGAGAATAGGGAGATTGAGACGCACCAACTTCTTGCCGTACTAAGTTAATCACAAGATGGTGATTGCTCTTCATCGCCTGCTTCATTTCCGGCACAATCTCTGGCGTCAGCACCTCATCCGCATCTAGAACTAGAACCCACGTCCCTTTCACATAGCTCAACGCTTTGTTCCGAGCAGCAGAGAAATCATTGCACCAGTCAAAGTGATACACCCTGGCACCCACTGTTTCAGCAATTTCAACTGTACGATCAGTAGAACCTGTGTCCAAGACTACGATCTCATCTACCACATCCTTGACACTATTCAAGGCTTGTGATAGATAATTTTCCTCGTTTTTGACAATCATGCACAGACTCAGATCCATCTTTGCACGGGTTATCTGCTGTAGGGATGTCGTTGTCATTTTAAAGCGGAATAAGCCTGACGGCATACCTTGTTAACGTGGTTTCCAGCCGTCTCTGGTAAAAAGCTGTCTGTTTCCTTCAACTAGACATCAATGCTCCAGTCATCTAACGAAACATCAACATCCCAGTTACCTGAGGAAACATCAGCGTCCGAGTTATTTAATAAAAACTCAGCATCCCAGTAATCTACGAAGTGGATATCTGCTGAGGATTCAACTACTGCATCATTTAATAAGAATTCTGCATCTTTGTAGTCTATAAATTGGATATCTGCTAAGAAGTCACGCACTATTAATACTGTCATGGCTAATTCTCCGATAAGAAGCTTTGGGTAACTAGAGGTTTTAAGAAGAATTACCCTTCTAATAATCACGTATTTCTATTAGAAAACTCGTACTACGATAACTGAAAAATAGTGATAGTTATTACATCAATAAGTGATAGCGATCACAAAAATCAATCTTTACATGAGGCTTGAACTGTCTATCGTACTATGACGAGTTGCGATCACGATCACCTAGGTTTCATAACCCTGATTTTCCGTCAGTCTAGGTCGTGTAGTAGGCAGGGATAACGGCACTAAAAATAGGGAGTATCGAACCCCCTATTTTCAAAAATCACCATTGACAATTCCTGAGCCGTTTTCCGATAGCCCCAGCTATCTAGCTAAGCTGTCGCGCCTACAAGTTGCATTATGGCAATGGCTAGAAGTCTCGCTACCCTTAGGTTAGAGGATTTTGAATGGCTTACTACAGTTGTCTGAATATGAAACGAATCCTCAATTAATGAAATTATTGAGCTGATGAGCAACTGCCGTTCCAAGTCACCCAGTTATGAGAGACTCCCGTCGGTGTTGTTTCCCCATTCGGTTTTTCGTCAACCAAACCCGTCCCACTCAAGTCGGCACCAATCAAATCGGCACCTATCAGAGAAGCTCCACTCAGGTTAGCATTTTTCAGGCAAGTTCCACCCAAGTCAGCACCACTCAGCTCAGCATGAGTCAGATTAGCGCCAGTCAGATTAGCTCCCTGAAGATTAGCACAACGCATATCAGCACCGCTCAGGTCGGCACCGCTTAGGTTAGCCCCAGTCAAGTCGGTGCCAATTAAGTTGACCTCACTTAAGTTTGCCCCAGTCAAGTCAGCCCCACTCAAATCAGCATTGGTCAGGTTAGCGTAGTGGAACGATGTTCCGCTCAAGTCAGCACGGCTCAGGTCAGCGCGGCTCAAATCCGCACGGCTCAGGTCAGCCCGACTCAAGTTGACTCCACTTAATACTGCCTCAGCCAGATTCACTTCCCGAAAATCCGACTCTCTAGCGGCATATCGATTCAAAAGATCTTGCGTTTTCATAACCTTCTTAGTTTCCTATTTTTTAACTTCTCAAGCGGCGTTGAGTTGGAGAATTCTTACATCAGGTTTAATTACCTTTTTTGTCATGAACTCGCCTCAGCCGCGACATTAATCAGCTAAACAAGCCTCACATCACACTCAAGACAAAGTTAAGTTCCTCGCCCAATCTAGGCGCGAGTGCGTCATCGAGTCCGCTTTGACTAGATAGCTACTTAATGGTGGTCAGTAGTATTAAAAGGTTTTGCACGTAGTTCAGGAAGGTTTGAGCCTGTTAGTGCTAACCAGTGGTAGCGGCTCGTGATTTGTAGTCAACTTAACCAAAAGCTTACAGCACCCCTAATCTTTTGGTTCTCGTGTTTAACAGAATTTATTGTATGAGCTAACCCTTGCTGCTATTTACGAGAACAAACGTAATTTCCTGTTACTTTAGTACCTTGAGCTGGCAAAGAAAGAACCCCCCTCTTGAAGTCTATAGTTTGTAGTAGTTTGTCATTTGGAGCGAAAACTCCTACTTTATAAAATTGATAATCACTTTTGTTTCTACAGTTAATAGATATAAAAGCAACTAGCTTATTGACTGATAGAGTTCTGCCTTTGTCTTTAACTTTAATGGGTTGAGTATATATTAATCCTGCCCAATAGGAACGTCGATTGCCACGAGTTTCAATTGAGGATTTATCAACGAAATACATTCCCTGATTCCCCTTTGAATCTATCTTAAGAGTTGTGATTCTCACCCACTGCTCCAACGGTGCAGCCGAACTATTAAGACTGATTAAGAAAAAGGAAAAAAGAGCTGTTAAGCTGATAGTTGACCCTAAAAAAATCTTCATTTTTATTACCCTATTTTGAAAAATTCATACAACTCTCAGACCGAAGTTTAAAAATTATGCAGAAGTTTACAAAAATTGATAAGGTCAGATTGACCAATCTGATGATTACCGGGCGTTACCCTCCCCCAACTGTTGTATGCGCCCCGCCCAAGTTTGTCAATCTAGCGATCGCTACACAAGAATGAGTAGCCGATGCGGGGGAACTCGTCACCAACTCCCACAGGATTTAGGACGTTATCGAGCGATCGCAAATTAATATTCGCGAAGATAGAAGAATCACTTCAGGCTCAAGTGAGCCTCACTCATTGATTGCCATGCCATCTCCTACTCTAAAATATGCTTACTTCCCCGGATGCGTCGCTCAAGGAGCTTGCCGGGAACTCTACCAATCTACTGCCGCTCTCACTCAGGCACTGGGCATTGAACTCCTTGAGCTGAAAAAAGCTGCCTGTTGTGGTTCTGGCACCTTTAAGGAAGATTCCTCATTGCTGGAAGACACGGTTAACGCCCGCAATATAGCCCTAGCCGAGGAACTGAATCTGCCGCTTTTGACCCATTGCAGCACCTGTCAGGGTGTGATTGGTCATGTGGATGAGCGATTAAAGAAGTTTCAACAAACAGATCCTGCCTATGTAGAGCAGATTAATGGATTGCTCAAAAAAGAGGGCTGTTCACCGTATAAAGGTAGCACCGAGGTCAAGCATTTACTGTGGGCGTTAGTCACGGATTACGGACTGGAAGCCCTACAAGAACGTGTTACCCGCAAGCTGAGTGGACTAAAGTGTGCGGCGTTCTATGGCTGTTATTTGCTGAGGGCACAGGAGACTATTCCCTACGACGACCCTTTTAAACCCGAATCGATGGAGAATGTGTTTCGGACAATCGGGGCAACACCGATTTATTACCGAGGTCGGACTCAGTGTTGTGGTTGGCCGCTTTCTAGCTATGCCACAACACAATCGTTCAAAATGGCAGGGACACATATTCAGGAAGCGATCGATGCTGGTGCTGATTGTTTGGTGACTCCTTGTCCCTTGTGCCACCTCAACCTTGACTCTCGTCAGCCAGAGGTAGAAAAGGTAATTGAGCGTAAGCTGGGTTTACCTGTACTGCACTTATCTCAGTTGGTTTCTCTAGCACTTGGAATTAGCCCCAAGGAGTTGGGTTTAGAGCGACATATTGTTTCGACACAACCTGTTCTGGAAAAACTGGGATTTTAGCAGCTAGCCCTATCAAGGTGTTAGGTCGTAGGTAGTAGGTTTTAGGGGAAAAGCCAGACCGAGACGCCTGAAAAATTAGGGTTTTTGGTTCCTTACAGAGCTTTCTGGCTCCCTATCACCTATCACCTATCACCTTGGCAGAGGTAGATTTTAGCCGCCTACTTCTAGTCAGTTGTTTCTGCGGTTGAGCTTGAATGAGTAGGGAAGGCGCTGACTTGCTTTGCCGTTTTGAAGTCAGCGCACGACACTAGCTTATCAAGCTCTTTTTTCGGTTTCAGCCAGTGCTTGGCTAACAATCGCTCGCCATTGATGAATAATGCGCCTAAAAATAGCTTGCTCTGGAGCAACTACTTGCTCGACTACATACTCATCCAGAGTATCAAGAGCACGGATGAGGCGAACTAGGACAGCCAGTTTCTCATTAGTTGTAGCAGTATGCTGATAGGTAAGTACCTCGGCACCAATTTCTCCACAGCGAGTTAGTGCCTTTAGCACACTGGGGCGGATAGAAGTTTCATTAACTGAAACTGCTGATACAACCTCTCTAGCAACACTTAAATCGGAGAGTTTTTCATAAGTTAGGAAACTGGCTAGCACTTCAAATGAGTCAGCAATTTCCACCCCACCCGGATATTGGGTCAAGCTACCATAGATTTTCTCATAGCTAGACAAGTTGAAATTCTTTGCTTTGACAATCTCCGTGTACGATAACTGATAGAGCAGACCTGCAAAGCGAGTCACTGGGGTTTGCTGGTGCTTGCGCCCTAACCAAGTCAACCCCCAAACTAGATTCTCGGCTACTTGGTTGACGCCACTGCTGCTACAGTCTACCCACTGCTTCCCCACTTCCCCTAGTAATACTTGCCTAGTTGTTGGTAATAGTTGCCAATCACGCTTGCTTATCGGTGCCACAACATAGGTGTTCAAATCCTCTGCGCTTAGCAACTCATAGAGAACGTGAAGGGGTGCAGAAACGCTATGGAGATAGCTATGTAAAGCTCGCTGTACGCCAGCACGCTGAAACGGGTTACAAATTACATCGGCTGCAAGTTGTAGCCCTTTGCGTTCTGAGGCACGCAGTTGCGCCTGTAGCAACGCACTGGTTCCGAGTACAGGCAAGACAAGCAACTCGTCCCAGATCACAGGATGCCATTTTCTCCTAAGCCGACTCAAGAGTGCCAGAAGCAGCTCAAACGGGTAAAACGGAATACGTAGTGCACCAAGGGCAACTAGCAGGTTGAAGCTGACACTAACGGCTGTACCTGCTCGTATTGCAGGCAGAAAGCGTCCCTTGAAGCTGACGGTTCCTGTCAACATACAGGCGACGACAATGCCAATTGCCACACCGCTAGCCAGAATAAAGACGATGCTGGCAAAGACTCCCAATGCCTTGCGGTTCGTAAGACCAAAGATAACACCTACAATCATGCCGAACACGATCGCGAAGATGATAGTGAGAGCACTGCTGATCTGTACCGCCTTTTGCGCTTCTTTGAGTAAGGGGTTAGAGGCAACCCGATTCACTACAAGATAGGCAAAACCACATATAGGACTGCCTAGGAAGACAAGCCCTAAGCCAGTAAGTAAGCCGCCAGCCGCACCGAACACTATGACACCAACGGCTAAGATAATTGCCAAACTGACTGCGGTAGCGATCGCGGCTAAAATCAATACGATGCTAAAGGCAGCGTTAAACGCAATGCTCTTGGTTATTTCTCTAGCCATCGGCACTTCCGTACCGCGATTTAGGCTCCAAAGTTTAGGATAGCGATCAAAAGAGGCGGAAAAAACACGCCGCTTGTTGGGTATCATCGCGATCGCTGTAATCCAAGAACGATGTCCCTTCAGCGTTTGCAGAACTTTCCCTTGCTCGATGTCCCAAACTTTTAAGGTGTGGTCAGAGGAAGCGGAGACGGCTTGCTGTCCATCTGGGGTGAGTGCTACACTCGTCACCCAACCTTTATGACCACTGAGCGTATGTAGTGCTTTTCCTTGCTCGATGTCCCAAATTCTTAGGGTTTGGTCATTAGAGGCAGAGACAGCGTGCTGTCCATCTGGAGACAAGGCAACATCGGTTATCCAGCCATTATGACCTGCAAGAGTGTAAAGTTCTTTTCCCTGCTCAATATCCCAAACTTTTAAGGTTTGGTCACTTGAGGTCGAAATCGCCTGCTGTCCATCTGAGTTGATCGCAACACCCGTTACCCAGCCGTTATGACCTGTAAGAGTATAAAGTTGCTTCCCTTGCTCAATATCCCAAACTTTTAGGGTTTGGTCAGCAGACGCGGAGATAGCTTTGTGTCCGTCTGGGGTCAATGCCACAGCCCAGACAATATCAGTATGACCCTTGAGGGTATGGAGTTCTTCTCCTGTTTGTAAATCCCAAACTTTCAGGGTTTTGTCAGCGGCAGCAGAAACGGCTCGTTGCCCGTCTGGGGTAACAGCGATACTGGTAAGCCAGTGTGTATGACCCTTGAGAGTATGCAGTTGAGTACCTTTGCGAATGTCCCAAAGTTTCAGAGTGCGATCGCGTGAGGCAGAGACGGCTTTCTGTCCATCTGGGGTTACCGCCACAGCCGTAACTCCTTCATCATGCCCGACGAGTGTCTGTATTTGTGACCCCTGCCGCAAATCCCAAACTTTCAGAGTACTGTCAGCTGTGGGAACTTTGATGTCAAAGTCACGCTCACCTGAAGCGGTGATAGCGATTTGTCCATTCGGCGTTACGGCAATAGATGTAACCCAAGCCGTATCATTCTGAACACCGCTCTGAAAGTACATGAACATGGATAATGCAACCAGTATGGAAGGTAAGGCGATCGCAATGGGCAGCATCAGATAAACATTGCGATAGGCAGGAACACGCCATGTCTTCAAGAATTTCTGGTAACCCCTCAACTGATAAACGTCGGGGGCAGCTTGGTAGAGATAGCAATGAAACGCTGTAGGACGAAAGTAAACCCAGTAGGCGAGTAGCCAATAGTGGCGAGGATTCAACGGGTTCAAGACTTCAGGAAGTTCGCCACGATAGCTCGGAAAATTTGGCATGGTCGAATGCACGGGTGGGTATTACATCAGACAGGGGTGACAAGAGCTGTTATAACCCATTGATGACAAGTTCTGAAGGCGATATTCCCAGATCCCCGACTTCTTTAAGAAGTCGGGGATCTAAACAGCTGACCCTATTTTCAGATTAGTAGGAACTGGAGGAACAATAGAGTAGATAATCTTGCGGTGGGAAAGGAGTAAACTAAAGGGTGCATTATGGTTTGGAGATGATCTCGTTAAGCTGTGCCCAAAATTGTCATTGCTGGTAACTGGAAAATGTACAAAACTCAAAGGGAATCCTCTGAGTTTTTAAAGGGATTTATGCCTGAGCTGGAGTCAACGCCCGAAGGCCGAGAAATCGTGCTGTGTGCTCCATTTACAGCCTTGGATGTGATGTCCAAGAGTCTACACAATAGCCGTGTGCAGCTGGGTGCCCAGAATATTCACTGGGACAACGAAGGTGCCTACACGGGTGAAATCGCGGGTGCCATGCTAACCGAAATCGGGGTTCGCTATGTGATTGTTGGTCATAGTGAACGGCGTCAATACTTTGGTGAAACCGATGACACGGTTAACAAGCGCCTCCTTGCCGCCCAGAGTCATGGTTTGACGCCGATTCTATGTGTTGGCGAAACCAAACAGCAGCGGGATGCTGGTGAAACTGAACTACTGATTACTAACCAGCTGATAAAAGCCCTTGTGAATGTAGACCAGAGCAATCTGATCATCGCCTATGAACCGATCTGGGCGATCGGTACGGGTGACACTTGTGAGGCATTAGAAGCCAATCGGGTTATTGGATTGATTCGGAATCAGTTGCATAATCCTGATGTGTCGATTCAATATGGCGGCTCTGTAAAACCAAATAACATTGATGAAATTATGGCTCAACCAGAAATTGATGGGGCTCTCGTTGGAGGAGCTAGCTTGGAGCCTAAGAGCTTTGCTCGGATTGTTAATTATCAGTAAGTCGTCAGGATAAGAGGGATTTGGTAGTCAACTACTCCCGTTATAGCCCGTTAGGGTTTAATACCATTTCACTTTTAGTGTGCTACATATTAATCCCCCCAACCCCCCTTATAAAGGGGGGAGCAAGACAAGTATTTGTAGCGAAAATTTAGTGAAATGGTATAACGGGAATCCCCTGCTGAGGTTGAGATGGCAAAATCCAAAATCGAACGGCGGCAACGTTCTTTCAACTGGGGAGAGCGAACTTATCTGATGGGCGTTCTGAATGTGACGCCGGATAGCTTTAGTGATGGCGGTGAATTTAATTCTCTAGGGGCGGCTGTGGCGCAAGCTCGACGCCTGGTAGAGGCGGGTGTCGATATTATCGATGTTGGGGGTCAATCAACTCGACCGGGTGCCGAGCAAGTTTCTGTTGAACAAGAGCTAAATCGAGTGTTACCAGTGGTGCAGGCACTGCGTGAAGCGGGGCTATCCTGTAGTCAAAAGAAAAATCCGTTAGCAGAGCAGAACGAAGCCCAGGATAAGGCATCACTGCTAAGTGTACCGATTTCTGTGGATACTACGCGGGCATCTGTGGCACAAAAAGCCGTTGAAGCCGGTGCAGATATGGTCAATGACATTTCAGGCGGTATGTTTGACCCAGATATGCTGCCAGTTGTTGCCCAGCTAGGAGTGCCGATCGCGTTAATGCACATGCGGGGAACACCTCAAACAATGCAGCAACTGACCACTTATCACGACTTAATTGGAGAAATCTACGAGTTTCTGGAAAGTCAAATTGCTGCTGCTGTTGCTGCTGGAATTGAGCGATCACGTCTGATCATTGACCCTGGTATTGGCTTTGCCAAAACCGGTCAGCAGAATCTGGAAATTTTGCGGCAACTTCCTGCTTTTCGTTCCTTAGGTGTCCCTCTACTAGTTGGGGTGTCTCGCAAAAGCTTCATTGGTCGAATCCTCAATCAACCTGACCCCAAGGGGAGAGTTTGGGGAACGGCTGCCGCTTGCTGTGCTGCGATCGCCGGTTCAGCAGACATCCTCCGAGTTCATGATGTTCTCGAAATGCGTGATGTCTGCCGTGTTGCGGACGCCATCTGGCGAACAAGAATTTGAGCAAATCCCACGACTAAAGTACGTAGGATTTGCTGTTCATTGTTGATAGCGTAGCGGTAGCAACGTAGGAGGGTCTTGTTTATTTTTGCCTTGAACCAATTTGCAAATTACGGTTGAGAAGAAGCAGGGGATACAACTTTAAATCCCGTAGCTTTTAGAATTACATTCGAGCCTTTGCGTACTGTAAGGACTGTTGAAGATCCAGGTGCTTCAGGACGATCAGGATTATTGATTGGCTGCTCAATAATGTACAAATAATCCCCATTACTCCAACCTGTTGTGCATATACCATCCCGACAGGTGACTCGACCTCCAGTTAAATTAATGCACTTCCCTTTGGGATCGCATCCACGATAACTAAGATTTCCTGTACCGTTGACTCCTGACCAAGAATCTGTATTGCCAATAGTGATTGTCCAGTCGCCATTACTGAGGGTTTGTGAGTTACTTGGGTTTTTCGGGGTAGCGTCTCCAAGGATTTCCATCTTTGTAATAATGGATTCTTTGCGAGTTTTGCCACAGGGTTCAGCACTTTGACAATCATTGATTGAAACCAGTTCATAAGAGACGCGAACTTTCTTATTTAGGAAAGTTTTTTCCTTTGTACAGATCTCAAAATCTGCACCAACATCATGCTTGATGTTGTTTTCATCTATTAATGTGACATAGCACATCAAATCACCATTTACCATACTTTTGACGATGCCAATTTTTGGTTGTTGGCGTGATGTTTGCTTAGTTTGGTCAGCCTTGGTTGAGGTATTGGCTTGAGGCTTAACCGAAGGATTAGATTTAAGCTCAACAGTATTGGCTGGTGCTTCCTTGGGGGCATAAGCTTGTGTCTTACTAGGGCTGATCATTCCGAGTAAGCAACTAGCGATCGCGATTGTTGAAATCAGATTCTTTGAGGTAGAAATTTTGATGCCAATCATGTTGCTGTTCTGTAATCTGAAAATAGGGAATGGGGAACGGGGAACAGAGATTTTCTGCGCAACGTTAATTTCATCTTCAACGGATTGCAACTGATTTTCGGATTTCACAAGCTAGGGAAGGGAAAGTTGCTTGGTTTGAATCATCTAGGTATAAATAAGGCTAGGCATTCCGCTCCGCCTTCTTGACTTGCATAACGATGACAACCCAACCCGATTCTCCTGAAACCCGTCCACCTGTAGATAGCCCAAATAGTGCCAGTGATAATGGTGCCGCCCTCGATAACCCTGCCAAGGGAAAAGCTCTGGCAGAAGTGATACCAAGTCCACAGCACAATCATCTGTCTGTCCTGTCACTAGCCAATCGCACTAACCAACGGACTGCTAATGCCCCTGCTTCCCTGATTACCGTCATCGCCATCGCTCTCCTAATCGTGGGATTAACGATTGGTAACTTCTGGATTGGGATGTCGGGAGCAATTGTTAGCTTGCTGGTGTCGGTGCCCGTGATTTTGCCACCGTTGCAGAAAGCAGTGATTGAATCCCTATCCCCCCAAGAGCGATCGCAAGTCATTGCGGTTTTTGGACTGGTTGCAGGACTGATCGGACTGGCATTCCTAACGGGTGTCACTCGACGTTTTGACCAATTGCTTAACCGCATCAATGCCGACGCAATTGGCTCGCTGGCTGAATGGACAGGAGCCTTAGGGCAAATTCTCATCGCCGTTCTAGCTGTCTACATTGCTTGGCGACAATATATTATTTCTAAAGACTTGACCATACAGCAAAATACGATTACCCAACAGCAAACCATTGATTCTTACTTTCAGGGTGTCTCTGAGCTGGCATTGGATAACGAAGGCTTGCTAGAAGACTGGCCTCAGGAGCGGGCATTTTCTGAAGGACGTACTGCCGCTATCCTCGGCAGTGTAGACGCTCAGGGTAAAGCGAAAGTTCTGCGGTTTCTGTCCCAGTCCCGATTGTTAACGCCGCTGAAACGCGATCGCCATTTGGGTCGTCCTATGCTCGATGGTAACGGGGGTTATCTAGAAGACCGAGACTATGGTGTGCGTGTGATTGACCTCAATGTCATGTTGGCAGGAGCAGACCTTTCCGGTACTGATCTACGCTGGACAGAACTGAGCGATGCGAATATGGTTAAAGCCAATCTCAGCCACTGTGACTTGGTGAAAGCGAACTTAGGGCGAACAATCTTGTACGAAGCTAACCTTGCTGGTGCTGATATGAAGGCAGTCCGCCTGTTCTATGGTTCAGTGGAAACGGCAACGCCTCGTAGCCGTACTAAACGCCCTAACTACGATACTGGCGAACACACCGGTGCTGTTATCGAAAATGCCAACTTCAGTGGTGCGATGCGGCTTAGTGAAGAGCAGCGCAAATACTGCTGCTATTGGTGTGGCGAGAAATCCCGAAAGACAATTCCTGGTGGCTGTGATGGAATTCCTAATAAACTAGGTCGATGACCGAGACGGTATCTGGAAAGTCAAAACTCAAAAGTTTTTTCAAGACGCAATTAATCCTAAGCCCCTAAATTTCTCTATGGGGTTGCACTTCATCCAATACACTTCAGCCTTCAGTTTGACTTTCCTAACATCGTCCGGCTCACTGGCTATAGCAATACGACTCCATGAAACAAAGTTTGTCTCGCCTAAAACCTTACCTACGCTGGGTCATATTAGGAGCCGTGCTGTTTTTTTTGGCTAGGACACTCAAAGAACACTGGCAGGAAGTAACAGCAATTCGGATTAATGGGCAGGGATGGATTTGCCTTGCGATCGCGCTTGTGGTGACCTTATTGGCTCATACTTGGGCAGGATGGGTGTGGAGTTGGATTCTTCGAGAGTTCAAGCAACCGCTGAGTAGCTTCTGGGTGATCCAGGTTTATTTGAAAACCAATATTGCTAAGTATTTACCTGGAAATGTCTGGCATTACTATGGTCGAATCTCGGCAGTAACAGCAGCAGGTGTTCCCACCGCAACAGCTACACTAAGCGTTTTATTAGAACCGCTTCTAATGGCTGCTGCTGCTTTGTTAATTGTTCTAGCCAGTAGTCAGCTCCATCAAAAGCTGTCGCAGAATGCCAATCCTTGGAATTGGCAAGTTTTTTGTTTAGTTGGAGTTTTGCTGAGCCTTCATCCCTGGTTTTTGAACCCAGTGCTTCGAGTCGTGGGGAAATTAAAAGGAAGCTCAAAAAACTCTACAAGACGCGACGATAAAGTATTTCAAGATTCGGAATTTATCAGTGGAGAAAATCCAAAATCCAAAACCAGTCGGCAGGACGTTATTGATAGCGAAGCGAACCCTAGGTCAGTGGTACGAAGTTCAATCCGAGAACCGCAAGCTCCAAAAGTTGATCAGGCAGCTTCCTTTAAGATGGAACGCTATCCTCTCGTACCTATATTAGGAGAAATTGGATTTTTAGTCCTACGAGGTCTAGGATTTTTACTCATATTTGTTGCGCTTAGTACAGTAAGCTTCAGCCAAATTCCCATGTTATTGAGTGCATTTAGTCTGGCTTGGTTAGCTGGTCTAGTTATTCCTGGTGCACCGGGAGGAATTGGAGTATTTGAAGCTACTGCGATCGCACTCCTAAATCAATCGTTTTCAACAGGGCTAGTCCTAAGTGTTGTAGCACTCTACCGCTTCATTAGTATTCTGGCAGAAACGATTGGTGCAGGGATAGCGAGTTTTGACAAATATTTATATGTCAAAAAATAATCCTAAATTACTCTTGATTTACTAAAGCTTTTAGAGCTTGTTAAGCAATATATTTTTCTCTAAATTAAAACTCTAGTTAAATTTTTCTTGGGGGCAAACAAAGTATAATAACCTTGTCCTTTGGTGTGTTAAAACCTTAAATGTGCTTAGTTTTGATTAATTACATTGCCTTAATAGAATTTTCACTGTATATTATCCTAGATGTTCAAAACCTTTTTATAGGAAGACTATAACTTGCTTTCCTATCAAGTCTATGTTTAGGCATAGACGAAGTAGTCAGCGAGATTAAAGATTAAAAAGATGAAAATTGGCTCTGATGCCTACAAGGAATTATTCTGCCAAAGCTTCATAGCAAGCCATCGACCCCATGAGCCGGAACCGCTTCTCTGGTACCAGTTCAACAGCATGAGCCTTGAGCAACTGCTTCATCCACAGCTGCTATCAAGCCTAGCAACAACCAAACTCCTCATCTGCAAGTTGTTGGCTCAGCATCAGCCTCACTGCCAAGTAGGAATGAGTACGGCACACCAATGCAATTAGTTTACTTTCTCTTGCGTTCTTCCTGGGGTATGGTGGCGATCGCAGTAGTCACCGGATTCCTGAGTGGCAGCAGTAGTGCAGCGCTCATTGCTCTGATTGGAAATACCGTAGCTCATAGCACCCCAACGTCCGTCTCATCTATCGCTTGGAGCTTTGTGGGACTGACAGTAGTGGCGCTGATTACCAGTATTATTTCTCAAGTAGTACTGATTCGTTTATCTCAGGATGCCGTCTTCCAACTGCGGATGCGACTGAGTCGCCAGATTCTCTCCTCAGAACTGAGTCATTTGGAAGAGCAAGGGGCTCCTCGACTACTAGCAACCCTCACAGAGGATGTCCAGGCGGTTGCCAATGCTGTTTTTAGGATTCCTTTTCTCTGCTTTGATGTGGCAATTGTTGCCGGTTGCCTGATCTATATCACATGGCTCTCCTGGACAATATCAGTGCTGGTTTTCGGATTTCTAGCCGTGGCAATGGGAAGTTGCCAGTGGCTCTTGAACAGAGGAGAAAAAATGCTTGCCCTTGCTCGTGATGAGCAAGACTTACTATTTAGCCGCTTCCGTACTCTTACTGAAGGAATCAAGGAACTCAAGCTGCACTATCAACGGCGTCAAGTGTTCCTCTCATCAGACCTTCAATCCACAGCTGCTCAGTTCCGTCGTCACAATGTTGATGGTCTGACCCTGTTTGCAGCAACGGCTAGCTGGGGTAAACTCTTGTTTTTTTTCGCGGTTGGTTTCATGCTGTTTGCACTGCCCAAACTAATCGCCATCAATTCCCAAGTTCTCTCTAGCTACATCTTGACCTTCGCCTACTTGATGCTGCCGATGGACAACATCGTAAGCGACCTTCCCCTATTAAGCAGAGCTAGCGTTGCTTTGCAGAAGATTGAGTCGCTGGGTTTATCGTTAGCTAGTCGAGCAGAAGCCTCAACGATTCCACCTGCAATATCATCTTCCTGGCAGCAGATAGAACTTAAAGGTGTAACCTATCCTTATCAGAGAGAGCAAGAAGACAGCAGCTTTATCCTTGGTCCCATTGACCTGACGCTTCAACCCGGAGAACTGGTATTCATCGTTGGGGGAAATGGCAGTGGGAAATCTACTTTAGCCAAGCTGATCACAGGACTCTACATTCCTGAAGCTGGAGAAATTTGGTTAGATGGACAGCTAATTAACCAACAAAACCAAGAGTGGTATCGTCAGCATTTTTCAGTAGTTTTCTCTGACTACTATCTATTTGATCATCTTCTGGGGTTAGAAAACACTGACTTAGATACTCAAGCCCAACACTACCTAAAGCAGCTCCAGCTCGATCACAAAGTAAAAGTCGAACAGGGGAGATTTTCCACAATTGCGCTTTCCCAAGGACAGCGTAAACGATTGGCTCTGCTCACAGCTTACTTGGAAGACCGACCGATTTATCTGTTTGATGAGTGGGCAGCTGACCAAGACCCAGTGTTCAAAGAAATCTTTTATACTCAGTTTTTACCAAAACTCAGGGATAGCGGGAAACTGGTTTTAGTCATCAGTCATGACAATCACTATTTTCATCTAGGCGATCGCATCGTACAACTGGACTACGGCAAAGTGAAGTATGATAAGCTCTGGCACAAATCAGGAGAGTCAAACGGGCAAATTCAGCGGTGAGGGATTGTGATATCTCGGGAATGTCTGATTAAATACACACTGTCTGCAAGCTGTCCGCAAAAATTTTTCAGATTAAAGTAAGTGGCGTTGAAAAGTCATCGTGAGGAGTTAATGGATTCAACAATTCAGAAAGTTAGCGAAGGCAATCAGCAAACGACTTGTCCAGTTAATTCTTATAATTCCTGGGATCCACTTGAAGAAGTGATTGTGGGTCGGGTAGAGGGAGCGACGATTCCTCCTGCTCATCCTGTAGTCACCTTCGACATTCCTAGACAGTCAGCCAGATGGCTGAGGATTTTCGGCGGACTTCGTTACCCAAAGTGGATTATCGACAGAGCGAAAAAGCAGTTAGATGAGTTCGTTCATATTCTCGAATCCGAAGGCGTTACCGTCCGCCGTCCCGATGTCATAAACTTTGCGACTCGCTACAAGACTCCCTACTGGTCATCCACAGGTCACTGCATTGCCTGCCCAAGAGATGGATTTATCGTTGTGGGCAATGAAATTATTGAGACACCTATGGCATGGAGAGCGAGATTCTTTGAGTCCTATGCCTATCGCTCACTGTTCAAAGAGTACTTTGCTAAAGGTGCGCGCTGGACTTCAGCTCCTAAGCCCGAACTGTTGGATGAACTCTACGACTACAAATACTCAATCCCCGAAAAAGGGGAACCAATGCGTTATGTCATCAATGAATTCGAACCCGTGTTTGACGCGGCGGATTTCATTCGTTGTGGCAAGGATATCTTTGTCCAAAGGAGCAATGTCACAAATGAAGCTGGCATCACTTGGATGAGGCGGCATCTGGGGGATCAATACCAGATTCATGTAATCGAAACCGAGTGTCGCACACCGATGCACATTGACTCTACGTTCATGCCGCTTGCGCCAGGTAAGCTATTGGTTAATCCTGACTATATTGACATCAACAAACTGCCGAAGATGTTCAAATCCTGGGATATTATTGTTGCTCCACCGCCTGATCCTATTCCTAATCCTCTGTCCAAATATATTGCAATGGTCAGCAGTTGGATTAGCTTGAATATGCTGATGCTGGATGAAAAAAGAGTCATTGTGGAAAAATGCCAGCCATCGATGATCAAGACTCTGGAAGAACATGGTTTCGAGCCAATCCCCTGCTATTTCTACCATTATTTGTCAGTAGGCGGCTCTTTCCATTGCGCTACTCTTGACATCCGGCGGAGAGGAACATTGCAATCCTACTTCTAGAGCGTCGATTCAGTCATAAAGATTTGGGTGAGGACTGTTCATGGTTCATCGTTCATGGTTCATGGCAGTCCACGACGGTCAGCGATTACTCAATCGTGTTCTAAGCTGTCGCGCCTACAAGTGCATTGTGACAGTTGCTAACAGTGTCGCCGTTCAAGGAGAGAACGCCTCTAGATTGTTACAGTTAGTCAGCTCAAACCCATTAGCCGTGAGCAACTCACGCACCTGTTCACTCCTCCAAGCGGCGAGTTCAGCTTCTCCCGCCCCTGGTGGCCCATTCAGGGGTTCGCCAGGAATAGGGATTGCTGGATGGGAATAAATTTCTACAACGTCTGCCTGAATTTGTGGAATCAGCCCTTGTAGGTATTCCTCGGTCATGCGACCACTTTGGAGTAACCCGTAAACGCGATCGCTAAAACAAATTCCCCTAGATTTCAGCAATCGCTCTCCATAAATGCGTAACCCAGTAAAGGCAAACGACCAGACAAGCTTTGTCATCAAATCGCTTGTATCAAGTTTCAAGGTAAATCGTAATTCCTCAGACGGCAACCGCATCACCTTGATATTGAATTCCTCAGCCAGTTCACTCAGGATACCTAACACAACTGGATGGGCGTGCAAGTCTAAGTGACCATCGACATGAGACAGTTTAAGTCCAGTTTGGCGAAACTTTTCCAACTGAGCACGGATTTCTAGGCGTAGTTCTCGACGTGCAGCCCGACTAAACTGGTAACGCAAGCCAGCTTTAACTGAGTCATCGGAAAAATTACCCGCTGAGTCAACCAAGTGCGGAATCTCACTGGGAGGCAATGCGGCTTTACCGCAAACTAGGACAAGATGCAACCCCACAGCAAGTTTTGGGTGAGCATGTGCGAGTGCGATCGCTTCCTCAGCCGCTTCACCCGTCACCATCAAGCTAGTACTGGTTAGTACACCTTGTTCATGCGCTTTAATAATTCCTTGATTGACCCCACTAGAGAATCCAAAGTCGTCACCATTGATAATCGCAAATCGTCGGCGCGACTGAGAAGCGCTAGGGTTTTGGATTTTGCCGTCCTCGGACTTCGTTCGACGGGCGAGTTTTGGATTTTGGATTATCAAGTTACTTCCTTAAACATTCAGTAGGGTTGAATATACCAATTTGAGATTTTGAAATCAGGATTGGGGAGAGCTATGCTAACTCCTGTAGAAGTTATAGCCCGCTTAACTTGTATATCTATCGCTAAGGTAGTCATTAGTCAGCAGTCCTAGCCCTTACTAATGACTAATGACTAATGACTAATGACTAATAACTTTCATCCACTACCGCCAATCCAGAATCTCAAGAGCGTTGCGTAGCAACAAATTGTTTGCGTTTAGCACGTAAACTAAGATACTCCTGAGCTTCCTTGTACAAGCGACTGCGCTCTTTAGAGTCGAAAATCGCTTTCTTGACAATTCGCGCCACAATCCGGGGACGGAAGTAGTACTGGTCGTAGAAGTACTCAACCGCCTCCATCATCTCGGCTCGTGACAAGCCTGGATACTCAATATGAGGCAACTGATGACCCGTTTCATCTGTCATCTCAACATCAGAACGGAAATACCCATTAGTTTGGGCAAAGTTGTAAAAATCAGTACCTGGATAAGCATGGGCAATTGAGACTTGAATTGTCTCGCAGTCAAGCTCTTTAGCAAACTGAAGACTCTCCTCAATAGTCTCCCGCGTTTCACCAGGTAACCCGATGATGAAGTCACCGTGAACAACAATACCCGCCTTCTTGCAGTTCTTCATGAACTCACGAGCTTGTTCAACCGTTGCCCCTTTCTTGATGTTCTTGAGAATTTGAGGATTACCTGACTCAAACCCAACGATAAACAGGCGGCAACCAGCCGCACGCATTGCCTGAAGCGTTTCTAAATCAACGTGGACACGGGACGTGCAAGACCAAGTAAAGTTGAGAGGTTTGAATTTTTCGCACAGAGCTAGCACTCGCTCTTTAGCGATAGTGAATGTATCATCATCAAAAAAGATTTCATTAACATTAGGGAAAAGTTCAAGCGCGTGTTTGACCTCGTTAGCCACATCATCGACTGAGCGCTGTCGCCACATATGACCGTCGAACGTCTGAGGCCATAGACAGAATGTACACTTTGCGGGACAGCCGCGTGTGGTGTAAAACGAGATGTACGGGTGTAAGAGAAATGGCACATTGTAGCGGGTGATATCTAGATCACGCTTGTAGATAGGCGTCGCCCAAGGAAGTGCATCTAGCTTCTCAATCGGCAACTGTCGCTCGGTATGTACGATTTTGCCCTCTTTTCGGAAACTGACGCCCTTGATTTCTTCGAGAGGGATACCCGAAGCAAATTCTGTAACGCTGTAATCAAACTCTTTATAAGTGACAAAATCGATCGCCTCACTTGCCATCAAGCTTGGCTCAGGTTGAGTGGTAACGTGAGGACCGACAAAGGCAATTTTCAATGAAGGCTTTGCTGCCTTCATCATTTCTGCCAAGCGCACATCACTAGAGAACCCAGGCGTGCTCGTAAAGAGAACCACAAAATCATACTCAGTGGCAATTTTGACAGTCTCTTCGGGTGACACTCCGTGAGGTGGTGCGTCGAGTAACCGACTTTCGGGAATCATGGCGGCAGGATAAGCCAGCCAGACTGGATACCAGTAGGATTCAATCTCGCGGGTTGCAGGCCAGCGAGAGCTAGCTCCCCCGTCAAATCCTTCAAAAGACGGTGGGTTTAGCAGCAAAGTTTTCATCATAGTTGGGTAGTTGTCCTTATTGCTTGAATGACAGGGCAATTTCAAGACTGAAGTTAGCTGAAGTTAGACAGCTTTAACATTGGTACGGTTCACCTGGTCAAGGAGCGCCAGCACATCACTGCGGCTGAGCTTATCTTTACCATGACTGAGTGCTTCAAGGGTACCGTGAGCCAAGAGCAGCGGAATTTGGCAAAAGTCGAGAGCTGGACCGAGAGGAAGCGCCTTGGTGTAGGCATCGGCAAGTATTAAATTGCGACGAGCATACCCATGCATATGTTCGGCTGTCCAACCCTCTGGAAAAAAGTCTACCCCACGCGATCGGTCTTCAATATGGTTACGGAGAATGTTGACTGCCTGTAAGCCCCGACCAAACCCAACCGCCTCAGCACGATTTGTCTGCGTCCCATCGTACCAAGCCCATAAGTCAGAGAGTAACAGCCCAACTGTGCCTGCGACTCCAAAGGTATAGCGATCTAAATCCGACTCTGTATGAATTGTCCAGTTATTGTCAGCCCAGCCA
This sequence comes from Coleofasciculaceae cyanobacterium, assembly GCA_036703315.1. Taxonomy (GTDB): domain Bacteria; phylum Cyanobacteriota; class Cyanobacteriia; order Cyanobacteriales; family Coleofasciculaceae; genus DATNPH01. Next base: position 134,053 of record DATNPH010000146.1, read on the forward strand.
GCCATCCGATCCGCCATTGCCGCTGTTGCATCCCAAATCCGAGGCGCGATCGCCGCTGGTGCTAGTAGTGCCCATTCTCTCACCCGGACAGTTACCTCAGGTAATAGCTCCTGGTGTATGTTCAATCCAACTAAGAAGTCATCGATTGAGGAGCCAGAAACGGCTGCCTGTAATCTCAGACTAATCGCTCGTAGTAGTTTTGCCTTGGTGGAATTATCCAGTCCTGGATGATCTTCAATTTCATCAATAGCCCGCATGCACAAGTAGGCTGATGTAACTGCTTCTTGCAGTCCCAAGGGTAAACGACTAATTGGGATGTAGAAAGTTCGGCTAGTTTCTTCTAGAATTGCCAAGGCATCTCTACATGAATTCATCTGTTGCACTCCTCTAAACTTGTTCCACCAAGATACAATCTCAAGCATCCTCTTTTGTTACCACTTTTGCTAGATCCAAGTCGGCTAGCCACTCTCTATCAAGATTTTTATCTACTGCTATGTGATGCAGCTATTAAACCATGAATCAGAATTAAAACATAGATATTATTTTACGTTCAGAACTTAATTTAGGTTTTCTTTATCTAAGGTGAAGAAATACAAATAACTGGCACTTAATGATACCGTCAAACTCCTATTAAGGTTTAATCACATATTTTTTGGCTGAATGTATTTGACATTACAGGTCAGGCACTAGGATTCTTCAAGATCAGCCAAAAGAAACCGAGTCATTATCCCGTAACGAAAGAATAATATTGATGACGGACTTGAGATTCACAATAATTACTTTTCCAAGGTAAGTAATTGCCTAGTTACGTTACCTAATCCAGTGATTGAACTGGCTACTGGGTTAGAGCAAGTCTTAACAGTAATGTATTAAAACCGTATCTTTGTTTTGACTCTACTAAAATGTCAAAAAAGAATGAGTTAGTAAGCTGATGTGCATTTAACTAGCAAGATTCTCTATCCTGGCTTTTGGTCAGGGGTCAAGGGTCAAAGGGTTGAAGGTTAGAAGGGTCAAGGTTGGAAAGTTGAAAGTTATAACCTACTAACCTGCTACTTGTAACTCTTCATGGACAACAAATAGAAAAGCCAAGTTAAGATTTACGCACATTAGATCCACAGCAGCTTATCAAGCTTTTTAAAGATTAGACAATAGGAGTTGATACCGACCTAAGGCTATTAGAGGAAAGTATTGTTGATAGAAGTGGTACTTCAAATAAAAATGCCCCGGAAAGCCAGTACCTGTAAATTCCGCTTCGTTCCAACTGCCATCTAGCTGCTGCGTTTTTAGCAGGTAATTCACTCCCCGCTCAAGCGCAAGACTCGTCAATTTGCCAGTTGCCTCATCGGCTGCCATCAGACCAATTAAAGCCCAAGCGGTTTGGGAGGCTGTACTATTTCCCTGACCTTTGAGAGTTGGGTCATCGTAGCTGCGGCAAGTTTCGCCCCAGCCACCATCTGAGTTTTGGCATCCAGCTAACCAAGCGGCACCGCGTTCGATGGCGAAGCGGGACGAGATCGCGTCCTTACTAGAACGATGCATCTTTTTATCAACAAGGGATAGTGCCGTCAGGGCACCACTGGTTCCATAGATGTAATTGACTCCCCAACGACCAAACCAGCAGCCTTCCGTTTCTTGTTCACGAATCAGATAAGCGATCGCGCGTTCTTGGCGATTTGCATCCATTGACAAGTTACAGCGACCCAGCATTTCTAGCACCCTAGCCGTTACATCTGCTGTGTTGGGGTCGATCATCGCTTTAAGGTCAGCATAAGGGAGAGCGTTGATCCAATCTTGATTATTGTCCAAATCAAAGGCAGCCCAACCGCCTGGTTGGCACTGCATTGAGGCAATCCAGTTAACAGCACGAGCGATCGCGGATTGCTTCAACTCTTCATTGGGGAGTTGTACCGCATGTAGCGCCGTTACCACAACAGCAGAATCATCGACATCAGGGTAAAAGCGATTTTCAAACTCAAACGCCCAACCGCCAGGTTTTCCTTGCCGATTCTTGACTATCCAATCGCCGTAGTCGAGAATTTGCTTGCTCAACAACCATTCTCCCCCCCGAACCAATGCCGGATGATTGGGTGCAATTCCCGAATCTACGAGCGATCGCATCACCCAAGCGGTATCCCAAACCGGCGAAACACACGGCTGAACCCGATAGGTATCTGCTGTTTCAATAGCAAAGCGATCGACCGATTGTAATCCCCGTTCCACCATGGGGTCTGCCACATTGTAGTCCAAGCTACGTAGTGCCAACAGCGAGTTGAGCATCGCCGGGATAATCCCTCCCCAGTCTCCCGTCACCTCTTGCCGCTCTATAATCCATCGCTCTGCCGCCTTAATGCCTTCATCGCGTAACGGGATGAAATTTAAGCTCTCTGCTAATTTGAAGGCATCATCAAGCAGAACAAACAAATCTGTCCAATCAGAATTTTTGGGTAATTCAAACCGGACTCGCTCCGCACCCTCAACATACAGCTCATCTAAGGTAATGGCTGGATTCGTCTTAAAGACAGGTTTGCGGTCAAAGACAATTAGCAGTGGCACAGTACTTGACCGTGCCCAACTTGACATCTCGTAGATATTAAACGGAAACTGCTCCGGCAATAGCATCACCCAAGGCGGCAGCGAAGGGATGCCGCGCCAGCTATAACAGCCGATTAGCGCCAAGTGGAGTTTGGTAAAAATGCGGGTACGGCTAATGCCACCTCGCCCTAGGATAAAGGCTTTTGCCCGAAGCATGGCGGCGTCTGTTTCTGGAACTCCCAGTAATTTAAGCGCCATATAGGCTTCAACCGAGGTACTTAACTCCCCACCATCTCCATAGAAGAGTTCCCAGCCACCATGCTCTCGCTGCTGTTGACGTAAATAGGCTTCAACTTTATGTAGAGGTCTTTCTCGATCTGTTCCCCAAATTTTATGAAGCAGGACAACTTCCGCTGTTATGGTAACGTTGGATTCTAGCTCTGCCCACCAGTAGCCTCCGGGATTTTGAAGGCCGAACAGATAGTTTTGGTTAGCCGCGATCGCCTCTTTGAGTCTCGATGCTGTAACTCTGTCTTGAGTTTGCATAGTTTACCGTTCATCCTCAACACAATGCACAAAGGGCAGCATAGCGGAAAATTCCCTAGGTTTTCTACTTTTGGGGAGATGTTATATCGTGCTTTGTGATGTATAAAATCCTCAATATGGTTGTCGCTGACATTGAGCTAGGACTAACACTGCTATCCTTAATGGTTTGGATAGGATTGCTGTGCTTTCGGGGTCAGTTTTGGCAAGCCGATCAGCGTTTGGAAGAACTGGGTACACACTCACCCTACCCCTCCCAAAAATTGTATCCATCGGTTTGTGCCGTAGTTCCTGCTCGTAATGAGGCGGACTTGTTGCCTGTAACGTTGCGATCGCTATTAACACAGGACTACCCAGGCTCTTTCACGAGTGTTTTAGTGGACGATCAAAGCACAGATGGTACAGCTAGTATTGCCCACAAAATTGCCCAAGACTCAAACAAAAGCTCACAGATAGAAATTCTTTTTTCCCAAGCGCTGCCTCCTGGTTGGACTGGTAAGCTTTGGGCTATGGAGCAGGGCATTCGTCATGCCCAAAAGCTAACACCACCACCAGATTATTTTTTGCTCACCGATGCGGATATTGAGCATGACAGTAAAAATCTTCGCCAGTTGGTTGCCAAGGCTGAGCAAGAGAAATTAGATCTGGCTTCTTTAATGGTACGGCTGCGGTGTGAGAACTTTTGGGAGCAACTCTTGATTCCAGCCTTCGTCTTTTTCTTCCAAAAACTTTACCCCTTTCGCTGGGTCAACAATCCAACTAACTCAACTGCCGCTGCCGCCGGAGGTTGTATTTTAATTCGTCGTGAGGCTTTAAACCGTATTGGTGGTATCCAGGTAGTTCGCCAAGCTCTAATTGACGATTGTGCCCTTGCTCAAGCTGTGAAGTCCGGTGCTCAAGCGGAGGGGGGGAATTGGAGCAAGGGAGACAACGGGGAACTTTCTAAAAACGCTTCCTCAGCTCCCTCCGCTCCCCACTCCCCCTCCTCAGGTCGAATTTGGCTAGGACTCGGTTCCTTAACTCGTAGCTTACGACCTTATCCCTCTCTAGCTAGCATCTGGGAAATGGTTGCCCGCACTGCCTATACACAGCTGAACTATTCCCCGTTGCTGTTATTGGGGACACTAAGCGGAATGACCCTTATGTATCTAGTTCCGCCTGTGGGTGCAATTTTCGGGGCATTGACGGGAAGTTGGTCAGCGGCGATCGCGGGTTTATCTGGATGGCTAATGATGGCTTGGGCTTACTTACCGATTCTGCGATTTTATAAGTGTTCACCTCTATTAGCATTGGGCTTGCCTGGAGTAGCCCTTCTCTATACCCTAATGACCTTAGATTCAGCTGTGCGTCACTGGCAAGGACGAGGTGGAGCTTGGAAAGGACGCGTTTATTCGGAAGTTGAAAGCTGAGGAGAATTATATCAAGATCACCTTAGGATACGCAGCTACTCAAAAGCGCCAATTAGACACGCTTCGCCAGACTTAACGTATCCAACTAGTGTCTGACGTTATCGCCAATGGAACAAAACTTGATTATGAACAAGCGCCAGAAGAGCCGATTTATTTTTGGAATCACTTGGAAGATGAGCCTGAACTCTCGTCTTCAGCTCACTATGAAGGAAAAGCTTGACAAACAATGATGAAGTGTGAAGTATGAAAAATTGAACAAAGAAAGACAAAAGGCAGAGGGCAATGGGCTTTTATGGATTTATCTCGATGCTAGAGATGCCAACCAATCTTAAGGGCTGAAAAGGAGCCAGGGTCACAATCCCCCCTTCTGCCTTCCTTCTTCTGCCGTCTGCCTTCTTCAATTTTTATATCGGATATTTTCATACTTCATCCTTTCTAATTAAGCATTAATTCACACTAGTCTCTTTAAAAATAAACGCTCAAGCTGCTGTTTGATACATTCTGGATTCTCGTTCCATTTGAGAAAAAATGCGATAGACATTCCCTCCATCATTGGCAACTCTCTCTTGCGTATACTCTGACATATTTAACAAACTGTATCGCACATCTTCAGCATAAATTGTTAGTGTCACTTGAATAACTTCTAAAAAATGTATTAACCACTCACACTGAGATTCTGGTTGAGTTTTATAGTACTGAATAAGTTGGGCTAAACAACATTCTAAATGAACGTGGCTTGATGGGCAGAGCAAAATAATCTTTAGCAGAAGAATGGCTAAAGTCAAAGCCTTCCCCTGAGTTATTAATAAAATAAATAGTAGAGAAGGATTTTGTTGATCAGTCGTTGTAAAATACTCGATTAACCGCTTGCAAGTTCTTAACAGCAAATGATTATCCCATGGCTCATCGTGGTAGGTTTGATAGAGAGTAGTTAGTTGAGAAGTTAGTTGGATCTTTATTGCCTCAGCTAAACCTTGGTTATCTATAGAAAACAATAAATAGTTGAGGAGGTTTTGTTTAAAATCTTTGTAGCGAATTTGTTGATTTTGATTGAGGAAGATTCTAGCTAAACTGGCGTAACTGAAGCGACTTCGCTTTTTTAAGATGGTCTGGATTAAACGCAGAACTTGATCACCAAGACTTGTTGGGTTAGGTGAAGTGTTTTGTTGGTGAGCCACAGACGAAGAACGAGCAGTGTACATTGCCAGTTCAAGTTTGAATTGCTCTTTGATTTGTTTGGAGTAGGTTTGCGCGGCTTCTTTCTGTTCTAGGGGTTTTCTCACATCGACTGACTGAGAAATTAGCAAGTAAGAGCTGTAGCGCTTGCTCCAGTGTTCTTGATGGCGATTTTCATATTTTGAGGCAAATAGCTTCAGTTCTTGGTAATCCTGGCTGTTGAGAAAGTTACGTCGCCACAACATCAGGCGTTTAAGAGTAATACTATGTATTTTTTGAGTGTCAAATGAAGATGAGAGGAGCTGAACTAATTGTTGTATGTACTTTTGCTGTCTCGCAGCACCCCAGTTGTTGACCAGAATATAAATTGACCGTCTCAATGTATCAATGAAGGTGTCTTCGGAGCCTGAAGAAAGAATGAAGTTTAAGGCTTGGTAAGGCGTTGAGTTAACTGCTTCTATCGGCTCAATAAATAAATCCTGAAATTTCTGTAGAACTGACTCAGAGGAGTATTGCTTGAGTTGTTCGATAAAAAATTGGCAGATTAGCTCCTGTGCTTGTGAAAGAGAAAGATTTTCTGCTGATGTGTTTACTTTATCCAACCTTGCACAGGAATGTTTCTTAGGTAGGCTCACCAAGCTTTGCTCTAGACTCAGAACTAGAGGATGTTTAGTTGTGAGTTGGGGTAAGACGCTTGGAGGTACCATAGCACAGCCGAAAACTTCCACCTGATTAGTATCAAGGATTTTTTGACTGGGCTGAGTGATTGAGTTCTTTTGAGATTATGATGGTTCTCTCTGATATTGGTGAGGATAATTACCTAAGCGTGTGATCTGGCACACAGATCAAAAAGGTGGGTAAACCTTCTGTCCTGATTCGCGATTCCCTTAAAAGGCAGCAATACTCAAATCTTGCACCAACCCTTCAACCCACCAGGATTTTAAAATCCCTGGCTCATAAATCAAGTGCTCCTAAGAAACTAGCAGGGAAAGCAGGGGGAGTACGATTCTTTCATCCACAACGGGCATGTGATCGCTCGTGGGACGCTCTTAAGAGGAGTAAACACTGATACTACAAGAGTTTTAGTCCATTTCAGTGGACTTAAGCTATCAGCCGTGGAATTAGTTCCACGGCTGATAAGTGGGCAGGTGCAAGATTTGAGAATACGGAGAGTACCCTTCCCATACTATTGAGTTCAAAGACTCCTGGATGAACTCGCCCCGACAAAGATTTGGGAAAGGGCTCGACTCACGGTAAAAACCCTAGCCTGAGAGTAAATTACTATCTACTGAATCGCAGCAGCAGGAGGCAAAATCAATTTAGGTGCGGGTGTAGCTCTACGCTGATTAGGGGCTACTTCCTGAGGTGAATCCTTCAGTAAAGCCTCCCGAATCATCCGCGCAATTACTCGTTGTGCTAAACCACCAGCAATTTTCTGTCCCATGCGCTGAGTCTCCGGCTTTAACAGGAGTTGGGGAATTATCGGCACCAACTGCATTGGGTCAAAACCAGGAGTATCTTTTAGAATCTCCCAAATGCGCTTGATATGTTCCGCACTCTGAGCATCTTCCACCGTCGTTACTGGCATCTTCTTTTCTGCTAAGCCGATACGCTCAAGCAGAGAATAAGTCACTTTATCAAACGTCCGACGCCCATAGGCATCTACAGCCTTAACAATTTCCTCCACCAATTGTTCGCGGATGAACTCACCGCGTTCAGACATAAGAAAATCTAGCGTTTGATTTAATACCTGGTTCAAGTCGTAATCTTGACTCATGCCAGCGTTACGCAACAAATTTTCCAGACGGTTCCAGCGGAAATTGCCATCTTTAAATAGCAAATCCTTCAAAGAAGCCCGCAATTCCGGCGCAGGATCAGTTAATAGACGCTTTGATACGTAAGGATAAGCTTTTGAGAGTACTTTGAACTGAGGATCGACATTAATAGCAATCCCTTCTAAGGTCACCAAAGAGCGAATAATCAGCGCGTAGTAGGCAGGCACCCGAAACGGATACTCATACATCAACGCCGACAACTGGTCAGTGATGCTTTTAAAGTTGAGTTCCGCTACACTCGCTCCCAAGGCGTTATTAAAAACATTCCCCAATGCGGGGATAATCGGAGTCAAGTCTGTATCGGGTGTCAGAAACTCCAGCTTCACATAATCCTTTGCCAATCCGGCAAAGTCACGGTTCACTAGATGGACAACCGCCTCAATCAGACCGTAGCGTTGATAAGGCTTCACTTCGCTCATCATGCCAAAGTCAAGGTAAGCCAGCTTCCCTTCAGGAGTCGCCAACAAATTGCCAGGATGAGGGTCAGCATGGAAGAATCCATGTTCCAGCAACTGCCGCAAGGAACATTGAACTCCTACATCGATTAGATGCCTTGCATCAACTCCTTGGGCTTTAATTCCCTCCATATTGGTCAGCTTTGTACCTGTGATCCACTCCATGGTTAAGACACGACGCCCTGTGTATTCCCAATAAATTCGGGGAACGTAAACATCCTGGAGCTGACCATAAAGCTCAGCGAAGCGCTCTGCATTGTGCCCTTCATGGGCGTAATCCATTTCCTCAAAGATCCGGCTGCCAAACTCATCCATAATGGCAACTAAGTCACTCCGCACCCGCTTGATGTTGTTTTGCGCCCATTGAGCAAGGCGTCGCAGAATGTAGACATCGAGAGCGATACGCCGTGCCAGTCCGGGGCGCTGCACCTTAACTGCCACAGTTTCGCCAGTCTTGAGCTTGCCTTTGTAGACTTGTCCGAGGGAGGCAGCTGCCACGGGTTGTGGAGTAAGTTCGGCGTAAATCTCCTCTGGGCGATCGCCTAATTCTTCCTCAATAAACTGATAAGCCAGCTCATTCGGAAACGGCGGCAGTTGGTCTTGCAGCAGTGACAACTCTTCCAAGAAAACTGGCGGCACTAAATCCGGTCGTGTTGAGAGTGCCTGTCCTACCTTAATGTATGCTGGCCCCAGCTTGGTCAATATTTCCCGCAGCTGAATGGCTCGACGCCGATTATTATTAGCACTACGACCCCAAACACGATCCAACCAAAGGCTTGCAGCAAATTTGAGAGACGGCAAGACGATGGCTAAAATTCGTCCGAAGACTTGTAGAGGTGCCTTCCGGTATTTAGCGTCTATTGCCACTGGGTCGTAGCGCAGAACCTCATTGCCAACAGATGGCTTTTCCAAGATAGACGCCTCTGCTGCTTCCGTCGGACTCACCTTGTACTCAACTGTAATGGATTCTTCTTGCGTGACCTGCTTTTGTGCGACAGCTTCTGAGTCTATTTGGGGGGAAGCTAGAGAAACTACTTTAAGATTCATAATTAATTATAAACCGATAGAAGCGACTTTGTAAATTATTGTAACAAAATGTATCGTAGACATGACGAAAACTAGTCTATGCAGGTAAGCAATTCCCCAAACTACATTGAATCAATCTTGAGCCGAAAAAGCCCCTCTCGCATTGAACTTGACACTAAAACTACACTAAGTTGTGATAGCAATCCTAGCTAATCGGCTCCACTGCCATTAGCCTCTGCTGCTGTTTTCTTAAGTATGGATTGAGTTGACGTGTATTGCCTCTTCCCTCAAGGGGAAATTTCCTCTAAGTTGTACAACTTAGGACTTAGGGTGTTGGATTATTTGTCAAGTTTATATAGCGGTTGATTCTGAGCTAGCCCCCTAATTGAAAGTTTAAACTTGCTATGCTGCTTTCTTTGCGAATTCAAAACTTTGCTTTAATTGACAAACTGGAACTGGAGTTTGGTACTGGTCTGAATGTCTTGACCGGCGAAACTGGTGCTGGCAAATCGATTATTTTAGATGCGATTGATGTCGCTTTAGGTGGAAAAGTGACCAACTGGATGATGCGCACAGGTACGGAACGAGCGATGGTGGAAGCGACATTCCGTGCTGATACTGCGTTGATGGCGTGGTTGAGTGAGCAGGAGATTGACTTTCTCGATGAGGCGGATTTAGTTTGTAGTCGGGATATTGCTCTTAAGCAGGGAAGTCTCCGATCGCGATCACGAATCAATGGGGTTTTGGTCAATCGCCAACTGATGGATCGATTGCGCGATCGCTTGGTAGAAATCACGGCTCAAGGTCAAACCGTACAGCTGATGGCACCATCACTCCAACGAGGGCTACTCGACCTTTACGGAGGTTCCCCTCTACTTCAGCAGCGAGAGCTTGTAGCCTCTGGCTATATGACCTGCCAGGAAGCGTTAAAAGCTCTGGAGAAACGGCGGCAGTCTGAGCAACAACGCTTACAACGACTCGATTGGTTGGAATATCAAATTCTAGAACTGAGTGCCACCAAACTTACCGATCCTGATGAACTTGAACAGCTCGAACAAGAACACCAGCGTCTTAACCATGTTGTAGAGCTACAACAGCAAAGTTATGAAGTCTATCAGGCACTCTACCAAAATGATAATGGTGCTGCGGCTTGCGCTGACTTATTAGGTGAAGCGGAAGCTAATTTAATGGATATGGTACGCTACGACCCCCAGTTGCAATCTGTACTAGATTTGGTCAGTGGAGCACTGGCACAGGTAGCCCAAGCCAGTCACCAAATTAATGCTTATGGAGATGGATTAGAGACTGATCCTGAGCGCCTACAAGAAGTAGAGGAGCGAATTCATGCCCTCAAGCAAATTTGCCGCAAATATGGACCGACTTTGACTGAGGCGATCGCTCATTATGAGAAACTCCAAGCTGAACTAGCAGACTTAGGCGGTGATGGTCAATCAATAGAAGAATTGGAAAAAACTTACGCCCTATGTCAGGAAACCATGATGGAAGAATGTCATCAACTGACTCAGTTACGGCGTGCGGCGGCAAAAGAACTAGAAAAACGATTGGTGGAGGAATTGAAGCCTTTAGCGATGGAAAAGGTGCAGTTTCAAGTCGCGATCGCGCCTATTGCTGCAACATCTGCTGGAGCTGATCAAGTTACTTTTTACTTCTCTCCCAATCCAGGAGAGCCACTGCAACCGCTCTCTGCCACAGCTTCGGGTGGGGAAATGAGCCGCTTTTTGTTAGCATTGAAAGCGAGTTTTTCAAACATTAATGAGGCTTGGGGAACCTTAATTTTTGACGAAATTGATGTTGGGGTTTCTGGTCGTGTGGCACAGGCGATCGCTGAAAAACTCCATCAACTTAGTAAGCGACATCAAGTCCTTTGTGTTACTCACCAACCATTAGTTGCTGCCATGGCAGACCGACACTTCCGAGTTGATAAACAAGTGATCGATCGCCCCCCCGCACTCCAGTCAAGAAAACAATCATCAAATAAAAGCAATGGCAAAGCAACGCCTAAACTTGATGAGCAATTGCCTGAGTCAGAACTTTCTGACATTCGTACCGTCGTGCGCGTCAGTCTTCTGGACAATCATTCGACACGCCGTGAGGAAATTGCTCAGCTAGCAGGTGGACAGTCTGCTCAAGAAGCCATAACGTTTGCCGAGTCCCTGCTGGCAAAGGCGCGTCATTGGCGTCAAACCCCATCTTGAGAAGAATTTAGCAATAGTGCAACTCAAAAGTCAGAATATCTTATAAATAAATCCGGCAGCTTAACAATTAACTCCTAAGGGAAAAGGCTATAAACTAGGAAATTCGGAAACCCTATCCCGTGTGCCAGTTGCCAAGGCGGTATGTGGGTTTAAGCTTCGGAGACACAAATTTTGTAAAACGGAAGACACCTATTTTCTGTTTTAATGACAAGATTATTGGCAACACCAGCAGATTCACTGTATTTTAGCGACAAGGGCAGCTTAGTCGCTGTTTATTCGTTGCTAAAAGACTAAACTGAGAGTAAAGTCGGGCTGTTCTATCAGGGTACCTAATAATATGTAAGTTAAGTTAATGAAAGTTAATGAAAGAATTGTTGCATAATAAAGACTTCTTAACCCTAGATCGGACTCGATCTAGCAACCTAGGATTATGAACATCAATCGCTAAATAACGCGAAATAACACAGCAGCTATTAAAGATTCACTGCGTTAAAGATAATCTCTAACTAGGCTCTTCACTAGAGACAAAAATATGACAGCGGCATCTCAGAATTGGCAGACTATAGACACCCCCGTGACGAAAATGAAGGCAGCTGAGGACGTTGAAAGCCAGGGTATGCATCAACAAAATTCCTCAGGAGCTGGTGCGTTAGTCAAGAGTGGAAGAAAATTCACTGACTTTCTGGCTCCCCTTACCCAAGAAAGCTTCAGAAAAGTCGTCACGGAGGTTGAGCAGAGACTCTCAGTGGTCAATCAAACCCTGTCAATGTTGCTTGACAGCCAGGGGTTTGAGACGATTCTCCAAGAGATGTTGAATGCCATCACCTTGAAGACAGCGGAGATTCTGGGAGCAGAGCGGGCAACGGTATATTTACTGGATGAAGACAAAAATGAACTCTGGTCGATAGTAGCAGAGGGTGATGGCGAAAAACCAATAGAACTGCGGTTTCCAGCGGATCGGGGGATTGCCGGTGAGGTGGCAACCTTCAAGCGAGTTGTTAATATCCCTTACGATTTCTACAATGACCCGCGCTCGGTGTTTGCTCAGAAGACAGAGCAAGCCGCTGGATATCGCACCTATACACAGTTGACTCTGCCTCTATTGAACGGGGAAAACTTAGTCGCTGTCGTCCAGTTGATGAACAAGTTAAAGAGCCCTCACAATCTACAAGCTCCTAGAGAGGAAAGGATTGATAAAGCAGGCTTTACAGACACGGATGTAGCACTGTTTAATGAATTCTCTCATTCGATTCGCCTGATTATAGAGTCATCCCGGTCGTTTTATGTGGCAACCCAGCGACAGCGTGCAGCAAATGCACTGATGAAGGCGACGCAATCCCTAGGTCAGCTGGGTTTGGATTTAGAAGAAACGCTCAAGCGGGTGATGGATGAAGCGGCAGAGTTAATGGAGGCGGATCGCAGTACGCTGTGGTTAGTAGACCGCGATCGCAATGAATTGTGGGCGAAAATCCCTCAATCCGACGGTTCCATGAAGGAACTACGTGTACCAATGGGGATCGGCGTTGTTGGCAAAGTTGGTGCAACTGGGGAAGTACTGAATATTCCCTTCGACCTATATGAGCATCCTGATGGTGCGAATGCCAAAAAAGTTGATGAGGGAACGGGTTATCGCACTTGTAGCTTACTGTGTATGCCTGTTTTTAACGCCGATAAAGAGTTAATTGGCGTTACTCAACTGTTGAATAAGAAAAAGAAGGGAGAACATCCGCCCTACAATCCTGAGGATTGGCCTAACGCACCGGAGTGCTGGAAGGCGAGTTTTAATCAGACTGATATCGCCTTTATGGAGGCGTTTAATATTCAAGCGGGTGTAGCCCTCCAGAATGCAAAACTGTTTGCCACAGTGAAGCAGCAGGAGCAAATGCAGCGCGATATCCTGCGCAGTCTGAGTAATGGCGTGATCTCAACTGACAAATCCGGCAACATTATCGCGGTTAATGAAAGTGCCAAGCAATTGTTAGGCTTTAGCGAAAAAGACCGATTGGAGGGTCTATCGGTTCGTGAGTTAGTCAAGTTTAAAGAGGGTGACTTTGCAAAATGGTTCCGGGACGCGTTAGAAGCGGCGGACGAAAAAGCACGCCAGCAATACTACCCGGATCGAACCTTATTCGCTAAAGGTCCTGAACAACAACGTAGTGTTAACTTGTCGCTTAACACAATTGCCGATGCCACCGATGTTAATAAAGTCCTGGGTGCCCTAGTGGTTATGGACGACATCAGTGATGAGAAACGGCTCAAGAGTACGATGTATCGCTACATGACTCAGGAGTTGGCAGAGGAATTACTGAAACTGGATGATGCTAAATTAGGAGGCGATCGCAAAGACGTTTCCGTTCTGTTTTCCGATATTCGCAGCTACACCGCCTTAACCGAAAAACTAGAGGCGGAAGAGGTAGTTGGCATGCTCAATGAATATTTTGAGTCAATGGTTGAGGTGATCTTTAAGTACAAAGGCACTCTCGACAAATATATCGGTGATGCCATCATGGCAGTTTTTGGTTCACCGTTGCCACTGACGGATCATGCCTGGAGGTCGGTGCAAACAGCGGTAGAAATGCGTCATCGGTTAGTAGAATTTAATGAACGTCGCCTTGCCTGCAACAAGGAACCGATCAAAATTGGCATTGGCATTAACTCCGACAGCGTAATTAGTGGCAATATTGGCTCAAGCAAACGGATGGAGTTCACTGCCATTGGAGACGGGGTCAACTTGGGTTCCCGCCTGGAAAGTGCCAGCAAGCAATATGGTTGTGACATCATCATTAGCGAATATACCTTTCAACCCTGTAAGGATCTGATCTGGCACAGAGAACTTGACTGTATTCGGGTTAAAGGTAAGAACGCACCAGTTAAGATTTATCAACTGGTGGGGCTACGTTCTGACCCAATTTCTGATCAGCAGCAGCAGGTGATCGAGCTTTACCATAAAGGGCGTGAGCTTTTCCTCAAGCGTAAGTTCCGTCAGGCGATGAACGAGTTTGCCTTGATTCTGGAAGAAATTGATTCTAAGGATAAGGCAGCTGAGTTACACCTTGATCGGAGTCAGCACTTTCTCAAAAACCCCCCACCGGATGATTGGGATGGTGTCTGGACGATGACAGAGAAGTAGCACGAATAAAAAGCTCCTTGATGATTAACTCGCAACTACGAGTTCGGCAAAGCTCCCTCCGTGTCTTCTCTTTACAAAGTTCAACTTGTAAGCCTAACAGATGCTCAAAATAACGGGCTTTGTTGCTGTTGTTAGCTAGTGGGAGAGAGACTCAAGGAGAGTTCATGTCTGCTCTAGGTTATTTTTAGGGATGTGAACCCCTAAAGATGACAATTGATTTCAACATTGAGCACTACCCATGCCTAAAGTGCGTGGTAGTGCGATTGTTTCTTTGTTGGTAGCAGCCAAGATTCGCTTACAACTTTTATATTAGTTATTGACTAGCTCTTAATGGCTTAGCTAAGAGCCAACTATTCGTTGGTAAGAGTAACCGAGCTAAGGTGTTTTCTTCCGTTTGAGCCTGTCTGCTGCTGGAGTGACTTTCGCCTATTCACACCAGAGCTGTGGGTGTATCCAATGCTGTGTGCAAGACTGGACAAAAAGTGGTAAAGGCATTGAATTGTCACAGCAACGGGCTACTAAAGGCAAATCATTGCTAGTTTTTAGTTATTAGTTGTAAGTGGTCAAATACGTGAAAGTAAAGAGTGGGGAGCTAAATAAAGACTCAGAGCTCAAAACTCAGGAAGGAAACAAAAGCACCGTTCCTACAAAACTTTCTACGATGTGGTCGCATCTCAAACACATCAGTGGCGATGTGTTGAGACGTCCGGTATTAGTAGTAAGTCTGGCTGTTACTGGTTTACTGCTTGGTGGTCGGCAGCTAAATCTCTTTGAGCCTTCAGAGTTGGTAGCTTACGATGTACTAATGCAATCGCGGCCTGCCTTACCACCAGACCCACGCCTCTTGATCGTGAGAGTTACAGAGGCGGATATTCAGTCTTACCCACCGTACCCATTGACTGACGCTTTGATGAATCAGCTCCTACAAAAGCTGGAGCGGTATCAACCCTCTGTCATTGGCTTAGATATTTATCGGGATCAACCAGTGCAACCGGGTCATGATGAGTTGTCAGCACGACTGCGCACGAGCGATCGCATTATCCCGATGTGTGAAAAGAAGAAGGCAGAGAACCGAGACGTTCCCCCACCACCAGGCGTACCAGAGGAGCGTGTTGGCTTTAATGACATTCCCATTGATCCTAGTGGCATCGTTCGTCGGGCTCTATTATTCATCACTATTCCGCCCACTGCTAACACTCGCTGCACAACACAATTCTCTTTGGCTTTCGTGCTGGCACAACAATACCTAAAGAAACAACAGGGAATTGAGCCGGAACTGATCAAGCAAGACCAACAAGAGTACCTAAAGCTGGGTAAATTCGTCTTCAAACCGCTATCGCCTTACTCTGGCGGCTACCAGCGTGCAGATACTGGCGGCTACCAAATTTTACTGAATTATCGGTCTTCAGATGCGCTTGCCCATAGCGTTACCTTGAGCGATGTTCTAAACAATCGGCTTGACCCTAACTGGGTAAAAGACCGCATTGTCCTCATTGGTATCACTGCTGCTAGTGTTGGTGACACCTTCTACACCCCCTACTCACAAGCACAGAAAATCCAGAAAATGCCTGGAGTTGTGGTGCATGGTCAGATCGTGAGCCAACTTCTTAGTACTGTACTAGATGGGCGACCAGTGTTTTGGTTCTGGTCAGAGTGGGCAGAAGTTCTATGGATTTTTGGCTGGTCAGTAACTGGTGGTTTGTTGGTGCGGGTTATCCGTCATCCCGGACGGCAAGTGCTAGCGGAGGCTACTGCTTTAGGTCTTTTGTCAGGGATATCAGTAGTACTGTTTTTCAATGCAGGGTGGATACCCGTAGTAGCACCTGTGCTAGGGTTGATTGCTTCTGGAACCGGTGTACTCGCTTACAATGCCTATGAGGATCAGCTAAAGCGCCTCCAAGCGGAAAAAGAACGCCTCCAAGCCGAAGAACAGCGCCTTAAAGCTGAGCAAGAGCGCCTCCAAGCTGACCAAAAGCGCCTCAAAACCGAGGAAGAGCTACTCCAAGCGAAGGCAGAGCTTCTCAAAATTGAGGAAAAAGCCAAGGAACAGGACCAGAACATTGCCCTTTTACAGGCTCTCTTAAAAGAGAAAACTTATACTCCATCTCCAACAGAGCCAGATGAGTCGCTGGATGAAGAACTCGGCGAGACGGCGATACCCTCCGCTGAAGAGTGGGAGTGGAGTAGTGAGGATGAAGAAGATGAGGAAGATGATGAGGAAGATCCAACTGTAATCGTTGATTCCAAAGATACGCCTACAAGTGTTCGACCAGCAAAAACAGCAAGAACAGGAGATACTAACCTCCTCGCTGGACACTACAAAATTAGCCGTGTTTTGGGTCAGGGTGGGTTTGGTATGACCTATCTAGCACAAGATATCCACCGACCAGGTAGCCCCCAATGTGTGGTCAAGCGTTTGAAACCGGCTCGTTCTGATGAAAAATTCTTAAAAATCGCTAGACGGTTATTTGATACAGAGGCGGAAATCTTAGAAAAGTTAGGCGATCATCCTCAGATTCCTCGATTACTAGCGCATTTCGTAGAAAAGCAAGAATTTTACTTAGTCCAAGAATTTGTCGACGGTCATGCTTTGAGCGACGAACTGCCAGTGGATAAACGGCTCCCAGAAGCGCAGGTAATCGAGATTATCGAAGGAGTCTTAGAAATTCTGGCTTTTATCCACGCTCACAGCGTTATCCACCGAGATATTAAACCTAGTAATATCATGCGTCGAGTAGTAGACCATAAGTTTGTCTTAATCGACTTTGGAGCTGTCAAACAAATTCGACCCCAAGAGCTAGCTTCTCAGGAAGGGTTCACAGTTGCGATTGGCACTCGTGGCTATGCGCCGCCAGAGCAATATGCTGGACACCCAAGTTTTAGTAGTGATATTTACGCATTGGGAATGATTGGTATTCAAGCCGTTACTGGTATTGCTACGCACCAGCTACCAGTCTCAACGGAGACTGGTGATATCAGTTGGCGTCATCTAGCGAATGTTAGTGAAGAATTTGCCGGCATTTTAGAGAAGATGGTGCGCTACCACTTTGCTGACAGATATCAGAGTGCCGCTGAGGTAATGAAGGCGTTTGACGGTCTGAAGGTTTGCAAGTTGGAAGCTTGAAGCTTCTCAAGAGTTGAGGGTTAGAAGTTGAAGGTTTGGAAGATAACCTTCAACTTGCTTACCTTGCAACTCCGGCGCAACTACTAACCTGCAACCTTACTGCAACCGATTAATCGGTAACCCAATCTAAGCCCAGAGAACTAAACCTGGTTCATAAGGACTTGAGAGATAGTCGTGTTTGGGTAACACGCGCAGAGATAGACCCTGTAATCCACTAGAGGTGTATACGATTTGAGCCTTATAAATACTGTGGTTGTGCTCATCGGTTCCTTGGTAGTCCATCACTACTGGTACACCGTTGACAATCTGCCCATCAGCATTTACGGCTCCCTGGTAGAGTTCCACTTGGACATCATTTGGAGTCAGTCCTGCCAGATTAATGCGGGTTTTAACGGCGACAGATTGGTTGACCACCAGTTCAGTTTGTGCAGCGATGTCAACATCTTCAATTTTGATGTCGTACCAACGTTCAAATAGCTGCCGCTTCCAATTGGCTAACTCTTTGGCTGGTGTGTAAGCATGGCTTGTCATGGCAAAGTGGCGATCGCTTGCCGGGAAATAGCCACGTACAGCATAATCCCGTAGCATCCGAGCCGTATTGAAGTACGGCGTATTGAGCTTGATCGCTTCTTTCATCTTCGTTACCCATCCGCGAGGAATCCCCTCAGAGTCGCGCTCATAGAACAGGGGTACAACTTCCTGCTCAAACAGGTCGTAAAGCGCATTGGCTTCTACCTGATCCTCGTATTCAGGATTATCGTAGGTTTCCCCGTGACCAATCGGCCAGCCAGTATGAACATAATCTGCCTCATCCCACCAACCATCAAGGATGCTGAGGTTGGGTAAACCATTCATCGACGCCTTCATTCCAGAGGTTCCAGATGCCTCGCGGGGACGTCGCGGAGTGTTCAACCAGACATCGCAACCCGCTACCATCATCCGCGCTAGATAAATATCGTAGTCAGGAACGAAAACCACATGCTCACCAATGCCTGCTTCACGAATCTGGTGGATGATTTCGCGGATCAACTCTTTCCCTGGTATATCTTTGGGATGGGCTTTACCAGCAATCACAAACTGGACTTGCCGAGCTTTGTTGCTCCTCATGATTTTCTTAATCCGCTCCATGTCCCGCATGAACAAGTTCGCCCGCTTGTAAGTGGCAAACCGACGGGCAAAGCCGATTGTTAAAACGCCTGGGTCGAGGATTTCCTGAACCGCAGCCAGTTCAACGGGTGTTGCGCCGCGATCGCGCAGATGTTTGAGCACTCGCTCTCGCACATACACCACCATTTCCGAGCGGCAGCGCTCGTGATTGCGCCACAACTCTTCATCAGGAATTGAGGTAACACGCTCCCACAGGGGGTCATCAGCGCCTTTCTCCGACCAGCTAGGGCCTAGGTAGCGGTCATAGAGTTCCTGAGTAGGCTTCGCTACGACGCTGCGAGCATGTACCCCGTTCGTGATGGCGGTAATCGGTACTTCCACCAACGGTAGGTTTGCCCACAGCCCCTGAAACATCACTCGTGATACTTCTCCATGCAACTGGCTGACTCCATTAATAAAGCTGGATGTCTTGATTGCCAGTGCTGCCATACTAAAGGGGGATTCCAAAGCACCAATGTCTTCCCGTCCCAGCGCCAGAAATTGCTCTCTCGACAAGCCAAACACGTTGGCGTAGTGTCCGACGTAGTACATTGCCTTATCCGGGGGGAACAGGTCAAACCCCGCCGAGACAGGCGTATGGGTCGTGAAAACCTGTGTAGCCTGTGCCACCTGTTTTGCCTCGGCAAACGAGAGCCCCTCTTCCTGAATGAGCTTGCGGATACGCTCCAGAATCAAAAAGGCAGAGTGACCTTCGTTCAAATGATAGACCGTAGGTTTGTATCCCAAAGCTTGTAGTGCTCGCACCCCTCCAATCCCCAGCATCATCTCCTGGTGAATCCGCATATCCAGGTCACCACCATACAGCTCATCGGTGATGTCATGGTCGTAGGGATTGTTCGGTTCAATATTAGTGTCGAGCAGGTATAAGGGCACGATTCCCACTTGGACGCGCCAGACACGGGCATAGACAGTGCGACCTGGATAGTCTACTTCAATCCGCAGCTCTGAACCATCGGCATTACG
Organism: Coleofasciculaceae cyanobacterium; assembly: GCA_036703315.1. GTDB lineage: Bacteria > Cyanobacteriota > Cyanobacteriia > Cyanobacteriales > Coleofasciculaceae > DATNPH01. The sequence goes on from DATNPH010000146.1 coordinate 153,629, forward strand.
CTCCAGGTGTAGCGGCATATTGTAGAAATCGTTGATCGGGTAGCGTTCCTGCTGCCAGCCATCAGCGTTGAGGTACTGGGCAAAGTATCCTTCCTGGTAGAGTAAACCGACAGCAATCAGAGGGAGACCCAAGTCTGATGCTGATTTGAGGTGGTCACCAGCTAGGACACCCAATCCACCCGAGTAGATTGGTAGGCAATCGACCAGACCAAACTCAGCACAGAAGTACGCATAGCATTCGTCACTTGTTTTTTGTTCTTTGTCAGTTGTCTGGTGGTCTTCAGTTTTGCCATTGACAACTGACGACTGACGACTAACCAACCCGCGATTTTTGCGATACCACGTCCGCTCTTTGAGATAGTCGTCTAATTGTCGGGATGCCCGTTCCAATTGGGCAAGGAAGCCCTCATCTTCAGCTACTTCCTGAAGCCGCTCTTGGTTGATAGTGCCCAGCATCAAGACCGGATTGTGGCGGCTGGACTCCCACAAGTCACGGTCTAGGCGTCGGAATAAATCTTTGGTCTCGACGTTCCAGTCCCAGTGGAGATTGTAAGCCAGCTTTCGCAAGGGTTCGAGCGGCTTTGGTAGGGAGGGAGAAACGTTAAAGGTGCGGATTGGCTGCATAAAGCGATAATATTCCAAGTCTTACACGGATCATATTGTGTACTCAGTTCTATTGAAAGTGAGATACTTTTAATACTGTTTTATGCATACTTCAATGCAGTAGACGGGAACGTCTGAGAACAGTAATGCGTCATAGCTAGCGAAAGCCTAATTAGCATAGCAGTAGAAATCTTGAGGTCTTGTTGACGTTGACTCTCGACCTGCAAGTCAAAAAGGAAGCCACGATTGGGTATGATATGAAAGTTGCCGTGTGTTGCAACGCATAAGACATTCAGCTGTTCATACTCTGGGAAATATCAATATGGTGACTCTCAAGATTGTGGTGTACATCGTTGTTAGTATTTTCGTTGGCTTATTTGTGTTTGGCTTTTTGTCAAACGATCCGGCTCGTAACCCCAAGCGACGAGATTTAGAGTAAATACTGATCGCTTCATCCCTGAGTCTGTCAAAGGAAAAGGGGCGAGGCCCGCTTCGCCCCAGCAATTTTCGGCGCGGTGATTGGTCACGCTTCGGAGCCGTTCCTTCGACTCTTACTGTTGAAAGATGCCCCAACCAGTTCAGCCGCCTGAAATTCCCGCAATTATTCAACCCGTATCCACTGAGAATGCACTCAGCCTAAATGCATCCAAAAATGGAACACCTGGATCAGTATCAAACCGAACACTGCCAACAGGGGTACTCGCTACATCGACGCCCACAGAAACCTTTGCACCTGAATTTTCTTTACTAACGGCTCATAAAAGTGCTGCCCTGCTGGGGCCTGCAATTTCCATCGGTTATCCTGTTCAACCTACACTAGGTGCTATGCCTAGTTCCACAGGCAGTGGTACTTCTTTAAAGGTGACAAGTCAAGGATCAGGAGCCGGGGGTCAGGAGTCACAAGTCAGAAAATTTGAGTCTTCTTCCAATATCACAAACCTCTCCACTGGGTCCTTACCTGCTTCTCCAACTTCTAGTGCCTCAAAAGCAGTAGTCAGTGAAGACATTTCCCTTAAGCCATCGCCTCCTCCGGCTAACCTTTTACCCTCAAACTCCTCATTCCTTACTCCTGGAGCGCCAAACATCAAGCGTTTGGTGACTCATCAGCGCGGGGGAACAGTCAGAGAATTTAAGTTTAGTGTCGCTACACAACAGACTCAAGCTCCGCCAGACGAAAAGGGAACACCTGCACCAAATCAGCCGGAGGCGACTCCCCAACAACCCTCTGCAACTCCGGAGTCTGGAACAACACTGCCAGCCACTCCCTTCGGCGTTGGTGGGGTGATTGAGCTGATGGCGGATCGACAGGAGTATGACGAGCAGCAAAAAATAGTTATAGCGATCGGTAATGTCATGTTGCGGTTTCGGGAAGCTTTAGTTAATGCTGATCGCGTTAGCGTAAACTTGACGAACCGCCTGCTCGTTGCTGAAGGTAATGTCTCTCTAACACGAGGACAGCAGGTACTGCGAGGCAGTCGATTTGATTATTACTTTGTCCAGGATAGTGGCGTTGTTTTGAATGCTAGTGGCGAGCTTTATACACCAACAGCCGGAACGGATCTATCTCTTTTACCACCCCCTGAAGGCAGTGAGGCCACACCGCCATCACGACCAGTGAGCGATCGCATTACAATCAATGAACCGCTACAAGGAATAACCAGTCCTGGGGGTTATACCTTCGTAGCAGGTGCTGGAAGAGATATCGCCAATGTCGCTTCGCCCCAATCAGGGGGAACCGTTAATCGATATCGCTATCAAGCCGACAGGGTTGATTTCGACGGTAAAAATGCGATCGCCACAAATGTACGGATTACTAATGATCCATTTTCACCCCCAGAGTTGGAGTTGCGGGCAGATACTGCCCGGTTTACCCGGCTTGAGCCTTTATTGGATGAAGTAGTTGCCACCCGACCACGCCTAGTTTTCGATCAGGGTTTAGAGGTGCCGACGTTTCGCAATCGCATCACGATTGACCGCCGTCAACGAGACCCAGCTCCACTAAGCATTGGGTATGATGGTGGCGATCGCGGTGGTGTATATGTTGAGCGCACAATTGAGATACTCAATAGTCCCAGCGTGCGATTTAGTGTTACACCACAGTACTTTATCCAGAAGGCAATCTCTGATGGGAGCATCATTGACCCATCTGTCTTTGGTGTCAAGGCTCGACTCAATGCCACCTTTAGCCCACGGACAACTCTGGACGGACGGGCGGTGTTTACTAGTCTAAATCCTGATGAGTTTGAGAACAAACTGCGGGCAAGTGTGCGCTTACAACAAATTATTGGCACCACTCTTCCTCATACTCTTAGTCTGGAATATAGCTATCGCGATCGTCTCTACAATGGTTCCCTTGGCTTCCAGACTGTTCAGAGTAGCCTCGGTGCAGTCCTGACCTCGCCAGTAATTCCGTTAGGCAATACCGATATTAACCTCTTCTATCAAGTAGGTGCTCAATATATCAACGCGGATACAGACCGCAGAGATTTGCTCGCACCTGACCGGACAAATAATCGGATCAGCCTCGGACGATATCAAGCCCTTGCTATCTTGGACCGAGATTTTGTACTTTGGCAGGGTCAAGCCTTGCCAGCTACTCCCACAGAAGGGTTGCGATACACGCCAAGACCACTACGTCCAAATCTGCGACTGAATACAGATGCCACTGGTGTCGTTAGTCTCTACAGTAGCGGTGATTCTCAAGAATCCCTCAGTGGTGGTATTCGGCTTATCGGGCAACTCGGTCATTTTTCCCGACCCTATCTGGACTACACTCGTTTTAATATCGGCTACACTCAAGTGCTGCGTGGTGGTTTATCACCTTTCCTCTTCGACCGCATTGCCGACACGAGCGTTCTTTCTGGTGGCATCCTTCAGCAAATTTACGGTCCGTTTCGTTTTGGTTTTCAGACTTCCTTTAATGTAGAAACTGGCAGGGAAATCAGCACAGACTATATTTTGGAATACAGCCGTCGCACCTACAATATCGAACTGCGCTATAATCCAGTACTGCAACTTGGCTCTATCAGTTTCCGGATTAACGACTTTAATTGGACAGGTAGTCCAGGTCCGTTTGGTGATTCCGAGGTTCGCCCTGTTGTAGAGGGAGTCACCCGATGATGACCGAGATGGCGTCTCGAAGTCAAAAGGCAAAAGTCAAATATGAACTGTTCACTTCCCTTGTCGTTGATTTTCCTAGTCCCGATGTCTTCTGTGCCGCAACCACCGCCAAATTTTCATCGCTAGCTCCTCTAGCCATAACATGCCACGGTCTAGCCATTGCAGTAATTGCTCTAGGGGGTGTTTAACGTATCCAGTTGGGGTAGCTTGAGTTTCAATCCAGTCGGGGGCTGGTTCAAGATGAGCATCTGAGGAAGAGGACGAAGGGGTGGTAATAGCAGTAGTTGCTGCCATCGGAGGCGAGATGGTCGTGTTACGGGCATCAGCGGCAAGAGATAGAGTTTTGCGTTTTGTAGGTGCGTTATCTCGTTGCTTACTAGGATTTTTGAGAGTTGTAGTGACAGTACCTCTTGGCCCCCCTTGAGTTGTGAGTTGGGTATTTGGGACAACCGACTCTGGAGGTTTGCCTCTCGACTCCACTGTCCTGGATCTAGAAAGTTTTCCGGGGGGTTGCTTGCCACCTAGGTAACGCTTGATAACATTCCAAATAGAATTTCCTGGCATCGCAGGCATTTTGCCTTTAAAAGCCGCAGGTAGCTGCACTTGAGATTTTCGAGTGTGGATTGTGGATGGTGGATTGTGGGTTAGTCCTTGTGTATCTGGGGTGCCATATAAATCGCTCCAAGTTAGCCAAGGGTCTGGTTCAGTGGCATCTGCAAGTTCTAAGTTAGGAGGTAGGGCGTTGGAATGATAACCTGATAACCCCTGCACTTGACCTTGGGGATTAGTGAGAATTGCTGAGCGCTCCTGAAAATCTGTTTGAGACAGATTCCTGCGATGCTTGCCAAAAAAGTAGTCTATTGCGGCGTAAATTAAGGCTTGAATCCGAAAGGTATTAGTTTGAGACACCTCTGGAGATTCGGCTTGGTGTCTCGGTGTCATGAATTTTGATTGTAGGGGTTGGAGCAGTTTCTGAGTACGCTCACCTAGGGCAATTACTACTTCAGACCCAGGCACCAACTGGTTTGATTCTAGCTCGGCAACAGTACGGTCAAGAAAAGCGATCGCTTCAGGAATAGGGGCATACCGAATCACAGACTGTGGTACTTGCTGATTTATCTTAGTTTGGTCGTTTGACATCGGTAACTCGCGCTGACGTCGGGATCTATACGTCAGCGCGAGAGTTTGATTTGGACTGACACAACGACTGACAAGGGTTGATTCCTGGAAAAGATTTGCTGAGATCGCCACAGGACTGGTTTGTACCCACGCCATTAGCTGCCAGAAAAGCCTCATTGGTAGAAAGACAGGAGGCTTATCCAGAGTAGTAAGCGAACGTTGAGTAAATTGACGATTTGAAGTCTGCGCGATACGCCACTGACGCCGTAGGTTAGCCACTTCCCAGCTGATTTTAGAGGAGAGTTTCCTCTGCTGCTGTGCCGTCAAAATATCTAGAATTTGATTTTCAACCGTAACGAGTACTAGAGTGCGCGTTGCCAACAGGGATGCCACTCCTTGAATCATGTAACGCTCATTACTTGATTCTTGAGCTGTTTGGCTCAACTGAGTCGGGGTTGCCAGTTGTTCGTCGTAGGTGTTTCCGAGGGGGAGGGTAGAAGAGGTTGAAGGTTCAATGTTACAAAGTTGTTCGCCGTAGGTATGTTCAAAGCCTAGGTTAGGAGATTGAGCTGAACTTTCAACAGTTAACCTGCCAACGTTAAACCTTTCAATCTGCAACTCTAAAGTATTTACTTGGTTGAGTACTCGCTGGATTGGTATGTCAGCGGCTGGAGGGGGTTCTTGAGGTCGAGAACGGGTGAGTGCCTTTAGTCGAGGCCATCCTGCTTCTGCGGCTGATGAGAGTTGACGCCCTACTGATAGACTGGCTTGTGCCAGAAGGTACACCGGATAAAGCAGAATTTGCACCCCCCAGGTGGCGGCAACTTTTAAATGCCGTACCGTGCGATCATATTGATCGGTCAATCGGAGAGCTTGTCGATTCAAAAAATTGAACAACCGACTTTGATAGCGACCAGAAGAGCCAGAGGACATGGGCGTCAAGGGGTAGGCACTGTTAAAAATCCCTTCTTAATCTTAATTGCCGAGAAGACCTCCGGTAAGACTTACACCCATACCGGAGGAGCAAAAGTAGTGAAAAAGTTAATGATCAATTAGAGTCTGTCGCAATGATTAATTTCAGGATTGAAGTGCAAGTTGTCCAGCTAGCTAGATGTTTGAGAGTTTCATAGCTGGTCTCCCGAAATGATAGTAGTGTAAAAGACGTAATTGGGATTCACTTGATATCTGCGATCGCCTCTTAGGAGTTCCATAAAGTCTTGGTGTCCCTCAATAGACTGACCAACAAGACAACCTGCTGAAGCGTTGTCAACAAGTGACATATCCCAGCCGTGATGCTGATTTACTCCAAAATCATCACCCGTTACGAAGGGGTCGCCACTCCTCTTTCCGTCCATATTCGTGTCGCGATACCCAGAGATGGTACCACATTGCACTAAGGCTGGATATTGTGTTTGCCCATGTAACCCAAATGTCCAAGCGCGATACTGCCCAAACGCAATTCGGAATGCTCCGTTTGGATTCATTGGATTAAAAGTGTAGGTTGATCCTGGTTCCGTGGTAGCTAACCAGTTACCTACTATTTTTGGAGTGTTTTCAGGAATTTCAATCAGGACACGTCGATCATTCCACTCATTGAACGTGTCACTGTTTGGAGTCCCTTGAGCGTCTACACCTTCTACATAGACGATGTTGTATCGGTAAGGTCCACGAGAGATGAAGTAGTTCTGATGTCTCATGAAGCTGATAATTAATGATGCTAGATCAGTTCCCAGATTAAATTGGGAAACTGGGGCTGTTTTTAAACGGCTACGAGTTGCATCATCCAACTGTCCAGTCACAGGTAATTCTTGTATAGACTGAAAATCTTCTAATGCTGCTCGACTTTGTGCGCCCCACTCTCCATCGGCAGGCGGGTCGAGAAGTCCATGGTTGATAAGCACCTGTTGCGTTTCAATGTTGGTCATATCCTCTATGCTTGTCCTGCTATTTGACTAAATTTCAGCAAGGTTTAGAGCTGATAACGCTCAGAAAAACTGGTCAAAAAAAGTACTGAAGGTATCCTAGGCTTGTGAGGTCACTGCTTGTCTTCCTGTCCCTTGGAGGGTTCTGGAACAGCTTGGGGATGTGACACAAACGGCATGTATCGAGATAGCAATAATCCAACTTTATCCCCCTGCCCTGTCAAACTCAGCGCTGCCGCTATCAACAGTACTCCCATGGTGCTTGGCGGGAAAAGATTATTAACCCACTCCAAATCAATTTTTTTTGAAGCGATATGGAATGAAGCTTTTCCACCATCATCAACGGCGTAAGACCAATCAGTAGTGATGATTGGTACCAAAATCGCAATGGGAATAGCCAAAGCGGCAACCGTCAGTGAAAGGGCAACAATCGCCCGCCCTCGATGCTTAGCTCCTGTATTCAAAAGCTCAATTTCTTTCTCAAGGGTTTCCAGGCGGTGTTGAGTGTCTGAGGATTGAAGGTTGTTCATAAATCTAAAATCAAGCGAGTGTGGTTATGTGTGTTCTCGAATCTCTACCAGAGCCGCATCGTTTTGACTCAACCCAAAGCCAATCGCAGGATTCCTAAGGGTGTTCTGACGCATCCTCTATAGGCTTATAAAGCTAGAGTGCGAAAGCAATCCGTCTTAATCTATCGGATTACAAGCTGGTGTTAGCTCGCCGTCGAGTTGTTCAACTAGCGCTGGTTTTTTAGGGAATTCCTGTCTGCTGTCTTACCTGAAAATAGGCTCTCGAAGCAGAGGAGAGAGATTTTCATTCAATGTTCATGAGCTTTCATCTCATCGGGGTCTGTCTTGTCTGACCCTAGATTTACAGTAAGCGCTTTCTCCACAGCTCGTCTTCCGTAGATTTACTGAATTCCATTTTTTCGCAAATGTTATTGCGCTTTTGCGGCATTAGTGATAAAGTGAAAACAGTTGACGAGCGTTAACAAGAAATTCGCCCTGACGTACAGGGGGAAGAATGTACGCGCTCTCAGGAATAGCGAAAGGCGCTGCCGAGTAGCAAGTCAGGTCAGAATGAAAGCTTTTGGGGTTATGACCTCAATAGGTTTCATGCATCAGGGTCGCCATAGCATCTACGAGTATGTGCAACAAAACCCTACTTAACAGGATCTAGACATGACTGATGGCAGAAAAGAAATACGTTGCAGACTAGCTCCCGCCGAAAAACTCGACTTTGAGCTAACCTGCCTGAGCCTGGAAAAAAGCCAAAACGATGCAGCTAGAGAAGCGATTCTTGAATACGTTGCTCGGCATAAATCATTAGTAGATGAGCGCATTGGGAGGATAGGAACAACCGACGCAGCTGTCTCAAAAAACGAAACGATCGCGTCATTATTACATGAAGAAAAAAACCGCAGACGCACTTGGCGGCGAATTGCGATTGATGCCGGTATGCAGACCTCAAGAGTAAGGCAGCTTGCGGCTGGGGGATACCCAACCCATGAAGAATTGATAGCACTTTCATCGGTTTTAACCCGAGACGCCAAGCCAATTCCCACCTCGGAACTAAAAGCAATTCGAGATTGTACATTTCCCAAAGAAATGCCAAGTCATACTAGCCAACGGATATAACTCCATTCATTAAAGATGTGTTCTTTATTGTTCAGGAGGTGACCCTTTGACTGTCTCACAGCTTGTCTGTTCAAAGCAAAGTGTATGGCTGGCTTGGCTAGAAATTGAGGGAATTTCGATATACCGTAGTCAAACCTCATGAACACATCAATTCAGGATGCCTTCGCCATAGTTGACTGCCACGCTACTCGTTTATTCAAAGCCGAGTGCATAGTTGCTCTAGCTAGCAGTCGAGTGACATTCAACAAAAACATCGTACAAATCCATTGCCAAACAAAAAAAATGGCGATCGCTTTGCGCCAGCGCTATGCTCACTTGGCTCAACAATGCCTGAGGTGGGATTTAGCCGAAGCTCAGGTTTTCTGGCGTGGAAGCGGAGAACGCTATTTTTCTATTCCCAGTTTTTTAGCTTTAGAGGAAGCCATGACTAATTCAACACTGAACGAACCCTATTTACTAGATGCGGATTATTTACGCACTCTTGATTTTATCCGCGAGAAACGTGCTGAGGGTCGCATTGTTGTCATCACTTCAATGCTTAGTAACGTCTGTCAACACACTAATGACCTATTGTCTCCAGAGCGCGGCGTTTTGCAACCATACCAATGGACAGGATACAACTATCTTCATGCGTGGCGTGACAGTCTTGATGAGTACAACCAGTTAATTGAGTTACTCAATCAAGATGCTTATGTTCCCCAGTATCAGTACAAACTCCGCCGTCCTGATAATCGGCTTTGTACCTACGAGACAGACTACTATCTTGTCCCTAATTATTTGGGAGAGCCCGTTCGAATTGGTGTGAGTAAGCCGGAAGCGTGGCAGTTGCTGCCTGAGCCACAGGTTTAATGAGCCATGTACTTGGAAGCCGAAATGTTGTGGCACAGTATTCACTGAAATGACCAGACACAATTGAAAGTTAATGCTGTTTTTGTCACTTCATTTCGGCTTCCCTGCTCGAACAATTAGTAATTCGTAATGTGTGACTCGTAATTACGAACTAGCAATTATCACTTACGAATGAGTTCGACCCTACATTTATATGAATAGCGCTTACTTCCATACCTATCAGGTGTAAGACGCTTGTCTAAATTATCAGGATGCACTACTTTTGAAGGTTCTTCCCCCCAAGATATGAAGCTTGACCGCATCATTTTGGATTTTTTGGTATGGATAAAGGAGCAATTTTGGCAAGCTCCTAATGGTAGCCCAGTCTACCTATATGAAGAGGTTGCTCGGTTTGATAGCTCACGCGGCTATTTGAAGCTAGTAAGACGTGATACTCCTAGAGCAATAGCTACTTGGGTATTTATTCCTAAAAGGAATGTTGAATTAGACAATCTCAAGCATCAACTCGAACATAGTAAACTCGACAAATATAAGTACGATATTTATATTTGTTGTGACCATTTATTTGCTGTAACAGGATTAGAAAATCCTCACAAGAAAACACACAAGGCAAAACCAATTCAGCAACGGCGGACTTACACAAGTAGTACGAAAACACACAAAATTTCGGTCTTACTAATTTCTCATTTCCTTGGTAAGGATGGTACTTTTCAAAGCTTAGAGGTGTTCTCTCAAGAGTACGACTTAATGAAACAAGGTTCGCTCGATCTCCATCGTGAAGCGAGCGCTATTGCGCAATCTGTAGCTATGCTGTTGAAGTATAGACCCATTGACGATTGGCACTTTGAGATTGAATCCTATCGCAAACAGTTTCTCGGTAGCTCATATACTCCCACAGTGAGGGATAATAATTCCTTCGCCATAGGGCAAAAAACAGCTACCTAGTCAATGAACGGGGGCCAACTGCTGTGGGGTATGCGCTAGATGAAATTGAAAAATTACGTGCCTGTACTCAAATCAATATTCAGGCGAGTTGGCGCTCCTGCGCTCTTGACCTGCCAATTGAAGTAGCAACGACTTGTGAACCTTTTAACAGGTCACCCCTTGAGCTGAATGCCAAAGGATATATTACTTGGCAAGCTGGACAGCAAGTGATGTCGTTGGGTCAACGCTTGGTGATTCCCCAAGATTTACAGGGTTATCCTTTGGCGGGATTAGCTTTACGGGTGGTGTTGACTTGGTGGGCAGAATCTGCACAGATTTTTGTCAATGGTCGGCTGGTGCAGGAGGGAGATTTATTTGATTCCTCTGCTAGAGTGCTACTCAGTTCAGCGGTAGTGCCAGGAGAAGAGATTACTGTAGTCCTACGGCTTGTCAGTCCTGGTCATGATATTGGGGCATTGATGCATTCAAGATGCGTATACGAATCGACCAATTCTATTGATCCAGGTTTTGTTGCCGATGAATTAGCTGTATTACAAAAGTATGTAGAAGCTTTTGAGCCAGAAAAATTAGATACTCTTGCGGCAGCTATAGCTGAGATTGATTGGGATAAGGTGTCACAGCAAGAAGAATTTACGCGATCGCTCTCCAGCTTACGCCAAAATCTCCAATCCAAAATCTCCAATCCACAGTCCACAATCCACTTGCTAGGTCATGCCCACCTAGATATGGCTTGGCTGTGGACAGTGAATGAAACGTGGGAAGTGGCTCAACGCACTTTTGAATCCGTATTAAATCTACAACGGGAGTTTCCAGACCTAACCTACTGTCATTCCACACCAGCACTCTACGCTTGGATAGAACAGCATCGCCCTGACCTGTTTGCCGCAATCAAACAACAAATCGCAGTGGGTCGCTGGGAAGTTGTAGGCGGAATGTGGGTAGAGCCAGAATTAAACTTGATTAATGGTGAATCCATTATCCGACAAGTTCTCTACGCCCAGCGCTACGTTCAGGAGAAATTTGGTCAATTAACAACTGTGGCATGGCTACCGGATAGCTTTGGTTTCTGTTGGCAGTTGCCGCAAATTCTTAAACAGGGCGCAATTGAATTCTTTGTTACCCAAAAGCTGCACTGGAATGACACCACCAAGTTTCCCTATGGAGTTTTTTGGTGGCGATCGCCTGATGGTACCCAAATCTTCAGCCTGATATCGGCTCCTAACACAGCTGGAGTCATGGATACCAATCCACTGACAATGACATCTTATGCCATTGACTGGGAAATTCAGACTAATCTGAAAGACGCTTTTTGGCTTCCTGGTGTCGGGGATCATGGCGGCGGACCTACTCGCGACATGTTGCAAGTAGCACAGCGTTGGCAGGAGTCGCCATTCTTCCCACAACTGCAATTTACTACTGCTTTGAGTTATTTGTCTTTTGTCAGTAATCAGAGGTCAGTTGGAAAGAGCGAGGTTGACAAGCCAGAAATAACTGACAAAGGACAACTGACCTCTGACATTCCTATTTGGAATGATGAGCTTTATCTAGAATTCCATCGCGGCTGTTACACTACCCATGCTGACCAAAAGCGCTGGAATCGTCGTTGTGAGGGGTTGTTGTATCAGGCAGAACTCTTCGCCTCTCTGGCAACCCTAGCCACTGGCAGTAGCTATCCCAAAATTCAGCTAGAGGATGCCTGGAAAAAGGCTCTATTTAACCAATTCCACGATATTTTGCCAGGGACATCGATTCCGGAAGTCTTTGTGGAGGCTAATCAGGCTTGGCAGGAAGTGGAGCAAGTTTGTTTGATAATACTTGATGAGTCGTTGAGAGCGATCGCCTCCCAAATCACCCTACCAACACCGCCTCAACCAGACGCCAAACCCATTATCATCTTCAACCCCCTCAACTGGCAGCGTTCAGAACTCGTTACTGTTTCTTTACCTACATCCACTAAGACAGCTTGGGAGATTTACGACCTTTCAGGTCAAAAAATACTATCCCAGCCAAGTGAGGCATCGACGCTTCTGTTTCTGGCAAAGGATGTTCCCTCTGTGGGGTATCGAGTTTTTTGGTTGTGTTGTTGTACTGACGAATTCTCTAGGGACGCAAAGCCTTGCGCCCCTACACTACAGGAAAACTGGGTTTTAGAAAACGAAGTTCTGCGGGTTGTTGTTGACCCTGATACTGGAGACTTGAGCAGCGTTTTTGATAAAATCCATCAACGAGAAGTCCTCAGTGGCTCTGGTAATCAGCTGCAAGCTTTCCAAGATAGTGGTCAATACTGGGACGCTTGGAATATTGATCCCAACTATACTCAGCATCCCTTACCCTCAACCCACCTGAAATCTATTGAATGGTTAGAACAAGGAGTATTGCGATCGCGTTTGCGGGTTGTGCGGCAGCTAGGGCAATCCCAGTTTTGCCAGGATTATATACTCTCAGCCGAATCACCAATTTTTAGAATCACCACAACTGTAGATTGGCAGGAGCGCCATGTCTTAGTGAAAGCAGCTTTTCCCTTAAACCTGGAAGCCAACTATGCCACCTATGAGATTCCCTGCGGTTCTATCCAACGTCCTACTCGACCTGAAACAGCCGCAGAGCAAGCCAAATGGGAAGTTCCAGCTTTGCATTGGGCAGACCTTGGTGATCAGGAATACGGTGTCAGTTTGCTCAACAATGGTAAATATGGATACGATGCCCAGCCTTCTCAATTACGGCTGACGTTACTACGAAGTCCCACTTGGCCCGACCCAGGAGCTGATCGAGGTGTCCACCACTTCACCTACGCTGTTTATCCTCACAGGGGGAGTTGGCAGTCAGCTGATACGGTACAACGGGGTTATGAATTAAATCTACCGCTTCAGGTGCTGCTGTGTGACCCAACTGAGTATGCCAACTCCCCACAGCTGCCCCCTGTTAGTCGATTGTTAGATTTGCAAGCTGAGAATCTTGTCTTGATAGCATTTAAACAATCAGAAGATGCTCCCAACCAATGGATTGTGCGGTGTTATGAATGTCAGGGCAAGTCAGCTGATTTATCGTTGGAAAGTGATTTGTGTTTGAGCGTAGCTCACGCCGTTGATTTGTTAGAGCGCTCAACTCAGACGCCTAATCATTTATCTGATGAACAGACCATTAGTGTTCCCCCTTGGAAAATCGCTTCTTTTCTCGTGGTGCCTGGTTGTGAATTATTGAATTGACGTAGCGATCGCCCAAGTCTCTTCTATGCTTCCCTTTCCTGTAAATCTCTGCTCAGAGGCTTTGTGTTAGCAACAAGGCTATCTGGTACTTTTAATAACCAAATAGCCTCGTCCGAGAGGTTTTGAAGATAGATGAAATTTTCTTAATGTCTAACCGCTGTTAGCTGAATTAATGAACCGACTAATCAACGACACCTGAAAAAGGTATCAATCTTCGTGATCTTCAAACGGATCGTTTAATTCCGCAGAGGGAGGACCAAAAGCCGTATATATTGAAATGCCAGTAACAGCGACAACAAAAACGGCTATAGAAATGCTAAGAACTGTTGCGGGTTCCATGATTTAGATAAATTATGAGTTCCATTACCCCTATAATATTACGGAACATTACAAAAAATCTATTGAGATTCATCATAGGTGACTCATGGCACAACGGACGCGGCTAGGAGACGTACTCAAACCCCTAAACTCTGAATACGGTAAAGTGGCTCCCGGTTGGGGAACAACGCCACTGATGGGAGTCTTCATGCTCTTATTTTTCGTTTTTTTACTGATTATTTTGCAGCTCTACAACTCCTCGCTGCTACTTGAGGGTATCAATGTCGATTGGAGAAGCTTAGGCCAATAGTCTGTCGCTCTCATGCTTGTAATTAATCTTTAGATTCCCGGTTTGTCCGGGTTTTTTTTGTTACTCATCAGCGGCTGTATGTCTACATTTTTTATCAGGTTAATTTTAGGGCAAAGGGAAGAAAGAATAAGCCCTCTACCCCATTACCCTTCCCCTTTGACCAATTATCCTCATCGGTAGAGAGGACGGGCTATTCTCGCACCGCTTAGATCAATGAGACAATAAAAGTAGCCGCCTCAAAACAAGTTCAAATACTGAGGATTGGGACTAGCACGCAAAAAATAGCAGGAGGTCATTACGTGAACGTTTTTGGTATTGGTTTGCCGGAAATGGCGCTAATCATGATTATTGCCTTATTAGTATTTGGACCAAAGAAATTACCGGAAATCGGTCGGAGCCTAGGTAAAGCAATCCGAGGCTTTCAAGATGCTTCCAAGGAGTTTGAATCTGAGTTTAAGCGAGAGGCTGAACAACTAGAGCAAGCGGCGACAACACCAGCGCTACCCCAATCTCAGGAAGTTACAACAAAAGAAGTTGCTACAGCTGAGACCAATAATCACGCGGCTAGTTCCTCTCAACAAAGCTAAGACAGACAATGCTGAGATTGTTTCCTTTAGCCCGCCTACGCGGGCTTTAGGTGTTTGATGCGTCACTTATAAATGTTAAGCAAACTTAACTTCATCGGTATCAGAGCACACGAAACTACATGTTTGCAACAGCTCAGAACAGCAAAGCACCCTGTTACTGAATCTGTTACTGATCAAAATTGTCAGCTTAGACTGCTTCAGGACTCGGATTTTCCATTCTTTTGGGGGCTAGGAGCCTCAAATTTGTAACCGACACCTCGAACAGTTTGAATTAATGAGGGTTGGCTGGAATCAAGTTCAATCTTCTTGCGAATTTGACCAATATGGACATCAACTACCCGTTGGTCTCCTACATAGTCGTACTCCCAGACTTCCTGGATTAGCTCGGAGCGACGCAGTACTCGACCAGGATGACAAGCCAGAAAATGCAGGAGATCAAATTCTAGAGCGGTTAAAGGCACAATTTGGTTGTTGATGGTTACCTCCCGACGGCCTGGGTCGATAACCAACTTGTCGAAGACGAGGCGCTGTTGTTCGGTAGCAGTAACAACCCGCTGGCGTTTCAAAATCGCTCCAACTCGGTTTTCCAGTTCCTGTAAATCAAACGGTTTCGTGATGTAGTCATCAGCTCCTTGTTTAAACCCCTTGTCTTTGTCAGCAGCGTCTGACCGACTGGTAAGCATCAGGACAAAGACATCGGTGCGACGTTGCATTTCCTGACACAGGTTATAGCCAAGGGCATCAGGCAAATTCACATCCAGAATTACCAGGTCTGGGTTGAATTGCTCAAACAGTGATAAAGCCGTCTTACCATCATGAGCAGACTGCACTTGATAGTTCTTCTGGCTTAAAAAGCGAAGAATCAAATTTCGGATGGCCGGGTCGTCATCCACGACAAGAATCTTGGCGGAGGCCATGGTCATAACTTTCCACGGAGAACTGGATCAGGGATCGAGACGCAAAATTTTGACACCGATGGTGTAAAGAGCATTCTAGACAATTATCGTCGCAGAACTAGGGGATGCCAATAGCTATTGACATCATTAACCAGTCAAATCGTTGAGAAATGTCCCAATAGCCTAAACGAGCAAAGGTTCTAATGAAGTATTCCTTACCAATTGAAAGGGTTTGTTTCACAGAGCACTTATGTTCGGGGATCAGGCTAAACTAGCTTGCAGGAGGGTTGGCAGAACACTCTATAATGACTAACCTGTTACCTATCGGTAGCCAGACCAGCATTGAGCATTATCGATGCCTAATATATAACCAGTGTAGAGTCGCTGTCATACGAGTGAAAAGAGTACAACGAACGGGATGCCTTGGAGGTTTTGAATGAGTGAGCAAAATCACTACGAAAAGCTTGGGGTTAGAGAAGATGCTTCTTTTGATGAAATTCAGGATGCAAAAAGTCGGCTGTTACAGCAGCATCGCGGTGACCAAAAGGTTGTGGAGGCTGTAGAGTCCGCCTACGATGCGATTATCATGGATCGCCTTAGAATGCGCCAAGAAGGAAAAATCAAGGTTCCGGAACGCATTCGTTTTCCAGAGAGAGTCTCTCAAGCACCGCCGAGTTTTACTCCAGCTCCAGTCAGCCGCTCTCCGGCATGGCTGCAACGGCTATTGGATACACCAACACCGGCAGACTTGATCTGGCCTGCTATTTCGTTCTTGCTACTGGGTGGCTTGACTATTTTTTATCCTGACCGCGATGGCTCAATGTTGTCGTTGGCTTTGGCTTTGGGCTTCGGATGTAGTATCTACTTTCTCAATCGCAAAGAAGGACAATTTGGTCGGGCTGTGTTGTTGACACTGGCGGGTCTGCTTATAGGTTTTGGGTTGGGAACTTTGTTGGGCAGTGTACTACAGACGCAAATCGCCATTATCGGTTCATTAAAATTTGCAACATTAGTGACCTTTTTTGTGCTCTGGCTGATTAGTAGTTTTTTACGTTAAAAAAGTTAGCTGTAAAAATCCAGCTCAGTACGCTTGCCGTCACACAAATCAGCCTTGAACTTATGCTCTACTGGCTCTATAGGGCGTCGGGTTCGTCTGAGGCATAACTGGTCAACACGGTAGCCTCACTCCGAGAGATCCATGATTAAACTATCAAAGCCTATAACTTATATTAATATATGTAAATAAAAATTAAGTTTTATTTACCTTCTCGCAAAGGAAGGCTTCCTCGCTTCATCTGCTCTCGTTCGATCGCTTCAAACAAAGCACGAAAATTTCCTTCCCCAAAGCCTTGCGCTTTTTGGCGGCGCTCAATTAGCTCAAAGAAAAAAGTGGGCTGATCAAAAATAGGCTGGGTGAAGGTCTGAAGTAGCAAAGCTTGAGGATATTCGTCCTGCCAATCCACCAAAATTTGTTGAGTGGAAATTTCCTCTAATTCAGCTGCCGAGATGGGAAGCCCAGGATGGTTCAGCCGTAACTGGGTGTAGTAGGTTTTAGGAATTGGGAGAAAGGATAGCCCTAGATGACGGAGTTTTGCGATCGCCTGCACAATCCGAGGTGTGTGTAAAGCAATGTGCTGGATTCCTGGTCCTTGGTTAACGTCTAGAAACTCTTGAATTTGAGAATTCGCGGATGCTGGTTCATTAATTGGAAATTGCACCCCACTGTTTGGATGAACCATTACCTGGGAGTGTAGTCCTGATCGCTCAGTCTGAATTGTAAATGCCTGCTTACGTTGAAAGCCCAAAACGTCTTCATACCAGCTAAGTGCCCTTTCCAACTCCCCAGCAGCAACATTTAATACTACATGATCAATGGCGCTGAAGAGCCCACAGTCGGCTATTGCAACTCGTAAGTCACTCGCAGAAACGTCGGAGGACTCAGTGGAAGTAAAAATTTCAGTCGTAACTTCTGAGCCGAACAATTCTGGCAGCAAGGGCATATTGGCGATGCGATCGCGCTCACAAAACACTAGCGCGTCTGAACTATGCCCTGCAAGACCTGCCGTTAGTTCCTGGGTTATTGCTTGACTAACGCTAACAAGTGGCAGCACTCCCGTAAAGCGCTCCTCAATCAGAGTGTGACTCAAGGAACCCCAAGCCGCAATTTTTGCCCATTTCCAGCCTCCTTGAGCCAGCAACTGTTGCTGAATTGGCTGTAAAACTTTTGCACCGTTAGCAACAGCCTTCTCCACTACACCGTCTAAGTCTGAAACGACGAAAGCGATATCAGCAACGCCAGGAGGATGCAGGCGTAGAAACTGGGCAACAGGACTTGCCGAGGTGAGAGGGGAAGACAAAACAACGTAAAGCGAGCCGCTTTTCACCACAGTTGTGTGAGTATGACGGCTTATACCAGAAGCCAAGGATTGAAAGCCCATGCGGTTCACAAACCAGTCATGAGAGGCTTTGGCGTCTTCTACATAGAAATGAATATGATCAATTTTCATCAACTATCCCACTTGGGAGCTTGCCTGCCTGTCAATTTTGCAGTTTTTTCAAGATTTACAGGTCATTCCCAAGAAAGATCGTGCCACATCAGAAAAACAAGTGACTTTCTGGCTGAATATTTATTTCCATTGGTACCGCTTGTGGGTCAGCCTTCATAGCATACAAAATGGCGTCAGCAGCTGTTTCCGGTGTCAGCATTTTTGAGCGGTCTACCTTCAAATTGACATTGTCCCAGAAGGGAGAATCCACACCACCAAAGTAGAATAGCGTGAACTTGATGCCAAAGCGCTTCAGTTCCTCCGCCATACACTTGCTAAAACCAACGACACCGAACTTAGAAGCACAGTAAGCCGACGCCATTGCCATTGAGTGCTTACCTAAAATTCCGACGATGTTACAGATGTGACCAGACTTTTTATCCTTCATCACCTCGGCTGCCGCCTGAGAAGTATAGAAACTGCCCTTGAGATTTAGGTCGAGCAAGGCGTCTAAATCAGCAGGTTCAACTTTGTTGTACTGCTTCATGAGTCCAGCACCAGCCGCATTCACCAGAACATCAATTTGACCGAAGTGGGCAATAGCCTTCGACATGAGGGCCTCGACCTGAGAAGGATTTGTAATGTCTGTGGGCACACTTAAGACTTGTTTTTCATGAGTTATTGGCAGTTGAGAACCCAAAGCCGCCAAGTGAGTGCTATTCCTCGCCGCCAACACCAGACTAGTTCCCTCCAGTGCTAGCTTGCGCGTCAAGGTGGAACCGATACCGCCAGTGGCACCAACTACAACAACAACTTTGTCCCGCATTATTCTTTACATTTCTTTACAACTTCTCTTTATGATACTGACAACATGGGCAACCCTGCCGGAACCTTGAATATCCCTCAACCAAACAGACCTGCAACGTAGTCACGAGTGCGGGGTTGGGTAGCATTTGTAAAAATCCTAGTCGTTGGTCCGAATTCAACTAAGTGACCGATGCGGCTCTCATCAGTACTGAAGAATCCTGTATAGTCGGATACCCTAGACGCTTGCTGCATATTATGGGTGACAATAACGATTGTCAGTTCCTGGCGAAGAGTCCGAATCAAGTGTTCGATCTTCATCGTGGCGATCGGGTCAAGGGCAGAACAAGGTTCATCCATGAGCAAAACCTTGGGCTTTACTGCTAGGGCACGGGCAATACAAAGTCGCTGTTGTTGTCCACCTGAGAGCCCTTGAGCTGGCTGATTCAACTTGTCTTTCACCTCGTCCCAAAGAGCAGCGCTATGAAGAGCTGATTCTACAATTTCATCCAATTCTCGCTTGGCTCGATAACTCGCTATCCTGACACCGTAGGCAACGTTATCGTAAATGCTCATGGTAAAGGGATTTGGCTTTTGGAAGACCATGCCAATGTGGCGGCGCAGTCGATTGAGGTTGACGCGGCGACTGTAGATATCTTGACCAAAAAATTCAACCGTGCCTTCAACCCGTACCTTTCCCTCTAGTTCCCCAATTCGGTTGAGGGCTTTGATAAAGGTGGATTTGCCGCAACCGGAAGGTCCAATAATCGCAGTAACTTGTTTGTAGTAGATTTCCAGCGACACCGCTTCTATAGCTTTTTGGCTGCCGTAGTAGAAGCTTACGTCTTTGACGCACATGGCTGGGGTTAATACTTCGTCTGTGGCAGCAGGTGCGATCCATTTGTCCGCGTTTGAATCTGGAGAATTAAGCCTTGAATTTTTGCTACTTGGTTGCATAATTTAGCGAGTATTTAGGCGTTTACGTGTGACTTGGCGAGACAAAATGCTGCTAAGTAAAACTAGTCCGATGAGAACGACAGAAGCCGTCCAGGCGAGTTTATTTTGTTCTTTAAAGGGTGAGCTGGCGTAACTGTAAATCAATACAGATAGAGAAGGAGTCGGGCTAAACAATCCTTGCGGCCAGAATTGACTAGATAGGGCTGTGAATAAAAGTGGAGCCGTTTCACCAGCCGCACGGGCAACGGCGAGTAAGACACCCGTAGTGATTCCAGGAAGCGCTGAGGCAACGACAATGCGGAAGGTTGTTTGGAAGCGCCCGCCTCCTAAGGCAGCTGAGGCAAGGCGGTGGGACATGGGAACTAGCTTTAAGGCTTCTTCCGTGCTTAAAGCCACAATCGGTAGCATGATGACACCCAGAGCTAACCCGCCTGCTAGGGCAGAAAACTGACGGGTAGTGAGGACGATGACACCATAGGCAAAGACACCGACAACGATCGAGGGAACGCTGCTGAGGATAACGGTGATGAAGCGGATATAACTGGCGATCGAGCGAAGCGAGAATCCCGACGGGCTCATCGTAGAGCCTTTGCCAAACTCAACTAAAAAGATACCTGTGAGAATGCCAAAAGGAACGCTAAACAGACTAGCGATCCCCACCATGATTAGTGTCCCTAAAATGGCATTGGCGAAGCCATTGGGTTGATTTGTCACCCCTACTGGTGCTGGCAGAGATACCAGCACTTCCCACTTCAACTGTCCAAGTCCCTGACGTAGAATCTCAAACAAGATCGCAAACAGGGGGAGCAGTGCTACTGCCGTGAGGGTAAAGGCAAGAAATGTCATGCCTCTACTGAAAAAAGTTCGACCTACCGATAAGGGTTGGTGAAGTTCTCGATCTAAAGATTCCTCTAAAAAGCTTTGGTCAGTGGTCATGTAAATTTAAAATTCGAAATTTAAAAATAAGAACAAAAAGTTAAGATCCAAGGACATTTTTTATGGTCTTCCGCCTATCAGTTGAACCATTAGTAGGGCAATAATATTAACCACTAGCGTTAAGACAAAGAGAATAAGTGCTAAGTACATGAGCGCGCCGATGTGCAATTTATCTAAGGCTTCACCAAATTGATTAGCTAAAACAGCTGGAATTGTGTAGCCAGGAGCGAGTAGCGAGGCGCTAATTTGGGTTGAGTTACCAATCACCATCGTCACTGCCATGGTTTCCCCCAAGGCACGCCCTAAAGCTAAAATAATTGCTCCTAAAATTCCTGAACTTCCAGCAGGCAGCAGGACGTTCCAGATGGTTTCCCAGCGAGTTGCCCCTAGAGACATGGAGGCACTGCGCAACTCTAGAGGAATGACCAACAACACTTCTCGGCTAATTGCCGCTACCGTTGGCAGAATCATAATCGCCAGTACAACCCCAGCGGCAAGCATCCCAGGTCCAGAGGGGTCAGTGCTAAACAGGGGAAACCAGCCAAATGTTTTGAATAGCCATTGCTGCAAGGGCACTAGGAAGGGAATTAAAACAAAAATTCCCCACAAACCGATGATGACGCTAGGGATAGCGGCGATGAGTTCGACTAGAAAAGCTAAGGGCGATCGCACCCAGCCTGGTAAAAAATCTTCGCTTGTGATGAGCGCTGCTGCCAAGCCAGTAGGTACGGCTAACACAAGCGCGATCGCCGAACTTACTAACGTCCCGTAGATAAACGGTAGGGCACCAAACTTCTCTTGCCCGATATTCCACGTTTGCTCCGCTAAAAACTTCAAACCAAATTGCTGAACGGCTGGTTGAGCATCCTTAAAAATTACCCAACTCATCCAGAACAGCACTCCAGCTGTTGCCAAAGCAACGACCCAAACCAATCCCGTAAATCCGTACTCCAGCCAGATGCCTTCCCCTTCTGTGCTTGTAAGGTCTGTTTCAATCTCAGCCGCTGTTGGTAGCTCTTTTAAGTTGTCGGATTGATTAGAGAAATCAGTCATATTTGCGTCATTTTATACTACTGCCCTACATCGCTCTATAGAAGAGTTAGAGGACATCCCCGCACTGGAGATGCCCCCATTAGCAAAACGGGAAACCAAGCCTAAGGATTTGTCAGCCTTGAGTTTTGCCTCAAAATGCTTTTCTCAACTCTCTCCTATCGCGCCGCAACGTTGGTAGATACCGCTTGACTCGCTTTTTCAGCGATCGTTTGGGGAATTCGGGTATAGCCCAGCTCTTTGTTGATGTCTTGACCTTTAGTCAAAATCCAAGAAACCATTTTTTTCACCGCATCGGCTTTCGGAGCATCGTATTGCTTTTTGATTAGCAGCCAGGTCACACCAGCGATTGGATAACCCTGTGCTGGGTCTTCTGCTCCAGATACGTTGAATTCAGGGGTGAATGTTATGGCTGATAGCGCCTTATTTGCTTCCTCTAGGGTCGGCAAAATGAACTGACCCGCTTTATTCTGTACCTGCGCTGTCTGGAGTTTGTTCTGCTGAGCGTAGGCAGCTTCCACATAACCGATCGCGCCTTCTGTTTGTTGGACTAGAGCCGCTACACCAGGGTTTCCCTTACCACTGAGGGGGTTAGCTTGCCAAGTCGGAGCCGTACCAGCACCAATCTTGCTCTTGAAGCTAGAACCAATGGCGCTTAAATGTGTGGTGAAGATGTTGGTTGTGCCGCTTGAATCGGAGCGCACAGCTAGTTTAATAAGTTTGTCAGGCAGCTTGGCACCAGGGTTATCGGCAGCAATTTTGGAGTCGTTCCAACGAGTAATTTCACCAGCGAAAATCGCTGGCAGGACGGAGCGAGACAGCTTGAGATTGGTGACACCGGGAACGTTGTAAACCACGGCTACAGCACCACCTGCTGTAGGAACCAGAATGACACCCTTCGCCATTTTGGTCTGATCCTCAGTTTTGGGAAATGCATCACTGCCAGCGAAGTCAACCGTATCAGCAATAAATTGTTTAATTCCACCACCGCTACCAATGGCTTCGTAGTTAACCTGAGTATTTGTTTCCTTTTTGAAGGCATCAAAGTAGCGATCATAAAGAGGTTTTGGGAACGTTGCTCCAGCACCGTTTAGAGTTACAGTCTGTGCAATTGCTGCATAAACAGAACTAAATGAGATAGCAACAGTTGCTACTGAAACCGTAGCAGCACGACGAAAAGCGGTCGTAGAGAAAATCATCTTGCTTCGTCCTCTAGCAAAGACAGACTAGTAATTGAGCAATACTTGATTACACTACAACCGGAATAACTAAGGAAAAGTAATCAAAATAATAATCTTTAGTTAAAGTTAGTTTAACATCTCATTAACTGAATAATTTATCTAAATTAGTATGCTTGGCAACTGCAAAAATTCTTATATTTCTAGTAATATGTCTTGAGATTGAAATCCTAAGACTATCCAGAGATATAGATTTAGATCATTAGCTCGTTTGGCGCGGAGTGAAGAACAATAAAGTTCTCTGGTATTTCGCTAGCAACTACTAGTGAAGCCATTTTTTTATAGATATTTAAGGAAGCATCATTGAGCTGGTATGGAAAGTGTAAAGCGTTTGCATTAGATCTTACGAAGTGTAGCGAGGCGCTAGTCTAGAACGGTGTGAAGCAGCATAGCTATCCCATTGGCAGAACGTGCTTCTAAAAAGGTAGAGAATTACTTTCAGAAAATTCCTGAGCACGATCGCACCTTTGTATTTCAAGTTTTAGTCTTCGCTAGTGGAAAAGACAATCAATCCTATAAAAACCAAATCTATGAGTCAGTCTTATTTCCTGAAAAATTTACCTACACCTTTACATTTTTGGGTGCGACCGATGCTGCTGCTTTCTCTAGGTTTACACGGTTTATTCCTAGCTATACCAATAGCATATGAAAAAAAGCCTGTACCCATCAAAAAAGAACCAGAAAAGGTAAAAATCACGCAGTTACCAACAACTCCCGCTTCTCCAACTCCTCGTCTCGCCGTTAAACCTACTCCCCAGGTGCGTCCGTCAATTCGTCCCCAACCTACGCCAATTCGCCAACGGGTGTCAGATATACCCCCCATCCCACCTCTAACTAGGTCGCTTCCTCTACCACAATCACAGCCGATTCCAGAGAGAATACCACCGCAACCAACAGCAACAGCAACGCCACCACAGCCAACTCCGGAGAGAACAGCACCGCAACCAACAGCAACGCTACCACAACCAACTCCAGAGATAACACCACCCCAGTCAATAGCAACGCCAGCGTCACCGCAGCCAACGCCAGAGCAGACGCCAAATTCTACTGTACAAAATCCCTTTGCTGATTTTCCCTTTCCAGCTAATGCTCAGTCAGGTTCTTTAGGCTTACTGTCTGGAGAAAATGATAAATCTGCTCGTAACACAGTGGATGGAGTCGATCAAGTAGTTGCTTTCTATAACAAAGAACTACCAACCAATAAATTCAATTTTCAGCCTATCACTAATGAAGCAGACCTCAAAGTTTTTGAGGTGTCTAAAGATAGTGGTACACCCCAATACCTCCATTTGATTTCCCAAGATGGAAAAACAGTGATTCTTTTAGCGTCACAACAGGTACCCGACCTAAAAAGTCTCAAGAATGCAGAAGCACGAAGTCAGGAGGAAATAGCGTTTTATGATAACGTGCTCAAGCCACTTGAAAATGATGAAAAATTAATCTTAAACGCGGTGGAGCCTGATGATATTGCTAAGGTTCCTGAATCTACTAAATTTTCAGACACAAACAAGTTCCGGGCTCTCGTTAAAACAGGAAAGCTGGCTCCAAAATCTCCTCAAGAGCTTTCTGCAATCTATGAAGCTCAGTTAACCCAGAATGGGTTTACAAAAATTTCTAAAGAAGCTCCTTATGGAGGTGCCCTGACTTACAAAATAGAGCAGGGGAAATTTACAATGTATATGTACTTTGTGGTGAATACAGACAATAACACACTCGTCTTATTGTCCAAAGATTCTCCTTTTTAGTCAGACAGGAATTTCATCAACCTTTAAGGGCAAGAGAAATGCGATCGCCTAAAAAATCCTACCGAACTCGATCGCAAAGCAAGGCTGCGTATTAGCGTCAGTAGGTCACAATCTTGGCGAACAGCGTTCCGTTAGGGTTATTGACGGGTCAATTCAATATTTCTCGTAACAGCTGTGCATCTAATTTGCCTGTTTGTACGTCTCGTTCTGGGTGAGAGGTAAGGGTTCAGCGGTTTCTAATCCAGTCAACCTCTTTATTTCTGATGCTTATTTCAAGAACCAGCTAAGATCAGGTTCGGCTGAGTCTCGCCTAGCCAGGACACCCAAGTACATTAATGAAGCGGCCTAACCTCCTGAAAAACTTAGCGGCTCCCGCACAGAAGTTATTCCGACCCACGCTGATGATTTCCTTAATGCTGCATGGAGTAGTATTCATGCTGCCGATACAGTCTGACCTAGACAAGCCTCCTAAAAAAGAGAAACAGATCAAAATTACGCAGTTACCAACTACTCGCCTTTCTCCAAAGCCCTCTCCTCAACCCTCAGCGAAACGGAATCCTCAACCTAACCTTCAGTCCAGCCAGTCAACTCGTCCTAATCAACCAACTGAGCCAAAAGTTTCATCTGAACCGAATCCTCAACGTAGTTTCCAGATAAGCGAATCAACGCGCCCCAAACCCAAGGAACAGTCAGCAAACCCAATTATTTCTCAAGCTCAGCCTAAGCCAAACCCAAGTTCTCAAACCAACAACTCTCAACTGGATTCGGGTTCCTCCGAATCGTCCAAGTCTAAACCGTCTCAATCCCAACCCTCCAATCCCACTCCTAATAGTGGTAGTAATACTGGTACTGGTACTAATACTGGTATTGGTACTAATACTGGTATTGGTACTAATACTGGTATTGGTACTAATACTGTTAGTGGTAGTAATACTGGTACTGGTACAGATGCTGATGAGGCTAAGGTCAAAGATCCCCTTGAAGATTTTCTCAAGAATTTTCCCTTCCCAGAAAACGCTAATGTTGGTTCGTTAAGCGTACTATCTGAAGATGCTGATAAATCTGCTCGTAATGTAAAGCAGCCACTAGATCAGGTCATTAAATATTACGGCAAAGAACTACCAGCTAGAAAATATACGCCTCTGGCTTCTCCGGTCGCGGATGATGCAGATCTAAAAATTTATCAGGTGTCTAAAGGTAGCGTGTCTCAATATCTTCACTTAATTTACAAAGGAGAAAATACGGTAATCTTCTTGTCAGAAAAGAAGCTAGCTCGTGAAAATTTAGCAAACTTGGATGCAGAATCGGCGGAAGAAAGAGAGTTTAAAGATATTCTTCGGCAAAGTGTTGCTGTCGCCCCTACTAAGGAACTTTCCTCTGATATAAAGAACAAATTAGCAGGTGGTAAATATAATGATTTCGGTATATTGGTTGGAAAAACTCCTGCACAACTAGGTTCTGAATTCAGTAGTACACTCAGTAAGAAAGGATTTAATGTAGGAAGTCAACCGATTGATTTAAAGCAAAATGGACTGATCTATAGTGTTCAAAAGAATAATTTCAAGGGCTTTATTCAACTGATACCTACTGAAGATGGTTTGGGAACAGCCATTATTAGCCTAGATGATTTTAAGTATTTTTAAGTTAGGGACGTGAAAAACGTCTTTCAATTCAAGAGCCGTCTTCAATTGCTAGAGAAACGCGATCGCCTCCAACATCCCGCATTCTACTTAGAAGCTGAACAACTTTTTCATAGGGGAGTTTGCGGTCTGCATTTAAAACGACTGCTCCGTTTGGATACTGCTGCAAATAAGCTTTCATCGGTTCAGCTAATTGAGCTTCACTAATCGGCTGCTTCCCTAGAAAAAGTTGTCCCTGTGGATCGAGGCTTACAACTAAGGGATCGGGCGTTTTCTGTTCGCTAACTCCGTTACCTGTACTGGGTAGGGTGATATTTACGGCGTTCTGCCGATTCGTTAAGGTCATGGAGATAATAATGAAGAACGTCAAGATGGTCATAATGACATCCATCATTGGCACCAGGTTAATCTCTGGCATTTGTGAGCTTTTCTGCTGAGATTTGAATCGCATTAGTATTCGGCTGACTGCTGATTGCTAATTGCTGAAGTATTGTTAGAGGTCTTGTTAGAAGTGTTGTCAGAAACAGAAGGTTCGTACCAGATTTGTCGGTAGATTAATTCTAATTCGCTGCCCACTTCGGAAAATAAATCTACCTGCTGGGACTGCAAGGTCACGAACACGCGAAAAAACGCCAAGGCGACAATTGCCACAATCATACCGGAGGCTGTGGTAATGAGTGCTTCCCCGATACCTGCTGCTGCCTTTGTTGCACTGTCACTAGCACCACCCCCACCAATGTTGAGGTTGTTGAAGGTGATAATTAAACCTGTCACAGTACCCAAAAGACCAAGTAGAGGTGCAATTCCAACAACACTTTCTAGAAGTTTGTCTCCCTTACGCATCCGGATAAATTCCTTATCCCCTGCGGCTTCCAGTGCTAAGCGAAAGGTTTCGGGAGTCGGCTGCTTCAGTTTCAGGGGTGCTAGCAGAAATCGACCAATCGGCAGTTGTTGGGCTTTAAACGCGATCGCCGCCGCTTTCTCTAAGTCAACACGAGCGGCGTCTAGGACATCGTGGACAATTCTATCTTCTTGTCTTAAGAACTCGAACCAGAACCAAGCCCGCTCCAAACCGCAGGCGATCGTGCCAACGGACAGACCGACAATTGGTATCATGACCGGGCCACCCTTGAAAATCAAATCTAAGACTATGGACATAGTGAGTATGGATAGGGAAAGGGCTGACTAGGCACAATGAACCTCTTTCCCTGATAGCATATCGGATATCTGTGGCGCAATTAGTTAACCTATAGCAACCAACAAGTAAAGCTCTCGTTAAGGGAACACCGCTAGACTCATGCCTCCTGACAATAGGATTAGGCGATCCAGCGCAATGCTTAGGTACCTTAGCGTAGCGTTACACTCCACCCTTTCTCTGTTTTCTTTAGCTGAAAAGCACTACAAGATTGCAAAAATTTGCTAAACTTGCCGTTTAACTTTAACGTCTTAATTACAGTGGTAACAGATTGACCATACTGCTGTTGAAACAAAGTACCTAAAACGGTTATAAGCATAAAACGTTCTGACGATTCAGCTGTCGCCGCTCCGATCATTTTTACCAATATTTGTTCCAATTCAGCTCTAGAACTAATTTTGTTTAAGTTTTGAACTTGAGGGTTAGTATCTGGCTGTTGAACAGGATCATCAGTCTTTTTGTTACTCGTTAAAGAATTAGATGGAGCGAGTTCAAATAAATTGACATAAAGACCAGACTGGTTTGGTGGTTGATGAACAACAAAGTCAGTTGGACTATCAATAAAAATATCTCTAGCTCTCTTACCTGGAAAGTGATTGGACACGGCTTGACTTATTGTCCGATTATGCTTTTTCTGAAATAGGCTAGAAATTTTAGCTAATTCTATCCACTGACTTTTGGTTCGTTCTTGCTCAGATTTAATTAAGTCTTTCAGCTGAATAATAAGTTGTTCAAGGGAGGGTAACTCTGGTAAAGCTTTGAGAGAATGAGTCTGTATTTGAGAGGTTTTACTGTTTAGTACTGTTATAGTGTCGCCTTGTTTTCGGACGAGATACACAGTTAGCCCGTGAGTTTGAAGAGTCGTGCAAAGGTGAGTCATGACGCCATCGGATGAACAGACTAAAACTTCCTTAGCTGTTGGGTAATGCACAAAGATAGATGAGCCAACTGTAGACATTTTTACATCAGCACTATCTTTCCCAGCTGGCACATGAATGAGTTCGTAGCCACGCCCATGAAATTCTATATCTTGCTTCCCCATGTTACGCCAATTGGCAAAGGCAATTTTGATTTGAATGGGATAAGCACAAACCCCTGATAAGAATTTTTCAGTGTTAGCGTCGAGTTGTAAGTTCTCAGCATCAAGAAGTAGGATAGCGATTCCTCTTGTGACCGGCTCTAATCCTCCTGATGTTGGTAATTTTGATGAAGCGGCTGAGTGTGACTTTCCAATACCACCTGAAGAATTAGTAGACTCGGATAGTTGCTGAGTTGAAGAACGAATTTCTTTAATCAATTCCTGGAAAATTGGTAACTCAAAATAACTAGGGATTACTAAAAACTGCAAGAACTTTTGTACCTTGATAATTAGTGCTTCTTGGTTATTCGTGCTGCTGAGTCCTTCTTTTAGCTTCCCTAGGAAAGCTGAACGATTTCGGGCATTGTGCCAGGCAACATTCCTGTACTTTTCTCTTAGTAATTCTGGCTGCTGTTGCTGAATCTCAAGAATGGATTGATAGACATATAGGCTAATTTCATCAATAACGGCAGAATCATTGGCTTGTGACACACTGGCGTTATCTGGCATAGCTATCTCTAATAGGCTAGTTTGAGCCGACTTCCCCTGATTACATTACCCACACCTAGACAGGAATAGAATTCCTTGGTTTAGGGGAGTAGGAGTTGGACTATTTCCCCACTACCCACTATTGGCGACATTCTCCTCCCAACACCTGAAATAGGAGTGAGCATCGAGACTGCCATACTGATAAGAAGGAGCGCTCCTAATATCTATAATTCCCTTCATAATATAAAGATGGCGCTTCATAGTTCTTAATTCTTTCCCTATGCCTACCTACCCTGGAATTTCCAGCGAAGCCTTCAGACATCCTCTCGACCAACAAGCCGAGCAAGCCCTACGTAGTGTCCCTGGATTTGACTTGGTTGCCCGTAAGTTTGTGGAATTTCTCTACGAACGACCCCAGTTGGTCTATCTGATGGGCAACTGCATCCAGGTTGGAGCTCGTCAGTACTCCACTATTTATCACTTATTTCGAGAATGTGTTCGGGATTTAGATGTACACCCGGAACCCGACCTATTTGTCACTCAAAATCCCCAAGTCAATAGCTATTCCTTGGGTCAAGAGCACCCTTATGTAGTTGTAAACACGGGTTTGTTAGACTTACTGAACGAAGCGGAAATCCGTACTGTTCTAGCTCATGAATTAGGTCACATCAAATGTGGTCATACTATCTTAATTCAGATGGGAATCTGGGCAATGAACGCTGCCTCGATGCTGAGTGAGGCGACGTTCGGCTTAGGTAATCTTGTCAGCAGTGGCTTAATTTATGCTTTTTATGAATGGCGTCGCAAAGCTGAATTATCCTCTGACCGGGCAGCATTGCTGGTCACAGATGATCTTAATACCGTGATGCAGACGATGATGAAAGTTGCGGGTGGTAGTACGCGATACGGTCACGAGTGCAACCTCAATGAATTCATCCGTCAATCTGAAAATTATCAAGAACTTGACCAAGATGCTCTCAATCAAATCTATAAACTTTTACTCTATAGCAGTGGCAATGAGTCAATGCTGACGCATCCGTTTCCCGTTGACCGCATACGCTATTTGCGAGAGTGGGCAACTTCAGAGGAGTATCGCCAAATTCGCCAAGGTAATTACCGACGTGCGAGGGCAGAGGGAGCTGTTGATGTTCCATCAGAGGCGTCTGTTGATGAGGTGAAAACGCTACAACGTCAAATTGAGCAGCTACAAGAGGAAATTAATCGTATCAAGTCTCAGTCCAATAATCTATAGTCTTAGCAGTTTCGCTCTTGGGACGCGATCGCTCTTTTTACGCTAGCGTAGTTAGATAGACTCTAGCAAGAGGATAATCTGTGCCTAGGATGACAGTAGACCAAGGCAGCGTTTTGAACTTTAGGAAGCTAGGGAGGCTGCCCCTCTCTGGAAATTTCCCTTCACAAATCTATGCTGACTACACTATAAAACTCGTGTTGCACATCCGGAGTGTTACTAATGCTTGCTGTACCCACTACTGTGCGGATAACTATCACTAATAAGCCTAATCCTCCCCCAGCCCACAACAGGAAAAATCTTTTCGCTAGCCTTCGAATTGTTTTATTTTTTTATAAAAACTTATATGGGCAGTTTATGCTATCTTCAAAAAATCTTCAAGTCTTCAAGCCTACGGGCTAGATGAGAAGCAACGTTAAAGCAGGGTGCCGTCAGATTCCTCTTATTATATCCTACAGTGGGACGTAAGCGTCCTATAGTACTTTCATGATCAGGGATGTTCTATCAGAAGGTCATCAAACTGAACCCCGCATCCAGCCAAAAAAGCTAGGGTTATCTACTCAGCAAGCTCAAGAACTAATCTATCAATTTTTGTTGGAATTGGTTAGAAAACAACCTCCAGCAAAAGTTTTACTAGAGTTTAGACATTTGTTTTTTGACTATGAATCTTCGTCGGCTAATGAAACCGTTATTAAGGCTATATCTGAGCTAATTTTCTTGAATAATGAGAAAGAGTTTCGGCAGACTCTCAAGAGGTCCTGCTATATTCTTGTTAATAATTGGGATACCACAAGAAATCATGGTGCTATTAAAGAATTAGTTGATTTATTTGCCGAATTTAAAATTAATAAGAGAACCCTATCTACCGCTCTCGGTCGTCTGAGAACATGGATAGCCAATTTTATCGATAGTCAAGATTATCGAGAACTTAAGCTATTTATTGCTAAATATGGATACTCGGACATAGAGCACTGGAGTAAGCGATACACCTCGTATTTATTAGTTCCCCAGTACACCAATCCTAGTAACCCTGTAGAACAGCGAGAGGCAGCAAGAACGCTTTCAAAGAAACTGAAAGACCAGTTTAAGTTTGATTTAGCTATGTACACGGCGCGTTCTCAGTCTTCTGTAGCTAAGCATAAAATTAGTAATAATCCGACAGCTCTTGGTGACGAGGTTCTGCGTTTTATTAAAATGATTGTGGCTAAACGTGGAAGTTTTAGCTATGAAAATGTAGCCAATATTTTTCTTGAGCAAACTCGTGATGTTAATTACAAATGCTTTAAAAAATGTTTACAGAAATATCTGATATTTTCTGTAGCTAACAAAGATTTTGTAGAAGCATTAAATAAAAGGTTATCAGAAAAATTAGAATGCCTTTATGAAAGCTACCATGAAGAACAATTAGATGATGCAATACTTCTGAGAACCTGCAACAAAGTAATTGAGTATTTGACAACTGAAGAGCAGCACAAACCTTCTAGTCTATTTGTTCTGCTGCTGTCTCAAGGAAATCCTCTTACCTTGGTAATTGTATTACTAAAAATTATTCTAATCTGTCCAAATGCTCGTACCCATCTAGAAAATTGTATTGCTAAGTTAATACAATACTATGTGGATTATCCGGAAGATGAATGTCGATGGGTAATTAGTTTTTTTGAGGTGTTTAATATAACATTTGCTATTCATGCGGATAATGTTCAATACAATTTGATTAAAATGGATAAGCCGAATCCAGATGATCAATCAGAAGCGGGTATGGAGACTTACCGCGTTTTTTCTCAACTTCGGGAGTCTAGTAGTCTAGAACCAACTGAGGAGGCTACGCCTAAAGAAAGTACTCCACCTAATACCTTTGAAGGTTGATTTTTAGTGGAATCAAGGCATAGATGCTATTGTGTCCGGTTTGTGCGATCGCTGAAAGTGAGAATCATATCCGTAGAAAAATGGTGATCAAGTAACGCGATCGCAGTTGCCTCAAACATCCCTACAACCTCTGGCATTGGTATTATGCCTTCCTAGCAGATTGAATGTACCAAATGTGTTTTAATCTTCATTCAACCCAAAATGGCAACAGGTGTAACAGGTGAACTGTGTCACTCTCTCTCTAGTTAGAAAATCACAGTTTTTCAAGGACAACCACAATGTCTCCTTTGCTAGAGGTAATGAGTAGCTTTTTATTGATATTGTCGAAAAGCGTGATTAAAGGGTAACTACCATAACTCCCAGGTACAAAAGATAGTTGCGATCGGCAGCTTGAGTTTCCACTCTAGTACTCTACCCATTTTTATAAACGGGAGCGTCGTCACGCTGCCGCGATTCTGATATCTGGGAATGTGGCAATCAACTTTACATGAAGAAACACTCAGCTTAATAAAAGCTGAAAGGAGTATCGATGAAAAGGTTAACTAATTTCTTTAAACAGCTACGGTTCAGTCAAATATTGACAGTTTTTTTGGCAACAGTAGTCCTGTTTATGGGTACCGCTTGTAATAGTGGTGATGTTCGGGGGGCACGTCCAGACAACCCTCCCGTTCAAATGGGAGGTTCTAATAATCCCTACAAAAGTGGTGGAGACACTAACACTAACTATAATACCTCCCCTGACCCCAAGGTGAGCGGCAAATCCAACAAGTCAGCAGACTTGCACATCATCTCAAACCAGCTGATTGCTAGCCAAGAGACACTCTACCCAGGCGCTGATAAACAACTCAAGAGACCAGAAGTGGAAAAAGCTCTTCCCAAGATAACCCTGGAAGATTTTGAAACATCTGAACCAGGTGGACAAATTCAACGGGAAGGAAGTATTGGCGAGCGCATTCAAGATCGCTTAAGTACAGTCAAAGAGACTGTTGATAAGGCTTCAGAATTTCTCAATGAAGGTGCAGACAAAGCGTTGGAGGGAAATGAAAAAGTAGATAATCCAGGCTTGCCTTTCCTTAAGCGATAATCGGCTTCTTAATCAATGAGTTTGGCAGGAATTGAATTTTAAGTATATAAAGCTTTCAATTCGTCAAGCCATAAAATATTGATTGCTGATTGAAATTGTAAATCTGTTAACCATCCACTTGAAAAAAAATCACAGGAAGAACACGATGAACAAAGTAATTGATTGGTTGAAAAGTATCCGACTGGGTCAAATCTTAACAGTCTTTATGGCTGGTCTTCTAGTTTTTGTTAGCACCGCTTGTAGTGATGGGGCATCAGCTACGACGCCGGATAAAGCAGGCAATACGGCGAATAAAGTCAGGCAGGAAGTTCCCGACTCGGCTGTGACAAATAAATATGAAGGCGGGATGAACGACTACAGTGATGTTGATCCCAGACAAAGCATAAAAGGGGCACAATCGAAGGCTAAAGGTCTGGTAGACAATGCTCAGAAGAACATAGAAGAGAAGAGCATTGATAGTACTGAGCAATACGTTGAAAATTACCGAACTGGTACACCTCTTGGGGAAAGAGTGAAGCGGATTGGTGAAGATCTAGGTAATGCCGCTGGAAATGTAAAAGAAGACCTATCTAAGGGTTCTCAGAAAAATATTCAAGGTGCCAAAGAAGCAGCTCAAAGTGGTAAGCAGGCAGCTAATGAAGCCACTGATGCCGCTCAATCCAAGGTCAAGAGTGACATAAGAAACACGCAACAGACTCTAGATAAGGCAGCAAATAAGAGCGGAAATTTAGGCAATAAAATCAAGCAAGCTGCTCAAGATGGCGCTACTACGATCGAGGATACCTTTGATTAGAAACAGATTGCTTAAGCCATAAAAATAGACAATTGACAAAAACCCAGCAAGTGGCTGGGTTTTTTGATATCAGGGTTAGAAGAATCAAAACATCAGCAATTTCCAGAAAGGAATTTTTCTTTTTGATAGTGCTGACGTGGCTGAAGAAAAAAGAGATTAGCATCGCATTGACCTGCCTTTGCCCGTTGAATGGTTACTTGTGTTGACCATACCAAGCTTGAAGCGCCAGCTGATGTACCTCTCGCCAAGAAAGGTTATTTGTTCTTGCCAACTGGGCGCAATCTTCGTATTCTGGTTGAACATTGGTAATCATTCTTTTGGCTGAGCGACCTGCGTTTTGGCGTAGCGCTGCGCTAATGTTCCAAGCCACCTTCACACGCACCTCACCATACTCAGTCTGCACCTTCTGGATTTCCCGATCCAAAATCGCTCGTTGCTGGGTCAAACGTCTGACTCCCAAAGTAGTGGTTTCGCGGAATAAGATGTCTTCACAAACTGATAGTTTCTCTGGTGGGCAGATGACAGTGAGCAAAATCCCAGGACGAGATTTTTTCATGCCGATCGCCTGAGTGAAAACATCTACAGCACCTGCCTCAAACAGCGCCTCAAACACATAGCCAATAGCTTGGGGACTTAAATCATCAATTTGGGTTTCCAGGACGGAGATAGTTTCTATGGAAAAGTCAGTAGCCAGTTGACCGTTGTCCATTGTTTGTACCACTGACGACTGACCACTGACAACTGACGATTCACCAATCCAGAGCCGCAAAATATTGGGAATTGGTAACTCGATCGAACCTGCGCCAAGACCAACCCGTTGGAGGGTCATTGCTGGTGGAGAACCAAAGCGCGTGGCAAGAGTAACGACAAGCGCCGCCCCAGTTGGCGTCACCAATTCCCGCTGAATGCCGTTACTGTAAATGGGCACCTGGCCCGATTCCCATAATTTCAGTACAGCAGGCGCAGGCACTGGTAGCCGACCATGTGCTGCCCGTACTGTGCCTCCCCCAGTAGGGAGAGCCGAACAGTAAAGTTGGTCAATCCCTAGCCAATCTAACCCCAAGCAGGTACCCACAATGTCTACAATGGCATCAGTGGCACCCACTTCATGGAAATGAACTTTCTCTGGAGCAATACCATGTACTGCCCCTTCTGCTTCTGCCAGCTTGCGGAAGACGGCAAGGCCCCATTGTGACACCCGTGGCGGTAAGTCAGCAGTTGTAATTAAGTGCTCAATCTCTGGTAAGTGCCGTGTTGGGGCATGAACAGAGGTATGGTGAGCTTGAGGTGTTTGGTATCCGGTGTCTGAGGTGAGCGCCTCAGAGTGAGCATGTTCATGGTCGTGCTCAGGGTCATGATGGTGATGATGCTCGTGACCGTTATCAGGGTTGTGATGGTGCTCAGCTTTCCTCAATAAATCTACATAGACTTTCGTTGCCAACTGATCATTGCGGTGGACACTCTCTGCACGTAACCGATACTCCTGCTCGATACCCAGTTTTTTGAGCTGTGCGATTAAATACTCCAACGGTACACCCGCCGCCACAAGGGCTCCCAGGCACATATCACCCGCAATTCCTGTCGGACAATCCAGGTACGCTAGCTTGGTCATCTTTTGCCTTATGAGTTGTGAGTGAACTCATGAATCATGAACCTTAATCTTGATTCATGAGTCTTAACTTTCATTCATGTGTCTTAACTTTTATTATTTGACGATTGAGAGAAAAAATTTTAATGGCTACTATTTACACTGTCCATCCGGAAAATCCCCAAATACGACGAATAGAGGAAATTAAGGACGCCCTGCAAGATGGTGCTGTTATGTTATATCCCACGGACACCGTCTATGCAATTGGTTGCGACCTGAATGTAAAGTCCGCAGTAGAACGTGTGAGGCGTCTGAAGCAACTATCTAATGATAAGCCCCTGACGTTTCTGTGTTCTTCTCTGTCGAGTATTGCCCAGTATGCCTGGGTGAGCGACCCAGCTTACCGCATTATGAGGAGTCTGATTCCAGGGCCCTACACTTTCTTGCTCCCTGCAACAAAGTTAGTGCCTCGGTTGGTGATGAGTCCAAAGCGCAAAACCAGTGGGATACGAGTTCCAGATCATCCGGTGTGTCAAGCGTTACTCAACGCGTTAGGGAATCCTATTATCTCGACCTCGGCTCATGTACTAGAGGATGAGAATGGCAAAACCCCAACGCTTGTACTGGAACGGGCAAAGCTATTCGATGAGTTCGATAGTTTGGTGGACATCATTGTGGACGATGGCTCAGAACCAAGCTATCAGGTCTCGACCATCATAGACATGACCGACGAGGAACCTGTAATCGTGCGGAAAGGTCTGGGGTGGGAGGCAGCAGCGGATTGGGCTTTACCAGTCCGTTAATGAAAGCAGTAGGGGCATTTAGGCATAAATGCCCAAGAGAAAGTAGGGACGTTTTCACTTCAATGCCAAGGCTCTGTTCGCCGAACAAACTAATAACTACAGGCGACGAGTAAGGGATTTCGGACGAGTAGCTTTGAGTTGGTACAGCTTGTTAGTCGTCCACTAAGGCAGGCTCTAGTCAATGTCTTTAATCCTGGTGGTTGACAGCGTTCTAATGCAGAGCATACAGGGTTTCGAGCCTTCTACAGTGTTGGGAAACATATGCCATAGGCGCAGCCAATTTATGGTGCTCTGGCACATTCTGGCACTGGCGAGAACGGCAAGCTCAGGGTAGCAGTCTACAGTCGAATTGTAGAGAGCAACAGCAACAGAGGGTGAATTCCAGATAGATGACACCTACAAAAACATCTCCTCTGTTGAGTCTCGCGGCAATTCATCAATGTAGTCTTTAGGGGCAATACCATGAACGTTAATACCGCCAACTCCATTACTCACACTTCTGACAGCCACTTGCACGCTCCGGAAATTGTCCAAGGAACGGATATCCAGGCTATGACCGAGCTGTTGCTGGAGGAGATGCGAGATCAACTGAGCACACTACCAAGTCGCGCTCATGCCGTGATCAACCGGATTGCCCTAGAGGTAGAACGTATTTGCCGTAAGAGTAATCGAATTCAGACCTCTGGTCAAATCCGCTCCTGGCAATTCACACTGGCGCGTCATCGGCTCTCTAAGTGTCTGGCTTACTATAATCTGGGTTCAAAGCGCGGTCGTGCTGAATTGCACAGCAACCTCAGCGTGATGATCTATCGCCATGTAGCACCCTCTCAAGCTCAGTTAAACTTCTCCGCTCGATACAACTTAATTGAGGACTTTTTGCAAGACTTTTACGCCGAGTCCCTCAAAGCCTTTCGGCGGGAAAATGAAGTCGATCTTGAGTACACCCCCCGTACCCAGCTAGAGCTAGCCGAGTACATGGCGTTTACAGAGCAATACGCTAAGCGGCGCATTTCACTGGTCAATCGTAATAACCAGCAGTTGATTGTGCTGAGGGCGCAGAGCTTTGCTAGACGCCAACCCAGCGAAACCCCACTGGATATCGAGCAGGCAGTCGAGTTTGCTAAGGGTGAGGAAGCTCAAGAGCAAAGCCGCTCCCCAGCAATGCAGCAAGTACGCTTGCGCCTCATTTCTGAGACGACTGACCCCAGCGAAGCTGTCTTACGCGATCGCGTCATCTCTGAGCTGATGCAATACCTGGAGACTCAGGGCCACACCGATTGTGCAGACTACCTCGCCTTAAAGCTCAAAGACCTGGCAGCACCTGAAATCGACGACATCCTTGGTCTAACTCCTAGAGAGCGGGACTACCTGCAACAGCGCTTTAAGTATCATGTCGAGAAATTTTCTCGCTCTTCTCACTGGAAATTGGTACACCAATGGCTAGGGGCAGACCTTGACCAAAAGTTAGGAATGTCATCCAAGCAGTGGGATGCCTTTGCGGCAAAACTTGACGACTCTCAGCAGCAGCTATTGTCCCTCAAACAGGCTCATAAGAGTGATTCAGAAATTGCCAAAGCCTTAGGCTGCACAGCTAAACAAGCGCAAAAACGCTGGACTGCTATGTTGGAGCTGGCATGGAAGACACGCAACTCCGAAGGTGGAAGTGAGGAGTAAGACGTGTATAAACAGAGATAAAGTTGAGAGCTGTAAATTCAAGAACCTGACTCTCAACTTTTAACTCTACACTCTTTCTAGCTCAACTGAAAGTTACCAGGAATACTTTTGCTCTTCTAAAACCATGGTGTTGAGGTGCATTTACTTGCATAACTTTGGCAGTAAATTTGTTAGAGAGATTGAATAAGCGATCGCTAACTTCAGGAATTCTTAACATCTCGCTAGTATTGGATTAATCAATCAAATTTCCATTTAATAACCTTTTTATTTCTGAAAACTTTATAAAATTTAATTCGTTTATTAGTGCCTATATAATCTTTCCTATAGATAATATTGGCGATTCTTAGCCACAGCGATGAGCATCTCAGTTCACCCAGTTGTATGAGACAACTAGAGGAGGTCGTAACCAGCTCTTTTTAGCGAAACTGTTCTCATAAGGCACTTAAAGCCTATGAAGCTAAAAGGAAAGGATAGTAAATATATGAAGAGAATTGTTGCTGCTACGCTCCTAACTCTCGCTGCTGTACCTGTAAGTCTTCTCTTCACTGAACCTGCTAAGGCTGGTACCTATAGCGTTTGTTATCCTGTTACCCAACCACAGGTTTCACGGGATGACGCTGACCATCCTGGTGCTTATGGAGATGGCTATCGTGAAGGCAGAGCGAGCGCTCGTAATGGAGACGCTTATAGACCTCGTAGTGCAGGTGGGGAATTTTCCCGTGGCTTTGAAGACGGTTACTATGGACGGCGCTTTTCGGGTCAGCAATATAGTGTTCCCAATCGGGTTGACTACTACACAACTCAACAATGCAACACCTACTTTAGACCTAATCGCATTCCAAATAGAGTATTAGTGTTGCCTCGATACAGGGATAGAATTTGGAGGCGCTAGTAAGGCTTTAACTCCCCTGGCAGAAAGCTCTGGCAAAACGCTAGAGCTTCCGTTTATCTAGGTGAGTGAAGAAGCGATCGCTTGCACTATTGAAGGATATTTATGCTAAAGATTCGTTAAGCTAATGCCGAAAATTTAGATGTCTCCATTCAGCTACAATTGATAAAAATACTTTTCAATCTTAATCGGGATTAGCTATAGGTAAGGTAAACCAGAATTTTGAGCCAGCTCCTGGAGAACTAACCACACCAATTTCTCCACCATGAGCCGTGATGATTTGCCGACAAAGATATAGTCCCAAACCTAAACTAAGGGAATTGCGAACATGGGAGGAGCGGAAGTAGAGATCAAAAAGGCGATCGCACTGCTCTGGAAGCATTCCTTCACCGTTATCTTCTACACAACAGCGAATCATGTGAGGTTCAACAACGGCACTGATAGTTAGTGTCAATCCAGGTGGATTGTGTTTTAAGGCATTATTAATTAAGTTTGTAAAGACTCGCCACAGCTGAGTTGGATCAGCACTGACACGGGGTAAATCTTCCGGAATCAAATTTTTAAGAATGGCTTGATTTTGAGTTAGCAATGGCTCTATGTCGGCAAGTGATGAGCGTACCAGCTGACTCAACTGTATTGGCTCAGGATGGATAACAACACCTTGCACCTCACTGGCGTGAGCTTCTAGTAAAGAGTTAATCAGCTGGAGTTGGCGATCGCTTCCCTGAATCATCCGCTCTAGAATGGAGTGAGAAACTGAAACAGGTTCCTCTGGTCGGTTATGTAAATGCTGTAGTAGCATTAACATCCCTGTAACCGGGTTACGCAAATCGTGAGAAACTCCATGCAAGAAAACTTGTAGTTGTCTTTTCGATTCAAACTCACTTCGTTGTAATCGTTCGTACACATACACCCCAAGATTACAGATGAAGCAAACCCAGAAATAGACCACACAAATGATGACATTATTAACTACTGGATACTCAATCTTTGGGTTACCCAAACCGAAAAACAGATTGGTAATGAAGTAGTAGCTCAGCGAACCCAGTTGTGAGACCAGATGGAGAGTCCAGCAGACAGGCATCAGCGTCGCTTGAGCTGGGAACACGAGACTCCAACTGAGATAGTCGGCGTTCACCTCTCCACGCAGCGTTCCTTGAATTTGCCCCAATAGGGTGAGTGACCAGGAACAACCCAAGAAAAGTTGTTTAGGGTAACGACGAGCCCAAGGAATTTTCAGTAGAATCAAGCACAACAATAAAGACAACTCGGCAGCAATGTAAGTCATTACCGAGAAGAAAACTGCTTCCGGGGTTACCACATAGTTCGGATTGCCTGAGGCATTAACAACCCCCCTAATAAACAGATTTAGGATGAGAAAGGTTGGGCAGGCAATCAGTCCAATCCACACAAGCCAATGTAGTCGCTCCAGCAGGAAGCGATGCCGCCATGCTTTGTACTCCGCTGAGTCAGGTGTTTTCTTCAAGCCTGCCAAAAATGCCTCCGCCCTTTTAGCAAGCAGAGTCATTTGCTTGTTGTACATCATCACCCCAACAGCTCTCGCTAAGTACACAATTGCGAAAGTTCGCAGCGAATTATGATTTGCTCCCTCTTGGTCAGTACGTTGAGCAATTCGCTACGAATTCATGAAAAGCTCTGCTAAGTGTGGTTACTCTGCCCAGCTTGCCCAATAATCCCTTGAAAACAACCAACAGCAAATCGCCCAACTGGGTGATTTCAACTAAGAAGATTTGCTCAAGAGTTTCAGATTTTCATACTTGTAGGGATAATTGGCCTTAATAAAACCTGTTTCTATGTTAGGCGCAATCGCGGTTTTGTCATACCATTTCGGCTTATGAATGTCACATACAGGTAAACGCTAATTGCTAATAGTTGATTGTTAATGGTTAATTGTTTGTTGGAGCCATTAGCGATTAGCGATATTTAATTTGTATAGAGCCACTCACCAAAAGTCTTGCTCCTACTGTTTTTCTTCCTTTTGACTTTTAACTTAAAAATGGTCAAGCTTTGGATTAATGACTGATGACTTAATGACTCCACGAAGCGGTTTGACTTGCTTATAAGGCTGCTCACGTTCTTTACGCCAAAGCTTGAGCAAGATCTTCAATCAAATCTCCTGGATGCTCAAGACCAACAGAAACTCGTAGAAGGTTTTCTGGAGTTTTTGTTGCTTTCCCTTCGATTGAAGCTCGGTGTTCGATTAAACTTTCTACACCCCCCAAACTGGTTGCTCGTGTGAAAATTTTTACCTTTGCGGCTACGGCGAAAGCCATTTCCTGTCCTCCTTTTACCTGAAAAGAAAGCATTCCTCCAAATAGTTGCATTTGAGAAGCCGCAATTTCATGTCCAGGATGGTGTTTGAGTCCCGGATAATGGACAGCTTCCACTTTGGGGTGCTCACTTAAAAACATTGCAACCTTTAACGCATTTTCTGAATGTGCTCTCATGCGGTAGGGTAATGTCTGAATTCCTCGGAGTACTAGCCAACAGTCGAAGGGAGAAGCGGCTGCACCACCAGCTGTTTGAATTTTCCTAATCCTATTGAAGAAGTCATCTTCAAGTCTGGTAATTGCTACCCCTCCCATGACATCACTATGTCCACCCAAGTACTTGGTAGTAGCATGGACAACTAAGTCTGCACCACTTTTCAAAGGACTTTGTCCAATTGGTGTCGCCCAAGTGCTATCACAGACGCAACGTGCATTTGCCTGATGAGCTATGTCTGAAATCTTCCCAATGTCAGTAATCTTTAGCATGGGGTTGGAGGGCGTTTCTACCCAAATCAGTTGTGTATTGGGTTGAATCGCTTGCTGGACTTCTGTGGGATTGGTCATATCTACAAAGGTGACTGACAAATTCCACGGAACAAAGATTTCTCGCAAGAGGGAAGATGTGCCAGAGTAGGCATCTAATGGCGCAATAACATGGTCTTCAGGCGAGAGAGCTTGCAATATGCTCATCGTTGCCGCTGAACCTGAAGAAAAGGCAGCGGCGGCAACTCCTCCCTCTAACTGAGCTAGGCATTTCTCCAAAGCTTCCCGGTTCGGATTATTGTCTCGAATGTAGTTATAGCGTTGGGGATAACTGCC
The DNA here is from genome assembly GCA_036703315.1 of Coleofasciculaceae cyanobacterium. Classification (GTDB taxonomy): domain Bacteria; phylum Cyanobacteriota; class Cyanobacteriia; order Cyanobacteriales; family Coleofasciculaceae; genus DATNPH01. The sequence continues at coordinate 195,815 of DATNPH010000146.1, forward strand.
ATCTGCCTGACGCTCGAAGGTGGTAGATAGATAGATGGGTGGTGCTACTGCTCCTGTGGCTGGATCAATGTGATGACCAGCATGTACCGCTAGTGTCTCAATTCTCATGGGCGATCGCGTCTCAAATCAACGTTCAAAGTGTCAAGTGTCAAGGATGAAAAAGTTGGAGTCACTCACCGATACTTATCTCATCCTTCATCCTTTAGAAGTGGATGGTTGCACAATTGGTAGGGTGAACCAAAATGTTGCTCCGGCTCCAGGGGTGCTAATTACACCAATTTCTCCGCCGTGAGCCTTGATAATTTGCCGACACAGATACAAACCTAAGCCGAGCGAGAGTGAGTGTCGAGTTTGTGTTCCCCTGGTATACAGGTTGAAGAGATGTTCAGACACGTCCTGACTCATTCCTACACCATTATCTTGGACGCTACAGCGAATCATCTGCTCCTTAGCTGTAGCACTCAACGTTATGCTCAATCCAGGGGGATTATGTTTTAAGGCATTGGCAATCAAATTGGAGAAGACTCGCCCTAAGTGGGTCACATCAGCATTGACCGTTGGTAAATCTGCTGAAATTAGATTTGTTAGGGTTGCTTTATTTTCCGCTAGCATTGGCTCTAAATCCACGATCGCACCTTCAACAACTTGACTGAGTTGCAGGGGTTCGCACTTGCACACTAACCCCCGAACTTCGCTCACATGTGCCTCTAGCAACGAGTTGATTAAGTTGAGTTGGCGATCGCCACTCTGAACCATCCGCTCTAAAATTGAGCGAGAAATCATTATTTTCGCTTCCGGGTTGGCTAGCAGATTCTTCACCACCATTAAGCTACCAATAACCGGGTTGCGTAAATCATGGGAAACCGCGTGAAAGAAAACCCGTAGTGCCTCCTCGGCTCGCTTGCGCTCAGTGATATCTTCGATTAAGCCTTCATAGTAAACTGGGTTTCCGCTTTCATCCCTGGCTACTCGCGCATTCATACTCATCCAGATAATGCTGCCATCTTTACGATAGACCTGGGTTTCAAACTTGGATACGGCACCGTGTTGTTCCATTAACCGTACAAACTCAGCGCGACGGTTGGGGTCAACATAAAGTTGGCGTGCAATATCTGTGTAGTGAGCTATTACATCTTCCGGTGTGTCGTAGCCTAAGATGCGTGCCAGGGTTGGATTGGCAGTAATAGCGCGTCCCTCAGGAGTGCTCTGGAAGATGCCCTCGCCTGCGTTCTCAAAGATGCTGCGATATTTCGCTTCAGCCACTTCCAGTTTTTGGTAAGCTGCCTCGACTTCTCGTTTAGCTTTAAACTCTGAACGTTTCAGGCTTTCGTACATGTAGATGGAAAGGTCACAGATCAGACAAAACCAGAATATAGACAACCAATCTGCACTGTGTTCAAGAGCGAAGAATCGCTTACCATCTGGTAGGCTCAGACTCAGCAGGGAATTAACACCGAAGTAGTAAGCTAAGACACCAAGTTGCGAAATTAGGTGCAAGCGCCATCTTACTGGCATGAGCGTCGCTTGAGTAAGAAATACTATGCTCCAAGCTCCAAGATCGGGAAGAGCAACCCTGTGCAGCGTTGCCCAAATCTGCTCCACCAAGGTTACCGACCAAGAAAAATACAAAAACAGAAACCCTGGATAACGGCGAGCACTTCGGGTTTTGAGCAACGCTAAGCATAAAAGTAGGCTAAGTTCTATCGCAGCAATCAGCGACGGAATTGATGGAAGTAGTTTTTTGAGTTCAGGTCTGGCAACAGTAGCTTGGATTGCAACAAGTATGGTGAAGTTAAACAGGATTGCGAGCCACAGCCCTAAACGCAGCCGCTCTAGCAAGAAGCGATCGCGCCATGCCTCGTAATCTGCTGCAATTTTCGCTGTGAAGGCATTTGCTGTGGACAGTCCCAATACATTCCTCAAGCCCGTCAGTATTAATTTGACGAGCTGAGGCAACGGCGTTCTGCCAACCGATTTATTGAAAAACGGTTTGAATTGCATTGGGATAGCGCCTTTATCAGTTATGTCCGTGAGCAAGCATTCATATACTCTAAAACCTAACTTGAAGATGGACTTCCCTGTCTTCCTATTTTCTTTACAAATAGCCGCTCTAAAATGCTAGACATTTCCTCATTGATTTGGCGGAAATGGTTCTTTTCCCTGCACTAGCACTGTTAGTTTTGGCAAGGGCTAGAGATTGATGGGACTCTAACTTATTAACTGCAATTTTTTTTTCAAGTTCTTTCAGTAGCTCTAGTTTTTTAGCCTCTTCGCACCAAGCCGATTGAATACCATTTCTGATTAGGTTTACAATCTCATCCAAAGAGAAATTCAGTTTTTCAATAAGCAGCCTATATTCTGCAACCAGACTGTTATTGAACATTTTTGGATCATCAGTATTAACGCTGATGAGTAGTCCTTCATCGTAGAATTTACGGATTGGGTGAAGTGCAATATCAGCAACTACTCCCGTGCTCAGATTAGAGAGAGGACACATCTCTATTGGAATCTGTGCTTCTTTCAGAAACGATACTAATTCAGGGTCGTCTATTGCTCGTGTGCCATGTCCAATGCGATCAGCTTTTAAACTGCGGATGGCTCCCCAAATACTCTCAGAACCAGCTTCCTCGCCAGCATGGGCAGAGGTTTTAAATCCTAATTTTCTTGCTTCTTCATAGACCACTGTGTAGGGTTCAGGAGGAAAGGCTTGTTCTGAACCACCAATGCCAATTCCTATTACACCGAGATTTCTGACTTCGTGAATCTGCTTTAACCACGTCATTCCTTGTTCAGGACCAAAATCTCGAACGAGGTCAGCTACCAAATTTACCGTAATTTTATCGGCATGAACATCCAGTCCTTTGCGAATTGCTTCTGTGAGCTTCTGAGGTTCAAGACCATGCCTAATAAAATCGCCGGGAGAATAAAAAGCTTCTACATAGATAATGTTCTGTGCGGCTAAGTCTTCTGAGACTTTACTGGCAATAAAGGTAAAGTCTTCGTATTCACGTAAGAAATTGTTCTTCCAAACCCAGGTGTCAATAAAATGAGAGAAATTTTTATATTGAAACTTTTGCTCTAGCTGGGAAAAAGAGCCAACATCAGAAACCGCATCATATTTTTCTATCAGTTGCCAAAGCGCTGAAAGCGGTATCGCTCCTTCTAGGTGAAGATGGAGTTCAACTTTTGGTAGTTGGTGTAGTATGTTGCTCAAAAGCATTCGTCTATCTGAAAAGTAATCCTTCTAGTATTTCTTCAAGAAAGAAAAATCAGATTCCGGTTTCGCCAGGTAGGCTCCATGAGCGAATGCTCACAAGGTAACGAGTAGAATGTACTCCTGACTCCTATTTCAATCAAGTTAGGAGCTGTCAATCATAAGCGCCTTAGGGGAGCCAGGACGTGAGACGTTATAATTCCTGGCTGTAAACGTGGATCATCAATTGGTTTGCCAGCAACCAAGCGCAGTGGAATTTTACCAGCCCACACTGGCAGCGAATATCAGCCTCATCATCAACTGGTGGACTAGTACACACCTTAGCTGAGGCTTCGACGATTGGTAAACCTAGCGCCAAGGTTCCGGCAAGCTCATTCCGGCTAGGTTGGCGAACTTCCTCCCACCGCCCAGGAATAAACATGTTCTGTAAAGGCATGGAGCCCTTCTAGCTTCTCTTCGGATTCCGACACCATAGACGCTGTTCCAAATAGGACAACAAACCTATAATTCATTGAATGGTTTCGCGGTCATACTTTGCTCGCTTGGCAAGTCGCTTGATTGTAGTGCGTTGCGTTGGTGTAAGGTTTTTCATTGTGCATTAATCAGGGGTCATTTGTCGGTAGCAAGAGGCTATGGCTTTCCTCTGCCTTTCTCTGCTTTCTGAACTCCTGATTGTAAGATTAATCAGCTAAATAGTCTTGTACAAGTGCCAATTTCTGAAAAATATACTAGTCCACTACTGGATTGATGTTCTAGCTTAGCAGTAATAAGAGCTTAATAATTGATTAATATCCAATTCCGAGGGTCTTTTAGCTGATTGGCGAAGCCTCGTGCCATTAACCAAATAGAAGTCCGAGTTCTAAAATTAGTTTTGAGCAGATAATATCCTGGTTTTGCCTGTATTGCTTCAAAACTTGTTCCAACATTATGAGCACCACCACAAAACATCCCAGCTCCTGGTATATTTATTACAAGCATTTTCGAGGAATTATCTTCAATCGGTAACATAAAAACTCCATGAACGTTATGCCGCCCATTCCAAGGATTAAATACTATTTTATAAGGATGTATTTGATTCTTTAATTCATTAAATGTGGATATAACCTTTTCAGGGCACCTTGAGCGACTAGTAATCTTTTTGTCCAAATAATAACTATTAACTTTAAAAAGAAATATGAAAAGTATAACTATACCTAAACTCAAAAACCTTGGTCTCATATTTACCTTGCTATACTTTAGCTATTTTTGATTTAAAAACTAAATTTATGGAAGAAGATGATATTCTAAATATTTTTCAATCAATATAGTTGTATATTAACTAAAAATTAATTTTATAAAGACAGGATAGGGATTCCAACAATAAACAGCAGTTGCAGTTGCTATAATTGGTTAATTTGTCATTTATTAGCTTCTATAAGACATTCTATACACAAGTTAAAATCCGAAATCTGCTGACCTATATTTTGGAAGAAATCATTATCAATTTGGTCTACTATTTGAATAGCTTCTACAAGTATTTGATACCCTTCATCTGTCATCATCAATGATTTTGCTCTAGTATCGGTTGCATGAGTCTCTCGTTTTACTAACCCCTTCTGTTCTAAAGTCCGCAATACTTTTGATGTCATCATAACGTCTGTTTTTGCATGAGCGGAAAGTCTCGCTTGGGTAACAGGGTTATCTTCTCGATTAAGGCAGGCAATGCCAGCTAACAAAACAAATTGAACGTGAGTTAGCCCTAAATGACTTAAACCATCTTTCATTTTTCTTTGCCAAAGATTAGAAACCTGCCACAACAAAAAGCCCGAACTATCATTCGGGCTTTCAAACTGGAAAATTTTTTCATCCGGAGTGGACTTCATGGAGGGATATTCTTTCCGTAGACAACATTTGGTTTGAAATAGGTTGGTCATTTAGTAATCATAGCTATATTAACCGTGATTACTAAATGGGTCAAGGCTTATTGAGAGTTGACATTGTTCCACAAAAGCCCTTAGAATTTGTTGCTTAATTTCAGTAAGGTTAGAATCAGAAACAATAGGTGTTTACTCTCATCTAGGCATACAATCTCTCGCGTTGAAGGTTGCATCTCTTCAACTAACGCACACACCACAGCAGGCAGTTATGGCGGCCAATATTGCACAAGCTTCCGCTTCAGTCCAATTAGCAGCACAAAATCAGCAGGCGCTCAGGCAGGTCTGGGAAAACATTCAGCCAGATAGCTGTCCGCGTTCCTACAACTTCCACATGCACACTATCTACTCTGATGGCAAGTTAAAGCCAGAAGAGTTGATCGAGCAGGCAGTCAGAATTGGTCTCAAAGGGTTTGCTATTACGGATCACCACAGTGTCGGTGGCTACCAGGTAGCTCAAAGTTGTCTGGAACAGTGGCAAAAGCAAACATTGTCCTCTACCTCAGTTCCCCGCCTCTGGACTGGCGTTGAAATTACGGCTGACCTGTTGGGCACGGAAGTTCACATTTTGGGCTATGCCTTCGACCCTGAACATCCTGGCATACAGCCTTATCTACAAGGCAAGCAACCGCCACAGGGCGATACTCAGGCAGCGGCTGTAATTGTTGCCTTGCATCAGGCGGGTGGCTTGGCAGTCCTGGCTCACCCAGAACGCTATCGGCGCTCAGCTAATGAGTTGATTCCTGTGGCAGCGCACTTAGGTATTGATGGCGTTGAAACTTACTATGCCTACAATAATCCTGAGCCCTGGCAACCTAGCCCGACTCAAACCCAGAAAGTTAAACAGTTGAGCGCTACCTACAATCTATTTAATACGTGCGGTACAGATACTCACGGCTTAAGCTTGCTAAAGCGTTTGTGATAAGCTATTGCTCATTTAAGAAAGCGTTAGGGCTGGTAATGGGTAATAGGTAATAGGCAATAGGTAATGGGATGATTAAACTCTCACAGCGCCAAGCTCTTATCAATTACCTCTTGACCAATTACCTTTTGACCACCCAAGCCAAAGGTGTGCAACTTAAGCGCCTATCAGCTTAGTTAATTTCAGGTTGTGGATGATTTAAGGGGCGATCGCACAAGTGAAGTCTAGAGGAAGTGATCGCTTCTCTCAGAACCCTAATAGGGTAAAACATTAGGCGGGAGCCTCCAAAAAAAGCATTCCCAGGCACAGCCTGGGAATGAAAGATAATTAAAGGTTAGAGGTTGAAAGATAACTTAAACCTTCTACCTGCAAACTTCAACCTATCAAGCCGCTTGTGGTTGAGCTTGTGGCTGGAACTGGAACAGAGAGTAAACGACATTGCGGCGGATGTCGATCATCATCTCCAGGAACGTTTCATATCCCTCTTGCTTGTACTCAATCAGAGGGTCTTTTTGTCCATAGCCCCGTAAACCTACGGACTCCCGTAGGGCGTCCATCGACTGTAAATGCTCCCGCCACAGAGTATCGATCTGCTGCAAGATAAAGAATCGCTCAGCTTGCCGCATCAATCCTGGCTGGATTTGATCGATTTGGGCTTCTTTAAGGTCGTAGGCTTTACGGACTTCTTCGTGCAAGAAGGTTTTAATTTCCCCTACTGTCATGTCTTCTAGATGCTGTGGCTCTAGGTCTTGCAGTAAGTAGACAAATTCTTTCACCTTCGCCACTAAGTTATCTAATTGCCACTCTTCCGACGGCAAGTCTGGGTTGACGTAGGCATCGACAATATCATCCATCGTCTTTTCGGCATACTGGATGACTTGCTCTTTGAGGTCTAGTCCTTCCAGCACCCGACGTCTTTCAGCATAAATCGCTTTTCTTTGGTTGTTCATCACCTCGTCGTACTCAAACACCTGTTTCCGGGTGTCGTAGTAGAAGGTTTCGACTTTTTTCTGTGCGCCTTCTAGTGAGCGAGTGAGCATTTTGGATTCGATGGGCATATCTTCCTCGACGCGGAAGGCATTCATCAATCCTGCCACGCGATCGCCCCCAAAAATCCGCAACAAATTGTCTTCCAAGCTCAGGAAAAACTTCGTTGAACCTGGGTCACCTTGCCGTCCGGCACGACCCCGCAGTTGGTTGTCAATCCGCCGCGATTCATGGCGTTCTGTACCAATAACGTGCAGACCGCCCAGTTGTACCACCTCGTCATGTTCACGGGACGTAAATCCTTCATATTCTTTGCGAATCGCTTTATAGACTTCTCGCAGCTTTTGAATGACTGGGTCATCTGTCGGCGCATTTTCTGAGGCGATCGCTACCTTGTCTTCTGCTTCTAGCTCCGGCAGGCTCCGCTCTCCATATAGCTGTACAGCAACGCTTACAGCACTTCTTAGCAGTTGTTCAGTATCTTTTGACAGTTGGGTCGGAAAAATCTGTGGACTAGCTTTCCAGCTTTTCACCTTTTTACCCGGAGCAAAGCCTTGAGCAGGGGCTCGACCACCAGTACCCGCTACTGACATCGGCGCTAAAGAATCCTCCTCCTCAGGCATCACAATCTTAGGCATGAAGTATTCCCGCAACTTCAGTCGCGCCATGTAGTCAGAATTACCACCCAAGATGATGTCTGTGCCTCGCCCTGCCATGTTGGTAGCGATCGTCACGGCTCCTTTTCGGCCAGCCTGAGCAATAATCTCTGATTCTCGTTCCACATTCTCTGGTCGAGCATTGAGTAGTTCATGGGGCACTCCCTGCTCTGCCAATAGACTTGAAAGGAGCTCGGACTTTTCTACACTCGTTGTTCCTACTAAAACTGGGCGTCCGACTTCATGCATCTGGGCGCACTCGTCAGCGATGGACTTCCACTTAGCTGCCTCAGTCTTGTAAACCACATCTGCCAAGTCTCCACGTCCAGAGGGTCTGTTAGTAGGAATAATCGTCACTTGCAGATTGTAGATTTTTTCAAATTCTGCTTCTTCCGTCTTCGCGGTACCCGTCATTCCCGCTAACTTCGGATACAGCAGAAAGAAGTTTTGATAGGTAATTGTGGCAAGAGTTTGGGTTTCATTCTGAATTTCCACTCTCTCCTTCGCCTCGATCGCCTGGTGCAGACCGTCACTCCAGCGGCGTCCTGTCAACACCCGTCCGGTGAATTCGTCTACAATCACCACTTCTTCATTGCGAACAATGTAGTTCACATCTTTAACAAACAGTTCCTTGGCTTTAATCGCATTGAAGATATAGTGTGCCCAAGGGTCATTGGGGTCATACAAATCCTGCACTTCCAGTAGCTTTTCAGCTTCGGCGAATCCCTCATCGCTTAGCAGGACGTTACGCGCCTTTTCATCCACTTCGTAGTGTTCTTCTTTATTAAGATATCGCGCTATCTCTGCTGCTTTCAAATACTTCTCAGTCGGTCGCTCTACCTGCCCTGAAATAATTAGCGGCGTCCGTGCCTCATCAATCAGTACCGAGTCCACCTCGTCGATAATGCAATAATTAAACGGGCGTTGCACGACATCTGCCATCGCTGTCGCCATGTTGTCGCGCAGGTAGTCGAAGCCCAACTCACTATTCGTTGCATAAGTGATGTCACAGGCATAGTTCCGCTGTCGCTCCGCTGGTCCCATTCCCGATTGGATTAGCCCAACACTCAATCCCAAGAAGCGATGGATCTGTCCCATCCACTCAGCGTCCCGACGAGCCAAGTAGTCGTTGACTGTGACAATATGGACACCTCTACCACTCAGAGCATTCAGATAAGCTGGTAGTGTAGAAACCAGCGTTTTCCCTTCACCCGTTTTCATCTCGGCGATTTGTCCTTTGTGCAGGACAATACCACCTAAGAGCTGGACATCAAAATGGCGCATTCCTAGGACTCGCCGTCCTGCTTCCCGAACTACGGCGAAAGCTGCTGGCAATAGTTCATCCAACAGCTCTTGTCGCTCTCGATCCGTCGAGGCTTTTTCCAGCCGTTGTTGAAATTCTGCCGTTTTGCCCTTTAGTTGATCGTCTGAGAGCGCCTGGATTTCTTCTTCCAGAACGTTAACATCGACCACGGAAGGCTGGTATTTTTTAAGTTTGCGTGCATTGGGATCGCCCAGGATATTTTTAAACATAGCAGGAGACGGAGACTTCTATTCGCTTGAGTATAGGGTAGAGGTTGGGTGCTAAAGACTAAAGACTATAGATAACAGCCAATAGTTCAAACTTAAATTCAAAACTTTTACAGTCTTTAGTTCCTAAGTGGTAACCACTAACTGCCACTGCTTCAAGGGGCATTTTCATACTCATCCTATCATTTTCGCTCAGAGTGAGACGGTACGGGGATTTGGGCAAATGCTTGTGGGTTGTACGATAAAATCCTTGTGCTGTCTTGATGGCAGTTTCGGAGTAAGGAATACGCAACGTGTACAAGTGCCCTTATCCATCAAGTTTATTTAAAAGTGGAAGACAGTTCCCAAATGAGCGCTTCATCTTCTGGAGGTTCCTGCCAAAGAGGTAGGATTTGGTAAAACGATCTTCGCGCCTCCCGCTTGAGCAGTGGGAGAGTTCGCAAGGCGAAATTCGTAACCCGAGGGTGAGCTGTCAGAAGGCACAACTTTAACTAATTGAATATTGGACTCAAGGCGATCGCCCCAGGAGCTAAAACGAATCTTTCCCGTAGCCCCGTTTGCTTGAAAGGCTGGATGTGCTAATGTTCGCTGCACGCCAATCCGGTTCGGCTGTTGTTGTTTTTCTAAGGTCGTTATCAAGGCGCGAGTGGCATCATAAGCAAAGGGTGTACACCAACAACTCACTTCCCTTCTCCATAAACGGTTGGCGTCCTTGGAAAATTTTGGGTTAGGACTGCTCAAGCTATGCCAGGGTATAGCCACTACCAAGCGGTTCACAGCATCCTTTCCTCCCATTCCTAAAATCTCAGGATTGTAGAGGCTATCTCCTCCCACCATCCAATAACGACCTTGATTAGCTTTGATCACCTTCAGAACGTTGTGAAAGGCGTTGCTACTGGTTTGACTATTCGGCAGCAAGACAAGCGCTGTGGCACCTTGTTGCTGTGCCCGATCTATAGCAGCAGATGGATTGAAGAACGAGTCAGACAAATCAAACTTCTCTTCGATGACTTGTCCTCCACTGCCAGAGAAGCTAACGTGGAATTGCTTCTGCACAGAGTTGCTGTAATTACTCTGGGAATTGTAGAATACAGCGGCTTTCTGCTGACGGACATTGTTTATCAGGTACCTAGCTAAAGCTTGAGCCGTGACGCGATCGCTATGTACAGTGCGAAAGAAAACGTGATTAGAAGCATTGCCAAAGCGTGAGAGGTCTTCCGAGGTGCTGGTCGGAGAAATCATTACTAAGTTGTGCTGTTGATAAACTTTCACAGCGGCGAGAGTGGTGTCACTGGAAAAGTGACCAACGACGGCTAGAATATCTCTTCTCGACACCACTTCCTCTGCAATGTCTTTAGCTTTGGTGGGGTCATTGGCATCATCTGCAATCAAAACTTTTAGACCCCTCCCATTGATCTTATTTTTCTGATTGTTGATTTCATTTTGAGCTTGGGCAACTCCCTGTAGAATTTCCAGAGCCGTAGTTCGGTTGTTACTTAGGGGAGCAGCAACAGCGATCGCATAAGCATTTTGCTCCATCAATCGGGCATTATTGAGATAAATTAAGGTTTCAGGGTCATGCTGCTGTTGCCATGCCTTCCCTAGCAACTTAACCGCTTGCTTATAATCACCAGCTGCAAATGACTTAACGCCCTGTTGCTTGTCTTGTAACGCAGCACCTGGAACTAAGATTTCTTCCCCACAACTTAACTTATCGCCTGTAGGAAAGCGCCTGAGCCAAATCTTTGAACACCCATCGACTCCAGTTGCATACCAATAACTTCCATAAATTCCACTGGTTCCAAGTAGAACCACTGCACCTACCTTCAGCAATTTGAGCAAAAGCCTACTGTAAGCAGGTTGCTTAATTTCCTTTATCCTGCGTAAAATCTCACCAGTGGTTTTAGGTCGATTTTGCAACGATCGCGTCATCAGCTGATCAATTAAATCTGCCAACAGTCCCGAAACTTGCTGTTGACTGCATCGCCAAACCAAGCTATCCGTTTGAGGGTTTCTAGGGATGTCATTCGGGTGTCTACCTGTTAGTAGATGGACAAAGGTGCGCCCAAGCGCATAGAAATCGGACTGCGGAACGGCTTTGCCATCGAGTTGCTCTAGAGCCGTGTAGCCCTCTGAATAGACTACCGTGACATTCCGCCCATCGATTACTGTCTGTGTAACTCTCCTGGCTGTGCCAAAATCGATCAACACAAGTTGCCCATTAGGTCTGAGCATGATATTGGACGGCTTAATATCTCGATGGAAAAAACCCTTTTGATGCACGTAATCCAGAATTGTTGCGAGTTGTTGCAGCCAGTCAAGTGCTAGTTCTTGAGAGATTCGCCCATTGTGCTCGAACCACTGCTCCAAGTTCTGCCCCTCAATTCTCTCCATCACTAAGCAGTGCAATTCTTGATCGTGGCTAAGTGACAGAGAAAATAGTTCTTCTGCCCTAGGAATTCCTGGATGCGTTAGATCAATTAGAAGCTTTGCTTCTTGCCTAAAGAGTTCGACCAATTTCGGACAGTAGCTGTTCAGAACCTTTAAGACTTTCCGTGTTCTATCATCCTCTAGATCTTCCACCTCAAAAATCTCAGCGTAAGGGTGCGCTCTGTCCAGATTGCGTAGAGGTCTGAGCAGCCGATATCTATTGTTGATTGACAAGGTTGTATGACAGGCTTGGCACTCGCTAGCAATGTCAGAGTTTTGGCGCTGTGAACAATTGGGATTGATGCAGTAGACCATACTTTTGCACCCTTTGTATTGAGAGAGGGGCTTCTGCTATGTCCCTGGACTGCCTCACAGACCTTCTGGATAAATTCTTTTAACGTACTTCATCACGACGGGCTGTAGTGTGAATAGCACTTCATCCGATACTTTACTTTTCTCTATCAGAGAACGCTGTTCAAGGCAGTCCAGATGCTCGATTATCTCTGATTTTGATACCCTTAACGAGATATCCTCTGCCAATCGTGAGAGCGAAATTGGCTTTGCATGAATTGCTAGCTCGTACATAATCTTTTTTTCTAAATCCGACAGTCGAACAAAATGTTGATCTAAAATTTGTCGGAAATCATCAGAAATAACTATCGTGTTATGTTCTAAAAATGTAGCAACACTACCTCCAAACAAATTTTGAATAGTTGTAGAAACTATTTTTAACGCTAAGGGATTTCCTCCATAGAGTTTAATTAGTCTTTGCCATTTTTCTTCTTCATAAGACAAATCTTTTTCCCTAAATATTTCCTTTGCTGCTTCTCCCAAACTAGACACCTGTAAAGAGCGAACCCGTTGCTTGTTGCCTTCCTGTAATACAATTTCTTTTGGTTTCTCTCGACTGGTCAGCACCAAGCAACTTAGATGGCGTTCTTCTCCTACACATCTCAGTAGCTCACCATAGCCCTCATATCCTTCGCAATAGTGTCCTACAGGATTGTCAGGGCGTAGAATTGCATCTGCTTCATCTAGTACCACAAGGCAGCGTGATAAGCGGAAATATTTAACCAATCGTGATAAATCAGCCTGAGTCTCCTGCTGATTAGAAACAAATGAAATCAAGTCTACCAGGATATTTTCAAATGATGGGGCATGGCGGAGACTTCGCCAGATTACATACTCAAACTCATCCTGAATTTGTTCGGTTAGCCTCACGGACAGAGCGGTTTTACCAATTCCTCCCATGCCCAGCAATGCTACCAATCGGCAGCGATCGAGAGCGATCCATTGCTTGAGCGTTTCTAGTTCTTTATCACGTCCGTAGAACCCCACTGAAATATCAGGCGCTTCGCCCCAATCAACTGTTTCTTGCTGTTCACTAGTTTTATATCCTGCTGCTTCCAACCAGTTAACGATATCTCTCCAGTTTTTTACTGTGTTGATTGGTCGAGCTGTGAGTACTTCGATATATCGATACAAAGTGTTACTTAAATCAACTTCAACTCCCCTGGCTTGCTTGTTCAGCCTGGAAGCGATTTCTGTGGGTCTGTAACTACAGAGTAATCCCCGTAGGTGGGTCTTTTCGACTTCTGTCAGTCCTAGCGATTTGTGCGGTGCTACTTCTCGCTTTGCAGAAGACAGGTCTGTATACAACCTTTCTAAATCCCAGTTAGTTGCAGCTTGGGAAAACGGATCTTGAGTAGATGCCATAGCGGTGAGTTGTTATCAAGTTCCTAGTCATTAATCCTAACCAAAAGTCCTAACGTTTCTTAGGTCACTACTAGTGCAGCACGGCGAAAGTTTCCTACCAATTCTGAAAACCTCTCTTGCAAGAAAGCCTTTCGCCGTTTCCTGAAGGATGGCTTATTTCTACCCAGTAGTAGCACTAGCCATTGCCCTACCTAATCTGCTGTCTGGCTGACTCACAGCCTACAAAGCAACATCATTAATCCTAACTAAATCCCTAGCCTCTCGTTAGGTCACGACTAACCTTTGTCTCACCTAATCTATTGTCAGGCTTACTCACAGCCTGCAAAGCGTGGGAAGCAAGCGGAGCGCAAGCCAAGCATTTTTCCCATTAAGAACATCTGACTACATTCCATTTGAGAACTTTATTGTCCTCATACACCTAGAAAGGAGAAAACCCATGAAGAAAACTGTCACACTAGGCATAATACTAGGCGGTATAGCGATGCTATCACCGACTGTATCCCTTTCACAAACTGCTTACGGAAACTACAAGGGCAGATTAATCAACCTTACGCAAAGCTGGGAGGGTGCGAAGGCTTGCGTTGTTGCGTCTGGTAGAGTCAACTGTTTCGATTCTTACGCAGAGGCTGACAAATTCACTGGTTCTTCTGATCGAGCACAGGCTGGCACTCCCACGACCGCTAGTTGCACTCCCAATGGTTACACATATGTATACGAGGATGCGGACTTCAGAGGCAGACGGCTACAGTTCAGGGATAACGGCTATTGGCAAGGCTACGATACCTACGGCTTCAGAAACAAACAGTCGTCTTGGAGTAATCCTCGGTGCTATTCAGTCTGGTTGAAAGATATAGATACTAACCCTGATTCTTACTATATTGAAGGCGCTAATTCCTCATCTAGGAATATGGGTTCATGGAACAACAGAGCAGACGAGATCTACCTGATGCCTAACAAGTAGTTGAGTAGGGTGGGCACTTGTCACCTTAACTTTGAAAGGATTTACCGGAGGCAAAAGTGTAATCGCCTCTGTACTAATTGAGATGCTGATTTGCGATCGCGCTTCCTGTGCGAGGTGCGATCGCCCTCTTGCTTTATCTCAATGAGCCATTAACCGGACAGTATTAATAGATAACGAAGATAGAGGAGAAGTACACGCAATGGAAATTCTACTCTTGGTGTTTATAGTGGTTGGGTTTGTAATACTCATCGCTGGTGCAAGTGGTGGCAGAAACTCCCGTCGTCGTTCCAGTAGGCATGGTGGAAGCAGCAACAGCTACATTTACTCTGGCAACAGCTCCAGTAGTGACAACAGTAGCAGCTCTAGCAGTGACTACGGCGGCAGCTCTGGCGGCGACTGCGGTAGTAGCTCTGGCGGTGACTACGGCGGCAGCTCTAGTGGCGACTGCGGTAGTAGTTTTGGCGGTGGTGATAGCGGTGGCGGAAGTTCAGGTGGCAGCTGTGGCGGTGATGGCGGCGGAGGTGCAGGTGGCAGTTAATAAAAAAGGTAATGACTACTCCAATAGGCTTCAATACGGTTTAACGGCGTCTGTTGCCCTAGAACTTTTGCAGAGGATAGCGATCGCCTCTCCAATAACTATCAACAATCGGAACAAGTAGCCTCGTCTCTCACCTGAGATGTAGGTTACTTTGTTGTGTACAAGCGATCACATCGCTGTCGAATCGCCGCCGCTCATTTTTACTCTCGGCTGAAGCAGTACGATGATTTGGACAAAAACTTGTGGTTTGTTTGGTCTAAACCTTGTTCTGTATCAGTGGCAGTTTCCTCTTCAAGAAATGGGGCAGCCTCTACAAACGCCCCTATCCGCCAAGCTAGATAATGAGCATCCAGTTAACCTAAGTCAAAAATACTTGACCCTTTCTTCAAAAAGAAGCCATTATGGCTGAAGACTTGATGAAGCTGATATTGCCTCAGCAGTCAAGCAGCTATCTGGGTGCTAGAAATGGCGTTAGCTAAATATCTGATTAAGATTATTCGCCCTGTAGAATGCAACCGTGCTAACCATCCTACAGGTGATTCGGGCCGTTTTTGAGTAGCCACAAAGCATCTAATGCGGTGGTTTCAAGTCCTGAACGTGTGATTTAAAGCAGGTCAAGGGTGCGATCGCCAAGCAAGACATTTTCCTTGCAAGGTGCGCTAGCAGCAAAGCGCAGATCATAGCGTTGAAGTTTTAATACGAAGACACACACTCACAAAAAGGCTGACACCATGAAAAAACTGGTGAGAAGCGTTGGACTCCCTTGGCTTTTGGGAATCCTCATTGCTTGTGTCCTGGTGTCACAGTTCTGGGTGCGACCAGCACTGACACAACAACCCGTGACACTTACTCTCCTGATTAATGCTGGCGAAGTTCCCTATTGGAAGGATTTGATGATCAAGGACTTCGAGCAGCAAAATCCAAACATTCGTATCCAAATCATAGAAGCACCCAACGCAACAGACTTGACCGAGAACCTTTATACCTCGGCTTTTATCCTGGGTGACTCACCCTATGACTTTGTTTACATGGACGTGATTTGGACATCTAAATTTGCGGCTGCTGGGTGGCTGTTGGATCTATCTGACCGAGTCACTGATCAGGATTTAAAAGCATTTCTTGACAAAGATGTGGAGGCAGGACGCTACAAGGGCAAACTATACCGCATGCCAGTTCGCTCTGATGCTGGGATGCTCTACTACCGTAAAGATTTGCTGGAGCAAGTTGGAGCAAAGCCACCAGAAACCTTTGAGGAATTGGTAAACCTCTCTAGAGAATTGCAGGAGAAAAAAGCTGCTCGTTGGGGCTATGTGTGGCAAGGTGCTCAATACGAAGGGTTGCCAGCGATGTTTGTCGAGATTCTGCAAGGTTTTGGTGGCTTTTGGGTTAACCCTGACACCAACGAAGTGGGACTTGATAAACCTGAGGCAATTAAAGCCGTTGAGTTTCTGCGCAGCGTAATTGCTCAAGGCATTTCTCCTCCTGGAGTCACGACTTACCGGGAAGAAGATACCCGACGCTTGTTTGTGAGTGGCGAAGCTGTATTCTTGCGCAACTGGCCTTACGTCTGGGCTTCGGCAAATGAAGACGCTTCAAAAATTAAAGGCAAGGTTGGCATTAAACCAATGGTTCATGTGCCTGGTAAAAAAGGCGGCGCTGGCTTAGGAGGCTGGGGTTTAGGAATTTCTAAAACCTCCAAACATCCTGAAGAAGCTTGGAAAGCCATTAAGTACTTTACCAGTGTGCAACCCCAGCGCCGATTCACTCTAGAGACAGGCAGTATTTCAAGCCGACGAGATTTATTTGCAGACCCCAAGATTATTGCCAAATACCCCCATTACCCAAAGTTTCAAAAGGTTGTAGAGAGTGCTGTATTACGTCCATCCATTGCCCAATATGCCCAGGCTTCTGATATTTTGCAGCGCTACCTCAATGCCACGATCTCAAATCCTCAACTCAGTGCTGAAAACGCGATGAAGTCTGCTGCTAATGAAACACGCAGCCTTTTAGGAGTGGTTCAGAAAAGTTGAAGGTGATTAGGGGTTAGTGGTTAGGGGTTAGTGGTTAGTGGTTAGTAGTCAATAGTCTTTGGCTTGCTTTCCGAACAACAAACAACAAACAACAAATAAAAAATCGATGAAAGCCGATCCAATCCGATCGCACGAACAAAAAACAGGCTGGCTGATGGTAGCACCTGCCTCGCTGCTACTTCTGCTGGTCTATGCCTATCCAATTTTGCGCTCATTCTGGTTGAGTTTGTTCACCAAGAATCTAGGGACGCAGCTAGAACCAATCTTTTCGGGTCTGAACAATTATGGGCGGATGATGGGGGATGGTCGTTTCTGGCAGAGTCTGGAGAACACAATCATCTTTACCTCAGCATCCGTTGTCTTGGAACTTGTTCTAGGGATGGCGATAGCTCTAATTTTGCATCAAGCCTTTCAAGGACGTAGCCTTGTGCGGACAGTTGCTCTCCTGCCTTGGGCTTTGCCAACCGCTCTGATTGGTTTAGCGTGGGCTTGGATTTTTAATGACCAGTTCGGGGTTTGGAACGATATCCTCGAACGTCTGAGCCTCATTGACACTGGCATCAATTGGCTAGGAAACCCAATCACAGCCATGATGGCAGTCATCGCCGCTGATGTTTGGAAAACCACGCCCTTCATCAGTATCTTGCTACTAGCCGGCTTGCAGTCAATTGCTGAAAATCTTTACGAAGCCCACGCTATGGATGGAGCAAGACCTTGGCAGAGTTTCACCCAAATCACGCTGCCGCTATTGATGCCACAAATCCTGATTGTCTTGCTGTTTCGCTTCGCTGGGGCTTTCGGGGTCTTTGACCTGATCCAGGTCATGACGGGGGGTGGTCCAGGGGGAACAACTGAAGTTGTATCGCTCTACATCTATGCCACCATTATGCGCTACCTAGATTTCGGGTATGGTGCGGCGCTGGTGGTGGTGACATTTCTGTTGCTAGTCACCGTTGTACTGATAGGCAGTTTCTTTCTGGGTCAGTCCCGTACCAACATTTCAGGAACGAATTAATACCAGATAAAGCCACACTCGCATTGTTTTCAGTTCCTCAAAGCGTCTGACATTCCTAATCAAAAATCCAAAATACTATAACCAATGAGTGCAGCTCAAGAGTTCAATACGAATCAACCCCAAGCCGGCCGTGGGCTAAATTTTCTCCAGCATATTATTCTGCCACTAGGAATTTTGTTGCTCTTAATCTTTTGCCTAGCGCCAGTTCTTTGGCAATTGCTCACCTCCATTAAAGTGAATGAGGATATATCTGCGGTTCCCAATATCTATTTCCCCAATCAGTACACACTCAAACACTACATTACTTTATTTACCCGCCGTCCATTTGCACAATACATCCTCAATAGTGCTTTCATATCGATTATCACCACAGTCCTTTGTTTAGCAATAGGAACACCTGCGGCTTATGCTCTGGCACGGTTACGCCTTCAGGGAGAAAAAATTATTCTTGCTGGTATTGTGATTACTACCTTATTTCCTTTCGTTCTCTTCTTCTTGGGATTATTAGAAATTGTTCAGTTACTCAAGCTGGGTAATAACTATTTGGCACTGATTCTTCCCTATACGGCAATAAATTTACCTCTGACAATTTCAGTAATGCGAAGTTTCTTTCTTCAGCTACCGCAAGATTTAGAAGATGCGGCGAAGGTGGATGGCTACAACACATGGCAAATGCTAATCCAAATTTTACTGCCGATGACCATTCCGGCACTGGTAACGACTGGGGTGCTTACTTTTATTTTTGCGTGGAATGAGTTTATTTTTGCCCTCACATTCATTACTCGTGAATCGATGAAGACGATTCCCGTTGCTACTGCCCAATTAGGCAGTACATCGGTGTTTGAAATTCCTTATGGTTCCATTGCCGCCGCTACAGTCTTGGGAACATTGCCCCTAGTGTTGTTGGTGCTGTTCTTCCAGCGCCAGATTGTCCAAGGTCTAACAGCTGGTGCTGTTAAGGGATAAATCAATTTTAGATTTTGGATTAATGGATAAGCAGTCATTTGAGAAGAGAACAAAACAGAAATGTCTAAGTTAGAAATAGAAAATCTCAACAAAACCTACAATCCTAAGGTAATTCCTGTTAAAGATATCAGCCTAGAAGTTGATGACGGGGAATTTCTGAGTTTACTAGGTCCATCGGGATGCGGGAAATCGACACTGCTGCGGTTGATTGCTGGGTTGGAGCGACCTACCTCTGGCAAGGTGATGATTAATGGGTTCGATATGACACGTATCCGACCCGGCGATCGCAATATTGCCATGGTGTTCCAAAGCTATGCTCTCTACCCCCATATGACGGTCTATCAAAACATTGCCTCTGGTCTGAAGCTACGTAAAATGCCGTCTGCCCAAATTCGACAGCAGGTTGAGGACGTTACCCGGAAGCTAGGACTGGAACACTTGAGCAACCGGAAACCTGGTCAAATGTCTGGGGGCCAGCGGCAACGGGTTGCTCTGGGACGGGCGCTGGTGCGTCAACCGGATCTGTTTTTGCTAGATGAACCACTGAGTAATCTTGATGCCTTGTTGCGAGAGCAAGTGCGGGCAGATTTGAAACAGCTATTCGAGAAGCAGCAATCACCAGTGGTTTACGTTACTCACGACCAGACGGAAGCGATGACCCTTTCGACTAAAGTTGCCGTGCTATATGACGGCATGGTACAACAACTGGATTCGCCACAACGTATTTATAACCAGCCAGCTAATCAGTTTGTCGCGGGTTTTGTTGGCTCTCCTCAGATGAACTTAGTGACACTTAACTGTCAGGATAATTATGCTATCTTGGGTGACTACAAAATCCCTCTGCCAAAATTGTCTAAAGTATCTCGACAGGTTGTAATGGGTATCCGTCCAGAAGCCGTTTCTATTGTTACGTCTGAGGATCAGCAGACAATTCAGGGTCGGATTCACTTAGTACAAAATATGGGAATGCACAGCCTGATTAGTGTTCAGGTTAAAGGCTCAGAATCGATTACTATCCGTGCTCTTGTACCTCCTAATTTGAGAGAGGAAGGAGAAGAGGTAACTCTAGCCATACCACCACAATTGATGCACTGGTTTGACGTTAAAACAGGCGATCGCCTCTGTAATTTCTTGGGACAAGGGCTCCCCACGTTCTTACCTCATAGCTCTTTTGAGTGAAAAGCCGCTAATTTAAGAAGGGGCGACACCAAAAAGTTATGCCTAATACTTACACTGCCTCACAATCTTCCTCACCTGCCAAAACGTTTCGGGTCGATGCCCTAGCGGTACATGTGTACAACTCTTCTGATGAGCTGGCACAAAACGTGGCAATTGTGACCCAAAACTATTTGCAGGAAATTATCGCCCAACAGGGAACTGCGGCTGTACTTCTAGCAACTGGCAACTCACAAATCAGATTTCTCGAAGCTCTAATTGCTCTGGGGGGTTTGGATTGGTCTAAAGTCATCTTTTTCCATCTCGACGAATACTTGGGAATAGATGCCGACCATATTGCCAGTTTTCGTCGCTATCTGCGTGAACGAGTAGAGCATCAAGTCAATCCGTTTCAGTTTCACTACATCGAAGGCGACGCCAACGAACCTTTGGCAGAATGCGATCGCTACACCAAACTTTTACAAGCACAACCCATTGACCTTTGTTGTCTTGGTCTTGGAAAAAACGGACACCTAGCTTTTAACGAGCCATCTGTCGCTGATTTCGATGACCCAGAAAGCGTAAAGCTAGTAAAGTTGGAAAAATCGACACGACTTGCTCAGGTAGCGGGAGGTCATTTTCCGGATCTGGAAGCTGTGCCGCAGTATGCCTTCACTTTAACCATCCCGATGATTTGTTCCGCAAAAAAAATTCTCTGCCTTGCTCCCGAAACGGGCAAGCGTCACGCAGTTTATCAGATGTTGCAGGGGTCGATTGGCACGGATTTCCCGGCTTCAGTGCTTCGGACACAAGCTCAGGCGACTTTATTTCTTGATAGCAATTCGGCTCATCTGCTCCCAAGCGATGCAAGGGAAGTCTTTTGACCCACATTCCGCGCTAGTCAAGTGTCACACTACTTGCGAGTGGGCAATGGGG
>DATNPH010000170.1:0-36341 GCA_036703315.1 Coleofasciculaceae cyanobacterium
AAAGTTCACAAAGCTCTTGAGTACAAGTACAATCTCTCAGCCAGTGACGAGTTTAATCATCCACTGATATTGACTGACCAGATTGTATGTTGGGAGATGCTTACTCCACAGGAAGACGCTCAGATTGAGGACTCATACAACTATTATGGGTACATATCCTTACCTGAAGAACTTAATGGCATTGGCTACGAAATTATAAAAATTCAAAGTAGAACTGGTGATTTTCACGGTGGAAATATTAAGGTTATCAGTCTCAAAAATCTCCTTAATAAGACATTTAGTTGCCAATGGGAAACTCCACCAACAAAAGCAGCTGATTCTAAGAAAGGAAAAGGCGGTAAAAAATCAAAATAAAAAGTAGAGACGTTCCGCCGGAACGTCTCTACTACAGGGGTACAAGGGTTTAGGTTACGACTACTCTATTCCTTCAATTCGGTCTTCAACCTCCTGATACAACTCGCGCAGTAGCTGCAAATTACTCTCACTCGTCTCCCAATAGCCGCGACCATTCACTTCCAGTAAGGTCGATACAACCTTGCGGAAGGAATGAGGATTCAGGTTCATCAACCGCTTCCGCATTTCTTCATCCTGGATAAACGTAGTATTTGTATCCTCGTAAATCCAGTTATCGACAGCACCAGCCGTTGCTGACCAACCCATCGTATTCACCAACCGCTTCGAGAGTTCCCGTACCCCCTCATAGCCATGACTGAGCATTCCCTCGTACCACTTGGGATTGAGTAGCTTAGTCCGGGCATCCAAACGCACGGTTTCCGAAAGACTGCGGATTTGAGCATTTGCCGTAGTGGTGTCGGCAATGTAGGATGCTGGTGTCTTGCCATCACCCCGCAGACTGGCGACAACCTTGGTCGGATCAGAGTCGAAGTAGTGACTGACATCAGTGAGGCTAATCTCAGCAGAGTCGAGATTTTGGAACGTGGCATCGGCCGTTTTGAGGGCTGTCTCAAAAATCTGCCGATTCTGTTCCATCGTGCCTGGGTTATCGGAGGTGAAGGCAAACGACTTCCGCGCCAAGTACATATCCTGTAACTCAGCTTCGCTTTCCCAAGTGCTGTTTTCTACTGCCAGGTTGATATTGGAGGAGTAGGAACCGGAAGCATTGGAGAAGACGCGAGTGGCAGCTTGCCGCAAGTTGATGCCCATATCAGCCGCTTGCTGCATGGCGTGTTTGCGGACAAAGTTCATCTCTAAAGGTTCGTCTGCCTCGGCTGCCATCTTCACGGCTTGGTCGAGGAGGTTCATTTGGTTGATGAACAAGTCGCGGAAGACGCCGGAACAGTTGATGACGACATCAATCCGGGGACGCCGCAACTCTTCCAGGGGAATCAGTTGCAGTTTGTTGACTCGACCTAGGGCATCAGGTACAGGTTTAACACCCACCATCCACATGATTTGC
The DNA here is from genome assembly GCA_036703315.1 of Coleofasciculaceae cyanobacterium. GTDB lineage: Bacteria > Cyanobacteriota > Cyanobacteriia > Cyanobacteriales > Coleofasciculaceae > DATNPH01. The sequence goes on from DATNPH010000170.1 coordinate 1,418, forward strand.
GCCAGAGATTCTCCGTAGGTCTTGATGTTGTCGGTACCCCAGAGGACGCAGGCGATGGTTTCAGGCCACTTGCCGTCATTTTCAGACCGTTGGCGAGCAAGAAGTCGATCTACAACGATTTTGGCTGATTTAACAGCAGCGGTTGTAGGAATGGATTGGGGATCAAGGGCGTGAATGTTCTTACCTGTGGGCAAAACATCAGGGTTACGGATGGGGTCACCGCCAGGGCCAGGGAGGACGTATTCGCCTTCCAAGGCTTTTAGCATTGCCCCTAGTTCGTTATCCGCAACGATTTGCTGGAGGCAGAACTCTAGATACTCAAACAGGGGTTTAATGGCTTGGGGGTCAACCTTGGTGTAACCCAGTTGGTGCATGGCTTCAATCCAAGGCTCTTTTTTGCCCATGTTGAGGAAATTGAGCTTGGAGACTTTGGAGACGCGCCCATCTGCATCAGCTTGCTCTTGTACTAAGGCAGAGACAGCATCACGAGTTGCTAGCGTGATGTCTTGCAATAGCTGGACATCTTCTAAGATGCCTTTGTCATTGTTTTGGTAAATTTCGTCAATGTCCCGCCCGATGCTGTTAGCGATAATCCGGGGTAGAGATAGGATTTCGTCTTCGGGACGGTCAAGTGCGGCGATGTTGACTAAAGTTGCGATCGCTTCTTCCGCAGTTGGCGGCTTTCCAATCACATGCAACCCACAAGGCAACAGCCGCGACTCAATCTCCATCAGCTTTTTGTACACCAAGCCGACTAGCGTATCCCGTTCATCAGGATTCATCTGACTGGCATCTTGTTCTGGCAAGGCGATATCCTTATCCAGATTCACCAGTCGGCACTTGTCCATGATGGTGTTAACAATCGGGACACCGCGCCCAGTATCTTTCAGGGTTTGGTAAGAGGCAATTAACTCGCTCAGTTCCTTGAGTCCCTTGTACAAACCAGCATTTTCAGCGGGTGGGGTCAGGTAGGAAATCGTCGCGGCGTAACTGCGGCGCTTAGCAATTGTCGCTTCGCTGGGATTATTCGCCGCGTAGTAGTAGAGATTGGGGGTTGAGCCAATTAAGTTATCTGGGTAACACTCCCCAGACATCCCCATCTGCTTGCCGGGCATGAATTCCAGCGAACCGTGGGTGCCAAAATGCAGTACGGCGTCGGCTTTCCAGATTTGTTCCAGATAGGTGTAGTAAGCCGCAAAGCCGTGGTGAGGACTGGCAGAACGGGAGAACAACAACCGCATCGGGTCGCCTTCGTAACCAAACGTTGGTTGAACACCGATGAAGACATTACCGAACTGCTTGCCGTAAACCAGCAGATTTTGCCCATCACTGTTGAGATGTCCCGGCGGTGGACCCCAATTTTCCTCCAAGCGTGTCGAGTAGGGCGTTAGTTGCTCATACTCTGGTACTGACATCTTGTAAGCAATATTCAGTTCAGGACTGCTGTACTGGGCTTGGGCGTCGTGGATGACTTCTAGCATCAGCTTTTCTGCTGATTCGGGCAAGCCTTGAACATCATAGCCGTTGTGTTGGAGGGCTTCCATCACTTTGTAGATGGAACCAAACACGTCTAAATAGGCGGCTGTTCCTACATTGCCCTTATCGGGTGGGAAGCTGAAGACAGTAATAGCAACTTTCTTTGCTAATTTTGGTTTGCGGCGCAAGTTGGCCCACTTCATGGCACGTTGGGCGATCGCTTCTATCCGATCTTGAAGTGCGATCGCTTTTCCAGTTGTCCCATCTCTACCTGACAAGATAATCGGCTCGATCGCTCCATCCAGTTCCGGGATCGCAATCTGCAACGCCACTTGAATCGGGTGCAACCCCAAGTCGCTATCTTCCCACTCCTGGGTAGTTTGGAACACTAGGGGCAGTGCCACCATGTAGGGGCGATTCAATCGCCTTAAGGATTCAATTGCCTTGGGATGGTCTTGCCGTGCAGGTCCACCCACAAGGGCAAAGCCAGTGAGGGAAACAACAGTATCCACAAGGGTAATCCCGCCTTGTCCCCCCTTACTATTAGGAAGGTTGTCATGGAAATAGGCATCAACTGGCTTCGAGAAATCTAGACCACCCGCAAACACGGGGATGACACGAGCGCCCATCGCTTCGAGTTCCTGTACCATTGCCACATAGTGAGCATCATCGCCCGTGACGAGGTGAGTGCGTTGCAGTACCAAGCCGATGCAGGGTGCCAAGGGGTCTTTTAAGTCGGCGGGGATATCCTTACGGCTGTTGTACCAGTTCAGGTACTCCTTGACATCCTCAAACATGGTTGGTGCTAGAGGATGCCAAATGCCCATATCTGGGTAAACAACTGGGTCTTTGAAACTCAGATGCTGCCCCTTCATGGCATACTTATCAGCAAGCATCAGCAAGAAGTTCTCTAGGTTTTCGGAGGAGCCACCGAGCCAATACTGGAAGCTGAGCATAAAGTTCCGGGCATCTTGCGCTTTGTCCATTGGCAAATACTTCAGGACTTTGGGCAAGGTTTGCAACAACTTCAGCATCCCGTCTTGGAAAGAGGAACCCGATTTCTCCTTGCGCTTCCGCATGAATTGCGCGATCGCACTCTTCGATTGACCCAACTGCGCCATCGAGAAGCTACCCAGCTTATTGAGGCGCATCACCTGAGGCATAGAGGGGAAGACTATAGCCGCGTCTAGGCGATCGCGGTGCGGTTCTACTGCTGCCACAACTTTATCTGCTAGGTCTTCAATAAAGATTAGTGAACCAATAAAGATATTGGCTTGAGCAATATCCCGCTTAAAGTCTTCATAGTTCTCAGGGTCACGGAGTTCCTCGATCAAGTAACCACTGATTTCAATAGCTAAATCCGGCTGGTTTTTGTTGATTGAGCCAACAGCCGCTGATAAGGCACTCTGATACTGTGGCTCTAGCACGACATAGACCACCTTAAGTAACTGACGCCCATTGAGGCTATCCGGGGTAATGTGTCGAATGGTGGACTTGACGTGAGTGAACATGATGCTCTAGCTCCTTATGATGCGCGTTCTCTTGTCATCTCTTGAGCGCCGAGGAGCGAGTAGTAATTACTCACTCTTCATCACTCAGTTAGTGTTTCGGCAACATAAGTGTTTCTACCAAAAAACGTTTACCTAATGAGCTTTTGAGCCGTTATCTGACACAATTCGATAGGAATTTTGAGATATTTGTTTACATATATTTACAATGTTTGAAGCAATTACTCCCAAAATATTTTTACAAAAATTAATATTTATATAGTTGACAGAATAACAATAATGTGAAGTAAATGTTTTAGGAGTAGGGAGCCGTGCAAGCTACTGATATTTTAATTCTCTCGAATGGACCTGGAGAGGTAACAACCTGGGTACGACCTGTAGTGAAAGCGCTACGGCAACAGTTAGGAGACGATCGCTGTTTGGTTCGCATCTCGGTGGTACTATCCCCTTGCCCGAATGCCAGCGGTAAAGAGGCAGCGATCGCCCAATCATATCCTGAAGTAGACCGGGTTCAGGGGGCAGAGCATTTTTTCAGCTTTTTGCTGTGGGGAAAGACAGCAGAAAACTGGGACTGGCGAGACAAGGGTGTAGTTGTCTTCTTAGGTGGCGACCAATTTTTTCCGGTAATCATTGGCAAGCGCTTAGGCTATCGCACCGTTATTTACGCTGAGTGGGACGCTCGTTGGCATCGCTGGATTGACCAGTACGGCGTTATGAAACCGGAGATTATTGCCGATGCTCCAAAACACTATGCCCACAAATTAACTGTAGTAGGCGATTTGATGGCAGATGTAGGAGACAAAAAGCAACAGGCTGATAATTCTCAACACCACTCACTACTCACCACTGAACTAATTGGTCTGCTGCCAGGGTCGAAACCAGCCAAACTAGCGCAAGGAGTACCATTAGGTTTAGCGATCGCTCAACATATCCACGAAGCTAGGCCCCAAACCCGCTTTGTAATTCCTGTTGCTCCGACTTTGGACTTCTCAACACTGGCTCGTTTTGCTGACCCTAAACAAAATCCGCTCATTCAGCAGTTGGGATGGGGAGAGGCTAAATTGGTTATGCCAGATGCTGACAGTAGTGATTCAAAATCCCCAACCCGCCCGCCGCAAGAAGTCCAAGGACGGCAAGATCCAAAATCGCGACCATTTTTAAAGACATCAAGTGGCTTATGTGTAGAACTCTGGAGGGAGTTTCCAGCTCATGAGTTGTTATCTCAATGTTGTCTATGCCTAACTACTGTGGGCGCTAACACAGCTGAGTTGGGTTCTCTGGGAGTACCAATGATTGTCTTGCTTCCCATGCAACAACTGGATGCTATGCGGGCTTGGGATGGATTGCCTGGTATTTTGGTTCGCTTACCAGGAATCGGGTATAACTTGGCTAGGATAATTAACTGGGCTATTTTACAGCAAGTTTTACGGCAGAAGCGTTTATTTGCATGGCCTAATATTTGGGCACAAAAAGAGATTGTTCCGGAATTAGTGGGAAAACTCCAGCCCCAAGAAATTGCTCAACTGGTTCTCGATTACCTAGAGCATCCGGAAAAGTTAGAAGAAATGCGATCGCGCCTTCATGCCGTTCGGGGACAACCAGGGGCAGCGCAAAAACTCGCTCAACTGGTGCAGGAAGCACTGGAGTAGGACAAGATTATCTGGGTAAAGATATTAGCAAATAGCAACCACCATTCAGTAAAGCGGTGATAACTGCACCAATAATTACGCCCTTCCTTAAGGCAAATTTCTGTCGTCGCCTTAGCACAATAAGGGCTGGAATTACATAGATTAATTGAATTATGCTAATTCCTGCAATACTAAAAGCGCCTATAACAAAAAGTGAACTAGGATAGGTACGAGTTGCAACAAGAAAACCTAGACCACAGATAACAGCGTTGATGACTATTACACAAACGCTTCCTAGAATAACTTGTGGAATTTCGCTCCTTTCTCGCACAATAGTTCACCTGAATAAACAATGACGATAAATTATCAAGAACTGGTTATTATAAATCAGGTTAAGAACTACGGTTATCAACTAAGTGATAACCAGCACTCCCTTTCCGGTAAAACATATTAAAAGTATCAAAGGGAATAATCCGACCATCGGGGTGAACAATATGAATACATGACCGCTTCACGGAGCGGACATCAAAGTTATAGGCGTCAAGGAACTGCACAATCATCACCCGAAATATATTTTCATAAGTAATTCCTTCAGGAACTGGCATCATCGGCAAGCAACAGAGTAGCTGTTTTAATGATGTTGCCGCAGATTTGGGTGAATGGCTGGTTGAAAACAGCTCAAAAATCTTGCCCTTGAGTTCTTCATTTTGCTCATAAAGAACACTGTTGGGCATCATTTGGACAAAAGTAGTGGGGTCAATTAATCCAGTTAAAGGAATGACCTTGCCGTTCAGTTTGAGGGCATAAGCCATCGCTAAACAGTCGGGATGGCAAGGAACTGGGAGAATATCTTCGGGTTTGAAATAGGGACTTTGCTGCAAAATTGAGCGGCGAACTTCGGTGAGGGTATAGCGATCGCGTTTTGGATCAAATCCCTCCAAACGTCCAGCTGCCTGAATCGGTTGAAAGGTGACACCCCGTATACATCGCTGCTGTAAGGCATACTCGATAATTTTGCCAATTTCGTGGTCATTTAGCCCTTTTTTGAGAGTGACAACCAGGGTAGTAGAGATATTAAACTCATTGAGGTGAGCTATTGCCTCTTCCCGAACCCTTCGCAGATCTGCCCCCCGTAGTTCCTGGAGTGCCTCTGCCTCAAAGCTGTCAAACTGTAGATAGACCTCAATTCCTGGCATGTATTGACCCAGCCGATCGCAAAATGACCTATCTTTAGCAATCCTGACACCATTTGTATTAATCATTAAATGGCGAATCGGCTTACTTTTGGCAATATCCAGAATTTTAAAAAACTCTGGATGAATCGTTGGTTCACCTCCACTAATCTGCACAATTTGGGGTTCCCCTTCATTCGCTACAATCGCATCCATCATTCTTTCAATTTGGTCTAAACTACGATGGCGTCGCGGTTGATGCCCATTTTGGGAAACATCTTCAACACCCGAATCGGCATAGCAAATAGGACAGGAGAGATTGCAACGGTCAGTTACTTCTATCAGGGTGAGGCAGCTATGCTGTTCATGATCGGGGCAAAGTCCACAATCATAAGGACAGCCATATTTGATAGGGGTATTGAATTTAAGCGGCATATCCCCTGGTTTGATAAATTCCAGGGATTGTTTGTAATAGTCGATATCATCTGCAATCAGTACTTCTTGATGCCCATGGGTAGGACAATGCTTGACAAGGTAAACACACTCATCCCGAAAGATTATTTTTGCTTCCACCTTGACCAAGCATTGGGAGCATACGCTATTGGTTAATGCATAAAACAGGTAAGGTCGGGTAGGCATATTTATCACTGGATAATAAGACTTATGTGATAGCAAAAATAGGGTAACGGAAAGCTAATAGCCAATCACCCATTACCCATTACCTATTGATTACCAGCTAATTCTGTGTAGCAGACAAAACTAGAAATCGTATTAAAACTGCCGCAAAAAGCGCAAGTCACTACTGTAGAATCGGCGAATATCATCAATCTCGTGCAGCACTAAGGCAAAGCGTTCAGCCCCAAAACCAGCAGCAAAACCTGTATAAATTTCTGGATCGTAGCCGACAGCTTTGAGTACATTGGGGTCAACCATGCCGCAACCTCCCACCTCTAACCATTTACCCCTCCACTGCACGTCTACTTCTGCTGAAGGTTCTGTGAAGGGAAAATAACTAGCACGGAAGCGAATCGGCAGCTCTTCGCCAAAAATTTGCTGTAAGAATTCCTTGATCGTGCCTTTAAGGTCAGTAAAGGTAATCCCCTCATCTACTGTCAAAATTTCTATCTGATGGAACACTGCCGAATGGGTAGAATCCACCGTATCCCGTCGATAAACACGACCCGGTGAGACAATTCGGACAGGTGGGTCATTGGCTTCCATGTAGCGAATCTGCACAGAAGACGTTTGAGTGCGTAGTAAGTTACCGTCCGGCAGGTAAAATGTATCCTGCATATCCCGCGCCGGGTGGTCAGGTGGAGTATTGAGCGCCTCAAAGTTGTAGTAATCCGTCTCCATTTCCGGTCCCTGAACCACCGTGTAGCCTAGACCCACGAAAATGTCTAAAGCTCGGTCGATGGTGCTGTTAAGGGGATGAAGTCTGCCTTGGGGACGATAAACGGCTGGCATCGTCACGTCAAGAGTTTCGGCTTCCAACTGTGCTTGGATTTGGGCGGCTTGCAGGGATGAGCGCTTTTGTTCTATGTTCTCTTGGAGGGCTTCCTTGACTTCGTTAGCGATCGCACCAATCCGAGGTCGATCATCTGCCGCTAGCTTACCCATACCCCGTAATACCTGAGACAGTTGCCCCTTCTTGCCCAGATAGTTGACGCGCAACTGTTCTAATTGATCTAGGGTATCGGTTGCAGCGATCGCTTTTGTTGCTTCTTCTTTTAGTACGGCTAATTGGGTCTCAAGCTCATCGGGCGAAGTGGTCATGCTAAGTAGTGAGAGAGTTTTGATATTTGAGTGTTGTCGGGGAATAAATCCCGTAAGTCGTCTGTTGTGGGTATATCGGCACAAGAAACGACTTACGGCTTCGAGTTGACTGAGCGTTCTGCTGTTGGATTGAGCAGATAGAACGCGCTTAGATCATCAAAGCCGATTACCTTTACCAGTTTACCGAGCCGAGCTGTAATTCTCTTAGGGGTCGAATTTTTTTGTTGAGGATCTCCCTCTCATTGATGTAAGTAAGGTAGACAAAATTAAGCCCTAGAAAGAAAACCTCTTCCCCAGCGTTCGACTGAGCGCTCACGCCGAAGTCTTCTCCTCTTCCCCAGCTCTGTTCATTGACTTTTAACTTTCGAGACACCGTCTCGCTCAAGCTACAATCGAACAACGACTTTCATCATTGCCGCAACTTTATTTCATGAAATTGCTCATTAGCAACGACGACGGGATTTATGCACTCGGTATTCGCACCCTCGCCGACACGCTTGCCGAAGCTGGTCATGATGTCACCGTCGTTTGCCCTGACCGAGAGCGATCGGCCACTGGTCATGGTCTGACGCTACACGACCCCATTCGAGCCGAAAAAGTTGAATCAATTTTTCACCCAGCCGTTAGAGCCTGGTCTTGTTCAGGAACGCCCTCAGACTGTGTGAAGCTGGCATTGGGGGCATTAATTGACGATCCACTAGATTTTGTTCTTTCTGGCATTAACCACGGCTCTAACCTTGGTACTGATATTCTCTACTCTGGAACTGTCTCAGCCGCAATGGAAGGCGTGATCGAAGGGATTCCCAGCATTGCCTTTAGTCTTGCTAGTCATACTTCCAGGGAGTTTAAAGCAGCGGCAATGTTTGCCAAAATTCTAGTTACTCAGCTGTCCAAACAACCGCTACCAGAGGCAATGTTGCTCAATGTTAATGTGCCGCCAGTGAAGCCAGAAGAAATAGCTGGTGTGAGGATTACCCGTCAAGGGATTCGTCGCTATTTCGATACGTTTGAAAAACGAGTTGATCCACGCGGCAAAACTTATTACTGGTTAGCGGGTGAAGTCCTTGAAGATGTCGAACAACCAGCACATCTCCACCTTCCCACTGATGTGCCTACAGATGTTCAGGCAATTCTTGACAAATATATCACTGTGACACCCTTACAATACAATCTCACCGATACAGCTGGAGTAAACAGCTTGCAGAAGCTGGGATTTGATTCACTCTTTCCAAATAGCCATTAGCCCTTCGGGTGACGCTCCTGTGTCGCTACCGCTGCGAAGTATGCCAGTCACTCATGGGGGAACTCCCAAGATCACGCTGGCTCACCATGAGCCACTTCCTTATTAGTTGCCGCCTCGGTAGTAAAGCTCAAGAAATCGGAAAAATTTCTCACATAGTACTGGGTCTCTTGCCCCTTCCTGCATCTCTTTGGTAAGTTCTTCAACCGCCTGCATCCAGTAAGGGCGATCGCCTGGGGAAGCATTGCTTTTGCGATGTAGCCGCTTACTGATAATGGCATCTGCCACATTCACTAGCTGGAAAACTTGGACAATGTAAGGGATTTCCTCGCCATGCAACCCATCAGGATAGCCTGTGCCATTAAGCCGTTCTTGATGAGAGCGCACTAAGGGAGCAAACTCTTGAAGACCTGGAAGCTGATTACAGATAAGCTCTGAAACTTCTGGATACTCTCGAATCTTTACCCACTCCTGCTCGGTCAAAGAGCTGGGTTTGAGGAGGATAGAATCAGGAATACCAATTTTCCCCAAGCCATGGCAGTAGCTCAAGAAAACCAATTGGCGCATTTGTTCTTGCTCCAACTTCAGCCAACGTGCAACGTTCAGGCACATTGTGCGCAGACGATAGCACCGTAGACCAGCTTGGAGGTTTCGAGCCAGCTGGATTTGTTCTAAAAAACTTAAAATCTCGGCGTCGCCGGGACGAAGCATTAAACTCTGAAGGTAGTCTTTATTATTTTTATTTTTGCCTGATTTATTGTCATTTGCGAACACCATTAGTAGTGCTAAATCCCTGTGAGGATTATCTTGAGCGGATTTCATCCAGGATTAAGGGCGTAATGAACTAGCTGAGCCAGTTTCTGACGGAGAGTTTCCAGTCCGAGACGCTCACTTGCGGAAATGAACACCCCCTGAGGAAATTCTTCTTGAGCCAGAGCCAGTGTATCACTGTCTACTTGGTCAATTTTATTAAACGCCACCAGTATCGGTCCGGGTGTAACAGGCATTTGCCCCAAAATAGACATCACAGACCGAATATGATTTTGCCATGCTGGATGTGACAAATCCACCACATGCAGCAAGGCATCAGCTTCTGTGACTTCTTCTAAGGTAGCGCGGAAAGAGTCCACTAGAGGCGGGGGGAGTTCGTGGATAAATCCGACAGTGTCAGTGAGCAAAATCTCAACAGGCTCACCTGTCACGGCGTTGAGAATGGGTAAGCGTCGTGTGGTCGGGTCAAGCGTGGCAAACAGCTGATCGGCGGTGTACACCTCAGCGTTAGTCAGTGTATTCAGTAGGGTGGATTTGCCAGCATTGGTGTAACCCACTACTGCCACCGTAGGAACTTCACGTTGCTGACGCCGTTGCCGCATCCGTGAGCGATGAGCTTGTAACTGGTTTACTTCTTCTTGGAGTCGCGTAATGCGGCGCTGAATGGCACGACGTTCGGTTTCTAGTTTAGTTTCACCAGGACCACGGGTGCCGATCCCACCACCTAGACGTGACATCGCCTGACCACGACCGGTGAGGCGGGGCAGCATGTATTCTAGTTGGGCAAGTTCCACCTGCAATTTCCCAGCGCGGGATTGGGCCCGTTGGGCAAAGATATCCAGAATGACCTCGGTACGGTCTACAACTCGAACACCGGTTTCAGATTCCAGGTTACGAACTTGTGCGGGTGAGAGGTCTCGGTCAAACACCACAAGATTAGCTCCCAAGGTTTGTACGGTAAGGGCAATTTCCTGAACTTTACCAGCACCAACAACAGTTTGGGGGTGGGGGCGCGATCGCTTTTGTCGTACCATCTGCAACACTTCTCCACCCGCCGTTTCTACCAAGCGGGCGATTTCTGCCAATCCGTCTTCAAATCGCTCTTTTTTTACGTCATCCGTCATCAACCCAACAATCAGCACCCGCTCTTGATCCGCATCGACTTGTTGAGCAACAAATTCTCGGCGGAATTCGGATTCGAGTCCCTCCACCAAATCTAGGAAATCCTGTTGGGTTAGTATGTCCAAGCTCAAGGCTGGCGACACACTCCAACTTTGTCCGAAGTCGTCGTCAAGTTTTGGCACTCCTTGCTCGGTGGCAGGTACTAAGTGGGCTAAGTAGGTTTCTCTGACATAACCTGTAGCACCACCGCCCCGCCGTTCAAATCCCGACTGTGTAATATTTAGCATCACCAAGGCGTCAAGTCGCTGAATCGCCATTGCAGTTAAGTCTGATTCTCTAGGGATTTCTGACTTGAGCTGGGTAGCAATACAGCGAATCCCACATAATCGTTCTGCACCGTAGCGGGGCAATTCTAGGGGGGGAATCTTTGTCTGAGGTGGGCTACCGACTCCCACACGAATTACCTGCCCCCGACGATTGATGTAGGTACACAACGGCTGTTTGATGTCGGCGCTGATGGCAGCCAGTCGCTGGGCAAACTCTGGGGTAGCTAAGCGATCGCCCGGTAGCCGTTGGTGATATAGCCGTTGTAGCTGCTTGAGTTGGCTAGACTTTAGACCCTGTAAATTACCGTAGATAGTCTCGATAGGCTCATTTAACCTCAAACTTTATGAGATCTATTTTACCTAGTTGATAAATCTCTGGGCTAGAGCCAGTGCCGAGCTTTGCTAATCAGGGCGCTAGCCCTCTAAGTAGGACATATTTTTACAAAAAGTATTTATTTGTAATATAAAACCATGTTTTAAGTTAATCTTTTGCTGAAAAAAAAGTTTGGAGACATTTGCGATCGCCTAGTGTTCTTGCTTCAGGAGCTAGGCGATCGCTTTCCCGGTTACATCGCTCAATTTTACGGAAGTATCTTGCGAAATCATCTGGAAAGCGGCAGATCTAGTAGGTAGCTTATTGTATCTTGTCAAAGTGAGCTCTACCCGGAGTAAAGACTATGATTTTCTTCGTTAGTTTAAAAACCTATTCTTAACTAGTCATATCAATATAAGGATTTCTTTAATGATAGGCAGATAACTAATTTTTCGAATCCTTTAGTTTGAAATTCACGAAGAAAGTATTAACATAAAGTTGTTTATTAGGTTGTCCAAACATGAATCAAATCAAACAGAAAGATAATATAAAAACTGAACGACAAGTATTTTCATTAATACTTCCTAAAGAATTATTTATAAAAGTCATTACCCTTCTAGTATTGTTGTACTTAGCCGCAATTCCTTTTGGACAAGTAAAAAATAAGTTTGAACCAACTGATGTAGTAATCCTTATCGTTTTACTGTTATTTAATTCCGGTCTATTTGAGAGATTAGGAACGCTAGAGTATAAAGATGGTGGACTGAAAGTAGAACTTAGCCAGCTCAAGCAAGAGCAAGAAGCGCAAAGAGATAATATTCAAGCCAATACAAACATAATACAGCGCCTATCTGCCCTAGAGCGGATGATATCTGCTAATGGTCAGGAAAAACAACAAATTACAAGCTTGCTTGATGAAAACGAACTAAAGCATCTCAAAAGGTTAGCAAGCGATCAAACCTACCTCGATTACGTAAAACAACAAAATTTTAAACAGGAATTACGGCGTTTGCGGACACTAGGCTTGATTGAAACCTGCCCAGGTAAACAAATTGGTTTAATACCAGAGCAAGGCAATTTAAGGGACTATGTAAAGCTTACAGAGCGTGGCAAACAGTATCTCACCCGGAGAGAACAGGCAGAACAAACAGAGCACACAACAAACAATTCAGAAGACAAAATTCAGGATTTAGCAGAACCTCATGCTTAATTCTACTGCTCTTGGGTAGAAATAACTTATCAGTTAGAAACAGGCAAGATGTAAGATGGGTTTTCTTCAACGAACGAAAAACTTTCCTCTAGCTGCACAGGGGAGTTCAACAAAAAAGTCTTGAGGTATTATTGAGAAAGGGTTATTTAGCGATCGCCTCTACTTCCTAAGTCTCACTCCTGCCTGTGCGACTACACTTCCGTTGCGTCACCTCATGGCGATAACGAAACAGTTGCTCTAGTTGTGCCATTACTAACCAACCAAACGCCTGCTCGATGAGCCAATCACCCGGTAATACAAATTCAATGTGTCCGTTAGCCGAATTTTCCTACCTTCTTGAGCAAATTGATGGCGATGAAGCCACTATTCAAATAGCCCTTCTTTTTGTTCATCAGTGAAAAGTCGGTTTTGTTCATATTCGATGTGAACGAAACCGATCATAGTGGGAGTGGGTCAAGGAAAATCTGAAATTCGGAAACTGCCGTAACCTCCAGCCCGCCTCGCGACGCACCAACTGAGTCCGGTTGCCAAGGTGGGGTAAGTAGTAGTTCCAGGACATCGGGGCGTTCTGTGAAAGCCTCAAACAACCTCAACGGGTGCATCAATGAGGCTGGATTATCGAAAATATAGCCTGAATTTTAGAGTATGAAGTCTAATTTTATTAATTTAAAAAACAAATATTTAATTGTTTGCAACATTAGCCGCAACTTAAGTTAGTTTAATAATAAAAAGGTATTAATCATACGATTCTTAGTAGTCAATTGAGAATTTAATATAATTTTCATACATGTCTAATAAATTGAGGGTTAGTCCTTAAAAAATGAAACCCAACAAACAATCTAATTGGCAGGATTTACCTCAAGATAAAGCTTACTTGAGACGATCTAAATCAATTAAGTCTGGTAGTAAAAAGATTCACAGTAAAAACGTTCAATTTCTATATCAAAACCGAGCTGAGTTACAGGGATTATCTATTCTGTATGAAAGTCTTCCTTGTATTTGCTTTACCCTCAACTTAAAGGGAAAGGTTCTTTCTATTAGCCAGTTTGGTTCCGCTTCCCTTGGTTATGACGCTCTGGAGTTAGTCCAAAAGCCAGTCGCGTCAATTTTTTATTTAGAAGACCAAACCACCTGTGAAGCGGGGTTAAGTAATTTGCAGCACCAATCAACTCAGATGAGTGAATGGGAAGCTCGCCTTATTTGTAAAAATGGTGATATGAGGTGGGTAAGAGCACGCGCTTGCTTGGCTCCAGAAACTCAATCAAATCCGATAATCATCCTAGTTTGTGAACAGATTAGTGTTCCGAAGCCAATAGAGGATAAACGGCGAGACTCAGATGAGCTACACCGAAGTATGCTCACCCCTACCGAGCAGGAAAAAAGTCTCCGTATTACCGAGGAGAAACTGGAGCGTTCTTTGGAGGAACTTCGTTGGAAAGAAGCATTGCTTAAAGCAATGACCAGCACCTCCCCCTTGGCATTTTACGTTATGGACAACCGCACTGATGCCATTCTCTACTTCAACCACCGCTTTTGCGAAATTTGGGGCATCGAACACTTGGAAGAGCAAATGCAGCGGGGCGAACTTAAAAACAGTGATATCAGTTCCGCTTGCTTGCCTCTTCTAGAAAATGTTGAGGCATTTGCTGAATCATGCAAACCGCTCAAATGTGGAGAAAACAGCGCTGTTGTTGAGGACGAGATTAGCTTTATTGATGGGCGCACCATCCGGCACTTTTCTTCGCAAATCCAAGACGAGTCTGATCACTACTTCGGACGTCTCTCTATTTTCAAGGACATCACCGAACGCAAAAATGCCCAAGAAGCGTTGCAGCAACAGGTTCTCAAAGAGAGGTTGGTAGGAGCGATCGCTCAACGCATTCACGAGTCCTTGAACCTAGAGGAAATTCTTAATACAACGGTGGCAGAAGTCCGACAATTTCTCACCTGTGATCGAGTAATTATTTTCCGCCTTCATCCTGACGGCAGTGGAGTTGTCGTCGTTGAATCGGTAGGTTCTGAGTGGAAACGCATTTCAGGAACAATCATCAATGATCGCTACTTTGCCGAGAGCTATGTTCAGCTTTACCAACAGGGACGAGTTCAAGCTGTAGAGGATATCTACACAGCTAAATTGGCTCCATGTCACGTTGAGTTACTCGCTCAGTTTCAGGTTAGAGCTAACCTTGTGGTACCGATTGTCCATGAAGAAAAACTGTGGGGGTTGTTGGTAACTCAGCAGTGTGGTGAGGCAAGACAGTGGCAGTCGCTGGAAATCGATTTGCTCAAATCACTAGCCACTCAAGCCGCTATTGCCATTCAGCAGTCGGAACTTTATCAGTACTCACAAACTGAAATCATTCAACGTCAACAGGCAGAAGCCGCATTACAGCAGCAGTTTCAGAGGGAACGCCTAATTGGTGCGATCGCAGGGCGCATTCGCAAATCTCTGAAGCTAGAGAAAATTTTAGAGTCCACAGTGGCGGAAGTGCGACAAGTTCTCCAAACTGACCGAGTCGTCATTTTCCGCTTTGAGCCGGACTGGAGTGGAAAGATAGTCGTGGAATCTGTAGATAACCCCCAGCTTTCTATCCTCGGACAGAAGATCTACGACCCTTGTTTTAAACAAGTTTATATTTTGCCGTACCAACAGGGTCGGGTGAAGGCAATAGAAGATATCTACACAGCAAATCTAAACGAGTGTCATATTAATTTATTGACTCAGTTCCAAGTTAGAGCCAACTTGGTGGTACCGATTTTGAAACAAGAACAGTTGTGGGGACTGCTAATTGCTCATCACTGTTCAGAACCTAGACAATGGCAGCAATTCGAGATTGATCTGCTCACTTCATTAGCTTCTCAGGCAGCGATCGCAATTCAGCAAAGTCAACTGTACGAGCAGGCAAAATCTCAAGCCAAACGAGAGAAAGCACTCAATCAGGTCACTCAAGTTATCCGCAGTTCTCTGGATTTAAATACCATTTTTTCCACAGCCACTCGTGAGATTAGTGAACTCCTGCAAGTAGACCGAGTTCAAATCTTGCAATATTTACCGGAACGGAAGCTCTGGGTAAGTCTAGCAGAGTCTTGCAAATGCTTATGTTCATCAGTTGAAACAAGGTTGGAAATCACTGATGAACATAATGAGATTACTGAGAAACTCAAGCGATTAGACGTTGTTCGGATCGACAATACCAATAGTTTAGAGGGCGAGATTAACCAAGACGTAGCTAAACCTTTACCAGGCGCTTGGCTATTGGTGCCACTGCGCTCTGGTGCTTCCGTCTGGGGAGCCTTGGGACTGGTGATGGATGTTGGTCCTTATCATTGGCAAGACTCTCAGGTAGAATTGAGCTGCGAAGTGGCTGACCAATTAGCGATCGCTCTCCAACAAGCCGAACTTTACGACCAAAGCCGCACGGCTGCAGCAACTGCCCTTACACAAGCGCAACAACTTGAGCTAGCTTTGCAGGAACTCCAGAAAACACAAGCCCAATTAGTGCAGAGCGAAAAAATGTCTAGCTTGGGACAGTTAGTGGCTGGGGTAGCTCATGAAATCAACAACCCCGTCAGCTTCATCTATGGCAATCTGATTCACGCCCATGGCTATACTCAAGATCTCCTGGGCTTAATACAGTTTTATCAGCAGTACTACCCCAATCCCACACCAGAAGTTCAGTCGAAAATTGAAACCATTGACTTGGATTTCTTGATTGAAGACTTACCGAAACTGTTGGATTCGATGAAGTTTGGAGCAGAGCGAATTTGTGAGATTGTAGGAGCACTGCGTAACTTCTCCCGCCTTGCTGAAGCGGAAATGAAAGCCGTCAATATTCATGAAGGTCTTGATAGTACACTAACGATTCTGCAAAACCGCCTGAAAGCTTCTGGGAAACATCCTGAAATTCAGGTGATTAAAGAGTACGGCACCTTGCCCAAAGTGGAGTGCTATGCCGGACAGCTCAACCAGGTGTTTATGAATTTGCTTACTAACGCCATTGATGCCATAGATGAGCAAAACCAAAAGCGAGCGATCGAAGACATCCAAGCTAATCCCAGTATAATTCGAGTACGCACTGAGGTACTCGACAACCAGCAAGTAGCCATCCGGATTGCAGACAATGGTCCAGGCATGACGGAGCAAGTCAAAGCTAGACTGTTCGACCCGTTCTTTACCACTAAACCTGTAGGTGCTGGTACAGGTTTGGGATTATCTATTAGCTATCAAATTGTGGTCAAAAAACACCGTGGTCAGCTACTTTGCTTCAGTGAACTAGGGCAAGGTACAGACTTTGTAATTCAGATTCCGTTATCGCAGCCTGTTTCTGAAAAATAGACTTTTTGTTAGTCATTAGTCATTATTTGAACATCTGTGCTGCACAGTTTAAGATTGAACACGGTCATCATCAGTAGCTCATAAAAATGCTATACGAAGTGACGAACCTTTTTGCTAGTGAGGAACCAGAAATCTATTCACAAAATATTCACACTGCCTCGATAAGCTTTGTCTAAAGTAAATTTCGTTAAGCGCCCTTTCGCTCTGCTCCAGGAAAGGGCATTTTTTTTACACTTATTCATACTTGAGCCTTTTCCAGTCACAGTGGAATTTGTATAGATCACAAAATCTTCACAAAGACTGACTACTGTGTTGCTATCACTTAATGAAGCCGGATGATGATAACAACAATAAATCCCAAATTCATTAAATCTTCTCCTCAAATTATTTGCACTTATACTAATACCACAACCCAACTACAAGTTATTCAAATTGTCAATATCCCTGGCTGGTTCTTTGAGCAGGTCGTTCCGCCTAAGCAACGTCTTAATTTTAGGGCACCCTCTAACGCTGAGCTAGAAGTTTATACTAGTCAGGATGGTCATGGATTTTTGATGAAAACGATTCCTGGAGTTGACCTGAAAAGTTAGCAATATTAACTAAGTGATAGAAACTATACGAGATAAAGTAGAGACAACTCGTTGGGTTGTCTCTACTTGTCTCAATCGGAAGCAGACTTTGACAAAGGCAAGATTATAGCGCTAATCAGCAACGTTGATTAATACTGATAGTTACAACTGGCAGAGCACTAAACCGAACCACTGCTTTGCGTCAGTCCAGACTTTGAGTGGTTTTAAACCCTTTTCCTGAAGTTCCTGTTGTATAAAGCCTAGGTCGAATTTCCGAGAAATTTCGGTTTTGATAGTTTCTTGGGTTTCAAACTCAATGGTGAGGTCGAGAGCTTCTAACTGTACAGTGTGCGCTTTTAAACTTCGCAAATGCATCTCTATTTGATGCAGTTGGTCATTATAAAATGCCCAGTGTTCAAACTGTTGAGAGTCAAAGTTAGCCTGAAAACGCTGATTGAGATGCTTGAGTATGTTGAGATTAAATTCAGCTGTCACCCCCTGACTGTCGTTATAGGCGGCTTCCAATACATGTTTCGGCTTTTGTAGGTCAACTCCCAACAAGAAATACTCACCAACATTTAAAGCCCCTGTGATTTGTGAGAAAAAGGCATCACATTCCTGGGGATTGAGATTACCTAGCGTACTACCTAAGAAAAAAAGCATCCGCGTTGATAGCTGTCTTGGTGTTAGCTGTTTAAGCGCCAACTCATAAGTGCTAACTAAACCATGAATCTCAAGAGAGGGGTAATCGAAAAGCAATTGCTTGGCACTGCTTTCTAAAATTCCAGCACTGACATCAATTGGTAAATAGCGTAATGGATACCCTAGTGCCTCATAAGCGTCAAGCAACAGGCGAGTTTTAGTGGAACTGCCGCTGCCCAGTTCTACCAGTTCACAAGCACCAGTTACCTGAGCAATTTCAGTTGCATACTGGCGCAGAATCCATGTTTCTGTCCGCGTTAGGTAATATTCTGGTAAATCACAGATTTGTTCAAATAGCTGAGAGCCATAGTCATCATAGAAATATTGCGGTGGTAAAGATTTGGGAGTTTGAGTTAACCCTTGGATCACATCACTACCAATTGTTTGAGTGTGTAAGGGTGTACTGGGATTGACTAACCGTTCAATCTGTAAGCGTCCCTTTTGTAGGGATTGATGCTTCAAGTAAGTTTCACTAATACTGGTGGCACTCGGATTTAAATTTTTCACGTCGATTTTTTCCTGCGATCGCATTACAAAATTGCCTGAAACCTACTGAGAAGCTGAATGTTTCAGGCCCAAATCCTTGATTTGTTGACTTCTCAGCCAAGGATACTAGAACGGCGTCGAGACAAAATTAACGGAACCTGAGTTCAGGATAAGAATCTAAAAACGCTTATGTCGTAGGATACACAGTTAAACACGGTGCGGATGAACCAGGCTTTGAGCCTAACGTCGAACTTAGGCAACGGTGATAAGACGAGATTGGTTAGGTCACGAGTAATTAGTACTACAAGGACATCGAAAACTGCCCCAAATCTGACGAATGCAGGGATAGTATCAGTTAAAAAAGCTTAAAGGCATCACCCAAGGGTGGGTTGCCTAGCTGCCACCTTTAAGCACTCAGTGCTACCTGTCGAACAGCGAATCGCTGAATTTGCTCCTACTAAAGAGCAATCTAGTTTAGCTATCACTATTAACATGCTCTGATACTATGCAGTGCATCCATGGCTTGTTTTTGCTTGGTTATGAAGCGATGCTAAATGAGTTGTAAAACACCTCTTCCTTATCCTCCTTGTCCTACTTGTCTGTTTTCACGAATCGAATACGACGGCTATAGCCTCTATCTATGCTGTAGGTGCTAAGGAAATAACACTGCCTTTACCAATCAATTGGCTTGCTGTTGTCACTTCCTGCCTCGCCCATCTATCAGCTGCCAAAATGTCATCTAATGAGGGATTTTGGCAATTATCGGCTTGGTGGCGATCGCACACATGTTCAATCAGACGTGCAATATCTAAATAGCCAATTTTCTCGTCCAGGAATAACGCCACAGCTTGTTCATTCGCGGCATTCAACACCGCTGGCATCGACCCCCCAGCACGACCGACAGCATAAGCTAGCTGCATGCAGGGATACTTTTGATGGTCAGGTTCCCTAAACGTTAAATTTCCAGCTTTCACCAAATCTAGGCGTTCCCAGTCTGTATAGATGCGATCGGGCCATGACAAGGCATACAGTAAGGGCAACCGCATATCAGGCCAGCCTAATTGAGCTAAGACTGAAGTATCTTGCAGCTCAATCAGTGAGTGAATGATGCTTTGAGGATGGATAACAATATCGATATCGTCATAATCCATACCGAATAGAAAGTGAGCTTCAATCACTTCCAATCCCTTATTCATCAATGTGGCAGAGTCTACGGTAATCTTTCGCCCCATTGACCAGTTGGGATGTTTTAGAGCATCAGCAACTTTGACTTGGGCTAGCGTCTCCACTGACCAATCCCGGAATGCGCCCCCAGATGCCGTAAGCACAATTCGCCGCAAGCCCCCAGCTGGAACTCCCTGAAGGCACTGAAAAATGGCCGAATGCTCTGAGTCAGCCGGTAGCAGCTTAACGTCATATTTCTCGATTAGCGGCAGCACCACCGGTCCACCAGCAATCAGGGTTTCTTTATTCGCCAGAGCAATATCTTTACCTGCTTCAATTGCAGCAATTGTTGGCAACAAACCCGCACAGCCAACGATGCCAGTAACGACAGTTTGGGCATCACCGTAACGAGCTACTTCAGCAACCCCTGCCTCTCCTGCCAGCAAAATGGGTTGGGGGTCAAGGTCTGCAACGGCTTCTTGCAATTCTGGCAATTTTTCTTCTACACAAATAGCTGCGATCGCAGGTCGAAATTGCCGAATTTGAGCCGCTAACATCTCAACATTGCGTCCCGCTGCCAATCCCACAAGCCGGAATTGGTCTGGGTACTGAGCCACTATATCTAATGTTTGAGTGCCGATGGAGCCGGTAGAACCAAGGAGTGTAATCGCTTTCACAATACTTCACAATGTTTTAATAATGATCCGCCACTCCACTATAAAATTCTTTGGGCTGATTCTTCGCAACCTAATGGCATTTAACTTTTAAGGGAATATACATAAAGGCTTCTAGAGCATTAATTCAATCTTCAAAATATCCAATTTGAAAGGATAAGGGAGATGGGGGAGATGAGGGAGATAACGTCTGTGTCTTCCCTATCTTCCCTATCTTCCCTATCTTCACCTTCCCTACCTTGGCTACTCTTCCCAGCCTCAAACTTACAGGAAATCACTCTCCAACTTGTGCTTGATTCAGCAGCATTTTTTTAAAGATAATGATCTGGCATTGGCGCTCTCTCTACCCTATAAATTTTGAAGCCGCGTTTGAGATAGTTATCCAGGGCTTGAGGTCCATCTAAGTTGGAGGTATGTGCCCACAAACGTTGAGTGCCCTTGTTCCAGGCATAAGCAATTCCGTGACTAAGTAAATGCTTACCTAACCCTCGACCGAGAAAGTTTGGTCTAAGACCAAAATAAACAATCTCAGTGGCATAAAAACGACCAGATGGGCCTTCTTTTCGCTGTGCTAGTTCAATATACCCCGCCGGTGCGCCATCTACATACAAAACGTGGACGCTAGTCCCTGGATCTAGCAGAAGTGTCTTAATTTCTTCATCAGAGGCAGATAGTCGGTCATGCCAACGCCACTGCTTACCTATGGAACTGCACAAGAAGCGATAAAAGGCGGCATCCGGCGTATCCATACACATTACTTTGATTCCGTCAAGGTAATGGATATACGCAGGACAAAACT
This sequence comes from Coleofasciculaceae cyanobacterium, assembly GCA_036703315.1. GTDB lineage: Bacteria > Cyanobacteriota > Cyanobacteriia > Cyanobacteriales > Coleofasciculaceae > DATNPH01. The sequence goes on from DATNPH010000170.1 coordinate 22,690, forward strand.
CAGACCAATGCGTCATCTGGAGATAGGTCGTCACCAGAGTATCCGGGAAATTGGTTTTGGGGAAAGATTCAGAATACACCGGAGGGTGAGCGCTTTTAGTACTTTCCACTGCCTTTTCGACCGAGCCATTGATCGCCATTTAAAATCAGGTCTCCACCCAGGAATAGTTTGTCAATATTGTTCATAACACGGCAGCTTTCATTAAACTGTGATCCCCATTTGAATGATGATAATTAGCACTAATTGTATGTTCCCTGTCTGTGTCAAATAGCACTAAATCAGCATTAGAGCCTTGTATGAGCGCTCATTGGCGAGGAAACAGTCTAAACATCTTTACTGATGTCATAGAAGTTAGTTGCACAAAACGACTAGGTGAGATGTTCGCAGATTTGACACCATTGTTAAACACTAAGCGATGCGCAATTCTGTCTTTGGTGCACTATTGGGAATATTCTCAAAGTTATCACGTTCCAGCTATTTGGGGTGATGCCAACTATACAGGTTTTTCTTGAAATGCAAGCCGAGTGATCAATGGCAACACAGTTGAGCAAGTGCCTCACTCAACTGTGTTGCAAGTTTCAGTGATACCGAGAGGAGACGCTATGTGCGTTAGATATCAATCTAACTGGACATCGTGAGCAGTTCAGAGACATCATATTTTTTTGCTGAGTTTTAGCGATCGCTCAAGCTTACAGTTGTTAAGGTTAAGCCCTTTGCAGATCGTCACAAATAACTGGAGTAAGTTGAATAGCTGTAATGTTTTATCCTCATTTATTAACCTTCAGAGAGTCCTATTCACCATTCAAAGTAAAATTTGAACATGATCAGCTTCAACAGAAAGCTAATTGCTGAGCGATGGGAGCTTATAATCGATGAGCAGATCTGATTTTACAGACGCCCTACAATGGACGCCCGAAGCTAAAACCAAGCTGAAAAACATTCCCTATTTTGTTCGCACTCAAGCTCGACAACGGATTGAGCAGTTGGCGCGTGAGGCTGAATTAGATGTGGTAACGGTTGAAATTGTGGAGCAGGCAAGGGCTGAGTTTGGTCAGTAACCGTGTCCTCCTGCCTTGCAAGGCGTTCCGCCTTGGTCATCCTCTTTGTCGCTTCTGATACTTTTGTGAGATTTCTTGGCGGCGGAAATTCTTTAAAGTTCGATTATGGTCAAGCATTCAAGGTGCGCCCTCGCTATCCATGTCGGTTACGCTCAACAAGAAGTCAACCCGTAAAAAACTCCAACTCAATCTGATTACTGACCCAGTCCAAGCGGCAAAAACGGCTGGATTGCGTTACGTCACGGATAGTAGTCCTGGGATTGGACGCCAGCGATATGGTAAAGGTTTTCGCTATCTTGGCATTGATGGTAAGCCGATCAACGATACCTCAGAACTCGATCGCATCAAAGCCCTTGCCATTCCCCAGCTTGGCAGGACGTTTGGATTTGCCCCATTCCCCACGGACATCTGCAAGCGACTGGGCAAGATGCGAAGGGACGCAAGCCGTACCGCTACCATCCGCACTGGCAAAGGGTACGTAGCCAAACCAAGTTCAACCGCATGATTCCCTTCAGTGCAGCACTACCTTTGATTCGTGAGCAAATAGAAAGCCATTTAGCCTTGAAAGGTTTGCCGCGAGAGAAAGTACTTGCTACGGTTGTGCGCCTTTTGGAGACAACCTTTATTCGTATCGGCAATGTTGAATATGCCCAAGAAAACAAATCCTTTGGCTTGACTACTCTACGCAATCGTCATGTCGATGTCTCTGGCTCAACTGTGCGATTTCAGTTTACTGGTAAGAGTGGCGTTAAGCACGATATTGAGCTCAATGACCGACGCATTGCAAGAATTATCAAGCGATGTCAGGACATCCCAGGCTATGAACTATTCCAATATATTGACGATGAAGGTCAACGCCAAACTATTGACTCGGAAGATGTCAACTCTTACCTGCGAGAAATTACTGGCGAGGATTTCACCGCCAAAGACTTCCGTACTTGGGCGGGTACTGTGCTGGCGGCACGAGAACTAAAGCAACTGGGAGCATTTGAGTTCAAAAACTCAAAATGGGGAGTAGGGAGTGGTAATGGGTGAGCTAGATAACTCTGGGTGATGGTGGTGGATTATCGACATGTAGTGAGATGAAATATCGGCTATAGACAACGCTAGTTGGTTTCCACGCGGGTCGCCAATAAGTATCCTGAATAACAGCTTTCACTTCCCGTTGGTTTTGGGATAATTGAAGGCTAATTACTCCAAAGTTGTTGCACCCAACAACTTCTTCACCATCTTGAAACCACTGATTCCGCCAGAGCATTGATACCAGATTTCCTAATCCGGTGAGCCACCTAGCGGGTTTTTTGTTGTTGAGCGGTGCTGATGACACTCGATATTCTTGCCAGGGAGCAAACCTTGCTTTCTCGCGCTTAATCCACTCAATGTGGTACTGCCAGTCAGGAAGCGAATGACGATCTTTGAGTGCAATTTCCCAAGCAATATCGCAATTGCCACGCAGCCCTAAGAGTTGCCGCACAATAGGTCCAGTCGCTGGCACTTCAACATCCAACGTTCGTATAGTTCCCTGACTAACTTGGATTTCAACCAGTTGTGGTGGCTCGTTCCATCCTGCCCAGTTTTGAGATAGCTCTGGAACCAGAGATTTAGCCTTTGTATGGATAATATGAGTCTTCAACTCGCCATTCTTAAAGGCGCTTGCCGTCAGTTGTGCCAGCACTCGTGCATTTGAGTTGTGTAGGGGGGCTGTCACCCTGTCGGCTTGGTAGGAAGGATCCCCTTGTCCTTGCGCTGAGTTTTGGACTTTCGGCAACAGAGCATCGGGTTCTCGTTCCGGAGTCTTGTAATGTTGCCTAAACCAATAGCTAAGGCGAACACTGCCTGCATAGTGAATATCACCGGATAGTACTACCACCTTACGCCGCCGCTTGAACAATTCAGTCAGTAGCCTGGACAAAGCCACTTCATTCAAGTTCCAAGCATCACCCACATCAGAGTTGAAGACGTTAAGGTTGCCCTTCTCCAGTTCCCATTGTTGAACGATATCAATGATCCGCAGACTCACCAGGTTTGTTGGCAAGACTAGAAACGTTGCCTCAATATCTGAATCCGTACTTTGTTTGAGCTGATCGGTTAGTTCTAAAGGTTTTTGAATTTGTTTTTCAAAGGCTGTAGGGCACAGAAGTCTAGGCGGCGCGATCGCTGAGTCTGTCATCAGGCTTATCTGCTCCTGATCAACCTCTGTGAGATTGAGAAGTCTTCCCCTCTCCTTGTCTCCCAGTGGGTAGCCTCGCCAGGTTCGGGTGTCAAGCACAATCACTTCGTGCTTAAGGCTTCTGATGCTATAGTGCCACTCTATAGGCAGTGCCCCATCTGGATAATCTCGGTCTAGGATAAGGACATCTTTGTCCACTTTGAACTGAGGCAAGTCAGTTTCTGGGTCTATCTGGGGAAGTCCGAGGTACTTAGCAATTTCCTGGGAGGCAACCTCATCTGTTCCTGCGGACGCCGACCAAATTGTTGCCGCTTTCAATAACTTGTCACCGGGTTGCCCTTCCTGAAACTGGTCAGGTGTATTCCCCCAAGCTTGAAACACGGCATAGCCTAAAAGACCATTCTGCACTACACGCCTGCCCAGTGGTTTACCCAACACACTGTTACACCAAGCTCGATTTAGATACCAATCATCACTAATGTCATGATCATCACAAATCATGTAGGTCGGCACATTGGCTAAAGCACGCCGGACTTTCCATAGCTGACTAATGCATTCTTCAATATGACGGGCTTCTTCCTTCCAGTGTCTGACCTGTTTGGGGTCTTTGTATACATCCTTAACCTTTGGTAAGCATTTAGGCCAGAGCACGGGAGACCACACCAGCAGATACGTGGCAAAGTACTCACCCAAGCTAAACAGGTGACTTTTCGCTTCCTCCGGGGTATCGAGAAGCATAGCTGTGAGTCCGCCGTAGTCTCTAGCGATATCCGTGCGCTGTCCTGGCTTTAGCTCACTCGGTTTCTTGCATTCATAGCCAGTAGTTGATGTTTGGTACAAGGGCAGATTTTCTTCCCAACCCAGCAGGGTATCACCTGTTTGTGTCGCCACCCATAGTAAAGGGTCAGCCACATCGTCTCCGTAGATTTGGTCACCTGTGAAAAACAGCTGATGGAGTCGGGCATTTGGCTGTTTTGCATAATGCTCAATCAAGTCATCCAAAAGTGGTAGCGCATCCCTCCCACCCCCGTGTAACTTGCGGCAAGAACCATGTGCCAAGCGTAAGTCACGCAAGTCTGATGGTGGTATGGCAAAGGTGGGTAACTGATGCTCAAAATAGCTAACTGTGACTTGGGACGATTGTGTTGGTGAGTTTAGTGCTTGGGCAAGATTCTGTTCATAGCTGCCAAAACTCAGGTCGTAGGCGTAGAGTTGTCCAGGTTCTAGAGAAGAGGAGGTGAGGGGGTGATTAAATTGTTGGTCTGTTCCGAGATTGGGCTGAATACTCTTCTTATCTCCCCATCTCCCTGTCTCCCCCTCTCCTAGGGGTTTAGCTGTGACGGCGACGATATGTAGATGTTTACCTAGTGGCACTGTGGAGCGTGAACCTTTAAGTACCAAAGTCTGGATGACAGAACCGTTGGCGTCTGTCGCATAAATTTTGAGGGTGACTTCGCGAGGTGCTTTCAGCGCCACCCAAACCGTAACAGCATCAGGCTCTGTGCGCCGTAAGATTGGGCCTGCCAAGATTAGTGGTAGATGCTCAAGGCGATCTGCGTATTGCAGCAGCGCTTCGCGATCGCACAACGGCACGGGGTAGCGTTCTTCGCGTAACGGCATCCATGACATATAACAGCTATCACCCTTACCGGCTAGTATCCTATTTATGCAGTATAATGCATCGGTTTTGAGGGCACGTTCCGCATCGAAATTGATTGGGTTCCTGAAGATGGAGAACCCGTGCCATTTACCGATTTAGCGCCCAGTATACCTTTAAGGATTATCACTCTTAAATTAGGAAAATTAAATCTTTAGAGGTATGAGTTTTTGACTTCAAACTAGCAATCTGGGAGTAGGTGCACTAAGTGAACTCTGTCTATGCCTTATCAACAAATTGAAGACTTACCAGACTCGGTGAAAAATCATCTACCCAAGCATGCTCAAGAGATTTTCCTCGCCGCGTTTAATAATGCTACTAAAGAGTACGATGAGGAAGAAACGGCTTTTAAAGTTGCCTGGAGTGCAGTGAAACAAAAATACGAAAAGGGAGATGACGGGAATTGGCACAAGCAGCCCGATTAACAATCCATTAGGGAATACCTCTTATAAGTGCGAACATCTGACAGAACAGATAGCTTCCCATAGCCGTCCGACTTGCCAGATGAAATCTTCTTTTGAAGCATCTGTTACTTTTGGAAAAAGCCTTTTCATCTTTATTGATAAATTTAATAGTATTATCAAATTGAACTTCATAAATTTAAATGGTATGAAGCTAAATCAATCACTAAAAAATTGAACATTAAATCCAATAAAGTACAAAAAATTGATAGAAGCGGGACTAAGTTGGACGGGAGAGCAGCATTTTCTTACTCACAAGGGATGTAAACTAATCATCGATAGTGAGTATTTTCCTCCTACACAGGGTAAGAAGGAATGGGTGAAAAGACTGCTGCGTGAAGCATCTGCTGCGCAGACGCTCCTTGCGTCGCTACCGCTATCGCAGGCAAAGCGATGGTAGCATAGCTATCCACATAGTGAAATTGCGTGTGAGTGAAAAAGGGAAAAGTCGAGGTGAACCACAAGGCGTTAGACGCCTGTCTACTGCTAGTCAATTGATAATGTAGAATTTTTAGGATTAACTTACTAGGGAATAAATAGCAACTAACAGCAGCCAACATGCTACAAGCGCAGAAGCTGTGTTGCCAGGTAGGAGTTTGGTTTTGAGCATCTCAGTTATCGATAGACTGCGCGTCGGCGTTAGCGTAGGAGCCTCAAAAATGGTGACATTTTTGGTGCGTTTATTACGATTGGGGGCGGCGAGTGTGTTGCCAGGGGAAATTGCCCGTCGTCTCCAGCCTCAAGTGCTACCGCTACTGTTTGGACAGGTGAGGCAAGGTATTATTCTCATCGTTGGCACGAATGGCAAAACGACGACTTCTCTACTTTTGCGAACAATTCTTGAACGTCAGGGTTGGCGAGTCGCTCACAATGCCAGTGGTGCAAATTTGATGAACGGATTGTTAACGACGCTACTTCAGAACACCAGTCTGAGTGGTAAGTTAGACGCCGACTACGCCATTCTGGAGGTGGATGAGAATGTACTGCCATTGATATTGCGCTCTTGTCAACCCCAATATATCTTGGGTTTAAATCTGTTTCGTGACCAGCTCGATCGGTATGGAGAAATCGATACGATTAGCCGGAGATGGAAGGAAGCAATTGTACCTCTGCCTCCTGAAACCGTTGTGATTTTAAACGGTGATGACCCTACTCTGTCCTACCTTGGTCAGCAACTGACACAAAAGGTCTTATTTTTTGGATTGCATGAACCAGATGCCTATCTAGATGAGATTCCCCACGCCGTTGACTCAACTTACTGCCCCAGATGCGGACATCTATTGGACTATAAGGGGGTTTATATCTCTCATCTGGGAGATTATGAGTGTTCTAGCTGCGGCTTCAGCAAAAGTCCGCTAGCAGTTGACAGTCGAGAATGGCCTCAAATTCTGATTGGTCTTTACAACAAATACAACACTCTGGCGGCTGGGTTGGTGGCCTCTCAGATAGGAATTGGGAAGAGTACCATCTATGACACCATCAAAAACTTCTGCGCCCCTTTTGGACGTGCTGAGCAATTGGAGGTTGGTGGTAAACATGTACGCATTTTGTTATCGAAAAATCCTGTAGGGATGAATGAAACCATCCGAACAGTGAATGAACTAGAAAAAACGGCTGGGGGATCGACAAAGCTACTGGTGCTCAATGACCGGACGCCAGACGGTACGGATATTTCTTGGATTTGGGATGTCGATACGGAGAAGCTGGTGGCATCGGGAGGAACCGTCGTAGTGAGTGGCGATCGCGTTTACGATTTGGCTCTGCGTCTATGTTATAGCCATGACGAGGATAATAGGTTGCAATTAATTGTTAAAGAAGACTTGTCCGAAGCGATCGCTACTGCCTTAGAACACACCCCAGCTAATGAAACTCTATATATTTTGCCCACCTACTCCGCCATGCTGGAAGTGCGCGAATTGCTAACTGGGCGTAAGATTCTGTAAGAACTCAGCAGTCATAGGGTTATAAAAATTGTAGATAAATGCTGATGAGAGTGAATAATTATCTGCATGCATCTGCATCAAGAAAGCGGTTGCACCTTTACGCCGTCCAAAAGCTATGAAACCTGAACAAATGGAACTGACAATTGGCTGGCTTTACCCTAGCCTGATGAGTACCTACGGCGATCGCGGCAATGTCATCTGCTTACAAAAACGTGCTCAATGGCGAGACATTAGCGTGCAAGTGTTGTCTATTGAGCAACAAACCCCTATTGCTCAACTACACAACGTTGATATCTTTATGGGCGGCGGTGCCCAAGATAGGCAGCAGGAAATTGTCATGCGTGATTTACGAGGTAGCAAAGCCGACATACTACGCGAAAAAATTGAAGCCGGAACACCAGGAGTGTTTACCTGCGGCGCACCCCAACTACTGGGTCACTACTATGAACCGGCGATGGGGCAACGAATTGAGGGATTGGGTTTATTTGATTTTGTTAGCAACCATCCTGGACTCAATACCCATCGTTGCATTGGCAATCTGGTGTTTCAGTTGACGGCGTCACCTCTTGCACAACAGTTAAAAGCCATGCTGGGTACAACGCCACTAGTGATTGGTTTTGAAAATCACGGCGGTCGTACTTTTTTAGGGAACGTAGAACCCCTAGGTCGTGTTGTAAAAGGGTACGGGAACAATGGAAAGGATGGCACCGAAGGGGCAGTTTATCATAATGCGATCGCTACGTATTCCCACGGACCTCTATTACCTAAGAATCCCTTTCTCGCGGACTGGCTCATCCAGACAGCGTTGACTCAGAAATATCAGATACCTGTATCTTTAGAGCCACTGGATGATACGTTGGTTAGGCAGGCGCGGAAAGCGATGTTTAAACGCCTTGCCCTTACCCACTTAAGTGCAGAATCTGCGTGATGCTCCTCCCACTTAGCCTACGGCAAGGCATGGGGATTGAGACGAAATGCTGAATTACGTGCTTGCCCAAACAGGAAGCTCTTGAGTGTCAGAGGCGGCTTTTCTCCAACTCTTATGCCCTGTAATAAATTATCGACCGCAATCTTTGCAATTATTAGGTATGGTTTGCCATAGAGTAAATTCGCAAGCAGCGATATGACTGGAAAAGTAATCGACAGCAGTGCCACTGGCCTGCTCATTCTCATACTCCCCTTCGCGTTTTTGATTGTCTTGCTATTCAAGGCTTGGCCTTTGCTGCTGGCGCTGTTCATCATCAGCATTAGTTTGAAAATCTGGCAGCACTATCAGTGGAAGCAGTGGAGTAAGCAGGTCAACCCCTTCTTCAATCAGCTGATCAAAGAAAACCAGGGTTGCTTGACAGCACTGGACTTGTCAATGAAGGCAAACCTCTCTGGCTCAGCCGCACAGCGCTACCTAGATAAAAAGGCTGAAGAATTTGGGGCTCAGCGTCAAGTCTACGAAGACAAAGGTACTGTGTATTACTTTCTCACGGCTAGCGCTCTTGGTAGCATCTTTGACCAGAGTGAGCCTCCACTGGAGCTAGAAAGTGAATCTTTTGCTAGTCAAGCTTCCAAGTTTATTGAACCACTGACACAGGAGCCTAATGCATCTGAGAGCGAATCTTCTACCAGTGACTTCGTAGAACCACTGGAACCCTCAGCTGAAAAAGAGCTAAGTTTGTCTGAAAGCGCAACAGCTGAAATGGTGGAAGCTCTTGAGGCGATGCCGCAATCGGAGCAAGAGCATGGGTCATCGCTGGATGAAAAAGAGGACTTGTGGGCAGATTCACCTGAGAAGGAACAGAAAGCTTCTCAATCTCTGATCCAAGCCGAACTTGCCAAGCGACTCGACGTTCATTCCAGCACAGTTGGGAAACGCAAGTCTGACCCAGATTTCGCAGAATGGAGTCAAAGTAGAGACCCGGAGGGAATTGCTTGGGAATACTCATCTGATACTAAAGAGTTTTTTCCTGTAGAGAAGAACCCAAAATTAGAGCAATAAAGTAATAACGCCGTCCTTCTAGGACAGCATTACGTTGGGGGGTCAATTAACCAGCCCAAGCCGATGCCGTTTGCGAGATAATCCCCCGTTTTTGACCTTAGCTGGATTAGGATATCTGTCTCAGAGCGCCGTTCAACCATGAAGTCTGGACAGAGAGGAGAGAAGCGCCGCCAATAGGGTTAATTTCATTATGGGCGATGCTCCCTGGAGTGTCTATTGTCTTGGGCGATCGTTTATACCAAGTGCATTCATACGTAGCAGATTCATTTTCTCCGCGTCAGAGCGTCAGAGCGTCTGGGCGTCTGTCTCAACTACTATGTTTGAACGTAACTGCGTATTAGCTGACTTTTGACGATAAGCTGCCCTTACATTTAACTTGCATATTTGCTCTTGCAAGAAAGCCTTTTGCTGATCAAGATAATGCAAATTAGATGTACAGCAGCTTACCACCAGCTCAAATCTCTTTTAATAAACTACAAAAACTCTATCGGTAAATAGTAGATTAATTTTATCTAACTGGCTACTGTATTGATTAACAAATACTCGTTTAAAATAGCTAGTAAATTAATTAGGTAAGCCTAAAAACATCTAAGTATAAAATCAAATAGAGAGGTTACATAATCTTTTTCAAGCATCAAGGAGTACGAGATAGGGCTGATTTGGATAAAGCCTTGGTAAAAACCTATACGCTAAGGATGGCTTCAATTAATTAACCAGTTGCAGCTTTTGCTGATGTTACTAAGTCCTTTCCTACAACACCTAGAGGAATGAATTGACATGTCTATAAATGCTCAATCATTAGACCAGACCAGTTTGACGGGCAGTTTAGAGGTGATTACTCATAAAGAGCAAAAGCTTGGTGTCACAATATGGTTGACTGGTTTGAGTGGAGGGGGCAAGACCACCATCAGCCGATTTCTAGAGCAAGAGCTACGGACGCAAGGATACACAGTTGAAGTGCTTGACGGTGACTTGGTACGCCAAAACCTGACTAAGGGGTTAGGATTTAGCAAAGAAGACCGAGACGAAAATATTCGCCGCATTGGCTTTGTTGCTGAGCTTCTCACCCGAAATAGGGTAGTTACGATAGTTTCAGCCATCTCACCATACCGCGCCCTTCGGGAAGAGGTGCGGCAGCGCATTGGAAACTTCATGGAAGTGTACGTTAATGCGCCTTTGGAAGTTTGCGAACAGCGAGACGTGAAGGGGCTATATAAGAAGGCACGAGCTGGGGAGATCAAGTGCTTCACTGGCATTGATGACCCCTACGAACCGCCACTCTTCCCCGAAGTCGAATGCAGAACTGACCAGGAATCTGTTGCTGAAAGTGCAACTAAGGTTTTAGCGAAGCTCAAGGAGCTAGGCTATGTTCTGGATCGAATAACTTCTAGCCATGTTCCCTTTCATCTCTCAATCTGTGTTAACTCCCTTGAGTTAACTCGCAACTTTTATAAAGACATCATTGGCGCTTCAGAATATCAAGTCTCACAGTCATCACTTCATTTTGACTTTTATGGCTGTCAACTCAACTGCCACCATGTACCAGGATACAGTGCGAAAACTATTCACACAGAAGTAGATGCGGAGGATGTCCCAGTTCCACACTTCGGAGCTAGTTTAACTTTTCAAGAATTTTCAAGCCTGAAAGAGCGACTAACTAGCGCGAATGTCAAGTTCATCAAGGAGCCACACCTGCGCTTCGTTGGTCAGGATCACGAACAACATGTAATGTTTCTGGAAGATCCTTCAGGTCACAGGATCGAAATCAAATCTTTTACCAAGGCTCCTGTAGGAACTTGGGCTTAACTCTAAAGAGTCCTATGCTTTAAGTTGTGCTTCATTCAGTGATGCTTTTGTCATACAAAATCCGGGTTTAATACCCCTTTTTCAACAACCTTCACAATTTTGTAGAGACGTTCCGGCGGAACGTCTCTACGAGTGGAAACAAACAGGGGATTATAGATGCGGATTTGGTAAGCTGCCCTTACATTTAACTTGCATATTTGCTCTTGCTTCTCGCCTCTGGCAAGAAAGCCTCTTGCCATGATGCAAATAAGATGCACAGGAGCTTGTCACCAGATATCTGGTGTATCATCTTCCCCCCAGTTTGCCGATGATTCAGCGGCTTTGGGGGTAGTAGAAGAATTTACCTCATAAGGTTGAGAGGGCAGAATTTCCAGCTGTCGGTGCTTCAGCTTCGGCTTTTCAACTTCTTTGCTTTCTTCGCGTCTTTGCGGTTCGTTTCTTGATTGTGATCCGCGCCGACGCTGAGATGTCCCTTCCTCAGTGGTATCTTCTGCTACCACTTCATAGAGCAGGGCTAGTTTATTGTTGTCTGTACCCTTACGCAAAACTCTGCCTAATCGCTGAATATACTCGCGCTCCGAACCCGTGCCCGATAAGATAATCGCCACACGAGCATCCGGGACATCGACACCTTCATTGAGAACGTGGGAGGCAACTAAAGTTTTGTATTCTCCCTCCCGGAAATGGGTAAGGATATCATGACGTTCCTTTACCGGCGTCTGATGAGTAATTGCCGGGATGAGAAACGCTTGAGAGATGCGGTAGACAGTAGCATTGTCGTTAGTGAAGATCAGGATGCGTTCTGGGTAATGCTGAGCCAGAAGGTCAGCCAGAATCCGCAGTTTGCCATCTGTACCGAGGGCAATTTCTTTGGCTTGCCGGTGGGCTAGCATGGCTCTACGTCCAGCTTGCGATCTCGCACTCACCATGACAAACTGCTGCCACCCTTGCATACTACCGAGGTAAATATTTGATTCTTTCAAGAAGTCATTGCGGAGTTTGATGCAGGCGTTGTAGCGATCGCGTTCTTTTTGTGAGAGCTTGACTTTTATCTGAACGACTTTGTGACTCGCTAGGGCAAACCCAGCCAGTTCCTCCGGACTTTTGCGATATACCTCTGGACCAATTAGGGCGTTGAGGTCGCAATGACGCCCATCTGAACGATTGGGAGTGGCAGTGAGTCCCAGGCGGTATGGTGCGATCGCATATTCAGCAATTACCCGGTAAAAATCCGTTGGCAAGTGGTGACACTCATCAAAAATGAGCATGGCATACTGATTACCCAGTGCTTCTGCCTGAATCGTCGCACTGTCGTAAGTGGAGATGAGGATTGGGGTTTTATCTCGCGAGCCTCCCCCCAACAACCCTACCTCGGCATCAGGAAAAGCTGCTGTTAGGTGGGCATACCATTGGTGCATCAAGTCCAGAGTTGGCACCACAATCAAGGTACTCCGAGGCGTCGCTTGCATCGCGAGTTGTGCCAGATAGGTCTTACCTGCCGCTGTGGGAAGAACCACTACCCCTCGACGCCCTGCTTGTTTCCAGCAAGCAAGGGCTTCATTCTGGTGGGGGTAAGGTTCCATCTCAAAGCTAGGAACTAGTTCCAGGGGGGAAAATTCCTTCGCCTCATCACTAAAGCTAGTGCCTTCAGATTGCAAGGCTTCCACCAACTGACGGTAGTGTATCGCTGGAATCCGAAATTTCTCCACCCGGTCATCCCAGGTAGCGTAATCCACCCAGGTTTTCCCTCGTGGTGGCGGATGCAAGATGAGAGTGCCCCGGTCAAAAGATAATGTAGGGGTACGAGCCATGAATCTTTCAAGTTCCCAGTCCCCAGCTATTTTAAGACCTAATCTGAAAATAGGGCATCAAGTGTCGTGCAGATCGGCAGAAGTAACTGACCTGTTAAAATTTCCCCTTAGCTAACCTGTCCCATTTTTCTAAAAGGTGTACGCTGCTTTCAAACAGGCTTGCGGCTGAGAATACCAGTCGCGCAACCAATGCCACCCGCTCCTTTCAATAGTTCGCTGACGTCTACCTCCGCAGCAACTTCTATTCCGTTTTCTTCGTACAGACGCTTCGTTTCAAGATTACCAGCAACCATAACGATTCGGCGTGGAGATATTGTGACAAAGTTCATCGCTTGATTCTGTCGAACCGATTTTGTTTCCTCCAGCTCAATTAATTTAAATCCCAATTGCCGAAGGTGAGCTTTGGTTTCTAGGGCGAGGAGTTGCCCTCTGACAACAGCTAGATCGCGATCGACAATTTGAAGAACTCCCAGTAAATGTTGAATCTGAGGTGGCAAGCTGACTTTCATACATTTTACGCCTTGCACTTCAAGAGACTGTTGAACTTGCCGAAAACCCGATTCGTTTGTCCGTTTCCCTACACCGATTGCTACTAAATTGGGGGATACCCATAGCGCATCAGCACCTTCAAACGTGCCATTACCGCTAATGGTCCGGACAATTGGTATTCCTAAGTCAGCAAGTGTTCGTGCTGCATGTTTTTCCTCTCCAGCACGTACCCTGCTACCCATTCTGGAGACAATTGCCCCCTCATGA
>DATNPH010000192.1:0-31620 GCA_036703315.1 Coleofasciculaceae cyanobacterium
GGCGTCCCTATGTCGGTAAAATAGAGCGCAATATTGGCAGAAATCCAGAACCAGCTACCCTCAAGTTCAGTGGGAAGAAAACCTACGACGCCTGATTAATGGGTTGAAGGTTGCAAGGTTGCAGGTTGAAGCTTAGTGAGGTTGTGGGTTGTTAAGTAAATAGGTTGCAGGTAAGTTGGGTTGAAGGTTAGCCGGTTACTAGTTGACAAGCTATAACTTCCAACATTCAACCTTTCAACATTCAACCTTCCAACTTTTCAACCTTTAACTCTTGCAACCCTTCAACCTTCCAACCTTCCAACCTTCCAACCTTCAACTGTTGAAAAGCATGATTTTCCCGGATTTCTCGCAATTCTCAGCGCTGGCTCAACAAGGTAATTTTGTCCCAGTTTACCAAGAGTGGGTGGCGGACTTAGAGACGCCAGTGTCGGCTTGGTACAAGGTCTGTGCAGGTCAGCCCTATAGCTTTTTGTTGGAATCGGTAGAAGGCGGAGAGAATCTGGGACGCTACAGTTTCTTAGGCTGTGAGCCTTTGTGGGTGTTAGAAGCCAGGGGCAACCGCACAACTCAGACCTACCGAGATGCCTCAGTTACCGTGTTTGAGGGTGACCCCTTTGAAGCCTTAGCTAATTGCCTCAAACCCTACCAGCCTGTAAAGTTACCTCAGCTGCCGCCAGGAATTGGCGGTTTGTTTGGCTTTTGGGGTTATGAGCTAATTCGCTGGATAGAACCGCGTGTCCCTGTTTACCCAGCCACGGAGAATGACTTGCCCGATGGGTTATGGATGCAGGTGGATAACCTGATTATTTTCGATCAGGTGAAGCGCAAGATTTGGACGATCGCGTATGCGGATTTGCGGGATGCTGTGGATTTGGATCAAGCCTATCAACAAGCTTGCGATCGCGTGCGGGCATTGGTAAGCAAACTTCAACTTCCCCTGTCTGGTAAGGACACAGTATTACAATGGACACCCCCAGATAACGCAACTCAAGAACTTTCTTATACAAGCAACACACAAGCCTCCCAGTTCTGTACTAATGTCGAAAAAGCCAAAGACTACATTCGGGCTGGAGACATCTTCCAAGTTGTACTCTCTCAGCGCCTCTCGGCAGAGTACAGCGGCGACCCGTTTGCCCTTTACCGCTCACTGCGCTTGATTAATCCTTCACCCTACATGGCGTATTTCAACTTAGGTGATTGGCAAATCATTGGTTCCAGTCCAGAAGTGATGGTTAAGGCAACAGCCTCGTCTGAAGAAGGAATCACAGCAACGCTGCGACCAATTGCTGGGACTCGACGTCGGGGTCAAACAGTCCAAGAGGATGACGCCCTTGCTGAAGAATTGCTTCGAGATCCGAAAGAAATTGCTGAGCACGTTATGCTTGTTGACCTCGGTCGCAATGACCTAGGTCGTGCCTGCAAGAAGGGTACGGTGAAAGTTGATGAATTGATGGTGATTGAGCGCTACTCCCACGTCATGCACATTGTCAGTAATGTTGTGGGAGAACTCGACGATAGTAAAACCGCCTGGGATTTACTTAAAGCTTGCTTCCCCGCCGGTACTGTCAGCGGGGCACCAAAGATCCGGGCAATGGAAATTATTCACGAACTGGAGCAAGAGCGCCGTGGTCCTTACTCCGGTGTTTATGGCTGGTACGATTTTGAGGGTCAACTCAATAGTGCGATCGCAATTCGTACAATGGTCGTTCGCCTTCAAGACTCTGGTAAGCATATTGTGTCAGTCCAAGCCGGGGCTGGTTTAGTTGCTGACTCCGACCCAGAGAAAGAATACGAAGAAACCCTCAACAAAGCTAGAGGATTACTAGAAGCAATTCGCTGTTTACAGACGTAAGAGTAAAGGGTCAACCTGTAAGCTTAGCGTATTTAGGCGATTGCACTTTTGAAGTCATGCAGAGAATGGAGAGCGCTCGAATTATGGAGACAAAGGGCGATCGCACACAGTGAGGAAGCTTGGAAGGTTAGAACTTCTAACGTTCTAGCCTGCAACCTTAATTTCTGACCAGGTACTTCCCAGATTGAGCTGAAGGCTGTTGCATGACTACGGCTTCAAAACGCATGATGCCAGCTTTTTCTCCTCTAATGCAACGAGCCGCCTGTCTGGATAAATCAAGGGTTCTGTTGGGTATGTACGGACCTCTGTCATTAATCCGGACAATCACAGATTCATTGTTTTTCAGATTTCTTACCTTTAGATAGGTATCAAAGGGTAAGGAGGGATGGGCAGCTGTGAGTTCATGCTGATTATAGGTTTCCCCAGTTGCGGTGATACGCCCATGAAAATTGGGTCCGTACCAGGAAGCCTGTCCTGTAAATGTTTTTGGAGTCTCTACCAACTTGTACAGCCGCTTCTGGGCGTCTGCTAGCTTTAAAGGGGCTTTTCTCAAGGCGATGCGGAGATTGTTAGTCCATTCAATAACCAGTAGTTCGGGATTGCGGTCTAACTTTTTTGCTAGGGCATCGTCAACCTTAAACAATAGGCGAGCGCCTATCGTCACGGCTGGCACTCCCTCAACCAGTGCGGGTTCAACTGGCGAGGCATTTAAATAAGGGTCAGATGAGTTAGACAAGAATTGCTTGAGACGTTGAGCCATCAGCTCAGCTTGCTGCTGGTTAGGGAGTTGTGCAATTAAACGTCCCTTCACCCAGACTTGAAACTGCTCTTGGTTTTTCGGGGGAGTAGCAGCTGTGACTCGGCTCGCTAGCATTTGGGAGTACCGCCACAAGCCTTGCTTTACAAGCTTTTTATCGCTTTTATCAGTGTTGCGTTTGTCTCCAACGCGATCGCCAGAGTGAGTACTCCTCACCTCAACTGACGAGGCTAGGGTTTTGTTAGGTTCAACACGCTGACGCCAAGGCAACAAATTCTGCATTACCTGTAGAATCTGCTGCGGCAATGTTGCTTTTGACACATTACTGGAAGATGTTTCTTCCGATAAAGCAGACTGAGACTGCGATACTGATGCAACTCGTATAGAGTCTTTTTTTAGCTCTGATTCGGGATTGCAAAAAGTGTTTTTTACTAAATCTTGCTGGAAGAGAGGACGAACAGCCGCTTGTTGGGCAGGCTGGGATCGAAACTGAAAAGGTGCCGCACTTGTCTGAAACACAAGGTTAGGAACCGTTGCAATAGAGGAATTAGAAGACCAGATTCCTGAGTTGAGCGGCATCGGAAACCCCCAAGGAGTTGGTATTTCGGGGGGACTACTGACAATTGAGAAAACCTTAGCCGGGAAATCGTTGGTAAGGTAATCAGGTACTTTTAATAAACTCTGGGTGGACGCTAGGAAGTAGCTAACCCAGGAAGTCACCCAAACAAGTCCAAATAATGGCATGAGCAGCGAAATCTTTAGGTAAAATGCACTCTGGTTGTAAGCCAGTAATAACCAGTAATTCAGTATACAGGTATCGGGGATCAATAGATCCTTCTTGAGGGTGATCCCTATAAACGCTAGCTCCTACGTTGTTTTAATTTGATTATGTTTGTGGGACATAAAAACACTTAATTACCATCAAGTTATAGTGATTGGTGTTGAGATATATAGCTAAAGGAAGCATGAATAAACTGATTTTTTATATCGTTGATGTCTTTGCCGTATAAAAATCTACTGCCGATCAGTTGGCCGTCTTTACTGGTACGATAAGCCTCTCTGACGAACAGATACAACAACTTGCGAAGGAAGTAAATTATTCATAAACTACTTTCATCACATTCACAAACCTCCAAGATGGGGTATGATGTCCAAATTCTTACAAGATAGAAAGAATTACCATTTACTGGTTATTCCACCTTAGGAACTGCTTATATCATTTATGAGTTATTAAAGATTACTCAATCTCAAGAGAGCTTAATATTTTGCCTAGAAAAGTACGCTGTAGAGAATAATTGAATTTTAAGAATTTTAAGGGTAATTACTGAGCAGTTAGGTATTTTAAAATACTCAGTGTTTAAGGGCGGCTGTAGGGGCAGGTACTGATCAACAGAAGGCTGCCGACTTTTTCCTCCAGTTAGGGCTGCGGCACGTCCATCAATCTGAAGCTTTGACTGTTTTGGAGCTACAGGGTGGCTCGCAGTTAGTGTTGAGACAGATAAAAAAAAGCGATCGCTCCGACGAACCACTGCGCTGTTCGATCTAATAGTGGACGATGTATCGTATTACTCTCAGCTCATGCCTGATTGACCAACTTCCAGCTCACCATCACTAAGATGCCGTAAATAACAAGCCGGAGGGCACGTTGAGGAATGCTCTTGCAGAGCTTAGCACCTACCAACACCCCTGGCACTGTGCCTAGCCAGATTGGCACCACTAGATTCCAGTTCACTGTGCCAAGACTCAGGTGTCCAAGGGAGGTAAAAATCAACAAAATTGCCGCTTGTGAGATATCTGTACCTACCAACTTACGAGAGTCGAGGCGGAAAAAGGCAATCAGCACAAGTGCAAACATTGAACCAGAGGCTACGCTAGTCAGACCCACTAGACAGCCTAAAGCCGCTCCCACACTCAGGGATAGGATACGACCCAACTTAGTTTTTAAGTCAAACTTGGGTGGCTCAGGTAATTGCAACTTTGGGATAAACGTCTTCAGCAACAATTGTGCGATCGCACACAAAGCGACAAACAACATCATTACCCCGAGCAAGTGGAGCAGGATGTAATCCAGATCAAGAGTTCCAGTCTGCTTGATGAAGTGTAAGATCCCTACCCCAACCAGTGATCCAGGAACACTCCCCAAAGCCAGCCATTTGACAACTTGCAAGTCAATGGTTTGTTGTTGCCAGTGCTTGACGCTACCAATAACTTTCATCAATGTCGCTGCTACTACATCAGAACTCACAGCAATTGACGGTGGTACTTGGAACAGAAAGATTAACATTGGGGTAATCAGAGACGCTCCACCGACTCCCGTTAAACCAACAATGATGCCAACTAAGAAGCTTAGGAGCGTTAGTAATAAGTAGTTCATACGGCTGCCCTAAAAACAGGCTGTTCAAGTGGGGATCTCATCTCAGTAGAAGTGAGCTGTAGCTTTACAGGCGAAAAAACACAACAAAATAAGCGCACTTTAGCGAAGGTCGCAGACCAAGATCCTGACCATCAGTTCACGCGCTTCTCAAGTTTGAGGAACACAACAGTTCCTTGACAAAAGCTTTGGTAGATGCAAAGTCCGGTAAGTCGCTCGCCTTACGGGACTAAAAACATTAATAGCATCTTATTCAGCTTTGTGTCGAATTGGCAAGAGTTAGAGTACATCTAACATGCATAATTTGGAGGCTGAACTCCAGTTGTGGCTTGGCTCTAGCAGGAAAAATAAATGTGGATCAGCTTATGACGTTAAAAAGAGGGGTTCTTGGCTTAAACAGCGTATAGAGCCGTTTCACATTACTTTTTGTCAGCTTTTATGAATTTGCTCAAATCCAATATCTTTATACCGCCCTTGCCTACAACCAGTGGCAGACTTCCATTTGGCTAGGGGAATAATTAGGTGAATTCCTTCTCCTAGGACTTTGTCTTGCACTTGACCGAATTGCATTACCACGCCCCAGGCTCCAGCGTTCACGATTACAAAAGGCATGAAAATAATATCTGCCAGCAACAAAATCAGAATCAGTCTAATGATTCTGTAAAGAGCAGATTTTTTTTATAGGCTAAAAGCTTGCCAAAAACAGTAATGGCGATCGCTGTATCTACAGTTATTGGCAAATGGGGTTCCTGTTGTTCAATTACGTCTGATCAAAAAAGCTATTAATTCTTCATCTTTGTGACCACGCTTTCATCTTACCGGGATTCATCAGCCCGTAAGGATCAACTATTTCTTTAAAGTTCAATTGCTGTGGATTAATTGTTTTCATACCCCCATCTTCCAAAATATAAGTATGAGGATTGGCGATGAAGGCTCCTTTCTCTTCGTGGTAGTAAATGATTTCGTTGAGGCGTTCTTCAGTTGTATAGCGAACAACTTGCAACGCGGCGGGAGCAACTTGTCCCCTCATTCGAATAAATTCTAAATGCATTATCACTTCATCACCAAAATGATCATATAGATGCTCTACTAGGGTGAGATTTTTATCAGCATGAAACATAGTCTGCAAATACGTTAAAGTTGGGTCAACACTCCGAGCATGAAGAGTTGTGTGGTTCCAGGTAAATTCTGCCAAAGCTGTACCTTTACTCGCATCTTTGGCAGATTTTTGGTAAGTAATGGTGCCGCTATACTCCCGGACTAAATCTTGTAGAGGTTGCAGGCAAGATTCTGCAATCATTAATAAAGCACAATGTTTGCCTTCTGGAAGGTAACTCTTTAAAGCGGCAAAATAGGAGGGAATGGGCCATGCATTGATGCTAATGAGTTTCTTAATTAAACCATCGGCATCACCTAGAGCTTGACCAAAATGAGCTGCCGTCATGAAGTCATCAAAGGTTACAATTAGCTCTGCCCAAGGATAAGCAGGACCAAGGGGAATTTCTAATTCAGTGATAATGCCATTGGTGCCATAGGCATGATTCACCTTCTGCACCTCGTCACCACGTAATTCGACAACACGAGGTTCATCTTCCATGGTAACGACTCGAACGGCGTAAAGATTACCGCGATCGCGCAATTGCCCATAAGTAATCGAACCAATTCCTCCACTACCCCCACAAATAAAGCCGCCTATTGTGGCTGTACGGTAGGTAGAGGGAGCCATTCGCAATTCCCAACCTATTTCCCTAGCTTGTTTATCAAACACCGACAGTTTTACCCCAGGTTCAACACAGGCTAACCCAGGTTTAATCCAGCGAATCGCATTCATCCGCGTAGTATCAAGAATTACTCCACCGTTTAAGGGTATACACTGTCCATAGTTGCCCGTACCTGCTCCCCGCACTGTTAAGGGCACCTTGTACTTAACACAGACGGCTGCTACTCGTAGAACCTCCGCCTCATTGGTAGGACGAACTACTAAATCACCTCTTTTATCATTCAGCTTGGGTTGCAGTACTGGGCTGAAGTGGTAGTAGTCTAGGGACAGCTTGGCAATCTGGGTTGGATCGTTGATCGTTTCTATTTCAGCGAGTTCAGAGGCAATAGCATCCCAATCAACGGTTTTAGAGCTAGTCGAGGTCATTGTTACTTACTGGTTATTAGGTGAACTAAAATTTAAACTCTAAAATCGGCACGGCTTATTTCAGCTTTCGAGCGATCGCATAAAAAGAGCTAATACTTTCCATTTTTGGTCAAATTAAAGGGTTTTTCTGCTGCCACTATTTCTTCCAGGGGAGCTTAGTACCCATTTCAGTCAAGGCAGAGAAGACGAGATAGAGGCTGAGTACACTGACGCTAACCAGAAAAAGAACGAAATCGTTGTCCATTCAGAGAGATAGGCAATACTCACCACAGACCAATAATCGCAAAAAAAGGTAACTAAAAACAGTTCCTCAAACCACGAAAGTTTCCAGTCTTGACATAAACTCAAACCTAAGCTATTGACGAATCAACAGCAATAAAAAAGCCCAACACAGCTTGTGCTGGGCAGATAAATGTAAACAACGACACTACTGTTTAATTAAAATTCCCTATTACAAAAGCAAAAGTACCGTTATGGGTACTTTTTGAGCTTTTGCCGTGACAAAGTGCGATCACCCGAATACAACAGACGTTTACTCCCTTCTATTGGAAATTCGTGCTCTCGGTTGAAGTCCCCGTTCCATTACGCCAGATGCGACAAAAGTAATCAAGCTAACCTTAGCCCATTGGTGATTACCAGCATACAAAGCTAGTGGCGTAAACATGACGCTGCTGAGCCAAATGCTGAGTGTGAGCTTACTCATGAAGTCGTACATGATTCTTTTTCTTTTCTGGGTTACTCTTGCGTGCTCTAGGATACGGTGCGACTTGAGAAAGTGCTCTTACAGTTCTTCTTAGAGAAAGTTTTTCGATTTGAGTCAAAGTAGCTAATAGTGTCAGTTGCTAAATTGTCTACACCCTGACAACAACCATCTACTCAAACTGGGCTAAACTTACCTGCACCTAATAGTCATTTCTGCGAAGTTGCACATACTGTCCCTGAAGCTGCCATAGAACTTTCTACTGTTAAATCATCATCCACTGAAATGCAACCAGTAACAGCACTACCTAGCTTCTAAGGGATACGATACAATGTTAGACTCAAACACATCCTTTTTAAAAGTAGTTGTGGTAATTCTTTTAGGAGCCTTCTTTGCCTCAAGTGCCACTCTCATGGATTCTATAAAATATAAAAAGGCGAGTGACATTGAGCGTCCTGCCACTCAATCAGAAAGTCCCGCTGTCGCTGATAGATCCGGCATCAATTTCAGACTTCCCTAAAATTGACACTCCAAATAACGGTTAACCATATTCACAAATTATTCACACGACGACAGTAAGCTTTGTCTTGAAACAAAAGCGCACCGGATGAGGGTTATGCCGCAGTGACTCAGTGCTGTACATTCAAGGAGAGCGATAGCAGATGTACAGTCGGTGCTTATAAATAGCTGGCTAAGGCGGTGTGGAGTTTTTGTCGCTTCCTCCACTTTGTTACTACCAACGAGGGACTAAACTCCCTATCAGAGCGGTCAGAGGTAGTAAACGTCAAGGGTCTATGATTAGCTAACGATATGCGTATCGCGCCTATATTACCCTAGTTCAGAGTAGTATAGGCGCTATAGGCAGCTTTGTCTTGTTCAATCCAAAATCTAAAATTAGCTTGAGCAAAAGTTCACTGGCTCTTTTTAACCACCCTTAGAAATTCGGCTCAAACTGATTGTCTTTATAAAGTATTTTGTCCAACTAAATCATCTAGTTCTGTATAATCGGGTAACGTCGTATCAATGGGTTTACCCTTTCGCAGAACAATTCGGTCATGCTGATGACGAGATAAAAGTTCGCTGAAGTTGCGTCCTTTGAACAAAATTAAATCAGCAGGTAATCCAACACCAATCCGTCCAACATTTGGCAACCCTATTAAGTCGGCGGATATCTTGGTAACAGCACAGGGCCAATCATCATAAGGCATATCTAAATGTGCAATTCTTACGGCTTGGTTAAAGACTTCCAAGACATCATGATCACCGAAACCATAAAAGGGATCACGGCAGTTATCGCTAGCCACAGTAGCAGGAATGCCGTGTTGTTTGAGTTCCTTTAGCAATGTTACTCCCCGCCAGTGTGGTGTATGGCTAGGGGTTCTGCCTTGTAGATAGAGATTACACATTGGCAAACTGACAATGCCAATTCTGGCTTGCTTAACCAAGTCCAACGTTTTTGCAACAACTTCTGGTGTCTGTACAGCTAAACTACAGCAGTGACCACAGATAACTTGCCCAGTGAAGTCATGGCGAAGGGCAGCTTCTGCTACTTTTTGTAGACATATCGAATCAGGGTCGTCGTTTTCATCAGTGTGGAAGTCGAGGTCTAAACCCCGTGCTTTCGCCAGGGAGAATACTGCATCCAGTTGGGTATCTAGGTCAGGATGCATAAAAGCTACACCTCCCAAAATGCCACCGAGTTCAGCAATGCGGTCTGCTAAAGCTACGCCTTCAGAGGTTTGGTAGTAGTCGAGAGTGACCAGGGAAACAGCTTGCAGGATTACTCTATCTGCCCATTCTCGCTGAAGGGCTTTGAATACTCCTAGACTAATTGCGGCTTGCTCACCAAAGGAGTCAATATGGGTGCGGATGGCTTTGGTGCCGTGGGCATAGCTACACTTGATGCCAAATTCCATACGGCGATAAACATCTTCGGCTTGCCAATACTTTTGACTATCGGTCTTTGTGGTTGCGATCGCGTTATCGAAGGTACCATCTGAATTAGGCGATCGATCCCAAATATGACCCTTATCCAAATGAGTATGCATGTCCACAAAACAAGGCCAAACTTGCCCACCTCTTAAATCTAGTATGGGTATTTCTTGTTTTGCGTAGAGACGTTCCACCGACGCATCTTTACTAGATAGGATAATTTGTGTAATCGCCCCTTGAGCAATTTCAATATCTACCAAACACAACCCCTCTCGCGTCTGCCTCTCGGTAACAGTAGGGTCATCCAGACTCAACAATGAGATGGGTATACGAGTATTTTTCAGCCAGTAGCGTGGGGCTGTGGGAATCATCTATTTATTCTTTATTGTTTACTATTTTAACTAATGACCAATGACTACTGACTACTGACTAATAACTAATGACTAATTTTCTCGTTTAACTGCACTCTCATGCCAGTTCCCTAGCAGGAAGTCAGATAAAATCGTCAACAACACGAAGATAATAACGCCCAAAGTTGTGGTTAGAAATAAGGCAGCAAACATTCGGGGAATTTGTAAATTGTAGCTGGACATCAGGATTTGATAGGCAATGCCCGATTGTGCCCCTCCTGTACCCGCGACAAATTCAGCTACTACTGCACCGATCAATGCCAAGCCACCACTAATCCGTAATCCTCCTAAGAAATAAGGCAAGGCACTTGGTAAGCGGAGATACAGTAGAGTTTGCCAGCGCGAGGCTTTGTAAAGCTGAAATACATTGCTTAGATTGTGGTCAATGCTATTTAATCCTAGCGTCGTGTTAGACACGATCGGGAAGAACGCCACAATCCAGGCACAGACGGCTAAAGCAGCGAAAGTGTTGTTCCTCAGCCAGACAATGATTAAAGGAGCGATCGCAACAATTGGTGTGGTTTGCAAGATTACGGCGTAAGGGAAAAAACTCCGTTCAATCCACTTACTTTGAGTAAACAAAATCGATACCAATAACCCAGAAACAACAGCTGCAACAAAAGCCGCGATTGTAATTTGCAGCGTAATAATTAGTGAAGGAAACAAAGTACTCCACTCGCTTATCAGTGTCTGTAGCACTAGAAGCGGGCCTGGTAGTAAATAGGGTGGCATCTTCGTCACCCGCACAAAAATGTCCCATGCCAATATCACCAATACACCAACCACTACCGGAGCAATAACATCAGCTGAGGCTAGCTTTTTTAACCAAGCTGACCAACTTGGCTCAGGTACATCGGTAACGGCAGACCTTCTACCGTTTGAAACCATTGAATTTTTTTCTGGTGTAGGGAGCATATAGAACCTATCTGAAAAGTTCTTTCAGTAACGACCAAACACTTGTGTATCCTACGGCAAGCCGCGATCGCATCTCGGCGTGTATCTGCGGTTTCAAATTTTATTCTCCATTCTTTATAGATTTAAAATCTCTGTAGAGAGTGGTATAAAATTACAAACCCAATCTGCAACTCTTTCCCGCTTTTTGAGTTTTCTACGCCACACTCGCTGTTTGTGAAGGAAATCCTGTCACCGCTTCCGTCAAACGGGCAGACACTTCGCGGCAATAGTCATTACAGATTCGGGACGTGCGGAATTCTTCAGTGCGGGGATAAGGCGATTCAATAGCGACATCAGCCACCACTCGTCCTGGACGAGGAGCCATGACAATCACCCGATTCGACAAATACACCGCTTCATAGATGTTGTGAGTGACAAACACAACTGTCCAACGCTTTTGCTGCCAGAGATTGAGCAAATCACTATTAAGCTTGCTGCGAGTCATCTCGTCCAAAGCACCAAATGGCTCATCCATGAGCATAATGTCTGGCTGAGTAACCAGCGCTCTAGCGATCGATACCCGCATCTTCATCCCACCTGATAACTCACGAGGATAGCTACGCTCAAATCCAGCCAATCCCACTAAGTTAATCGCTTCTTGTACGGCGGCGCGAGACTGGCGCTTCTGCACACTCGCCAATTTTAGGGGTAGACGAATATTCTCAACTACATTCGCCCAAGGCATTAGCGCAGCTTCTTGGAAAACGAAAGCGAGTTCTGGCTTTTTATGACCCTCACCCAGCTGAATGTTGCCAGAACTTCTTTGACCTAAACCTGCAATTAGCCGTAATGCCGTACTTTTGCCGCATCCCGACGGTCCAACCAGACTAATAAAATCACCTTCACCGATAGTGAGATCCATGTCTTGCAAGGCTACAGTTCCGTTGGAGTAAACCTTGTTGACGTGACTAATTGCGATCGCAGGGTGAGAACTCATATCAATTTTAGATTTTGGATGCAAAGATTTTGGATGGTTGGCATTGATCTTAAGAGTATAGTTGTAGTTGCGAACCCCTACTAGGAAATACTACAAACGAGTGAGGCTTCAAGCTTTGTTGTAAGCCGCTACACCCTTATTGACAAACTTCAAAGTAAAAGCTTGTTTGTAATCAGTGTTCTTTTTAAACACTCCCTGCGTTGCCATACTGTCAAAGAAGGACTGCCATCGCTGTTCGTTCATGGCTCCAATACCCAATTTTTCAGCATCACCAGAGGTGATAATGCCGTATTCTTTGAGTTTTTGAAGCCCATAGGCAAGCTGGTCATCTTTCATTTCTGGATTAGCTGCCTTGATTAGCTTATTACCAGGAGCAGGGTCTTCCAAATAACTGTACCAGCCTTTAATCGAAGCATCGACAAACCTCTGTACTAAATCCGGGTTCTTTTCAACCAGTTCTTTCTTAGTTTCAATGGTCGTCGCATAGGGTGTGTACCCATTGTCAGCTAGTAGAATAACTTTCGGCTCGAATCCTGCCTGCTTCTGGATTGCCAAAGGTTCAGAAGTCACATAACCTTGTTGTGCAGAACTTTTATCAGCTAAGAAGGGACCAGGATTGAAGTTATAAGGGCGCTTTTGCTCATCCGTAAATTTATACTTCCCTTTTAGGAACGGCCAATACGTCGTATTTGCTGCCGAAGAAACCAATATTGGCTTTCCTTTGAGTTTGTCCAGTGAGTCATTGCCTACACCTGGATGAGCAATCAACACTTGGGGGTCTTTTTGGAAGATAGCCGCTACGGTAACTTTAGGAATTCCTTCTTCTATAGCTTTAATAGCATCAGCACCGTACCCCATGTAGAAATCAATTGCCCCTCCCATCAACAACTGAGTGCCATTGACCTGAGGACCACCCATCTTAATCGTGACATCTAAACCGTACTCTTGATAAATTCCCTTAGCAACGGCTTGGTAAAAACCTCCATGTTCAGCCTCAGCAAACCAGTTTGTACCGTAGGTAACTTTGTCTAGCTTGCTACTACTAGCCCCAGGCGTAGACGCTGGGGAAGCACCATCTGACGCAACTTTACTGCTATTACCGCCGCAGGCAGCGATAATACTAGACCCTAGGGCAAGTGAACCATACTGGATAAACTTGCGGCGATTAACTTGATAAATTTCACTCATAAACCTACTTTAATCAGCGCTAGGAAGATTAGACAACACAGCTAGAGACTACCGCTATACCAAGTTGCGTTCTATACCATAAAGCGGTATTGCAGGTGTTTGGCTGCCTAAGATTTCCGGAATGTTCTGCATTACACATTGAACGGCAAATTGGTATTAGTTGCCAACATTTTCGTAGCTGGGCTCTAGGAGCACAGCGACTAAGATTCAACTTTGTTTACTCAATTTAAATATAAATATATTTAATAATTAGGTACCAGTTATTTTTTGTAACCAATGATACTGATTTTTGGGAAATTATAGTCTTTCAAGATCATTACCTTGACCCTCCTGTAGTAATACAAGAAGAAGTTCAGGATCCCTAAGTTCAAGTCTTCCGAACTATTCCACTGCTATTTCTTCCTAAAAACAAAATTTAGCGTAGAACCTTAATGAATAACTACGTTGTAAAGTCTATTGAAGGTCTAACTAAGAAATATTTTAATCCTTAGAGAATAATGAGTTCTGTTAAGCAGGTAACTCTTTAAGAATGCTTTTGTAGATAATTATTGAGATTGTAGTACAGAGTTGCTATGTGTAAAAAATTCTGTCTACTTCATTGAAGTAAATGTTCACGGTTTGTGAAGAAATTCAAGATTATGCGTAGTAGTTCCATAATGTCTGAAGGTTCACTTCCAGCCCTAGATCTTTATTCCACTGAAACGAAGGGGGGAAACACACTGTATGTTTCGGGAATGGTGGCACTGAACAACAAGGGAAAGATTGTCGGGAAAAACGACGCCACGGCACAGACACGCCAGATACTTGAATCGATGAAGAGTGTAATTGAAGCAGCAGGAGGTACGATGGCAGATATCATCTTCAACATGATTTTTCTGAAGGATTTGGCTGATTATCCAAAGATGAATGCAGTGTACTGTGAGTATTTTCCCAAAAATCCGCCAGCTCGTTATTGCGCTCGTGCTGATCTAGTGAAACCAGAGTTCCTTGTTGAAATCACTGCGATCGCTCACATCAGTTAAAAATACTATTTTCCAGCTATGAAATCGTAGAACCCCCCTTTGTTAGGGGGGTATAAAATTTGTAGTTTTGAATACCAAATTTAAGCGTTTAACATCTGCGTGACTAGATGCAATCGCACTCAACGTTATTGAACCCACTGTCATTGTTATTGAGATAACGAGCACACTTTCAAAGGAGAGTAAGCGTTCCACCGCCAAGGTAGTAGCTCTCCTCCAACTTAGCGGTTCTCAATCTAGTAAGGTAAGGTACGGAGTGTCAGGGTGAAAGGCTTGCTCACTAGTCGTTTTGCTGTACCTGATTCGATCAAGAAACGCTATAAACGTATCTAACAATACAATCGGTGATCTCGTAAACATTTACATAACTACATAAAGCCACTTAACTTAAGGCAGTACTCATGGCTATTGACTCAATAGCAACAACAACAGCCGTGAAATCACACTCACTCTATTGTTTAAAGAGTGAGAAGCAGATTTGATGGCTGTCTTCCTAACCGTATTTTCCTCGCTTTAACATGGCTACATGTCGCTGTTGAGTGGAGAAAGGGGGAGATAGGATAGAAAATCATTAGCGCAGCAAAATGTAAACATAATCAGCGTAAGGGGTGAAGGTAAAATGGTGGGAAGATATAGTCGGCGTCGATTTCTCTGGTATAGTTCAGCCACTTTGGGTACTAGTCTGTTACTCAAAGCTTGTAGTAACAACTCTAGTTCTACAGAAAAATCAGCAAGTGATACAACAGCATTACCTGGAGATAAAAGCCCGGCTAAGGATGCGAAGAAAAATTTCAAGGTAGCGATGGTTCTGCCAGGGATTATTACCGATAAAGCTTGGAACCAAGTAGGGTATACAGGACTAGGAGTCGTTAAAGAAAAACAATCTGTAGAAACGGCTTATGTAGAGAAAGTCGGGCAACCGGATCAGGTGGAGGCACTATCTGACTTTGCCCGTCGCGGGTACAATCTAATTTTTGCCCACGGTGGACAATTTGATGCATCCATTGAACAGGTAGCGACGCAGTTTCCTAAAACCTTTTTTATTGGTGTTAATGGTGCAATTAAGAGTGAAAATATTGGTTCTTTGGGAATCAACAGCCTGCAAGGAGGTTATGTTAGCGGGATTGTTGCAGCTTTAATGACAAAAACTAACAAGATTTCCTATCTGTCTGCTCAGCAGTTTAAATCAACTGATGACGAAAAACGTGGTTTTGAGTTAGGTGCCAAGTCTGTTAAGCCGAATATCACGGTGACTTCCAGCTACACTGGCGATTGGAATGATGCGGCAAAGGCAAAAGAAGCGGCTTTGGCATTGATTGCAGCCGGTTCGGATGTAATTTTTCATTGGTTAGATAATGCTGCACCGGCTGTCTTAGAAACTGCCAGTCAGAAGGGCATCTATGTCATTGGTAATACGGCTGATCAACAAGCGATCGCACCAAAAGCCGTGTTAACCAGTATCGTAAAGCGAATTGATTTAGCGATCGCTTACGTTGCTGAACTGGCAACCAAGAACGAACTGAAGGGACAAATCTATACGATTGGCTGGGAGAAGCCTGATATCCTTTACCTGGGTAAATTTGGTGAGATGGTGCCAGCACAGGTAAAGAAAAAAGCAGAGGAGGCAGTACAGGGGATTGTTGATAACAAGATTAAACTGACGTAAGGCTAATGCTTAATGGCTAAGGGTAAGCTTTTGAGCTTCAGGAAAAAATTAGTAATTAGCAAGGAACAATGTACAATTAGCAACCGATAGATATGCTCTATTTACGCCTGGAGGCAATTACCAAACGATTTGGCACGTTTGTTGCTAATGATGATATTAACCTGAGTATTGATACAGGCAGCATTCATGCTTTGTTGGGGGAAAATGGCGCAGGTAAAACCACACTCATGAATATTTTATGTGGTTTGTACAGCCCTGATAACGGACAAATTTATCTGCAAGATAAACCAGTACAAATTACTTCGCCAAGTGTAGCGATCGCACATGGAATTGGCATGATTCATCAGCATTTTATGCTGGTGCCACAATTGACAGTAACAGAAAATATCATTTTAGGTACAGGATTAAACTGGCGACTGAATTTATTGCAAAAAGCAGCAGAAATTTCTGCTATGTCCAAATCCTACAACCTAGAAGTTGATGCCCTAGCCAGAGTCGGAGATTTACCCGTAGGCATGCAACAACGAGTAGAAATTCTAAAAGCTCTCTATCGTCAGGCAAAGTTGCTAATTCTGGATGAACCGACAGCCGTACTAACCCCTCCAGAAATCGATTCCTTGTTTAACGTGCTGCGCCAGCTAGCCGCTAATGGGCACACGATTATCTTCATCAGCCACAAGCTGGAAGAGGTGATGCAACTGTGCAATACCGTTACAGTACTGCGACGCGGTAAGGTGGTGGCAACAACAACGACTCAAGAATCGACGCCCCAAGAGTTAGCCAAACTGATGGTAGGGCGAGAGGTTCTTTTTAAATTAGATAAATCGCAATATACCCCCCCAACCCCCCTCACTAAGGGGGGAGAAGAGTACGTCATCCTTGAAGTGAAAAGGTTACAGGTACAGGATGACCGACAAGTAACTGTTGTGCGAGATGTGTCGTTTCAAATCTACCCAGGAGAGATTTTAGGCGTTGCTGGGGTTGATGGCAATGGACAGCGAGAATTAGCTGATGCAATTACAGGACTATGCCTAGTTACTCAAGGACAAATTAAACTGGCAGGAAAAGATATTACTCACTGGACACCCCAGCAAAGAGTAAAACGCCTTAAAGTTGGATACATTCCAGAAGATAGGCAGAAAATGGGCTTGGTAATGGGTTTTAGTGTTGCCAAGAATTTGATTCTCAAAGTGTTTAAATATTTGCCTTTTTGCCGTAACTGGTTCTTACAAAAGAAAGCGATTAACGACAAGGCAACTGCGGCGATGCAAAAGTTTGACATTCGCGCAGAACATGGCGGCATTAGAGTCAGCCACTTATCTGGGGGTAATCAACAGAAAGTAGTCTTGGCAAGAGAACTTTCTGGGGAACCAATGCTGATAGTAGCCATGCAACCTACTCGTGGTTTGGATGTTGGTGCAACCCAATATGTACAGCAGTGCTTGTTGGCAGAACGAGAACGGGGCGCAGCGATTCTGTATATTTCGACTGAGTTAGAAGAAGTCATGGCAATGAGCGATCGCATTGCTGTTATATATGAAGGTCAATTCGTGGATATTTTAGATGCTGCCTCTGCTACGGTCGAGCAGGTAGGTTTGTTGATGACAGGTGGTAAACTTTCGACAAGCGTTCCGACCTAGACATTCATTGAGCAGCATTTATGGAAACTAATCGGCGTCAGCCTGTTGTGCTGCCAATCTTGTCCCCGCTACTTGCGATCGCCGCTGCCCTGCTTGTTGGTGCTGGCTTAATCATCATCGCTGGAAAAAACCCGATCGCTGCCTACAGTACCTTATTTCAAGAAGCGATCGCCAACTACTACGGTTTTGGCAATACTCTAACCAAAACTACTCCATTGCTACTGACAAGCTTAGGTGTGCTGGTTGCCCTGAAAGCCGGTCAGTTTAATATCGGTGGGGAAGGTCAGATTTATATGGGAGGCTTAGGGAGTACATTAGTTGGGCTATATGTCAAGGCACCCCTAGTAATTCATCTGCCACTAGCCTTGCTAGCAGGATTTCTTTTAGGAGCAATTTGGGGCTTGATACCGGGCTATCTCAAAGCAGTACGGGGGGTGAATGAAGTGATTACCACCCTGCTGCTCAACTATGTGGGGCAGTACTTTATCAGTTACCTCGTCAATGGACCAATGATGCAACCCGGTGCGCCTAGTCCCTTCTCACCGAAGCTGCCTGAATCAGCACAATTGCCGACTATCCTGCCACAGACTCAAACCCATGCGGGGATTGTGATTGCCTTGATGGCAACAGGGATTTTATGGGTTGTGTTTTTGCGATCGCCTCTTGGTTATCAAATCGAAGCGGTTGGTCAAAACCCGATCGCTGCTCGTTATGCTGGGATGTCAGTTAAACGAACCATCATGTTAGTGATGGCGGTAGCTGGTGGGTTAGCTGGGTTAGCTGGTTCCTCGGAAGTGATGGGATTGAAATATCGGCTGTTCGAGAATTTTTCTGGGGGGTATGGGTTTGATGCGATCGCGATCGCTTTCTTAAGTCGGGGCAGTATCCTTGGGGTTGTCTTCACTTCCCTCTTCTTCGGTGCCTTGCGTAGCGGTGCCAACGTCATGCAACGTAGTGCAGATGTTCCCGTAACCATTGTTTATGCCATTCAAGGACTCACTGTGCTATTCATTGCGATTAGTTTGGCAGTGGAAGGCAAGAAGCGATTAGCTAGCCATTGACATCCTCCCTCGCTAACCCTAAACGGGTATAGCGAGGGATTCCCAAACCTCACGATTTGGGTTTCTGCTTCTTTCTCTGACGAGTTTTTCGCAACTGCCCTTTAGACTCATGCCTATCAGGTCTTACGTTCGCTCCACAGACTATCACCGCAAGCCCTGCGGCGAGAATATTGTTGGCGGCGTTAATGTCTCGGTCATGGTGTGTCCCACATTCAGGGCAATCCCATTCCCGAACATCAAGCGGCAACTTACTCATTACGTGACCGCAATTTCCACAGCGCTTGGAACTCGGAAACCATCGGTCAATTTTAACCAGTGTCCGACCATACCACTGGCACTTATATTCCAACTGACGAACCAATTGGGACCAACTGGCATCAGCAATCGCTTGCGCCAGCTTATGGTTCTTTATCATATTCTTCACAGCCAAATCCTCGACGGCAATTGTTTGGTTTTCGCGTACCAATCGAGTAGTCAGCTTGTGAAGGAAGTCTTTACGAGTATCGGCAATAGCAGCTTGAATTCGAGCCACTTGTATTCTTGCCTTTTCCCTATTGTTAGAGCCTTTAACTCTACGAGACAGAGCTTTTTGAGCTTGTCTCAACTTAAAGCGAAGACGCTTGAAGTGTTTCGGGTTGGCAAGCTTCTCTCCGTCACTGGTTGTAATCAGGGAGGTGATTCCCGCATCAATCCCTACTGCTTTACTAAGTTGAGGCAGGGAATTAACACTATGGTCTTCATGGTCTTCGACCAACAGCGAAACAAACCAGCGTCCCGATGCATCCAGCTTCACGGTTACAGTGGATGGCTCACATCCTTCAGGGAGAGAGCGACTCCATCGGATGGGCAAGGGTTCAGAACATTTCGCCAACCACACTTGCCCATTGTTCCACTTGAAAGCCGAACGGGTAAACTCAGCACTGCCGCCACTACGCTTCTTCTTGAAGCTTGGATACTTGGCACGACCTGCCCAGAAGTTGGCAAAAGCTTTTTGCAAGTTCCTCAATCCCTGCTGAAGTGGAACACAGCTAACTTCGTTGAGGAAGTGCAAATCTTCTTGCTTCTTCCAAGTCGTCAGCATCCCAGATGTTTCACTGTACCCAACTCGTTCTTGCCGTTCATACCAGGCTTCTGTCCTGGTATGCAAGGCTTTGTTGTAGACCAACCTCACGCAACCCAACGTGCGGCGCAAGAGTTGTTCTTGTTCCTCGGTTGGGTAAAAGCGATAGCGGTAGGCGCGTTGAATCATGCCTTACATTTTACCACTTATTCTGTGAGGACTCCTAATATGTGTTGGGAAATTTTAGCCGGAGCTTTAGTGAGGATATTGAACCCCATAAAATTTCCCCCGTTTCCTCCCACCGTCAAAGCATTGGCGGTACTCGCCCAAAGGCTCGATGTATCCGCCTCGCTTATGACGGGGGTCTCCACGGGGGAAGAAAGATGAACTACTTTTAACTCCTCCTATTGGCCATAACCTCTCTACTACTAGTTATCTCTACTGTTTGCTGGAAAGTTAGCAAGGGTAGACAGACAATCGCGATCGCCATCAGATTTGCAACATCAACTAGCAGATCCTTATACCTTCACACGTCATTAAGATGAACTTTTTCTCAGACTACCTCGTTGCTAGCCTGCGCCTATCCGTCCCGTTAGCCTTTGCTGCCCTAGGAGGACTTTGGTCAGAACGCTCAGGCGTGCTTAATATTGCGCTAGAAGGGATGTTACTAACTGGTGCATTTGTCAGTGCGGCGGTTGTCTTTTTCACAGGTAACGTCTGGGTTGGAACCATAGCTGCCTTCATCGCTGGAGGACTGGTAGGCTTTCTCCATGCCTATCTCTGCGTCAGCTTACGTGTCGATCAACTCGTCTCCGGTTTAGCCATCAATTTAGCAGCAGCAGGATTAACAGCATTCTGGGCAAGAGTAATCTTTGCAACGAACAGCAATCAGCAATTACAGGGATTTGCACCTATCGGGATTCCGGTGCTGAAAAATCTTCCTCTGCTGGGTTCTCTCCTGTTTAATCAAGACCCCTTAGTCTATTTCCTGTTTTTATTAGTCCCCTTAAGTAGCTATCTGCTGTTTCGCACCAGTTTAGGTTTAGCCCTAAGAGCTGTTGGTGAATACCCTAGAGCCGCAGATACTGCGGGGGTATCAGTCGTCTTAGTGCGCTATATCAGCGTTATCCTCAGTGGCTGTCTCTCTGGATTAGGCGGCGCTTACCTCACGCTAGTACACGTCAAATTCTTTACAGAAGGCATGAGCGCGGGTAAAGGATTTATTGCGTTGGCAGCACTGATTTTCGGTAGGTGGCACCCAGTGGGTGCGGCCCTGGCTTGCTTGCTCTTTGGTGCAACAGAAGCACTGCAACTGCGAATTCAAGCATTTAATCTCAATATCCCCTATCAGTTTCTCTCAATGTTGCCTTATATAGTTGCTCTATTAGCTCTGGTAGGGCTAGCAGGTAAGTCCATGCCTCCTGCTGCACTTGGCATTCCCTATGTAAAAGAGAGCCGGGACTGATAATTTCGGTCAGCTTAAAGCAAGCATTTGACGATTTCGAGCAAGCTAATCGGAAAAGAGGGAACGGGGAACAGGGAACAGGGGAAGAAGCCTTTTCATCCTTTGTTGTGTAGGAAGTTCATGGGCGTCTGTCTTGAAAATAGGGAGTGGGAAGTGGTAAGTGGTGAGTAGGGAAGAGTGATTTTCTACCGCAACGTTTGATGTACTCGCGTTCATAGGAGTCTAACATGAGTGTCCGCACTATTTTTCGAGCCGCTAAAGTCGATAGCGCTCAGCCTCCTTACGACACTATTCATCTGAGAGTCTTATATCCAGCGGGAATGCCCGGGAGTGAAACCGAACGTGATTTGGGAATTGTACCCGCTGACGCAGACCAAGCTCCCTTTCCCGTAGTGATTTTCTTTAGTGGCGTTAACTGCGCTCCGGAAATGTACCAATGGCTGGCGGTTAAGTTGGTTGAGCGAGGACTGGTAGTGGTTACATTTGCCTGGGTTGCGGAAAACTTACCGGGAATTGTTGGTCTTACTCCCGGTGTTGATACAGCTATGTGGACTCCTGCTACCTACGGAACGGGTCCCACCGCTTCAGCATTATCGGCACTGCTAGGTGAACTAGAGCATTTACAGGCACAGGGAGTACTGGCTGGTTTGCTTGACCTGCAAAAGGTCGTTTTAGGCGGACATTCTGCTGGTGGCAGAGTAGCAATCGAAAGCGCTGACCCACGTTTTTTTCCCCAAGTAGTGGCGGCATTTGCTTACGGCGCTCATACAGCTGCCCCTGTAATGCTGGGGTTTAAACCGGGTACAATCTTGCCTCTACCTGACTCACTGCCCCTGTTGCTGATGGGAGGTACTTGTGATGGGGTGATTGCTAATAGTAGCGATCGCTATGGTATCACTCTAGGAGATGCAACCACTTCAGTGATGCGCACATTCAAAGAGGCAATCTCTGGAGGACGAGATGATGCCTATCTGGTGCTCTTGGAAGGGGCAAATCACTTTTCCATCGCTGACCCGAAAGACCCAACCACAGGTCGTCCATATTTAGACTTCCCAGCTACCCAGCCAGAAGAGAAAATCCGTTCTTTAATGGTTGAAACTATTGGCTTATTTATTGATGCTCATGTTCGTCATCAACCGAAGGCATCTCAATCCCTTAACCAGCTACTAAATGCTACCAATCCTCTGATTCAATTTTTTGAGCGCCATTGATTATACTTTTTGCAGATAGGTTCCTTCAGAGTGTTTGGTACAAGCATTCAGCGCAGCCAGGTTCTCTAAAGAGGTTTGCAAGATATTCAGCACAGAGGGTGAATTAATGAGTACAGCAAAGACAGTTCAACAATTGCCGATCCAATGGGTGACATCAGAAAATTTTCGCCCTTATGGTCAGGTAATCTTTGCTAGTAAAGACGGCAAAGCTTTTGATGCAGAGGATGCTCAATTAAGCCTCCAAAATGGAGTTCCCCGGTTTTATATCATGCGGCTGCCTCACAGGGGTCGCAAGTTTCACAAAATCACTCGCCATATCCAATGCACTCAATGTTTAGGTTCTCTGGAAGGGAAAGATTGGTTAATTGCAGTTGCTCCTCCTAATCATGAGACTGACCAACCCGCATTAGAGGATATTGCAGCTTTTCGGATTCCAGGAAATTGCTTTATCAAGTTAGAGGTGGGCACTTGGCACGCTGGTCCCTATTTTGAGCAGGATTTTATTGATTTCTATAATCTAGAACTCACTGAGACAAATATCGTTGACCATTTCACCCACGACTTTCTAAAAAGTCATCAGCTAGAGTTTGAGATGATTTCGGTAGGCTAATAACTAACTTTAAATTGATGAAAAAAAACAATACTATTGCTGAATATGTTGAGCAAATGAGCGAATTGCTGGATTTACAGATCGCTCCAGAACACTGCCCTAGTGTTATCAACAATTTTTCCACGATCGCTGCGATCGCTAAACTCGTTACAGAATTTCCCCTACCTAACGAAATCGAAGCAGCAACGGTGTTTGAGCCATAAAGCTTGGTCGTTGCCCTATAAAATTCTATCGAGTTGCCAACTTCTATATTTACCTTTAGATAGATATTAGCTAGCCACTTCGAGGCAGGAATTTCAGATAAGATTGGTAAAGTGTTCACCTGAGTGATGCCAAAAATTCTAGGCGTTGCTGATCATAAGTATGAAAAGACAGCTCAGCTCCCCGACTTCTTTGTTGAAACCTTGATTGCTGGGGGATGAATCTGATTCACAAGCCGGCGAGCTACCGGAAATCATAGTGTTATTCAGTAACGCCAAATTCTATATATAACTTACGGCTAGAGATTTGCGTTTCCCTTGACAGGGGACAGTAACTAAAATAAGCACTAGCTGAGTAGCAAAGAATTGGGAAATTCTATGGATACTATTAGATATCGCGTGAATATTGATAAATTTAAACTTACACAGCAGATTCAATCTGCCCAAAAGCAGTTAGAGGTTCTACAAGTACAGGTTGGTAGACAATCTCCACTGCCGGAGAAATTTCTGGCACAAGCGATTGGAGCAATAGAAGAACTTACCATCGCCTTAGAGGAGCTACAGATAGCCGCAGAGGATTTGCAACAGCACAACGCAGAACTGAGCGAGATTCGCCAAAACATGGCAACAGAGAGCCTACGTTACCAGCACTTGTCTAAGTTGACCCCAGATGCCTACTTGGTGACTGATAGTCATCAAATTATCCGAGAGGCTAACACTACTGCCGCCATGATGCTGAACGTGAACCAGTCGTTGCTTGTGGGTAAACCACTGATTGTCTTTATTAGTAAAACAGACCGAAAAACCTTTTACAACGAACTGACAACACTAACAGACTTGGGACAGTCAAAGAACTGGGAGATGCAGTTGCAACCTAGGAAGTGTGAACCTTTTCCAGCTGTATTCACAGTCGGTACTATACATAATAGTGAGGATGATTTAGTCGGTTTTGGCTGGCTAATCCGCGACATCACAGAACGCAAGCGAGCAGAGCAAGCCCAGAGAGAACTAGAGGCAGAAAGAGAATTTAGCGAACTCAAATCCCGCTTTATCCAAACCGTCTCCCACGAATTTCGCACGCCTTTGAGCATTATTCTCTCTTCAAGTGAATTGCTAGAAAAATACAGCGATCGCTTTAGTGACCAGAAAAAAGTCCAGCATTTCCAGAAAATCCGAAAGGCTGTAGGCTATACAACTCAGTTGCTAGATGATGTTTTGGTTTTGAGCAAAGCTGATGCGGAAAAGCTAGCGTTTAACCCGACAATAGTAGATTTAGAGCAGTTCTGCTTAAATCTAGTAGAAGAACACCAACTTATCAGTAGCTCAAAACACCAAATTCACTTTACTACTCAAGGCAAATGTCGCCCTGCATACCTGGATGAAAAACTACTCAGGTACATCTTCGGTAATCTACTTTCAAATGCACTGAAGTATTCGCCCCAAGGAGGTATAGTCTGGTTTACACTCATCGCTGACGACGGCATTGCTATTTGTCATATTCAAGACCAAGGTATTGGCATTCCTCCAGAAGACCAACAACGTTTATTTGAGCCATTCCATCGGTCAAACAATATTGGCTCCATTCCTGGAACTGGCTTAGGGTTGGCAATTGTCAAACGAGCTGTAGATTTACATACAGGAGAGATCGCGGTTGAAAGTGAAGTCGGCGTAGGAACCACGTTTACTGTTACCCTACCTCTAAATCAGGTAACACCTAAAGAGTCTCAAAACTAACAGTATGGATTTGAAACAAGCCGATGCTGTTGCCACTGCTACGGCTATTCGCTCCGGTGAAATAACGGCTAAAGCCGTTGTCAGTTCTACCTTAGAACGGATTGCTACCCAAAATGAAGCATTCAATTGTTTTACAGCTGTTACTACAGATACGGCACTGGCACAAGCAGAAAGAATTGATCAGCTCATTGCTCAAGGTGAAAATCCTGGTACTCTCGCAGGTGTTCCCTTTGCGGTTAAGAACTTATTTGATATTGCTGGTTTAACTACCTTAGCGGGTTCAAAAATCAATGCCGAAAATCCCTCAGCCCTAAAGGATGCTACTGCCGTCGCCCGACTCAAACAAGCAGGTGCTGTGCTAGTTGGGGCGTTGAATATGGATGAATATGCATATGGTTTTGTCACTGAAAATAGCCATTACGGTTCTACTCGCAACCCTCATGATCCAACCCGTATTGCTGGGGGTTCATCCGGCGGTTCTGCGGCAGCGGTATCAGCGGGATTAGTGCCTCTAACTCTAGGTTCTGACACCAATGGTTCTATTCGTGTTCCTGCCTCCCTATGCGGCATTTTGGGTTTTAAGCCTACCTATGGACGTTTGTCACGCGCAGGCGCTGTCTTGTTTGCTGGTAGCTTCGATCATGTCGGCCCGTTTGCTCGTTCCGTGCGAGATATTGCAACGACGTTTGATAGTCTTCAGGGAGCAGATGAGCGTGATCCAATTTGTACAGCGCGTCCCCCAGAACTGTGTTTACCTCAACTTAGCCAAGGGATTGAGGGTTTGCGAGTTGCGGTAGCTAATGATTATTTTGCTAAAGGTGGAGAACCAGAAGTCTTTGAAGCGGTTGCCAAGGTTGCTCGTGCGCTAGATGTAACGGCATCTGTCACTATACCGGAACCTCATCGAGCAAGGGCAGCAGCGTTTATTATTACAGCTTCTGAGGGGGCAAATCTGCATTTGGCGAATTTGCGATCGCGTCCTCAAGATTTTGACCCGGCAACACGCGATCGCTTTTTGGCAGGTGCTTTGATTCCTGCGACTTGGTATATTCAGGCGCAACGATTCAGGCAGTGGTATCGCGATCGTGTCCGTGAAATCTTCCAGAGTGTAGATATTATTCTTGCTCCCACAACGCCTTGTGTTGCCCCTCATCTTGGTCAGGAAAAGATGGTAATTGCTGGAGAAGAAGTGCTAGTCCGTCCTAATTTGGGATTGTATACCCAACCGTTGTCGTTTATTGGCTTACCCGTCTTATCCGTTCCGATTCATCTTCCAGGTTACTTACCGTTAGGAGTACAAATTATTGCAGCGCCTTATAACGAGGCATTGATTCTAAGAGTTGCTGCTGTGCTTGAGGCGCAAGGAATTGTATCTGCCCCTGTTGTGCAATGAAAAGTTCTAATAGCTCTAAGCTAAGGTTGAAGAAGTTAAGGTCTGAACAAGACATAAGAGTCGTAATAAGTACGGGTATTTGATAACTAATAACAGATAGTTGAGGAGGTTGTGCAATGTCAGCCGACGCAATTGGGGAGACAATATCCAACAGTGCGATCGCTTCTGGCGGTGCTTGGAGCATAATACCGGACTGGGAACCTCCCATGCCACCAACCGATTTGATTTTTGATGATGGTGAACCGTTGGAATCAAACCGCCACCGCATTGGTATCAATGCATTGATTCGCTCATTCAATCAAGCGTACCTTGAGCGCAGCGATTTCTTTGCAGGGGGCAATATGTTTATCTACTACAGCAGCACCCAGGCGAAAAATAAAGACTTTAGAGGCCCTGATTTCTTTGTGGTTTTGGATGTTGATGGTAGTCACCCTCGGCAAGGCTGGGTTGTTTGGGAAGAAGAGGGTCGCTATCCGGATGTGATTGTCGAGTTAATGTCAGACAGTACCGCCACTGTAGATATCACAACCAAAAAAGACCTCTACGAGCGCACGTTCAAGACTCCAGATTACTTTGTTTACGACCCGTTTGACCCGGATTCCTTGCAAGGCTGGCACTTAGATTTGGATGAAGGCTATCGGGAAATTACTGCCAATGAACAGGGTTGGCTGTGGTGTCAACGCTTAGGGTTGTGGTTGGGAAGTTGGCAGGGAACGATAGATAGAGAAGAAGCCGTATGGCTGCGCTTTTACGACCAACAGGGAAATCTAGTTCCTCTACCAGAAGAAGCAGCTCAACAACAGGCTGAGGCGGCTCAACAACGTGCCGATATCGCTGAACAACGCGCTGAGGTAGCCGAAAAACAGGGTGCTTTGCGGCAGTTGCGACGTATACTAGCCGTTCGTTTTGGAGAAGTGCCGCAGGATGTGCAAACTCAACTGGAGGAACTCAATCTCACTCAGTTGGAAGGTTTAGTAGAGGTGGCACTAGCCGTAGAATCGTTGGAGCAATTTGTCAGCCAATTGTCTTGAGACTGGATAGAAGAAGTGGGTGCGCGATCGCACAAAGTACCGTCCCTATCAGAGCGATCGCCCCAATTTTTGCATAACCTCCCTACTGTCGAGAGATATGGATACTTAAACGAGTAGTCTGTACTCCGACGCCGTTAAGGACTTGCCAATGCACTACCGCCTCGGAACCGTCAGTCTCGCCGCTACCACTTTACTGCTTTCTCTAACTTCTCCACTCTTACCACTAAGTCGCATTGAGCCTCTTGCCGTACATGCACAGACGACTCAAGACCAAAAAGTTGAGCCAGATAGTTTATTCCAAACAGGCGTTGAGCAATTTCACAAAGGGCAGTTGCAGGAAGCCTTAGAGACGTATCAACGAGCGCTCCAGATGCGTCGAGAACTGGGCGATAAATTTGGCGAAGCAGCCACATTGATTGGAATTGCTGAAGCCTATGCTTGGTTGGGACGCTACACTGAATTCTTAAAAACAGCACAGCAAGCGTTAGCAATTTACCAAGAATTGGGCGAGCGATCGGGCAAGGCAGAAGCTCTATACCATATCGGTGATGCCTATCTGGCTCTACAGCAGATGGCTCCAGCGTTGGATAACATCCAGCAGTCGCTAGCTATTCGTCGGGAGGTGCGAGATCGTCAGGGAGAAGGACGATCGCTGGGACTTTTGGGAGTGGCTCAGGTTAAGCAAGGGCAGGTAGCGCAAGGACTCGAAACGTTACAGCAGTCAGTCGCCATTTTGAGAGAGTCAGTTAACACTCCAGCAGAACGGAAAAGGCAGCAATTCTATCAAGGGCTATTCCTTGGTTGGCTCGGATATGCTCATTTGCTCTCAGACAAACCCGATCAGGCGTCTGAGTTGTTCCAACAAGCTCTCAGAGTCAGTCAAGAGATTAACAATCCTTCCATTGAAATAGTCACTCGGTTTTTCACAGGCTTGTTTTACGAGAAACAGAAGCAACCGACGGCTGCCATTGAAGCCTATCAGCGATCGCTAGTTCTAGCTAAACAAACAGGCGATCGCACCACTGAAACCAGCATCCTCAATCAAATTGGGTTTGTTTATGTCGAGCAAAAGCAGTATCCCCAAGCGCTGGAGTACTACCAACAGGCGTTGACAGTAGCCCAGCAAACAGACAATCGCACAGCCCAAGTCCAATCTCTGGTGAACATTGGATTCACTTATTCATCTCAGGGATATGATTTGTTGCGAGCTGGCTCGGCTCAACAGGCGCTGTTATCCTTTCAACAGCAATTAAAGTTTTCCCAGTCAGCACTATCTATTGCTCAAAACCTTCCCGATGCTGAGCGTGAAAATGCGTTATTGGGAATTTCACTGGCTTACGGCGCTATCGGTCACAGTTACAACGCTCTAAAGCAGTATTCTGAAGCCATCTCAGCGCACCAACAGGCACTCAGCTTCGCTCAGC
This sequence comes from Coleofasciculaceae cyanobacterium, assembly GCA_036703315.1. Lineage (GTDB taxonomy): Bacteria > Cyanobacteriota > Cyanobacteriia > Cyanobacteriales > Coleofasciculaceae > DATNPH01. The sequence continues at coordinate 28,762 of DATNPH010000192.1, forward strand.
AAGCAGGCGATCGGGAGGCTGAGTTTAATGCTTGGAGCATGATTGTCGGCACTCACTATTTCCTCGCACAGCAGCTTGGGGCGGCGGGTAAGTTTCAGCAAGCATTGGAAACGTTCCAGCAGGGACTCAAGTATGGGCAACAGGCACTAGCTCAGGCGGATAAGAACCCTGAGTGGAAGCGTCAAGCCTTGGACATCCTTGACACCTTCTACACCGGAATCGGATTGCTCTACTTTGACCAAGGAAAGTATCCCAATTCAACCGAAGCCTATCAACAAGCTTTAGCGATCGAGCGACAACTAGGCGATCGCGGCGGGGAAGCCTCTACGCTGAAGCTCATTGCAGGCAATCATGCAAGGCTGGGAGAGTTTAGTCAGGCTCTAAAACTTTACGAGCAAGTCCTCACCATTGTCCGCGAGCTTCAAGATCCGGTTGGGGAAGCAGGGGCGCTGGTCAGGATTGGGAAGACTTACGATGATTTGGGACAGTATTCAAAGGCAGAAGAGTATTACCAACAGGCACTGGCGATCACTAGACAACAGGGAGCGCTGAAAGAGCAAGCTATAATTCTGAACAACCTTGGTCTAGTTTATGGTAACCAAGGAGAGCCTGAGCGGCAGTTAAAGTCCTACCAGGAGGCGTTGCACCTCAATCGCGAGGTTCGTCGTCGCATCTCAACGGAGACACCCGACAATCTGGCGCGACTTTGCTCTCTTGGGTCATCTAGAAATGGACAGACATCCGGCTTACCCAGTCATTTGGCAGAACAAATTGTAGAGAATCAGCGAAATACTTGTCTGGAATCGACACGCCATCTAGAAGCCGTTACGCTCAACAATATCGGACTGGTTTATAGCGACCAGGGAGCCTATCCACAAGCCTTGGAGAACTATCAGCAATCTCTGACAATTGCTAGAGAACTCCAAGATCGCTCTCAGCAAGCAACTACTCTCTTCAATGTTGGCTCAGTCTACCAGAAGCAGGGAGCTTACCCCAAAGCACTGGAGTCTTACCGGCAGGTGTTGGAGTTTAGAAGAGCCATTGGCGACAAGGCAGGCGTTGGAAACACCCTTAACAACATAGGGAGTGTTTATGCCGACCTGGGACAATATCAACAGGCGCTTTCCTACTACCAGCAAGCTCTAGAGATTGCTAAAGAATTGGGGCAACGCGCACAAGAAGCCAGGACGCTCTCCAGTATTGGAAGTAGTCACAGCTATCTGGGAAATTACGACGAAGCGCTAAAGTTGCTCCAGCAAGCGTTGAAAATTCACCAAGAGATTGGGGCACGCGACGGAGAAACGATCACCCTCAACAACATTGGTTACGTTCATCAGTTCCAGGGACGCTACGCACAGGCATTGGAAGTCTACCAACAAGCTCTGGCAATTGCCCAGAAGATTGGCGATCGCCGTACACAAGCCTATGTGATCAATAACCTTGCTAGTGTTTATCGTGACCAGGGAAACTATCTCCAAGCGATGAGCTATCACCAGCAGGCGTTGGAGATTTGCTCCCAGATTGGCGATCGGGCTGGACAGGTGACTTCCCTGATCAACATTGGCTTGATTCACTCTGCTCAAGGACGCTATCCCGAAGCATTGAAGTTTTCCCAACAAGCCCTGACCCTTGCCAAAGAGTTGGGCACCCGTGCTGAGGAAGCAACAGCGCTGAACAACATCGGAACACTACTTTACGCTCAACAGAACAACGTTTCCGAGTCGATGAAGTATTTCGAGCAAGCATTGGCAATCAACAGAGAGATTGGCGATCGCAGTAGCGAAGCCGCTACCCTCAGAAACATGGCAATAGATTATGGCAACCAAGGAGAGTATGCTAAGGCACTAGAGTTGCTCCAGCAAGCCTTGAGCATTTCCCAGACCATTGGCGACAAGGGTGAGGTGGCAAATCATCTCAACAGCATCGGCTCACTCTACAACCGATTGGGGCAATATCCGCAAGCGTTGAAAGAGCGTGAACGGGCACTCACTATTGCCAGAGAGATTGGCTCTCGTCCGCAAGAGGTGAACATTGTGGGTTCTATAGGTGTCACCTACAGGCTGCAGAAAGACTACGTCAAAGCCTTAGAGCAGTACCGCCAAGCATTGACACTTGCCAGGGAAATTGGCTCTCGCGCTAATGAAGGTTACGCTCTGGGCAATTTCGGCTACGTGTACGAACGTCAGGGCAAGTATGCGCTGGCATTGGAATCGTTGCAGCAGGCGCTAGCGATTTTCCGGGACACTGGCGATCGCTACGGGGAAGGCTTTGCCTTGGGTGGATTAGGATTAGCCTATCAAGATTCAGGACGAGATGCCGAAGCGCTGAAAACCTATCAGCAGGCAAGGGCAATTCAGCAAGAGATTGGCGATAAAGCTGGCGTTGGTTCAACTCTCACCTATCTTGGCAAACTTTACAATAGCAAAGGACAGTATGCTGAGGCGGAAACGAGCTTATTCAAGGCTGTGGAACTGTGGGAGACTCTGCGAGGCTCAGGATTAAATGATGAAAATAAAATCTCCCTGTTTGACACCCAAGCTGAAACTTACCGCTATCTGCAACAGAGCCTGATTGCCCAGAATAAAACGGATGCTGCTCTAGAAGCTGCCGAACGCGGTCGAGCCAGAGCTTTTGTGGAATTATTAGCCAAACAATTATCCCCTCAATCCAACGAGCCAATTAAGTACCCTTCCCTGGAAGAAATTAAATATGTCGCCCAGCAGCAAAACGCCACCCTGGTTGAATATTCCATTGTTCCAGGTGAATCCCTCTACATTTGGGTGATTCATCCCAATGGAAAAATTGACTTTCGCTCGGTTGACCTGAAAACTTGGCTACAGCAACAAAATATCTCTTTGG
>DATNPH010000194.1:0-15736 GCA_036703315.1 Coleofasciculaceae cyanobacterium
AGCATTTTTGCTGTCCTGTGTTCCAACAGTTGGAACCAAAATGTGTTCAAGCTTTTGTTGGGCGATCGCACAGTACTCCCCCTGAGCTTGGGGTAGATGCGACTTCACTACCATGGTTGCACAAGGAGCTTCCTGAACTATTCGGTCAACCAGCAAATTGAATAGTGAGCCGTTAGATTGCTTTTGTTCAGTCGCGCCCATCACAATCAAGTCATACCCCTTGCTGGCTTCTTTGAGAATAACCTCGGCTTTATTGCGTCCAGATTCTTGCTTAGTTTGTAGGGTTGTACCAGCAGGTAGCTGCATCTCATGGGTTACAGCCGCGAGAGCTTCCTCCGCCGTGGTGTCCTTAACAAGTGTTGCGGTATGACGTGCTTGGCGTCCGGGCTTTTTGTCACTGACGGCATAGAGAGCCGTCACTTCCATATCGTTTTGGTGCGCTATGTAACCGACTAATTGGGCAGCTAGCTGCACATTAGCTCCACCCCTAGTAGGCATCAGCACACGGTGGATGTTCTTAATAAAGCTACGGCTTGCTTGATCTTCTTGCTCTAGACGAAGGGCTTCCTCTTCACCCATCACTACTTTTGAAAGTGTCCAACGTAAAAGGGGTGGAGCCATTAGTGAAGTCACGATCGCTACCATCACGATAATTGAGTACATCTGTGGATTAAGTACTCCCAGCGATAAACCAATGGTGGCAACAATGATTTCCATCGCCCCCCGTGCATTCATGCCAGAACCCATCGCTAGACTTTCCCAGTGACTCAAGCCACCCACGCGGGAACCGATGTAAGCTCCAGCAAATTTACCGATACAGGCGACAGCAAGGACAATTAGACCAATAAATAATGTTTCGGGAACTAACACTTTGAGTAAGTCAACTTTCAAACCAGCGGTAGCAAAGAAAATTGGCGCTAAAAAGCCTGCGGTGATTATTTCCAGAGTATGTCCGGCTTCACGGCTAAAGCGACGAGACTCACCTGCCAGAATTCCAAACACAAAAGCACCCAATGCCGCTTCGAGTCCCAACTGGTGGGTGAGAGCTGCCGCCGCAAGCGCGAGGATCAGCACAACTGATAAACTGGCTGTTACTCCGCCAATATAGTCATCTACCCATCGCAAAACCTGATCGACGACAGTACGCCCAATGGTGAAGGCAACAGCCAAAAATAATACAGCTGCCCCCACTGAATGGAGAACTGTACTGAAGTCAAATTTGCCACTGCTTGCCAAGCCGGAAACTACAGATAGCAGAATCCAGCCAATTGTATCGTCAGTCATGCCAGCGGCTAGGGTGACTTGACCGATGTCGCGGCGGATGAGATTCATGTCCATGAGTACCTTGGCAATTACGGGTACTGCCGAGATGCTCATTGCTGTAGCAATAAACAGACTGAACACCAGTCGCTTATCAGGATCAGCCAAGAAATTCTCTGGCAATAGCCAACCAAGACCAAAGCCCGTTGTAAAGGGTACAATAATCCCGCCTAATGAGATTAGCAAAGCGGTCTTACCCTTACGAAGAATTAGGTTGAGGTCTGTCTCAAGCCCAGTAACAATGAGTAAAAAAAGTACCCCTAACCAAGAAACTACTGAAAGTAGATCGGACTGAGTTTGATTTCTGGGAAATATCTGTGCTTGTAAGCCGGGTAAGAGTAGACCAAATAGTGAAGGTCCAAGCAGAACACCCGCCAGCAATTCACCAACAACGGGTGGTAGGTTGATCCGGCGCATTAACTCACCCAATCCTCGGGCGACCAGCAGCAACAGCGATAGTTCTAAGAGTACCAGGAGCAATTCGTGGTGACCTAGAGGCTTGATTAACCCGTCACCTGCTGCTTTCTGGATAGCGATTACAGGTACGAGCATTTGGGCAAGTATTGGCATATGCACATCCAAGATGTTGTTGTCAAAAAATTTTGATTTCAAGAGTCAGTCGTCAGGGGTTAGTTGTTTTTTAAACTGACGATTGACCATTGACTAATGACGGCAGTTTTTGATAGGTCTCCTTAGAATTCATCAAAGAATCTCTTTTTAATTTTGCTCCAGAAAACCTCATAAATGCCGCAATTCTATAGGGCATATTACAATCTATTTTCCTGCAACGATAGTGGAGAGAGCTTACAATTGGCAACTTATAGCAAGCAGTAGTCAGCTTTGGGCGGTAAGCTTGGGGACGGATCGGCTCCGGCTAACGAAAAGAGCCTCCCGTCGATGTCCTAACCTAAGTGGCTACTACTATATTTATGCAAAATTTCAATACTGAAAATAGCAGGATGTTGACAACAGGTTACTAACCTGTGACACATTAAACGTATGAATTTTGGGAGTTGTTAGTTGTTATTTTTTAGACAATTGGTTCCTAGCTAGCACCCTATTTTAAAAGCTTTTTAGGCGACCTTACTAACAACTAGAGCCAGGATATCCGCAAATTACTTTCACAGCAAGTTAAAGCAACCAATTCTTAAGAAACGTCTTGACTTGCTCTAGCTGTCTTTCTAAGGTTTCAAGTCGATCGCTAGCTCCCTCCAAGGTTTTTTCTCGTGCTTGCTTTTCCAGTTGAGCGGCAACATCTGGCATCCAGCGGACACCGACATTAGCGCTTGCTCCCTTAATCCGATGGGCTTGCTGCTCAAGTGTGACAAAATCGTTTACTTGCAGGGCAACGCGCATCTGATCGAGTCCAGGCTGTGCATTTTTAACGAAAGTTTCCACGAGCCGCTGTTGGAAGTTCACTTTGCCACGAGAGATATTGTTGAGCCGTTCTAAATCCAGTGGTGTTTCAAGAGAAGGCAGAGGGCAGGAGGCAGAACTTAGAGGGTTCCGTTCAGACGGGGATTGTGACCCCGCCTGAACGGGAGCCACTGAACTATGTCCAGTGGGGGATTGTAACCCTTGCTCCTTTTCAGCCGAAAGATTGCTTGTGCCTTCGGCATCGGGATAAATCCCTTGTGCCTTCTGCCCTCTGCCTTCTGCCTTTCTTTGTTCATTCAGGCTAAGGGGTGAGGGTTCCAGAGTATTTTTGACCTGCGAGTCTGCAAGGTGCTTTGCCCACTGCTCAATCATTGCCCCTAATGCTTCTTGTTCAATGGGTTTACTGAGGTAATCATCCATTCCTGAGGCTAGACATTTATCCCGATCAGTAGGTAGGGCGTGAGCCGTTAGCGCAATCACTACTGTATGACGGTCTGAACCTTCGCAGCGTCTTAGTTCTTTTGTTGTCTCGTAGCCATCAAGGACTGGCATCTGGCAATCCATCAAGACAATGTCATAGTTTTGCTGGCTTAATTTGGCGATCGCATTCTTGCCATTATCAACACAATCAGCCTGAAACCCAAGCATTTGCAGCTGATTCAAAATCACCATTTGATTCACCGGATGGTCTTCTACCAGTAAAATTTTGACTGGAAAACGGTGGGATTTTTGCTGTTTGATAGTCGCTTGTTTCTCAATACCTGACACCCATCCCCCCATACCATTTTGAGGAGCGAAGGCACTACACGCCTGTTTCCCACAAGCACTCATCAAGCTGTCAAACAGCCGTGAAGCTCTCATCGGTTTAATTAGATAGCTACAAATGTCCATCGACTCCAACTCTGCCAAGTCACGCTGATGGCTCGTAGTCATCACAATCAGTTTCGTTTGAGCAAGACTTGGATCACTGCGAATCATTGGTATGATCAGTGTCCCCTGACTATCTGGCAGTTGTAGGTCAACAATTACGACGTCGTAGGGATGTCCTTGAGCGCGGCTTGAGCGTAATGCTTCGAGAGTAGCCGTAGTATCGGCGGCTTCATCAATTTGCATTCCCCAGCTTGTACAGTATGTTCTTACAGATTGGCGAATTATAGCCTGATCGCAGACAACCAACAGTTTAAGTTGCGAGAGTGCGATCGGCACAGCCGTTGCCTCGGGTATAGCCTGAGTGTCAAACGATGCTGTAAACCAGAAACTAGACCCCTGACCTAAGACACTCTCAACACCAATGTCACCTCCCATCAATTCCACCAGTTGCTTGCAAATTACCAATCCCAAGCCGGTGCCTCCATATTGCCGTGTCGTTGAGGCATCCACTTGAGAGAAAGATTGGAAGAGTTTTTGTTGATCGGCAGCGCTAATGCCAATTCCTGTATCTTTAACGGCAAATTGAATTTCATAAGAAGGCGAGAGGTGAGAGGCGGGAAGGCTTGCTTCTGCTGTTGGCTGCTGCCCCTTGCCCTTTACCTCTACTAAAACCACCACTTCACCAGCATCCGTAAACTTGATAGCATTACCTACCAAATTCAGGAGAATCTGACGCAGACGCCCTGGATCTCCCAGCAACTTTCTAGGAACGTCACTCTCTACCAAGACTGCCAACTCTAGTCCTTTTTCCTCTGCCTGTGACGCTAAGACATCCACCACTGAATCAATACAGCTATCCAAGTCAAAGTTGACATGCTCAAGCTGCATTTCACCGACTTCTAACTTGGAAAAGTCAAGAATATCGTTAATCACATTCAGTAGGTGTTCTGCACTGCTCCGGATAGCGCGTGCATAGTCCAGCTGTTGAGGGCTAAGAGATGTCTGCAACAACAATCCCGCTACACCCAAAACGCCATTCATGGGGGTGCGAATTTCATGACTCATGTTGGCAAGAAATTCGGACTTGATCCGCGCCGCTTCCAGAGCCACTTCTCGTGCTTCTACCAACTCATTAATGTAGTCAGTAACGAGCACAATCCCACCGATTGCACCATCAGGAGTGTACCAGGGATGAATTGCCCAACGCAGATAAACTTTAGTCCCATCAGCACGCTCCCACACGTCCTCACTGACTGAGACAATTTCTCCTCGCAAAGCCTGTTGGTGCGGTACTTTCCACCGCTCTGGTATGTCTGGAAAAATATCGTAGTGATAGCGACCAATAATGGATTGCCCTTCTAAGCCTTGAGTTGTCAACCACTTCTGAGAATGGGCAAGATAGCGCATTTGGGTGTCAAACATCGCCATTGCCACTGGCACACAGGTGATGATTTGCTTGAGTTGTTGACGTTCTCGTTCTAATGCTAGCTCTACCTGCTTGCGCTCAGTAATGTCCATGATCGTACCTGTTAGGCGCTCTGCAACGCCGACAGGGTTACGCAAAACGGCTCCTTTGCTAGCTACCCAGCGAATCGTACCATCAGGACAGATAATGCGAGTTTCCACCTCATAGTCTGTTCCTGTCTCAATAGTGTGGTTTAGAGCTTGAATCACTATTGGTCGATCATCCGGATGCAGACATTTCAGAAAAGCTTTGTAGCTACCCGTAAAGGCTCCAGAATCAAGACCCAAGATGGCTTCTACTCCATCTGACCAATTCAAGCGATCGCTAAAAATATCCCAGTCCCATGCCACCATATGAGCAGAAGAAAGCGATCGCTTTAGTCTCTCCTCACTCTGGCGAAATGCTTCTTCAGCCAACCGACGCTCTTGAATTTCGATCAGTAGATGCTCATTAACCTGCTTTAACTGTGCGGTTCGCTGTTCGACTCGTAAGGCTAAATCTTGTTTAGCTTTTTTGAGAGCATCTTCGGCGGCTTTTCGCTCGGTGATATCTCGTACAAGACTAATAATTGCTTGGGGATTCCCCTGTGCATCTCGAATTAGAGACGCACTCACTTCAGCCGGGAATCGACTGCCATCTTTCCTGAGCATGGTGTACTCAACATTTCTAATACTCCCCAAGGTCAGAATTCTCTCAAGGCTACCCGCCGCCAGGCTATGATCTTCTGGCGCAATCAAGTTCAAACTACTCACGCCAAGGATTTCTATCTCATTTTCGCACCCATATAATAGGGCAACTTGGCGGTTGCAAAAGAGCACTTTATCGTTCAGGTCAGTGACAGTAATGGCATCAGGTGAGGTTTCTACTAAGGTACGATAACGGGCTTCACTTGCTTTTAGGGCTTCCTCAGCACGGGTACGTTCCGTGACATCTAAAGCAAGTGACAGAATTGATACAAGTTCACCAGACTGATTCCAAAGCGCGGAGTTGTACCACTCGCAATAGATAACGCTGCCGTCTTTCGTATAATTGCGATTTTTGCCTAAAATATGGGGTTGACTACCCTCAATTAAACGGTTTATATCTTGTTGAACGCGAGGGGCATCTTCCTCAAAAACGAACTGCCACTCGTCTAGACGATGGTTAAGTACCTCCTCTGCCTGCCAGCCGAAAATATTGGTTGCCTGTTGTGACCAACGCTGAACTCGAAACTCGCTGTCCACCTCAATAACGGCTAACGGTGTATTTTCAACATGGAATCTCAATTGCTGGAGGGCATTCTGTAACTTTGATTCAGCGGCCTTACGTTCTCTAATTTCGCTTTCTAACTGGTGATTAGCGGCTTCTAGCTGAGCAGGACTAGGTAGTGCTAGGGCTTTAGGAATCAATGGCATCAGCAGCACAGCCGTCCATACAGAAACAGCAGCCGTAATCGCTTTGATGAATCCACTTAACCAATAAGTTGGATACCAGAGAGTCCACACGGCTAGGATATGAGTTGTACCGCAGGCGACGATAAAGGCACCAAACAACAGGAAGATCCAGTTAAAGGGAAGGTCGCGTCGCTTGCGGACAAAATAGACTAGTGCCAGGGGAATGGAATAGTAAGCCAGTGCAATCAGAGAATCTGACACCAAATGGAGTCCTACCAACCATGGCTTCCACAGGTAGCAATGTCCATGAGGAATAAATGGTCCTAAAAACCTGTCCGCCAACGGTGCCAACATATAAACTCTCTTCCAGTCTTACCTTATGCTTGGTGAGCTACTAACTCACAGTTTGGATAGCAAGATTGCCATAAGCTAAACGATGTAAAACTATCTAACTTTAGGCATATGCCATTGTGAGCCTCAACCACTAGCCTAACAAGGCAGAATCAGTCTTTTATTTTGCTTTGTTGAGTTTTGTTAAACAACAGCAATTAAGATGCGGTTTCTTTATCAATTCTTCTCACTTCCTGCTCCGATAGCTTCACTTCGACAGCACAGACGGAGTCTTCTATGCTTGAAGTCTTGCTGGCTCCAGGGATAGGTACAATGCAGGGAGACTTAGCTCGCAGCCAAGCGAGGACAATCTGATATACAGAGTTACCTTTTTCCTTCGCCAGTTCGGCAATCACAGAGATATCTTCTAGGCTACTGACTCGGCGTGACCCACCTAATGGACTCCAGGGGAAAAATGTCAATCCTTCTGCTTCACAATAATGGAGCACACCGTCAGACTCTGGCTGTCGATACCAAGGGTTGTACTGATTTTGGACGGAGACAATTTCCACAACATCACGGGCACGCTTGATTTGCTCAACAGAAAAGTTGGAGACACCAACAAATCGAATCAAACCGGCTTCTACTGCCTCCTTGGCTGGTGCCAGTGCTTCCTCAATAGTGTAATTTGGGTCAGGCGCATGGTACTGCCAAAGATCAATCGGTTTTGACCCACCTAGCGATTCAAAGCTAATACGGATTGTCTCCCGCAGATGGTCTGGGTTGCCGTTGCGAGTCCAGCTGCCATTCGGTCGCATTAAACCGCCTTTGGTGGCAACGGTGACTTGACTAACATCTCCATCGTACTGTTGAAGAGCCTTAGTGATTAGTTGCTCGTTGTGGTGCTTGTCGGACTCGTCCTGGCAGTAGGAGTCGGCTGTATCAATGAGTGTAACGCCTAGATCGAGAGCACGATGAATTACCGCGATCGCTTGTGACTCTGGTGGTCTACTACTCAAGGACATCGGCATACCACCTAGACCAATGGCGCTAATGGTAACATCCGTGTTTCCCAATTGCTTCGTTTCCATTATTTAACCTTGCTTGCATCTCCTTTTTATTAATCACATAAAGCGAATTAAAAATTGTCTGCCTAATGGTGAATTAACTCAGCTCTATCCATCCGGTGAATTTTTCTCAGTGGTTTCGATCTGAAAAGCCTAAATTGAGCCGTTACGTTTATTTGACCAATATGGCTTACTCTCCTAATAAATAAATTTGAACTCATAAACTCTTCACTCAGCCTAATGTCTCTTTATAATTTCTTTACAGTTAATCTCCTGTTACTCTGAGGTGATGCTTTTCCGAAAACTCAAGGATTGGGATTGAAGTAAAAGTTAGCTTTTTATAATTCCAACTCGCACGATGAATATCAAATCTATTGCCTCTATACTTTGTGCAACCGTAGCCTCTCTTAGCTTTGCTGTTCCTGTTTTTGCTACCCCTGCGGTTTTAGTAGGGAGGGCAACTGGTAGCCGGGTGAATGTTCGCGCTTTACCCTCCACGCAAGCCGACTCGCCTCACTACGGTTTGGTGGGAGATCGGGTAGAAATCCTCAGACAAACAAAAGCTCGAGATGGCTATGTTTGGTACTATGTGGAATTTAGTTCGGGTGCTAGAGGTTGGATTCGAGGTAATTTTGTGAGATTTATCTCTGATTAGTACGGTTGTGTTTTCAAAATTTGAAATACAGCCGAGTACCGCTACGCGCAAGTCAAAAAGTTTTATTTCTAGACCTTTGAGCTTGTTTCAATTGGTAGGCTTATTTGAGCCGTGATGTACTAGCCTCAGCCACTATCATTCTCTAGAATTTTCTTGTTGCCCTTCAGAATCACGTTCTGAAGTGGTATGTACTGCTACCGTTACAGAGTACTTTGCCTCTTCTTTTACGCTTACATCAAACTCACCTTTTCTAGGGTTAGCTGGAAGCACTAGTGTAAAAACGCAGTGCAAACCGCCAAAAGATGCCAGAAACCAACAACAACCCCAATCCCAAGGCACCGGAACCAAGTATCCAGACAACCTGACTACGACCGAGCATTACTTCCGCGGGGACAGTAGTCAAAAAGGCTACGGGTATGACAAAGGTGAAGAAGAACCGATAAGCAGAAGGATAAGCAACCATAGGGAATCGACCGGCTTCTAAGAACCCCCGCAGTACCTCTGTAACGTTGTAGATTTTGACAAACCATATGCTAGTGGCTCCTAGCATAAACCAGAGGCTGTAGAGGCTGATCATGCCAAACAGGAGTGGTACAGCACTTAAGAAATAGTTACCAATTTCTAAGCTAAGGCGTCCACCAGCATAGACAATCAGCACAATTCCAAAGATTAAATCTGGTACTCCCCACGGTGAAACGGTGCGAGTTGACAGCCAGAACTGACTGCTGATCGGCTTGAGTAGCACAAAGTCTAGGGTGCCCTGTTGAACTTGTTCAACAATGCGGTTCAGGTTAGGGATGAGAAAGATGGCAGAGAAACCTTGAAGTAATGTAAAGATACCCAAGACTACCAGTGCTTCTTCCCAGTTCCAATTCTGAAAGGTGTAGCCTGTTCGGTAAAACAAAAATAACCCGAACAGGCTGCCCGTTAGGTTTCCCAGGCTGCTCAAGGCGGCAATGAGAAAGTTGAGCCGATATTCTAGCTCGGCGGCGATCGCGGTGCTCCAGAACAGCCTTAATACGTGTATGTATCGGGTCATAGCTTTGGTGTGTTTTCGATCACTATGATGATGTGTTTTGAACCCTTTTCAAAGTTGTATCCAAGCGATACGGTTGGCTTTACGACTGCTAATTGTTACAAGCTGTAACTTTAATTAGTAAAGACAGATTAAGGTAGGGACTACCGTGAGTGCAAAGCAAACAGTCATAAACGGGAGTTAGGAGTTGGAGGTAAGTTTCAACGGCTACCCTTAACCGCCAGTAACGAGACTGAGTTTAAGACTCATCTCCTGCTAGGGGAGAAGTACCCCAACCCTCAAACCCCAACTTCCATTTAAAGTTATGCTTCCTCTCGTTAGTGAGAGCCAAACTCATGAAGAAAATTCTGGTGATTGAAGACGAAATTTTTATTCGAGAAAATCTCCTTGAACTCCTTGAGATTGAAGGGTTTCAGGCTGTAGGTGCGGAAAATGGTAATGTTGGGGTGCAGTTGGCAAGAGAACAGCGACCAAACTTAATTCTGTGCGATGTGATGATGCCTGAACTTGATGGCTATGGAGTTCTGGAGGCACTGCGAGAAGATCCAGCTACGGCAACGATTCCTTTCCTGTTTCTTACGGCTAGTGCCGATCGCAACAATCTCCAGAAAATTAGACAATTGGGAATGGATGACTATATTCTCAAACCTTTTAATGTCGATAAATTTTTGGCAGCCATCTCTGCTCGAATGGATAAACCAACAGCCAACGAGAGCAATAATACTGCGTCACTCTGAGGGTAGATGGCTGTGTTCAATGTGTTTAGTACATTTAAAAATAAGGCTTGATAGCCATTGATTTGTGGCATTCAGTAGTTAAGGTAACATAATGAATTCTTGGCGCGATCGCATTAATCAGTTTAGTGGTCGAACTCGATTTGTGGTATGTCGCTTGTTTATCCATTTAGCAGGTGAAGAAGTTGCACCTGTATTAGGAGTTCTCAATCGTGCTGCACGACAGGCAATCGAATCTGATGGAGATCTAGAGGTTTTAGGAGAAGGACTCGTTGAAATTTGCCAAAACCTCTTACAGCTTGACACCTATTGGCAATCGGCAGCTAATGAAGGAAATGTTTTTTGGGACGAAGGGGAAGCCGGAGACTACGTAACTGAGTTATTTACAGATTCTGCTCAACGCTATCTCAGTGAAGTTGATTTCACACAACCCAGTCCTAACAAAAAAAATGAACCGTTATCCTTACCCATCACTCATAACTTGATTGTGATGATTACAGTAGCTTTTAAAGGTGAGGTTCCAGAACTGGAAGCTGCCCTAGATAACATAAGTGCTCTTCAAGCGGCTCTCAAAGCATTAATCAATCTCCATTATCAAGAAAGATTGCAAGCGATTCAGGTTCACTTTTCCCCAGCCCAGTTGGGTGATGAACTGACTAACGACCAAGTGTTGCTTAACTTCCCTGAACTGATTCCACTCTAAGAGCTTTTAGCCATAAGTTACTAACTTTAATTAGCTTAAGGGAGTGTCCCAAAAAATAAGTTCCCACTATCTTTATAGTGAAAACCACCCTGTTTTTTGGGTATAAACCCTGCCAAGTAACTAACAACTAAAAGCTATTTTTAAATTGTCAGTAGTTTTCACTGATTTATGATGCGCAAGATAACCATCCTCTTAATGTCCTTGGCTTTGTGTTGGAGTACACTTGCTTGTAGTTCTCCTGACTCAACGCAAGCTTACCGGAATCCAAACACTAACACTAACACTAATCGCTCAGCTGCTCCTACCCAATTGAAAGAGGGGCAATATCCGGTGCAACAGGCGAGCTACAACGATATAGACGGGGAGTATACCTTGCAATTACTGAATACCCCACAAGGAAGCCCCCCAGTTTATCGGACGACGGACTTACAGATGGCTCGTCTGACTGATTCAGACATTTCGGCAGGACAGAAAACTTATCTGAGTGTCGAGGGTGGTAAACCCGTTTTGCACCTGACGGAAGACTTCAAGATTGAATACGTTCATAACGTTACGGAGAATCAAACTAACCCCCAAACGGGTCAACAAGAAACCGTTGTAGTGCGTCAGCAATCAGGCTTCTGGGCTCCTTTTGCCGGAGCATTAGCGGGTCAAGCTATAGGTAGCCTTTTATTTTCGCCTCGATACTATGTGCCGCCCGTTTATCAGCATGGTGGAGTTCTGACTGGCTTTGGAGGGTATGGCAACACGTATGGTCAGGCAGTTGATCGATATCAGTCTCGCTACCAAGCGCCACCTCCGGCTGTGAGAAATCGTCAAACCTTCCGAACGACTGGTCGCATAAATTCACCGTCGTATAATCGACCAACAACTTATCGTCCAACGCCGAACAATAGTACTCGCTCTACCGGTTCAGGTTACGGTTCTAGTAACTTACGCCGCTCTAACAAATCCTATCCGACACAAACCAAGCGCCCAAGTAGTTTTGGTACGGGTGGACGATCGCGTGCTCCGTCTAGTTTTGGAACTAGACGCCGTTAATCTCTAGGAAGCTGTGTTGTCTCGTTCAACACAGCTTTCTGCTTCAGCCGAGGGCTGATTAGACAAAGCATCAAGAAATTGGGCACTATCCATCTGTCGATCAAATAAATGTAATCCAAACTGCTCGGATAGGTCTTCGCACACTTTTAACCCCCTGACACTACTACCATTAGAGTCCAGAGGCGGGGAGAAAACCGCAATGCCCATTTTTTCGGGAACGACGACAAGAATTCCCCCTGATACCCCACTCTTAGCAGGTAACCCAACTTTATACGCCCACTCTCCAGCAAAGTTGTACATCCCACAGGTATACATCACCGTGAGGATATCTCTGATATAACGAGTGTCAACGGCGCGTTGCTTGGTACGTGGGTTAATCCCACCATTAGCCAGCGTTGCTGCCATTACTGCCAAGTCTCGGCAGTTGACTGTTACAGAACACTGCTGAAAGTAAAGGTCTAGAGCCTCTTCAAGTTTTTCATCGATCATGCCAAAGTTGAGCATCAAGTGCGCCATCGCCCGGTTACGGTGTCCGGTTGTGCGTTCTGACAAAAACACAGGCATATCAATGAACAAATCATGACCCACGTAGCGCCCAAACATATCCAGTAGGCGGTTAAGCCGATCGCTTGGGCTTGAGCCTCTGATTAGACTGGTAGTTGCGATCGCTCCCGCGTTGACCATCGGGTTGTAAGGTCGCTTTGAAGACTCTTCTAACTGAATAATTGAGTTAAAGGCGTCACCCGTCGGTTCAACACCAACTCTCTTCAAGACGTAATCTCGCCCATGTTCCTCAAGAGCAAGTCCGTACACAAAGCCTTTAGAGATTGACTGAATTGTGAATAGTTGCTCGTAATCGCCAACTTCATAAACTTCGCCATCCACCGTTACCACACAAATCCCGAACCAATCAGGATTCGCCTTTGCCAGTTCAGGGATGTAGTTGGCTAATCTGCCATCCTTGATTGGCTTGTACTTGTCATGCAACTCAGCAAGAAAGTTCTCCAGGACAGTACTACGTGATGCATTCCCCATATCAAGCTGCTAACAAGAGCAATAAAAACTATCAAAAACAAAACTAATGACTAATGACTACCTTGTAAACTTTGAGCCGCCTCTTTGAGAGGGTCAAGCAAGGATAAGGGTAGATGCATCATATTAAGCGTAGTCTTGTTCGAGCTTTTGCCATCTGGACTAGGACCGTGATAATCGCTGCCACCCGTCATCAGTAAATTATATTGAGCACATAAGGCTTCAAGACGTTTTGTCTGTTTTGGAGTGTGGCAGGGATGGTAAACCTCAATTCCCATCAAACCCGCCTCAACCAATTCTTTTAGAACCTCCTCAACTTCACCGCCTCGGAATAGGTAAGGATGTGCCCAAACTGGCACAGCGCCACCGTTGCGTAACAAAGCAACCCCTTGTGAGATTGAGAATTTCTCGTAATGCACATAAGCCGGTTGGTCATCACCCAACAGACGGTTGAAGGCTGCCTCAGTGGACTGAAAATAACCAGCGTCTACGAGTGCCCTAGCTAGATGAGGACGACCTGGTGCTATTCCTTCACCCAGTATTGGTAGAGAGATTGGATAGCCCAGTGCTTCCAGCTTTGCAACCATTTGCTGGGTACGGCGTTTACGTCCCTCTAAACGCTCTGCTAAGGGAGCACTAAGCTTATCAGCATCTGGATAGAAGCCTAGGATATGAAGGGAGCGATCGTTGTGAACCGTACTTAACTCGACACCGGGAATAATTTCTAGATTTTGGGTTTTAGCCGTAGCGATCGCTTCATTCCAACCGGAAAGAGTATCGTGATCAGTAATTGCTAGGGCAGAGACTCCAGCATGAACTGCCGCATGAACAAGTTCGCTGGGGGTAAGGGTGCCGTCCGAGCAGATTGTGTGACAGTGTAGTTCGAGCATTCTTTCATTGTGGCGTCAGCGCACTAAGAATTGACATTGTGTAAGTTAACTAATTATTTGTTATCCGTAACGAATTCCTGTTGCTATCCAGTACATAATTCTTTTAACAAGCTCCCTCCCTGTAACATACCGCCATTGAACATCGGCTCTATTTATAGATAGACTGCCTCCAGCCAAACTACCCCTTTTGGTAGTAGAAACCTTGGTTTTGAGCTTCTTAGGGTTAGATAGCCAGTCCAGTTTTGAGAGCAAGTATGCGATCGCATCAGACAAGTTAATCCAAAATCCAAAAGGGTTTTAGTCCTAAGAAGGCAAACACTGCGACTTCCATGTGGTAGAGAGTTAAACAAATGAAACGAGAACCGTTACGTGATGATTGGGCTACTATTCTGGTACCGTTACCCCTAATCTTAGGTCTGGTACTACTGCTCAGTCTGAACACGGAAGGAGCCAGTGAACCAACCTCAGTCAGCCCCCTGGAGCCATTTTTAAAGCTGCTCCTTGGTTATATGGCAGCCGCTGCCGAAATTGCCGCTGCCCTGGTGATCGGTTTTGCAATCCTACGCGGCATTAGCACCTATCTGCGTAAATCACTGGCACGATCAAAGCAACATTTGGATTCTACCGAATCGATTCGGCTGCAATTGGGGCGTGTGCTCGCCTTAGGATTAGAATTTACCGTCGCCAGTGACATCCTTCGCACTGCTGTTGCACCCACTCGTCAAGATATTCTGAACCTTGGGTCAATTGTCCTTTTGCGAACTCTGCTCAATTACTTTTTGGAGCAGGAAATACGCCAAGGAGAAGATCGTCGTACAGCTGATAGAGAACTAGGTGAACAAAGCTAAAGTCGAATGTCAAAAGTCAAAAGTCAAAAGTAATATTTAGAGACGCCCTCTGAGAAGCTTTTCAGCCTAAATGAGGATTCTGGCGAATCTTATCTTCAGATATGTTGCAGTTATAGGCATTTGAAAGACTCACAGGAAGCATTATGGCTGATAGGACACAAAGAGCAGCTCAACAACCAGAGATGCCCGATGAAGGAAATCTTTCGGATATACCCATCGAAGATACTGACCTTGTTTCGGATATCCCTGTCGAAGATATTGGCGAACCAGTTATTTCGGATCTACCTCAGGAAATTACCGAATCCTATGGCACAGGTGTTGCTCTAGAGCCTGGGCTTGAAATTGGCGGACGAACTATGCATGATCGGATGGATCAGTATACATCGACGGGTCCAGAACTAACGGGGGGTGATGTGGATGCTCGTTGGGATCAGGCGGCTATGGTTGGTGACGAAGCAGTCGGAGGAACTGTTGCTACTCCTGATCAGAGTATTGTTGAAGAACTGGGAGCTGCTGTCGGGATAGATTATGATGATCGGGAATTTCTCAGGACAAACGACATTTTGGAGGAGCGCGATGAAAGCAGATGGGAATTAGACCCTACGTCTTCTGAAGATTACCAGGAACGTCGGGATTAACATCTTCTTATTGAGCAACCAGAGATTGTTGTTTCATCCGCATCTACGAGAACTTCCTGCAATAGCGGTGAAAGTTTACCGCTCAATCGACCAGCGCGAACAAATTCAGCGTAGGTATCGGCTTCAATGGCTAACATTTCCTCTTGGAGTTTTTCTGTACCCAACTTTTGGAGGTGAGGATATTCATATCGCAACAGGAGTATTGCTGTAAAAGCCAGCGCCCAACTTAGGGGTTTACGAGCACGCTTGAGCGGTGTGTAGCCTGCTATTAAAAAAGTCAGCATACAGGAGAGAGTAATTCCCAGCAAATTCGTCAGGTAGAGTAGGGTTGCCCCTAAACTGAGAGACCAATTTCCT
>DATNPH010000197.1:0-3243 GCA_036703315.1 Coleofasciculaceae cyanobacterium
TGGATCTACATCGCAAGTAATTTACTAGTTGGTGTTTCGTTAGCACTACCTCTGTTTCTACTCGTGCGGCAGCGCAAGCTCGAAGAAACTACTCAATTAGATCAAATAGCTCAGTCTTAAACACGCTCCTGCTTTAACCAAGCTATCAGCCATTTTCCCTTATCTCACATCTTGCACCTTTGTCAGTAAGCCTCCACTCCAGCCAAGAAATTAATTTCTTGGCTCACAGCTTAAGTCGGTTTAAACCGACTGAAATCCTTGTATGGCAAACATTAGTCCTCTTGAGAGGACTTTCGCTATTAGCCAAGGGTTTAAACCCTTGACGGGTTAAGGCGACTGGTACAAGAGGTCAGTTATCCAACTTTAGACTCTTTTAGATCAAGTACTCAACTTATGTTATGTAAACTACTTCGCAAAACACCACTGGCATGGTTACAGGTGAAGCGAGAGAAAACTCGTCTTGCAGTTGCTTTAGCCGGAATTGGTTTCGCCGATATCTTGATGTTTTTCCAGCTTGGACTGATGGAATCTGCCTATGTTTCTGCTACGGGGATGCACTACAGGCTGCGGGGCGACCTGTTCCTGATTAATTCCATATCCGATAACGTGCAAACCATCAAACCCTTCTCACGCTCTAGGTTATTTCAGGCAGCAGGTACAGATGGCGTAGCTTCTATCAACTCTCTCTATCTAGGAATCGGAAGATGGCGTAATCCTAGTAATCGAACATTCTGGCAGGTACAAATCTATGGTTTCAACCCAAGTAATCCAGCAATGGATGTGCCAGATGCCGCGCCCGAATTGAATAAACTCAAGATGTTGAATTATGTGCTTTATGACCAGGCGGCGCGACCCGATCTGGGTAATGTTGCCAGTCAACTTCAGCAATCTAAACTGCTTCCAGCCCAACTGAATGACTTACAAATTCAAGTCACTGGTGTCTTCACAATGGGAGCTTCTTTCTCGGCTGATGGCAATCTGATTGTGAGTGATTCTACTTTCTTGCGTCTGTTTCCAGAACGCCAAGCAGATGATATTGATGTCGGTCTAATCACGTTGAAACCAGGAGCAGATCTTAAACAAGTGCAAGCAAATATAAAAGCTAAACTGCCAGATGATGTGCTGGTTCTATCAAAGGAAGAATTTATACAACGGGAAAGAAACTATTGGAGTCAAGTTAGTCCCATCGGCGTTATCTTTGGCTTCGGAACTATCGTCGGTTTTTTGGTAGGGACGGTAATTGTATATCAGATTCTTTACTCTGATGTTTCCGATCACCTGCCCGAATACGCCACGCTCAAAGCAATGGGCTATGGCGATCGCTTCCTAGTTGGTATTTTGCTTCAAGAGGCTTTAATTCTGGCAATCCTAGGTTTTGTGCCCGGATTTGCGGTTTCACTAGGGCTTTACGGACTCATTGCCCAAGCGACACTACTTCCCGTCAAAATGTCGCTAGATCGTCTGGTACTCGTGTTGTCTTTGACGCTTGTAATGTGCATTGCATCGGGAGCGATCGCAATGCGTAAGTTACAGTCTGCCGACCCTGCTGACATTTTCTAAGAAGGTAATTGGTCATCGGTAATTGGTTATTACCCATTACCTACCCTCTACTTATAAAAAACATCCAGCTCCTCAAAATCTGGTCTTCCCATTCACTTATCCCTATTACAGCTCACCCCTATCCATCATTATTCCAATTACCCATTACCCATTACCCATCTATGCAACCTGTTATTTCTGTTCACCAGCTCAATCACTACTTCGGTGAGGGAGAGCTACAAAAACAAGCGCTATTTGACATCAATCTCGATATCTCTGCTGGAGAAATTGTGATTATGACTGGACCATCAGGGTCTGGTAAAACGACACTACTAACCCTAATGGGAGGCTTGCGTTCTGCACAAGAAGGCAGCTTGAAAATTCTGGGGCAAGAAATGAATGGAGCCAGTAAGAAATCCATGAGGCAGGTTCGGCAGCAAATTGGCTACATTTTCCAAGCACACAATCTATTGACCTTCTTAACAGCTAAGCAGAACGTGCGAATGTCTCTTGAGTTACACGATCGCTATCTAGACCAAAATATGGATGAGATAGCAACCGATATTCTCAAGACAGTCGGTTTAGGAAATCGTGTGGATTACTACGCCGATAATTTGTCGGGAGGACAAAAGCAACGAGTAGCGATCGCACGTGCCTTAGTGAGTCATCCTAAAATTGTTCTGGCAGACGAACCTACCGCAGCCCTTGATAAAAAATCAGGTCGAGATGTGGTGGAACTGATGCAGAAATTGGCAAAGGAACAGGGCTGTACTATTTTGCTGGTGACGCACGACAATCGGATTTTGGATATTGCCGATCGCATTGTTTATATGGAAGACGGTCGCTTAGCAGACAAGTCCAATGCTGTTGCACTAGTGGAATAGTGATCGATGAGCTATTGAAATATAGAAAGATACATTCTTGATATGCTTTCGCAACCTCAGATAGAAACTGAAAGATTATCTTTACGTCCACTGACTCTTGCAGATGCATTGTTGATTCAAAAAGTTGCCAGTGTTCGCCAAATTGCTGATACCATGATTTCTATTCCTCACCCGTATCCTGATGGTGAAGCTGAACGCTATATCTCAAAACAAATTTCTGAGTTTGAAAAAGGTCGTTCTGTCACGTTTGCGATCGAGCAGAAGCAAGAGAAATTGTTTAGCGGCATTATCGAGATTCGAGACCTTGAGCGAGAACATTCTCAGGCTGAAGTGAGTTTCTGGTTGGCAGTCGAAGTATGGGGACAGGGTTACATGAGTGAAGCCTTAAAACCTGTGCTTTGTTTTGGATTTGAAGAGTTGTCCCTTAATAGGCTTTATGCCTATCACATGGCAAGGAATCCAGCTTCAGGAAAGGTGCTTAAGAAAAATGGATTTGTACAAGAGGGATTACTGCGCCAACGAGTACGAAAGTGGGGCGTGTTTGAAGACGTTGTGTTACTGGCAATTCTACGGGAAGATTGGGAGAATAAAGCAGCATTACACCGCATTTCACAGGACGGCTAGTTTGAGTATCGGCGATGATATCTGTGGCGTTAGCGAAGCGGCGCGATAGCACTTTGCCCGTGCCTTAGTCAGTCATCCCAAAATTGTTTTAGCAGACGAACCTACCGCCACATTGGATAAAAAATCGACGGGAGCTTGAAAAGTATCAAATGCGATACGGAATTGAGCGATCGCCAAGTGAAGTAGCTTGAGGTAG
>DATNPH010000203.1:0-6801 GCA_036703315.1 Coleofasciculaceae cyanobacterium
AAACAGCAACGAAAACCCAACGTTAAGTTAATTGTCTCACCCTTCCCTGAAAAACAGCGCGGCTCTGACCAATTTTTCTTCAAGCCTCTTCTCCAATCCCCTTGACAACTGCCTTAAAGGCTTAACTTGTCACCAATGGGGATAGATGGGTATTAGAGGCGGATGACGACACGATTAACGACCTAATTGAGCGCAAAAGAAACGGTTCAAAGCCTGAACCAATGAACCCGCCTTCTGAACCGCTGAACCAACGCTCTAGTAATACTCCCAGCGGTTCAGGTAACGGTTCAAAATCACGGTTCACACCTCTTGAACTGACTTTAAACCAAGTTTTACGGCTCATTAGAGAACTGCGAAGTGAACTGAACCAAACCGAGATTATTGAGCGCCTTTGGCAAGTCAAAAAAGGTGGCTCAGAGGCGTGGAAAAAAGCACACGCCGAATTCAAACAACTCACTGAAGGAGAAAACGAATGAGAGCACCTTGGATGTATCGTTTTGGTGCCATTGCCCTGTTGTTCGCTGGCGGGTTAGCCGTGTGGGTTGATGCCAGCCTGAGTCGGGAATGGATAGCCCAGACCACTAACGCCGATCAAGTATGGCCGGGATTATCGGGTGGGATTGCGTTTATTTTGGCAGCGCTGGCGAGTGCGTTTGGGGCAGTTGCCACTAACCCGGTTAGTTGGCGGCTGCTCTATATGCAGAGTAAGAAGCTGGCAGGCATTACGGACACCAACGAACGATTACTCAACCTCGTGGGGTACGGAATGCTGAGCTTGTTTATTTTGGGGGGATTCATTTTCATCTACGGTGTTGACTTAATTAGCACCTATCACAAAGTCAAGAATTTTTGGTTGACAGTGGGAATTGTTTTTTTTGGCGATTTGTGCTTCATGCTGGCGGTGCCACTGTGGATGCTCTCTACGACATCAAAAGTGGCGATTGAGGAATTCCACAACAAGATGGGTGTGGCTTCTGGTGGACACCGCACGGTGAATACGCAAGGCAAACGGTTTGATTGATCAATCATCTAACTTGCCACCTGTCATTGAAAACGTTTAGTCCGTCAGACTTTATGAATCGTACAAAAATGGATGTACTTTCAATTGTTGTCAATCGAGAAATTCACAGCTCACCGACTGGCTTACCTGCCCATTTTCCTGATGTTGCTCAACCTGCCTTCAAAGAGGGTGAATTGCTACGTTGGATTACTGGCAGTGAACAGACCGATTGGGGAATCGTCATTGGCAGGTTTTATAACTATGCCCCTCATCGCCGTTGTTGGATGTGGTGCTATTTAATCTGGCTGGATAAACAATCTCCCAGTGCCGCGTGGATAGTTGCAGATACAGCTTGGCAAGACGACCTCGAACCATTAGATAGCAAGGAGGCTTGATGAGTCCTCGTCCTCTTACCGAACGAGAACAAGAATTGATTGAACTCTACGGTTACTGCCAACTTGGGATGACTCCTATTGAATTTCAGCGCAAATGGGGAGTGACCCATGCCCAAATCGCTTTGATTGCCGCCCGGTCTGTTTCTAACGTTCACTTCTGGTTCACTCGTGGCCACCATTACCGTCGCCCTAACCCTAATGACCTGCGTCATCTTGCCTTAATGGACTTTCTTTTGGAGCATTTTGAAGAGATTCCTGCTGAACTGAGAGATTTGTTATGTCCCCCTCGCCACGGTCAATAGGGGTTTAGTACCAAAAAATCAATATCAGGGCGATATTTTCTCAGCCAACCTTTTTTACTACTTTGAAACTAGTCAGTCAAGGCGCAAGTTATTAACGAAAGCGTTACTGGCTAGTTTTTCTAATTTATGTGGAGATTATGAGTTTAACTTCCTTGATCAAGCAGCCTGATGTCAGAGCCAAGCTTAAGCAAGAATTTCCTAAGCCGAAATTTACTAGTAAACAACAGCTGCTAGCTCCACCTCTGAGCCAAAATTATGGTTTAGTTGGTACAGCTTTTGACTATCTTCTAAGATTTTACGTTAAACAGATGAACCCACAAGCTATAGAGAGGGGTTGGGTAGCTGAAAACTCAGTGCGTCTGTTGAAACAATCTGGCTCCCATCGTTTGTACGAACAAGGATACTTAATTAGCACTCAGGCTAGGGAAGAGTATGCCAAGTTTATAGAAACTCAACAACTTACCGATGAATTAATTAGAAATAGCTTATTACTAGCTAAACTTGATGTATTCCTTCGAGTTGGCAAGATTGATGAAAATCTTCAAGATGTAGACGGCAAAGATGTTGAGGACTTAAGGCGTTTAATGTCTCTTGTCGGTGCCAATCTTTTCAAATCATCAGGAGTGGTTGTCTTAAATCCTACCTTTGGATTGGCTTCAAACCTCGTTGGGGGAGCTGATGCTGATTTATTAATTGATGATTTATTGATTGACATTAAGACGAAGAAAGAGTTGAGTTTTGAACGGGATGACTTCAATCAATTAATTGGCTACTATGCGCTTTACAAGATTGATGGAATAGATGGCGCACCACCGGAGCACGAAGTTAAACGCCTAGGTATCTATTTTTCTCGATATGCTTATCTTCATGTCATCAGGGTTGAAGATGTAATTGACTCCCAAAAATTTCCTCAGTTTCTAGAATGGTTTAAACAAAGAGCCAATAAAAAGTAAGTCACATGGCACGATAACTCAACAGTTTTTGTTTGGGATTTATATCAAATTGCTTAGTTTGTGCTATTTTACACCTCCTCAAACAAAAAGCCCCTGTCACATGAGTCAGGGACTTTTCAGTTTCTTGAAGGTAAATGTTCTCGTTTAACTCTCAGTGATGATGATACAAGCGCCTAGAGCATTCCAAGTTTTGGAACCGACAATTCCATCTACTACTAAGCAACACTGAGCTTGGTAGTCCTTAACAGCCGCTTCAGTTTTGGCACCGAAGAACCCGTCAACGGTTAGGGGGAATCCGCCAGTTGACGGGTGTAAATCAGCTTTGTTCAAAAGTTGCTGTAAAACTTTGACCAGCTCCTCCGCCCTGGCTTGCCGATCATTACGACGTAAAACTGGCATTCTATGGCAAGGGGTTTCAGAACGGGTACTTTGTGTTGTAGTTTGCATAGTTGAATTCCTTTTAATGGGGGTAGTAAAGTCGTGAATGCGAATCGTACTTCCAGCAAGCCCCTGGTGTTAACTAGAGGCAAATCTGTTTCTTGAAGGGAATATTGTTTAAGGCGAGAGTGCTAGGGCGATGTTAGCCTTTTACACACATTCCTAAGGCTTGCCAAGTTTTGGGGCCGACAATTCCATCTACGACAAACGAAAGGTCGTGGTCGCTAATTCTTTCTTGGTACTCCTTAACAGCCGCTTCAGTTTTAGCACCGAAGAATCCGTCAACATTTACCTTGATGTTGTGGAAAGTATTAAGGCGTTTTTGCAAGAGTCTGACATTCTCGTCTTGAGACCTTTGCTGGTCATTACGGCGCAGAATCGGAAGAGTTGAACAAGCAGGTAAAGAAGTTGTGGCTTGTGTTGTAGCTTGCATGGCTGAATTCCTTGTAGTGTAGGTTGAAGCGTTGTTGCTTACACCTGAATCTACTGGCGCAAGACTTCCTATTACTGAAAACCTCGTCTAAGAGTATCTATGAGGGTACTTTGGCTTTTGTAATCGGGAAATTTTAATGAAAGAGTGTAGTTAAGTTGTTTACAAACAGGGCTAAAAGTAGCGACGCTGTTACCAGCCGCCACTCACAGCTTGAAATGCTTACTGTATAAGCATCCTAGAAAATTTTCTTGATTTTGACTCAAAAAAGAAGTTTTGACAGGTTTGCCGCCAGATGGCGCTCACTGTCCTAATTAAACTTATGGGATTTTTGTAGCCTGAAAACCTTGTGGTTAGGTCGCTAAACGTTGTTCTAATTAAAGAAGAGTTTAATTGGGACAGTCTACATCCTGTCAAAAATAGGTGATTGGTACACACGAACGCGTTTTATTTTTGAACTCCTTACTACATAGGGATTACAGCCGTTGTATGGCGGCTGGTGACAGCATCGCTACTTTCTCCCCAAACAGTTAGCCCCTGGTTCAACGCCAGGGGCTTCTCATTTCAGGGCATCATCTGATCCAAATCGGATTTCTAAAAGCTTTGGGTGAGAGCTACTCACCCCTTACACCCTGCACTCTTACCTGATGATCGAGAAACGATTAAATATATGGCATAAACATTAATCAAGCCTTGAGGGAGTTATCAGGGGTCAATGGTCTGTTAGTTGGAGAGTGGATTAAGAGCCATGCTGATGAAGTCATTAGCCACAACAGCAAGTATGGGATGCAGAACGCTAAAGACCCTGCTAAGGCTGAGACATACTACAACAAGCGTTATGGGCAAGAGGGAGTTACCAAGATACTGAGCTTGATCAACGAGCAATGCTTGGATGGTGAGGCGTTGAAGTCTCAGCAGAAGTAAAATAAATTCTTTTTCTAAAACCGCTCTCAAATGATTTGAGAGCGGCTTGCTATAGCCATAGCGCACTACATCGTCATGAGCCACGTTCGAGAGATTCAAAGCTGGGGAACTCCACGAGCCACGCCAGCGAGGTAGGGCAATGGGGAGAAATCCCCTAAGATGTGCCAAGCTTGGCACGTCTTCCTAGTTCTGCGATCGCCCTCACCTAATCCCATTCAGTCAAAGACATGACTACTTTGATACTAATTTTCTATGGATTGATAATTGGGTTGCTAACACCAGGACTCCTTGTTGTGCTAGGACTTGAACACTTTTTTTCGCTTTCATTTAACAGTGAGCTAAAGTTTTTTATTATGATTCTGACTTCTATCGTTCCTTGGATTATTTTAGGATTTTCAATTCGCGCAAACAAGAAAAAGTGGACAGTCTTTGCAGGAAGCTTCATTCTGATTTACACAGTATGTGGAGCGGTGTACGGACTATGGCTGATATTAGTGGTAGGAACTTAGTCTCATCCAGTCAGAGCGTCCTGAGTTCCTGTGAGGATGCCCGTAGAGGCGTGAGAGGGGATCTGAGGTAACGCTCGGCTTGCTTAGGCTGGAAACCGAGAAGAGGCAAAGGACAAGCGCGATTGCCTGATTGCACCAGAAGAGAGCGGATCGCATTCTCGACGACCCGACACGGCCACCCGCCTCGGCTACTAAATTTCTCCCCCGTCTACCACAAAAGAGCGCTTCTCCACGGGCTTTCTTGCCTTCGCTGGGGAGGCGATAGCGAAGCGAGTAAAGCAAGGCAGATCGCATTGCCCTAAGCCAATCCCTCTAGAATTCCTAGCCCGTGTTGAGACAGTGCTTACGGCTCAATCTGACGCAGCCAAAAAACTGCAACCTAACCAATCGCTTTATTCCCAAAGTTAGATTCATGCCACCCTTCAACAGCAAAGCCCACAAAGTTTTCTAGTATCAAAGAATAGCCTTTCAATTTTTCACAATCGTTTTTTATCCTCACTAAATACTTTTTACAATCATGTCTCTAAACCCTCAACAAGAAAAAAGCCTGAAAGCTTTTGTGAGTGCCCTTGCTCATCAAGATGAATCTTTGCCATTGGGACTACAAAAGCAGCTCAATGCCATCGGTCAGAACTTGGAAGCTCGGGTTGTGGAACTACCTACCATCGCCGCCACCCTGCCTTCTTTACATCAGGCTTACCAGGTAGCTCTAGGAGATACACAAACGGACGAAGGCGAGCATGGCGTAACATTCGTTTCTACTTCTCAGGATCGCAGCGCTAAGCTTCGCGAACACGCTGTCCAAATTCTCACAGATTCAGACCCGGTTAAAGCCGCTCAGCGCTCCCAACATCGAGGGTTAGGGCAAATTGCCACAAACCCACTCAAGCGCTTCTTTGGTAGGGGTTAGGAAAGAAACAACAGAAGGAATCAGGCTAATACCAATTTCCAGCAGCTTTAATCCTTGGGTTACTCGACGAAAAGGGGAACACATCTTTTCCCAGATGCGATCGTGCGTGCGACGGCCATCAACAATTTTTAGGAGTCTATCTCTTCAAGGGAGTCTAGTGGCTGTGGAGTGCGATGATTGTCCAATCCGGGAAACACGTAGTTTCCGGAAACTTCAATAAACCAATGAATTCAGCCACTGGCGAAAAATCGGCTAGGACACTGTAATTTATTATCTGTTGACGGTAAAAGTAAAAACTTCGAAGCCGCCTAATGGGGCGGCTTTGAAAATATAGATTCAGCGTTAGAAGGTTACCAATAAAGCGTTCTGTATGATAGCCTTCCGCTAGATTTTTTGCAGAAGGGTTGCATCAGTTCATGAGTAGATAATAATCTGTCTAAAGGTAGAAATCTATCGAGAGCCGCCAAACTTTATTCAAACAATACAAATCTCAAGCACATATCAACACAGTGTAAAGATAGTCCCAACAGGGGCGAACATCAGATACATCGTTAAATATTGCATAGGATTCCAGCACCACTTGCTAGAAACACTTTCTGATCCAGTCAGATCGGGAAAATCGATAATTTGTTACAGCACTTTTAAATAACAGAGGAAGTAGATGCACCCTGATGAAGAAGCCCTCAGCCCATGCCGAGGGCTTTTTGTTGGAAGTAAATATCTCAAGCAAGGTAAAGGGGCACTCACACTACTGCTGTGTGTTCATTCAGATGCTAATGCAAGTCAAGTTCAAGGAGAAACTCAACAAACGTATCACCAACTAGAGAATTAAATCGAGAAAAACTGTGAGGTATTAAATCATCAAGCCGCTGACGTTCTGCATCAGTGTAACCTCGTCGCTCTCGATAGACAGCCTCTTTAATCGTCCTAATTTCTTTGT
>DATNPH010000248.1:0-17745 GCA_036703315.1 Coleofasciculaceae cyanobacterium
CCATCTTTCAATGGTTTTGAGGTCTTTGTTATGGCTGGGTACTGCATCGTGATTCCAGAATCGACCGTGAGGAAAAATGTATTTGTGGGTGTAAGCGCTGGATATATGGTTAGGGGTACGAACTGTGATAATGTGAATAAATACCTTGCCATTATCCTTCAGAAAAGAAGCTAACTTTTGGAAGGATTTTGTTAAATTGCCAATATGACAAAAAACACCAATCGAGAGGATTTTGTCAAACTTTTCATCAAATTTTGCATCATTTAAATCTCCTTCATGTAGAGTGAATCGACCTGAACTAAGGTAGCTTTCAGGGTCTTGCATTTTGTGGCGCATATATTCAGATTGCTCATGGCTCAAATTCAGCCCTGTAAACCTGACATTTGGAAATTTGGACAGAATATAATTGGGAACGCAGCCCCAACCACATCCGAAGTCTAAAATATTGTCTCCGTCTTTGATGTCTAGCTTCTCAATCACATCATCAATCATGTGCATCTGGGATTGCTCAAGGTTGGATGCTCCTTTTTCCCATAATCCCATGCTGTACTTAGGATAAATAAGTTTCCCATTACCCAACATGGTATTCAGCATCCCTTGAGGCAAGTCGTACTGAATCTTCATTAGATCCCGTGACCCTTCTGCAAGATGATCAGTTTCTTTCAATACCCATTCATAGGGAGCAAGGAGGGAGGGAAAATACTGAAACAAGATGGGCATACAGGTATCAAAAAGCGATCGCAGTACGGGATCAGGCACTTCTAATCCATTGATATAAGCCTCTGCAACTGCCATTTGTACCGTGTTAACTACCTCTACTGCGCCACGGGTGGCTTGGTAGGCGAATGGGCTTTTGATGTTAATATCGCCCACTATCGGGATATGCTTTTCAATATCTTGTAGGCTGGTGATAGAGTTCATGGGCATACTCCTTATGCTCCCTAAAATTGCTGCAACTATATCACACTAAATAAGGGTTTAAATTTAGTTAGGTTTTTCTTAATATTTTCTGAAAAAATCGATCAAAATCTATGACTATTGATAGAGATAAAATACTGATTACTCAAGCAGAATATGCCAAGAAATTACGTTCCATGCTGCCAGCTGAAGCTTTTGCTCCCGACCCAAGTAAATTAGTCATTTTGTTTATTAATCTGGCAATCTTGATACTAGGCTGGGCGATCGCATCTCATCTAGATCGTTGGTCTGTATATCTTTTATGGCTTTATCTACCCCTAGCTGTGGTAATGGGCAATAGCATCATTGTCTTGCTATTTAGCTCCCATAACCTCATGCATGGCAGCGTCATTAAAAACTCCCCTCTGATGCGTGTGATTAGCTTACTAGGGCTAACAATGTTGTGGATGCCACCGACGTTGTGGAAAGCCGTTCATAATCGAGAGCATCACAATAAAACCAATTCCTTAGCCGATCCAGATCGCAATTACTTATACCAACAGCCTGAAACTTGGGGTAAATGGATTCAGAATCTATTTGTACCGTCTGCTGAAGTCAATCCCATCTGGTTAACCGTAGGAATGGCAACAGCCTGGGGAGTGCATACCTTTCGCAATCTAACCTCTGTGCTGTTGTTTAATAATCAATCCGTCGATTATGTTCCTGCCGCCTTTAAAGTAAGTGATAAAGATCGTCGGGCGATCGCAGGTGAATTTTTGGTCATTTTAATGCTTCATCTAAGTGTCTTGGTTTATCTGCAATTTGACCTGCTCAAACTCGTGCTGAGTTACTTTATCCCCATTGGGATTGGCTATGCTGGGTTAATATTTTATATTTATACCAATCATATGCTTTCTCCAATGACAAGTGTTAATGACCCACTGCTCAATAGTGTTTCTATCCGGGTTCCTAAACTATTCGATCAACTGCATCTAAACTTTTCCTACCATACCGAACATCATATTTTCCCAGGAATAAACTCTGACTATTACCCAAGGGTTCAAGAACTACTAGAAACACACTATCCTGGACGCCTGAACTTATTGCCTGCTGGGGAGGCTTGGGACTTACTGCGGCAAACTCCCCGGCATTACAAAACTGAAACTACCTTTACAGATTGGTCAGGAGAAAAGTCTGTAACTTGCCCTCTTAGTCATGAGTAATCAGTTTTCACGTCTGTAGAAGGTGTTTATTGTTTATACCACTCTCCACTCCCCACTCCCTATTTTCAAGTGAGAATTCCTTTACTGATTGTGGTGAAGAATCTGTGTAATCTTGGCTTTAACTTGACCCTCTCCAAGCTGAATCTGTAGTTCCTGTCCAGGAGATAAGTTGGCTACCGATCGCGCAATGGTTCCGTTTTCCATTCGCACTACGGCATAACCTCGTTTCAGGACATTCTCTGGGTCAAGTGTGGCTAACTTTTGCCGCAGAAATTCGCACTGCTGGGTAGCTTGCTGAAGACGCCGTGATGTGACTTGCAGCAATTGCTGACGCTTCTGGGCGATCGCTTTTTGTTCGTTCCTTAGTTGTCGATCAAGGGGTAGACGTTGCAATCGCTCTTCGAGACGTTGGAGTTGATTGCGGGAGGCTTCTAGAGCTTGATTGACTGCGTTATTAAGGGCGCGTCGCCGCTGTTGATGTTCAGCATAGAGCGTCGCCAGTTCTGGAACCGCTAGTTCTGCCGCCGCTGTGGGAGTGTGAGCATAAGCATCAGCCACTAAGTCAGCCAATGATTCATCGCGTTGATGACCAATACCCGTCAGGATGGGAATCGAACAATCCGCGATCGCTCTTACTACTCGTTCATCATTAAAGCAAGCCAAATCCTCAGAAGATCCACCTCCCCGCGACAAAATCAGCAGTTGCGCTCTCGCATCTCGCTCAACTCGCTCAATTGCTGCAACAATCGATGCAGGCGCAAGTTCGCCCTGTACCTGAGCTGGGGACAACAAGACACGCAAACCTGGATACCGACGCCGTAGTGTGCGTTGAATATCCCCCCAGGCAGCAGCTTGGGGCGAGGTAACGACGGCAATGATTTGAGGATGAGTCGGAAGCGATCGCTTGCGTTGTTCATCAAATAGCCCTTCTGCCTCCAATCGGTTCCGTAACTGGCGGTATCGCAACGCTTGTAACCCCTCACCAGCTGGTAATGCCTGCCAGACAGTTAATTGGTACTGCCCCCGTTGCGGATAAACCCGGATACTGCCCAAAACAATCAGTTGTTCTCCTGATATCGGCTGCTGCACCAGCTTTGCGAGTTGGCTATTCCACACGACACACTGAATCGACGCCATCGAAACTGGGTCTTGCAGCGTGAAAAATATTCCACTCCGATGCCGATTGGCACTAGATACTTCCCCAATGACCCAAACCTGCCGGAGTTGAACATCCTGCTCTAACAACTCCTGAATGTAGTCTGTTAACCCACTAACTGACACAGCCGCCTCTGGCATCAGTGAACTTTTCAAATCCAAAGTCATTATTTTTACTTTAAAGCTCAGAATTATTACTGAAGATACCGAGGAAATTACTGAATTACTCTAGAAAAGGTTGTAATCTCGATAGACTAACTCTGTTTTACCCGAGACAAACTGTCTACGCTCTATTGAGAATCCCTCAAATAGCTTTAGTGGTGAGGCAGAAGGCTCTGTAAACGAAGCCAATTGGCAGCGTGTATTACAACTAGGTCAGTCACAAAGAAATATTATATTTATGCAGGAGAAGAACCTCTGTGCAAAGTAGGTTAATTTACTCAAATGCTTTTGAACAAAGGTTTTCAGCATATTATATAATGATAGACTCGCCTTCAACTCTCCTGAGGCGAGAGTTACAATAGAGTACACTTGAACTGTTATTTCCAACACATTCTATCCCCCGATCTTGAGGCATTAATGGCTACCCCAATTAGCAACAATCCCGAAAAGGAAAAAGCCCTAAATTTGGTGCTCACCCAGATTGAGCGCAGTTTCGGCAAAGGCTCCATCATGCGCTTGGGAGATGCTGCCCGCATGAAGGTGGAGACCATTCTCAGTGGTGCAATCACGTTAGATTTAGCATTGGGCGGTGGTTTGCCGAAAGGACGCATCATCGAAATTTATGGTCCAGAAAGTTCCGGTAAGACAACGCTAGCCTTACATGCAGTGGCAGAAGTGCAAAAAGCCGGAGGCGTTGCGGCATTTGTCGATGCTGAACATGCTCTTGACCCCACCTACTCTGCCGCTTTGGGCGTTGATATTGCAAATCTGTTGGTTTCCCAGCCTGACAACGGTGAGGCGGCGCTGGAAATTGTTGATCAACTCGTGCGTTCATCGGCAGTGGATATTGTGGTTATCGACTCAGTAGCTGCCTTGGTACCGCGTGCGGAAATTGAAGGCGAAATGGGCGACAACCAGGTAGGTTTACAGGCGCGTCTGATGAGCAAAGCGCTGCGTAAAGTTGCAGGTAATATCGGGAAATCTGGCTGCACTGTGATTTTCCTCAACCAATTGCGACAAAAAATTGGTGTTACCTACGGTAGCCCAGAGGTAACAACAGGCGGTAATGCGCTGAAGTTCTACGCTTCAGTTCGCCTAGATATTCGCCGGATTCAAACTCTGAAAAAGGGTAGTGAAGGTGAATATGGTATCCGCGCCAAAGTCAAGGTGGCAAAAAATAAGGTCGCACCTCCTTTTCGGATTGCAGAGTTTGACATTATCTTCGGACAAGGGATTTCCCGCTTAGGCTGTCTGGTTGACTTAGCCGAACAAACGGGCGTAATTACTCGTAAAGGAGCTTGGTACAGTTACAACGGTGACAATATTGGTCAAGGCCGCGACAACACAATCAAGTATCTGGAAGAAAATTCCGAATTTGCTGAAAACGTTGATCAGCAGGTGCGTGAAAAGCTAGATATGGGAGCTGTTGTTCAGGCAAACTCAGTCACTCCAGTTGATACAGAAGAAGAAGAAGACGAGCTCTTTGAAGAAATTTAGTTGTCCTAGATGTAATATCAAATCCGTTTGAATGCACACGCTGTAGAGACGCGACATGTCGCGTCTCTACAAGATGTTTGTTCATTCATAAGCTGATGTGCCTTTAAATTGCATGATTCAGATGGCAGGAGAGCAAGGGAGAATAAGTTATGCAACTTAAATGCTGATTAAATCAGAATTAATGGCTTTGAGGAGTAGCTTGATCCACCTTGTGAATTTGCCGACTGAAAAAGCGGTCTAAGATTGCCGACTGCTGAGCAGGACTTAGCTGAGCGAGGGAAGATTCATCGACAACTGGTTCTTCAAGTTCGGAGACATCTTGCAAAAAGTGAGATGTGTTCTCTTTTTGCTCAGCGGTTGGAGTTTGTGAGGTTACGTCTGACGTTAGTGCAGTCAGTTGTTTGATGCTTGCCAAGTTTGGCGTTACGCTTATAGATTCAAGTTGCGCTAGGAGATCCGAGGGAATATCCTCCAAAGTTTGGGTGTCGAAGCACAGGAAAAAGGAAAAGGCGAGGCTGCTGAGTCGAATGCGATCGCCATCCTTAAGCAGAAGACGGCCATGTACGGTTTCCCCATTAACGAAGGAGCCATTAGTGCTTTCCAGATCAATCAGGTAAAACCCTTCGTTCTTAATGTACTGAATCACAGCATGACGGCGAGACAAGCGCCGATCTGAGATTGATATAGCTAATTGGCGATCACGACCAATCGTCCAAATTCCTTGAGGCTGTAGTAGCGTCTGAGTTTTGCCCTCTACCAAATTTGTGACTAGATAGGCTTGCTCACCCTGAATAACACCAGTGATACACCGTGTTGTGAGACTGGAGAAACTTTTATTACTCGTTTTTTCCAGCTGGAGAATTTCATCTAGCAGATTACGATGATGCTCGTAGAGCTTCAGAAAAACCTGATATAGACCTAGTCGTTGTTCTATTTCCATAGTTTCGGATGAACTCGACAGAGGTAAGCTGTCTGTAGAGTCAGGAGTTAGCGTAAATGAGTGTAATAGCCAAGTGCCAGTGAGGATTGAAGTGTAGCCGGCAAATCATGCCATATGACTTGCTGACTTATTCCAAGCCTCAAAAATCACTACTCAAAGGCTTGGAAAGTTCTATCTCCTAGCTTATATCGCTCCTACCTAATAAGCTATCCGCATTCTTTACTAGAACCAATCACCCCTAGGGCTTACGTTCCGCCTGTTGTTCGAGGCGAAAAAGCCAAATCATCAAGCCAACAACACCAAGTTGCAGGGCTAGATTGGGGAAAGCTGTGCTAACGTCTTGACCAGCCGCTAGCTGTGCCAGAAAGACAACGGCACCGATAAAGCCAGAGCCACCGAAAGCCACATAAATAAATTTTCGTAAGCCTCGGTAGGGAGCTTTGGCTTCTGCTCTTAACCTGGCATATTGGTCGGGACTGAACTGTTGTGAGTTGTTTTTCAATGGAGGGTTAGAATTTGTTGAGGTTGATTTTGCCATTAGGTTCTGATTGTGCCTTTATACTTTAATGTTGACATGACGACAGCTAGCTTAATGGCAGTGGCAAGGTAGAGGTATCCCAGATGTCTAAGTTGGTGGTTGTCATGAGAATACAGAATACAAGAGTCACAATGCCCTCGTGTGTCGATCTATTGCTATAATTATCTACTTGGTGCCGGTGTAGCTCAGTGGTAGAGCATTCGATTCGTAATCGAACGGTCGGCGGTTCAAATCCGCCCATCGGCTTAAGCTGTTGTACAGTGACTAATTAATTGTCGTTGGTGACGGATTACTGTCGCTAGAACTAATTATGTGTGCTTGGTAAAAATTAATGCGCATAACTCCTGATGGATACTGGCAAATTTTAGGCATCGTCCATAAAATCAAACTTTAATACCCATTTATTACCTAATACCTTGGGTAACAAATGGGTATTTCTGATGGCATCCGCCACAGGACTCAAGTGATGGAACGATTGTCCAGTCTCTGACTCTAAAAGAAACTTGGTTGATGGCGGATCAAGTTGAGGTATTCCTCACGAGTTTTTTGGTCTTCCTGAAAAACGCCGACCATCGCACTGGTGACTGTCCAGGAACCAGGTTTTTGAACCCCTCGCATTACCATGCACATATGGGTTCCTTCCATCACAACAGCGACGCCCTTGGGTTCCAAAATGGTTTGAACAGCTTCGGCAATCTGACGGGTTAAGCGTTCCTGCACTTGTAGCCGCCGTGCATACATCTCAACAACACGAGCAAGCTTGCTAAGTCCCACTACTTTTTGGTTGGGGATGTAGGCAACATGAGCTTTGCCGATAAATGGCAACATGTGGTGTTCACAAAGGCTAAAGAAATTGATATCCCGGACAAGAACCATTTCATTGTGTCCTTCATCAAAGATTGCCCCATTGACTAGTTCTTCGAGGGACTGATTGTAGCCCCTGGTTAGGAATCGCATCGCCTCTGCTACCCGCTTAGGAGTCTTCAGGAGTCCTTCACGTTCTGGGTCTTCACCAACGCCCAGAAGTAGCGTCCGCACGGCGTTCATCATTTCTTCGTTCAGTTCTTCCGGGGGCGGTTGCAGATTGGGTTCCCGGCCATTCTGGGTGTTGCGATCAGGCCGTGTCTCGACTTGAGGGAAGGCATTTGTAGTATTGGGGGTTGAACCAGAGTCAGAGCCATTGAAACCGCTGGAAGATGCCATAGTCATAATTAGTCTGATTGAATTGTTAACAAAAATGAGTGTGATTAGAGTCAGACAGTAACTCTACAGAGTGCCAGCGCTAGGCATCAAAGTGACTAACTCGATGACCGCTTGTTCTGGAAGCAGGGCTGTGTGCAGAATTGACTGTGCGACAATTTCTGGAGTCAACATGGCAGACCGATTCAAGTCAACTTGAACCGTATCTGTATCCCATAAAGCAGTATTGACAGCACCAGGACAGATGGTAACAACACGGATGCCATTACTGCGTTCTTCTGCTGCCAGAGTTTTTGACAGAGCAATCAGACCAGCTTTGCTAACGTTATAGGCACCCCAAGTAGGAAAGGGTTGCTGACCAGCAACTGAGGCAATGTTGATGATGGTTCCCCGTTGCTGCTCACGCATGGCTGGTAGAATGCCCAGAATGCACTGAAATACGCTGGTAAGATTGAGGTCAATAACGTGCTGCCAGTCTGATAAAGATGTCTCATCCAGGGGATTGGTATAACCAATACCAGCGTTGTTGATCAGGATGTCAATGGGAGCAAAATCTTTCGCGATCGCTTCTATTTGTGCCTTGACCTGCTCAATCTTCGCCAAATCCAGAGCATAAGCCTTCGCTTCCACACCGGCTTCACGAGCAGCCGTGGCAATTACGTCTAACTTATCCTGAGAACGGCTGACTAGAGCCACATCAATTCCTGCCTCCGCAAAGGCCAATGCTGTCGCCTTGCCAATGCCGCTACTCGCCCCAGTAATCAGGGCACGTCGTTTTTTTAGAGAAGTCATGAAATTTTCCAGTAGTCTCTAACTCGATGCTCCTATCGCGTCCTGTGCCATTGCTGAACTTTTGCTAAGGAATCGCTCATATTAATCGGCAACTCCTTAATTACTCTGGCATTTGACCAAGCAGGGGGCAAGATTTAGGGAGATTGAACACAACAAACTTTATACTTATTCCGAGCTTTTTGGGCGCTAAGACTTAAAAGCTTTCTATTTAGCTATTTAGCATCTAATCTC
This sequence comes from Coleofasciculaceae cyanobacterium, assembly GCA_036703315.1. Classification (GTDB taxonomy): domain Bacteria; phylum Cyanobacteriota; class Cyanobacteriia; order Cyanobacteriales; family Coleofasciculaceae; genus DATNPH01. Next base: position 8,636 of record DATNPH010000248.1, read on the forward strand.
CAAAAGCACGGATTAGCGTCCATTTAGTTAAAATTGGGTGGCAAATTGATTAACAACCCCTAAATGCATGAAGATGTAAAAAATTGTTACTTAAAGAATTATATCACTTGAGCAGTTTGACGCCGTGAAAAGATAGTCGTGTAAGTTACCTAAGCGATAGAAAAGCACATAAGCTTTAAGAAGCTTAGGGATTAAATAACCCTATCTTCCTCTAGAGGTTGATCTTACCGATAGGCTGGGGAAATGCTAGCGAGCCGCTAAAATCCCCACAGCTTCAAGCGGAAAGCTCATAAAAAACACCAATTTTACGGAACTTCTGATATCGTAACTCCCGACGTTGTTGACTGGTCAACTGAGACAGGGTTTCGAGGTTCTGCAAGAGTGCCTCTTTCAGGATAGAAGCGGCACCTAGAGGGTCAGAATGGGCACCCCCTACTGGTTCCGGTAACAGTTGGTCAAGAATCCCCAAGTCTTTGAGGTCTCCTGCCGTAATCTTTAAAGCAGCAGCTGCCTGCGGCGCTTTACTAGCATCTCTCCAAAGTATTGCCGCACAAGCTTCAGGTGTCGCTACCGTGTAAACAGCATGCTCAAACATCAACAGTCGATCGCCTACACCAATTCCCAAAGCACCACCTGAACCCCCTTCACCGATAACTGTGCAGATAATCGGGACATCCAACCGAAACATCTCTCGGAGATTGTAGGCGATCGCTTCTCCCTGACCCAACTCTTCCGCCTTGATACCTGCCCAAGCTCCCGGTGTGTCAATGAACGTCAATATCGGCATCCCAAACTGATCAGCATGTTCCATCAACCGCAGTGCCTTACGATAGCCGCCGGGGGAAGCCTGTCCAAAGTTGCGGACGATATTGTCCTTAGTATCTCGACCTTTTTGATGACCTAACATCACCACGGGACGCCCTCCCAAACGCCCGATACCACCGACTAAGGCTGGGTCGTCACTACCGCCGCGATCGCCATGTAGTTCAACCCATTCATCACTAATTGCCTGAATGTAATCGAGTGTACTCGGACGTCTAGGGTGACGTGCTAGCTGTAGTCGTTGTCCCGGTGACAAACCGCTAAAAATTTCCTGACGCAGTTGCACTGCGCGTGCCTCCAATTGGCGGATCTGATCAGAAACATCGACGTTGTTTTCCTCTGCAAGTTCACGAATCTGATTAATTCGTGCCTCTAATTCATAAAGCGGCTTTTCAAAGTCGAGAAGAAAGGTTCTGTGTTCGGTATTCATTGGTCAGTAGCCAGTAGTCAGTAGTCAGTAGTCAATAGTCAGTGGTCAGTAGAAAAGTCTTCACAATGAACAACGGACAGCTGACTACTGACAAAAACCGGAATGGCTCATCGGTAACTCAGATACCTAAAAGCTCAATAGCGGTCTAAATCCGTGCTTCACGGACACCTGTCCAATTTGCTCCATCTTTTCTACCGTAATCTGATTGCGTCCCCATGAAAAGTTTGTATGCCACTTTTCAAACTCAAGCAGCATTGACTCGGCAAAGCAGGCAAACAGCTGACGACCTGGAACATCCATATTGACGATTTGCATAATCCGCCAGTCAATATCCAGGGAATGCTCCACAATGCCACCATTGAGAACATAGACGCCTGCTTGCTGAATTTTCGTTGCCAGGTTTTTGGGATAACCGCCATCAATCAGCAAACAGGGTCGCTTCAACGTTGTGAAGTCGATTTCAACCCCTTTCGGCATGCTAGCGACCCAAACCACAATGTCCGCTTGGGGTAGGGCTTCTTCTAGCCCCATGATTTTGCCGCGACCGAGTTCGCCTTGCAAGGCTTGTAAGCGTTCTTGATTTCGAGCAATCAGCAATAGCTCAGCAACATCAGTTCTGGCATCCAACCAGCGACAGACGGCGCTTCCGATATCACCTGTTGCTCCACAAACTGCAACCGTTGCTTTTGACAGTTCAATCCCTAGCTTCTGCGAAGCCTGTTCTACTTGGCGGCAAAGAATGTAAGCCGTGTGGGTATTGCCGGTGGTGAAGCGATCGAACTGTAGCTTAATATTGCGAACCTGCTTGCTCTGGTGCAAGTTGAACTCCTCAAAGATAATTGAGGAAAAGCCTCCTAAGGCGGTAATGTTGATACCATTCTTTTGGGCATGAGCCATTGCGTTTAAGACCTTGCGCATTGCCGCTTTAATTCGGCGATTAGCGAGCATCTCTGGAAGAAAGCAAGATTCTACATACCGACCTTCAATTTGTTGACCCGTGACGCTTGTGACCTTGATCGTATCAACGATTTGGGGTGGCGCACTGCACCAAAAATCTAGCCCTTGGTCGGCATATTCGGGGTAGCCTAGCTCTTTAGCGACGGCTTGGGCGTGTTCCAAACTGGTAAGGTGACCGATGAGACCAAACATGAATTGCTCGCTGTTAAACCTGGTAAATCAGGCGAAAATTGGGAGGGGAAGAAATCCTTAAAGACTATACAAAATATTACAAAAAATTGCCGTTCATGATAGTCTAATTTTTCAAAAAAGCGTAGGGAGCCAGAAACGCTTGAAAAGCGGGGGGAAACTGGCTTTCCCCCGTTATGCCACCGTTATATCATTAACTAATTGGACAATTAAGTTAATTTGTGCTACGCAGCGGTCAGCCCGTAGGCAGACATGCGCATGATATCGCGAGTGGTGAAGCCAATATTGCTCAAGGCTTCGCCATAGGCAATCATAAAGTCTTCAACGAGAGCGTCTTTTTCCATTGCCAAAATGTGAGCATCATCTTCAACTTGGTTGAGCATCCGCCAAACGATAGGCAGGTTCTGACGATTAGCGGCTTCTAGTTCGGCTTTGGATTGTTCAAAATGCTCTTTGAGCCAAACTTCGCCAAAGTTGAGGTGCATATACTCGTCTTTAACGACGCCTTCAGTGATTTTCTTGGCAAACGGGTCAGCAACAGGGATATAGATGTTGTAGGCGGCGATCGCGAAACACTCGATAATCAACGATTGAATCAGCAAGCAAGTGACGACATTGCCTGTCGCTGCTGCCTTCTGGAAGTTTCCATGTAGTTCACTAAAGTACTTATGGGCAAATTCCATGTCTGGCGTTACACTCAGGTTCCGACCACAGGATTGGAAACCCTTCATGTGCCGATTCTCCATCTTTGAGAGGCGAATCAGCTCATCTTTCTGGTCTGGCAGCAGTTCAGCCAGTTGTATGTAATTATCGTGAGCCTCTTGTTCACCTTCAATCACGATCGCGTTGATGCGGCTGTAGGCGTCTTTGTAGGTTTCACTATTAAAATCGAGCTCTTGGCTGACTGCAAGCGGCTGCATAATTTCGACTGTCTCCTGTTTGCATGAATATGCTGCGACGAAGTTGTTTTGACCCAGTCCCTTGACGGTAAAGGTCAAACACCGTGAAGTTGGACATAACCAGCCATAGTATTATTTTGCTGGTTATTCTGTAATAGTTCCCCAGGCAGAGAAAATCCGATCAGATCAATCACATATTTATTTCAAGCATAAAGTCAAATCAGTAGAAATGCCTAAAAGACATCAAAAAAACAAGTTATTAGGGCTTGGGAACCCGCTGATTGTGGTTTTGCTCGTAATGGGAGCCGTTATAGTACTGCTGCCATTGGCGATTGTTTTCCTCACTTCCCTAGCACCTGCCGATGCGACAGCTACTGGAAGTATTTTGCCAACGGCACTAACGTTGGCTAACTACCAGGAGGCTTGGCAGCGCGGCAACTTTCTTTTGGCATTTGCCAACTCGACCTTTGTTGCTCTTATGGTAACTGGGTTTCAGATTATCACCTCTGCCCTAGCTGGCTATGCACTCTCTCGGCTCAAATTTCGCGGGCGTCGAGCTATCTTGCTTATTGTCCTGGCAACTCTGGTAATTCCGTTTCAGATTTTAGTCGTGCCGATTTTTTTAGTCCTAAAGTGGGGACATCTGGTCAACACCTATGGCGCATTGATTTTGCCTACAGCAGCAAATGGCTTTGGTATTTTTCTGTTACGGCAGTATTTCCTCACAGTGCCGATAGCGTTGGAAGAGGCAGCAGCATTGGATGGGGCAAATCGATGGCAGATTCTCTGGCGGGTGACGTTGCCTTTGTCTCGACCAGCATTAGTGACGCTATTTTTGTTTACGTTTATCGCGGAGTGGAATGACTTATTTAAACCTCTAATTTTCACTACACGACCGGAGTTAAGGACGGTACAGCTAGCTTTGGCAGAGTTTCAGGAGCAATTTACCAATAATTGGTCGTTACTGATGGCAGCCGTGGTAATTGCAACGGTACCAGTGATAGTGCTGTTTTTGCTGGGTCAACGGCAGTTTATTCAAGGAATTGGGACAACAGGAATTAAGAATTGACTCCCCTTTAGGGCTGTCTCACTTTTGGATGCCCAATGCATCATCATTCACCCTGTGCAATTTCCTACTGTGAGCGATCGCCTTTAGTGCCTCCTGTTTGTGTTGGTGAGAGTTGTCTGGAATAGTTTCCGCAACTTTAAGGGCTTGGTCATACTGCCCCACTGCTGCTAATTTGCCAACGATGCTCACCAACAGCCTCTCTTTGTCATAGGCAGGTTTGAGGGTTTGGGCTACTTTCAGCGCTTGGGAAAGAAGTAGAGCGGCTTGCTCTACTTTGCCAGCATCTGCTAATTCATTAGCGATCGCCGTCAGCGTTTTGGCTTTGTCCGAGTCGTTTTTGCGGCTTTCGGCAGGTTTAAGAGCTTGGTCATACTGAGGATCTGCTGCCAACTCGCCAGCGATCGCTAGCAACGCCTGCGCTTTTCCATACTCGGGTTTGATAGTTTCCGTGAGTTTCAGAGCTTGGGAAAGAAGTTGAGCCGCTTGCTCTGCTTTGCCAGCCGTTGTTAACTCATGAGCGATCGCTACCAAGGCATTTACTTTGAAATAACTATTTGTAATGGTTTGAGTTGCTGTAATGGCTTTTTCGTACTGACCACTGGCAACATAATTGAGGGAACTATAAACCAATGCCGTATCGCTTCCGATTACAATCGGCTCCTGACTATTAAGACGTTTTGTACCGGGAGCGCATTCAATGACTTTCCCTTGCACCACTGGAGCAGCAGGGTAGTTGATACTCGGGGAATTGGCTTCACACACCAAGTCCCTTGTCAAAACCGCCTCAGTCACTCCATCAGTGAATGTTAGGAAGACAGCGCCAACATAGCCTTTGAGGTTCTTATTGCGGGGAGTTGCATAGTTAAATACGGCTATAGGAGTAGCATGAATTGAATAGTCATAGTTTTTACTCGAATTCTTAATGCCAACATCCAGATTCTGGAGAGAATTGGAAAACTCCATCTTCTCTAGAAAGTGGGCTTGCTGGGCGCGATTCATTACTCGAATATTTATTTTCCCTTCATGGATGTATCGGTAGACTGCAAAGGTGGGCAAAGCAATCAAGCAAACAAAGACAGCAAGATATTGGAGTAAAGCTAAGCTGCCAATCCGACCATAACGTGCTTTGCGAGCGGTTTCCTCTCTGCCGCGATCGGCAGCTTGCAAAGCACACAGAGCTTGACGTGCTTGGGAAAATCGTCGTTCAGGAGCAGGGTCAGTTAGTTTTTCAATCCAGTGAGCGAAACTGGCAGTGAGCGTCACTTTATCCTGAAATTGCAGACGCATCCGGTGCTGGGGTAACTTAGCTGGGGAAGTACCCGTTAACAAATGAATCAGAGTCGCTCCCAAAGCATACAGATCACTGGCTGGCACAGCTCGTCCCCAGAGTTGTTCCGGTGGAGCATAACCCCCAGTACCGACTACGGTAAACGTGACTCCTTCTGCCTTGGCTCTCTCTTGCACCGCCCCAAAATCCACCAGATAGACTTGCTCATCTTCCGTCCAGATAATGTTGCTTGGCTTGATGTCGCGATGCAGCACTGGTGGACTCAACTCGTGCAGATAAATCAGGATATTTAGCAACTGAGTCGCTATCTCTTCTGCCTCAGCTTCTGTAAAGTGTTTGCCACGTTTTAATAACTGCTGCAAGGAGGAACCGTTGATATAATCCTGCACTAATCCAAACCACTGCAAACCTCCGCCAGCCTCTTTTTCCACAGAAAAATAATCGCGATATTGGGGAATCCGGGTATGGTTAAGATGTTTGAGGACTTGCGCCTCTCGTTCAAATAACTTGAGGTCATCCCACTGCGTCTGAGGACTAAACGGTAGCAGTTTAACAATCACTAACTGTTTGGGTTCTGCTGCTAAATCGAGAGCTAACCAAGTTTGACGACTAGGGTTGTTTCCCAGTTGTTGTTTAAGTTGATAGCGTTCCTGTAAAATCTGTTCGGCTTGCAGCATGATTCGATTGTTTGTCCTTTTAGCTAGTTGTTAGGTGTTAGGTGTTAGGTGTTAGGTGTTATTTCATCTTGCCAAGAGCCAGTCTTGAATCTCTTGAACTAACCATTCGCGCTCCGGTTCTGTTAGTTTCTGACTCAACACATATCTGTGTTTCCGAGTCTCGATAACTACTCCCTCAGAGGGAACGACTTCAATATTTTGAATGTCTGAAACGTGATTCGCTTGGTAGCGATCGCTGCCAAAGCTAAAGCGTAGAGGTGGCTCAATTAAAAATCTACTTCTATAAAAAACAATCGAATGAATACCGAAACACTGCTCAGTTACAGTTTGCCAATCCGCTAACCCTCTTACTAGCTCTTCTTTGTTCTGTTTCCAGAACCACTTCATTAAAGGCACTAAAACAAGGGGGATAACTAATACCCAAGCACTCAATTGTTCCGATAAAATACCATAGGCAATAAAAAGTATAATTCCTATTCCTAAAATACTGGGCAAGAATAAAAATACTCGTGAACCGACTAAGAGGATAAATTCCCCTGCGAACTCAAGAATTTTTCTCGAAGATAACCTAGGTCTAGGAACTTTAATAACTAATTGATTGAGAGATTTTTTAAGCGTGATGCAAGTTCCAGCAGGTTGACGGCTTGTTAGCGGAGATGAGGCAAGGGAACGACCAGTTTTAAGAGCATCTAATGCTTGAGATGCAGAACTAAATCGTCGATCTAAATCAGGTTCACTGAGGAATTCAAGCCAACGCAGAAAACTAGGATTGAGACTAACATGATGGCGAAATTGAATGCGTAAATTGCTCTGCGGTAAATCTATCGGTGCTGTGCCTGTCAATAAATGAATTAAAGTTGCTCCCAGAGCATATAAATCTGATGCCGGAACTGCCTTTCCATAAAATTGTTCGAGTGGTGCATAACCCGCCGTACCGACTACTGTGAATGTTGTTCCCTCAAGGGCCGTAGGGTCTTGCACTGCCCCAAAATCTACCAAATAAACTTGCTCATCCTGTCCCAAAATTAGATTACTGGGCTTAATATCTCGGTGCAGCACAAGGGGATTCAACTCATGCAGATACATGAGAATGTCTAGTACTTGAGTGGCAATGGATAGTACCTGTTCTTGTGTAAATCGCTTTCCCTGATCAAGCAGTTGCTGGAGAGAGTTACCGGGAATATAGTCCTGCACCAAGGCAAACCAGCATAATCCCTCGCCTGTATGCCGATCCAGGGAAAAATAATCTCGATACTTAGGAAGTCGAGGATGGTCAAGAGTCTTGAGAACTTGAGCTTCTCGCTCAAATAGCTTGAACTCATCCCACTGCATCAGAGGACTGAATGCTAGCAGTTTAACAATCACCTGTTTCGGTGACGTTTGCGATCGCTCTTGTGCAAGCCAAGTTTGACGACCAGCATTTTGCCCTAAGCTTTGTTCAAGATAATACCGTTCTTGTAAAAGTTGTTCGGCTTGCAGCATCGTATGGCGATTTCTTGATAGGTTGAACAGCGAAATCAATCTCTTGCAAAAGAAAATTTTGGCTCCCTAGCGGTAGTAGCTATCTCTAGGGATTGATTACTTATGCAAGACGATTTATAAAAGAGCCGGATTGTTCAATCGTATTAGTTATGTCTAGTAGAGCAATAGGCTGTTGATGAGGTTCCCTACTAGATGTAACTTAGCCGCTTTGTCAGTGCAATCGGTCTCTCTTACGTGGCGGGGAGTGGGGAGGGGGGAAGACAAATTTTCGTGGTTTTAGTTGGACGCGATCGCGTGTCGAGCTTAATCTGCCAATCGAAAATCTAAAACTCCTTTAATTCTGCCCTTTGATAGTGTGTGCCTCACACAGAGGAAGTTTAGGCTAAAACTTGTTAATTAAATGGTTGTAAACAATAGTAAAGTTATGAGTCCTAACGCCCCAAACTCATCTACTGACCAAGAAAATACTAAAGATAAGGAACAGACTCCTGAGGAGTCTGTTCTCGAAAATGCCTATGACCCAGAAGATTTAGTGCAAAAAGGCTACTCTACCCTAGATCCAGCCGAGATTGGCAGTAACCCAGCATTGGCTCCTGAAACGGTTACTCTCAATGATCCTGCTGAGGTACGCGAGGGTTACAAGTTTGACTGAGACTAAGACTAAAGAAGTCTCAAGTGTAAAGGATGTTAGCCAAGCAGACGCAGCCACAGCTCTTTAAGGGTGAAACAAGACTTTCGTACATGTCGGACTTTATCTGGCTACCCAGAAAGCCCCTTGTTAGTGTTGTTCAGTTGAAGGGTTATTATCTGCAATAGGGAGTTGCTGTTGGTCTGATTTGAGTGCTTCTGCCAGTTTCTTGGTGACGGAGAGTTGTTTACCATTGATGTTAATCATTCTCATCTCGTCAGGCTTATTGGCAAGTTGGGTAGAAAGTTGTTCGATTGTCCGATGAGCCTGCACGAGTTGTGATTTTAATGTCACAAGCTGGATATTGGCAAACTTTAGTTGCTGATTTTCTAACTCGCTCTGTTTTTTCTGATTTTCTAGAGATTTAAGGCGATTCTGGAGCGTTGTTAACTGTAGTTTCTGGTCTTGAACCTGGTTGAAGAGCTTTCCATTAGACCCTTGTAATTGCTTGATTTGGGCTTTAAGGGGAGTGCGTTCAGCGGCAAACCTTTGCAGCTGTTGATTTTGGTTATTTAAGCTTTCGAGATGATCGCGTGTGTCTTGATAGAGGGTTTGTAGTTCCGCTTGCTGATCACGAGTAGCTTGCAATTGCTCCAGCGTTGCCTGATA
>DATNPH010000262.1:0-7958 GCA_036703315.1 Coleofasciculaceae cyanobacterium
ATTACTATTCTCGTGAATGTGCGACAAGTAGTTTAGATGCCTCCGTCCCTCCGGCATCCTCGCCTTCCTCCCCCACCTGCGCGTTGTGGGCTGAACGCCCACTCGCTTCGAGGTGGGGGAATCCTGGCGAATCTAGTTGAATGGGTTACGAAGATGGTGGGGTTGTTGAGGTAGCCCAAATCCCATAAAGTCTCCTGGTTCAACTTCGTATTCCCTATCTCCGATTTCCGCAATCCCTCGACCTGACAAGATGTAAACCCATTCTTCTTCATTCTGGTGAGCGTGGTAAATGAAAGATTCCTTGCCCGGTGGTACACGAGCGATCGTCACACCAATGCGTTTAAGACCGACAGCACGCCCAAGAAACCGTAAATAGATTTCTGAATTGGGATTGAGCGGATGATGAAACTCAAACGCATCCATTGCATTAATGTCGGATGCTTTCAGCAGAGAATGTTGTTCGCCAGTCACGTTGATGTTCTCCTATCAAGTTGGCAAAGGGTCTGAACACCACAATAGAACCTAAACCGCTCCGCAGACACCCTTCACCCATTACCCTACCGAAACCTCAAATTCAATCTTGAACAATGAGAGATGTCATTGTTCAATTACTCGTTGCTCCTGCTTTGAGTCACAGTTGCTTTGGAAGCAATTGGGTTGGCTGCTCACCGACAATCACAGAGCGTATTTAGCCAAATGCGCCTTAAGACGCTCGATGTCATGCTCAATGACACCTTGCTTCATTACGTCGTGACAAGAGAAAGAAGGAAGGATTTCTACGCCACAGAACTTGTAATTTGCGGTGTTGAACATGAAAAAATCGTCCACCGATTTGCTCGGAAACAGGAACTGCCTCTCGTCGTTGAAGGCTTCAGCAGGGGCGTTCCAAGTCAGATAGAGCATATATTTTTTGCCTTGCATTAGGCCGCCCGTCCCGTACTGTTTTGTGGGGTCGCTGCGTGTCCGACCGTCATTTGCTACCATCTTCTGCTGAAGAAGTCCAGCAGTGAAAACTTCGTCTACGTACTTTTTATAAATCCAAGGATTTCCGAACCAGTAGACTGGTGACTGAGTGATGATGACATCAGCCAAAAGATGCTTTTCAACTTCTTCGTCAATGTCGTAGCCGTTTTTAATCTCTGTTAATCGGACTTCATGTCCGTTCCGTTCTAACTCTTCTCTAATGACTTTAGCTAGGAAGTCATTGAGTTTTCCTTCGGATATTCCGGCAACAGGCTGAGAAGCGTTGATGATGAGTGTTTTCATGGTGGACGCTAAAGGAAAGTTTAGTCTAAAGCAAGTTTACTAGCATCGTTTCTCCTGTTAAGTCGCTCGTTGCATATTCTCACGACCTCGGCGGGTGATTCTTACTGAACTTCGGCATCCTCATCTCAAGGAACTTCAGCGGGTTAATTTCATTGACTTCGACTCGTTCAATTTTGTCAATCAGATCGCAGGTGAGATCACCTTTGCACAGAACAATGCCATCGCAACCGAAAGTTTGAATTAGGTCAATGCATGTTCAGTGACCTCCGGTTGCAATTGACTGGTTAGCTTTCGCATCGACTCGCCTTTGAGGACTAAACGCAGTGCATCATGAACAATGCGGTCGGGAATCGCATCAGCAAGAGTGGGGTCTTGAATCTGTTGATGCCATTGGGGGACTGGCAATTGGGTCGCAAACAAGCACGAGGCTTTGCGGTAACGTTCATCAAGCAAGTCGAGCATTCGGCCTACAGTCTTGTAGCGCTGTGCGCTAAGAGCGCCCCGCTTCGCTAACATATATGCTCGGCCACTTCCGTCGAAAAAAGGGACTTAAAGACAATTCGGCTAAGCTATAAACATTACGAGTTGTGAGTACAGCATCAGTCAACTCGAAGGTGGCGTCTTGAGCAAAGTTAAGTAACTCGTAAACTTGTTGGCGAAATTCTTGAAGTTGTTTATAGTTCATGCAGGGGAGAAATGAGCAATGTTGGTTAATTGTCATTTTCTCCCCTTTCCCATGACTGATACATGTCAAGTTGGATGCCCGTAATTAGTCTAGACACGTAGACCTGGGGATGGGGAGGCGCAAAGAGAGATTTTTCTTATGGGCAATCATTTCGACTTGATATTAAGTCTGTGTCATTTTCTGTCAGTTTCATAGAGCTGAGTTAAGTTCACGATTACCACTCGCGAACTTAACTCATTTTTTAGCCGTAATTACTGCTTCCCAGTTCCGCGCTCTTTGCTGTCGTAGTCTAAACTCCAGTTCTAAATTACTGTTTCCAAGTTTGCGTGTTTGCATTTTGATTTCTCCTTCGAGGTTTCACCTCGATTATTCAGATTTAAGGGATGCCATATCGATCACGAAGCGGTACTTCACATCGGACTTGAGCAGGCGATCGCACTCAATCTAACCGCCAGCACTATCCTTACCAAGACTGCGTGGTTGGGCCAATCGTAAATTCGTTCACGTTTGTGTCTTCTGGCTGGTCAATCGCAAACGCCACAACATTGGCTACTCGATCGGGTGAGATGCCATATTGCTTATACAACGCTGTCATTTTTTCAGCCACATCTGGGTGGGTAATCTGACCTAACAACTCAGTGTTAATTGCAGCAGGGTAAATTGTCGCAGTACGAATGTTAGTCCCCTCTTGAGCAGACTCCATGCGTAAAACTTCCATGAAATCGCGTACAAACCATTTCGTCCCACCATAGATCGCACCACCTGGATAAGCTTTTAATCCAGCAACCGATGAAGTAGTAATAACATGCCCAGACTTTTGGCTAACAAACGTTGGCAACACAGCAGCGATACCATTTAGTACACCCTTGATATTGATATCAACCGTTTGATTCCATTCATCAGTTTTCAATGCCGAAAGTGGAGAATTTGGCATGATGCCAGCGTTCAAGAAAATAACATCGACGCCTCCAAATGTTTCCTTGGCAAGCTTGACGATCTCAGCGTTATCAGATGGGTTAACCACATCCATCACTTGATAGACTGCTTGTCCGCCAGCTCTTTGAATTTGATCAACCAGTTGTCTCAATTGGTGTTCACGTCGTGCGCCCAATACAACTTTCGCGCCTTTGCTAGCAAGCAATTTCGCAGTTGCTTCACCAATCCCGGATGATGCGCCGGTAATAATCACAACTTTATCTTGAATCATCTCATTCCTCTTTTTGTTAAGTAACTATTGAATTCCGCTTGACAGGCTTGCAAATCAGTGGACAAGGGCACGCTGAAAGTTCGATGGGGTATCAGCAAAAAGGTTCTTTTGCTCTGCCATTACTGCACCGTTTGTCCACCGTCAATGACCATGGCGTGCCCAACCATGAAGGCAGCCGCGTCCGAACACAGCCAAACAACTGCCGCAGCAATCTCCTCAGGCTTGCCCATCCGTCCAATCGGCTCCTCCGCAATCACCTGCGCTCGCCCTTCGTCCGTGCCGCCCGTGAAGCGACCCATCATGGGGGTGTCAATGTAGCCAGGACAAACGGCGTTGACGCGAATGTTCTGTGCGGCGTAGTCGAGGGCTGCCGCCTTGGTGAGACCAATCACGCCATGTTTCGCGGCAGTGTATGCAGGACTGCCCTTAATACCGATGATTCCTGCCCCCGATGAGGTATTGACGATCGCACCGCCTCCCTGCTTAAGGATCAGCGGGATTTCGTGCTTCATACACAGGAAAACGCCGCGCAGGTTGATGTCGATGATCCGGTTCCACTCCTCTTCCTCGTATTCCGCAGTCGGAGCCGGATTCCTCGGCTCGATACCTGCATTGTTGAAGGCGAAATCCAGCCGCCCAAAAGCCTCAACGGTTTTGTCCAGAGCCGCCTTTACGTCTTCGCTTCGTGTCACGTCGCACTTAACGGCGATCGCCTGTCCGCCCTGGTCTTCGATCAGCTGTACCGTTTCTTGATTGCCCTGTTCTGAAATGTCAGCAGCTACGACCTTAGCACCTTCACGGGCAAACGCCAGTGCCGCCTCGCGACCAATGCCGCTTGCTGCCCCGGTCACAAACGCAACTTTTCCTGTGAAGTTTCGATTCTCGTTCGTCGTCATTATCGTCATTATTTGTCTCCTTCATTTTTTTACCTAACAATCGCCTAACCCGCTGCTCACGCCCGTGACAACGGCTTTTCCTTTGGCGTTGTTGCTCATCATTTCTCCGTGTGAGCCAGATCAAACGGGAGCGCAGTGATTCTAAATGTCAAGTTTTACGGTACTCAACCGTTTAACCATTTCCGGATCACGATGGTCGAAGAAGCTGGTAACCCTCGTGTCTAGCGAGATAATCGCATCCATATCTTTAGGGCTGAGTTCAAAATCGAAAATGTTGAAGTTCTCAACAATCCTTTCCTGTCGAACGGATTTTGGAATCACAACGACTCCTCGTTGGGTCAGCCAGCGCAGAATCACTTGAGCAACAGTTTTCTTGTATTTCTCAGCGATCGCAAGCAGCAGTTCATTTTTGAAAATGTTGTTCTTGCCTTCAGCAAACGGTCCCCAGGATTCAATCTGCACCTTGTTTTCCTGTAAAAACTTCTGGGTTTCAATTTACTGATTGAAAGGATGGGTTTCGATCTGATTGACCGCAGGAATCACTTCGTTATGAACCAGCAGATCCATTAATCGATCGGGTTGAAAATTGCTGACACCAATGGCTCTAATCTTGCCTTCTCGATACAGTTCTTCCATCGCTCGCCAAGAGCCATAGACATCGCCATAGGGCTGATGAATCAGATAGAGATCCAGATAATCTAAGTGCAATCTTTTGAGCGATCGCTCAAACGCCTTCTTTGTGTTTTCGTAGCCAGTATCCTGAATCCAAAGTTTGGTGGTGACAAAGATCTCTTCCCTTGGTACACCACTTTTTTGAATGGCTGTGCCAACAGCTTCTTCGTTTTGATAAGCAGCGGCGGTATCAATCAAACGATAGCCCGCACGGATGGCTTCATATACGCTTCTTTCACACTCTTCGAGGTCAGCGATCTGAAAAACACCGAATCCTAAAATGGGCATCTCAACGCCATTATTCAGTACAACCTTTTGCATTGTTTGAACTCCTGTCTTTGAATTAAAGGTCAGAATCTGCTTACCGACTGAGGTGCTGATTGAAAAAGGACGCAAGTTTGTCCCACGGGATCTGGTTCACCCGGTCGTACAAATCGACATGCCCCACGTCAGGAACGATGTAGAGTTCCTTTGGCTCGGCGGCGCGTTGATAGGCATCTTCGCTGAACTCCCTCGAATGGGCATTGTTACCCGCGATGAACAGCATGGGACGAGGCGAAATCGTCTCAATGTCATTGAACGGGTAGAAGTTCAGGAATTTGACGTTGCTGGTCAGCGTCGGATGGGTTGTCAGTTGCGGCGACGAACCTTCGGGGGTGTATTCGCCTCTGGGAGTGCGGTAGAAGTCATAGAACTCACGCTCAATTGCGGTGGAGTTTTCATTCAGTTCATGCACGGTTCCGCTTGTGTATTGGGTTTCGCCGCCTGTGAACTCCGCGTAGCGTTGCTCAGCTGCCGCTGCGATCGCTTTCTTCCTCTGTTCGAGGGTTGTAGAATGCCTCAGCCCGTTACGATTGGCTGCACCCATGTCATACATGCTGACCGTCGCAATGGCCTTCATGCGCGGGTCAATCTTGGCGGCGCTGATGGCAAAGCTGCCGCTGCCGCAAATCCCAAGAACGCCAATGCGGTCCCTGTCAACGAATGGCCGGGTGCCCAGAAAATCGACCGCAGCGCTGAAATCTTCGGCATAAATATCCGGCGAAACAACGTTGCGAGGCTGCCCCTCACTTTCGCCCCAGAAGGATAAATCGAGGGACAAGGTGACGAATCCCTGCTCTGCCAGTTTCTGGGCATACAGATTCGCGCTTTGTTCTTTCACTGCGCCCATTGGGTGCCCGACAATGATGGCGGGATTCTTGGCGTTGTGCTCCAAGGTTTTGGGAATGAAGAGATTCCCGACAACTTGCATGTTGTATTGGTTTTTGAACGTAACTTTTTGCATGGTTACCTTGTTGCTCTTATAGAAGTTGTCTGCCCCCTCGACCACAGGGGACTGCTGCGCGAGTTCTTGGGAAGCCTCACGCGAGATGTAGGTTTTGTCGAGTGCAAATGCCGCCGTTGTGCAGATTGCACTCATCAAGAGGGTTGATATTAGAATGCGGTGTTTCATTCAGTCCTCCGTAGGTGTGGGTCTGTCTAGCGGGTTCACTTTGGTTCAATAGTCGTCGCAAGCAGCTTCATTTCTGTATCCTCTTTATTGCGATCGCAACTCGATCGTCACTTTTACAGAACCAGGCACATTCAATGCCTCGATGTCACCGTCAATTTTTCCGAGGATAATGAGTCCGTTTGAGTATCCAAAATCGTTGTAATACATCGCCAAATTCCCCCAGGGAGCGTAATAAGCAATATCTCCAACCGCAGGATCGCTGCCCGGAGGTGCATCCTCTGTTGATAATCGTCTTGGCAAATCACTAACTTTTTCGGTGTTCGCGTGGTCTTCCAGCGTCAGCGTTAATGGCAGCAGGGAAATAAAATCCTGAGTGGTTTTGCTATCAATCAACGTGGCTGTCACGACTTCGTTTCCGACCTTGATGTTAATCTTCATCCTGTTTGCCTGCTTGGTTGGTAGTTCAGTTGGTATCTCTGATTGAGTATTGCTGGTGATACTGTTGTCGGCACGGCAGGCTGAGGAACACAGGGACATTGCTAAAGCGAGAACCAAAACCAGCATTCGCTTCTGACCGTTTTTTCCTCTAGTGGGAAGCCACCTCGAAAGCATCAAAATCGTCCTCCATATTGCTCGTCGCTGACCTGTTCCATCCAGTCCACAGGGCTGCCGTTGAGCGCCTCGTGAATGGCAGTATGAGTCATGGCTGTAGTGGCTGTAGATCCGTGCCAGTGTTTCACACCGGGTGGAATCCAGACGACATCACCAGGTCTAATTTCCTGAATTTGACCGCCCCACTGCTGAACCCAGCCAACTCCAGCCGTCACAATGAGCGTCTGCCCCAAGGGATGGGTGTGCCATGCAGTTCGGGCACCTCGATCAAAGGTGACACTTGCACCAGATGTGCGTGATGGATCGTGTACTGGAAACAGGGGATTGATGCGGACAGAACCCGTGAAATAGTCGGCTGACCCTTCAGTGGAAGGCTGCGAACCATTCCGTGTGATTTCTACAGTCTGTGGGCGATCGCCCGATGAAACTTGAGTATGACCTGCCTGTGAAAACCCCAAAGCTAACAGGGATGTCATAAAACGTATCGTGAGCCGTTTCATTTTCGTTCCTCCATTGTTTGTGCTTCGTCATGCAAAACTTTCCCACAGCGACCAATGCCTGCCGTGGATTTGAGGATGCTTCTCGTGCGATCGCAAGAAGCGCTTAACCAAACAAACCTGAGTGTTCTCTTGAAGAGAAATCCAGACGCTTACAAGAAGCCGGAATTGCTTTTCATTGCTTTAACCTCATTCTATGAATCCTGAAAGGCAAGCAATAGGATGATTGTCTAAGATGGTTGTACAATCCTGCAAACTTGCACCAATTTCGATCAAGCCACGCTAGATTCTTATACAGGCTTAGCTGCCAAACCCTTTCTGGACCTTGATGTGTCCATAAATCTATTTGAAGGGCATAAGAAATGAACGCTGCAAGAACGAGTGAAAAGTCCGGTAGAGCCTTGATGAATGACCTTCAGACCAAGCGCGAAGCAGATCGAGCGCAAGCCAACCGAGAGGAACTAACCCAGCGAATTGCCCAAGCGATTCGTACTGATGGAACGATCGAGTCGCTGAAAGGATTGCACTTCTATCGCACCTCCTCTCCTTCGGAATGCATCCATAGTGTCTCTATTCCTTCCTTTTGTGTGATTGCTCAGGGCAACAAAGAAGTCCTACTGGGCAGCGAACGCTATCAGTACGATCCGATGCACTATCTACTGGGGACGGT
>DATNPH010000005.1:0-27686 GCA_036703315.1 Coleofasciculaceae cyanobacterium
AAAGATTCATAACTAAAAAAGTGATAGCAATAGCCGTTTGAGAAGTATGAGGCAGTTTAGCCATGACGCGGTTCAGGCTAAATCTTCGTTTTGAGATGCCAAATTTTCCTTCAATAGCATTACGAATTCTCTCGTCTTCTAGCGCTTGCTTCTTCTGTCCTGGGCTGACCTTGGCTGGGGGTCTTCCTAAGGGAGGTCCACTGATTCTAATCCCCCTCTCTTTACAGAAGGCTCGATTGGAGCGGGTTCGATAAATTCTATCGACATGTACCGATTCGGGATACAGTCCTGTGTGCTGTTTAAAGGCTTCTATTTGGGATTTTAAATCTACTGATTCATTAAAGTTATCCCAGCTTATACGGTCTAAAAATACATATCCGTCAATATAACTTACAGACAGCTTAGCTCCAAATTCAACAGGAGTTCCGGCTTTCCCTCTCACGATTGGACGGATATGGGGTTGGCTTAAGCTGACTATTCTGTCGTCAATTCTCTGGGATTTATTGTCATACATCCATTGCTGTTGACGGTAAACTTCGGTAACCACCAGCAAGCTCTTATATTGGGGGTTGCTCAAAACCTCAAGTGCTGCGCCTGTCTGAATTAGCTGGTCGATGTGAGCTAAGTTTCTTTTTATATATTGGAGTTGTTTTTTTATAGCTCTTCTTCTTCAAATTCATCCCAGGGTATCAAATTCGCCATGATTACCCATCGATTATCTTGTGATAACTTTCCCTCAAAGGGCAGTTCAAAGTTTTCCGGTGGGGTGGGGCTTGAGGAAGCTTTTCTGTACATTTTCCCTGCTCGTGGTACAAGGATTTTGTCGGATTTTACCAGATTTCCGGGGAGCTGAACAACCGTCACTGCCGCTCAAAGTATTGATGGATAAGGGTTTCCGGTTTGTGCAGCAAGCCCTATTTAGAAGAAGCTTCGGCAGAATTCTAACCAGCTCTTAGAATCGCCATCAGGTTCACAATCACGCTCCGCCTGACAGCTTACATCAGGGAAGGGGACTAACCTCTGTTGCGATCGCCACTAATGAGGGAGATAAGGGGAGATAACTTCTGTATCTTCCTTACCTTCTCTACCTTCCCCATCTCCCTGATTGATCGATGCTCTACCACTTACTCTTAAGGACAGGCAGGTACATTTGTGAAGTTTCCCCCTGCTGCAAAATTCACTGTACCCGTGTTGTTGGTAGCTACATTATCCCGATCAACGACCTGAAATGCTCCGGCATTTTGCTGTAACAGGAATTCCGTGTTGCTACTATTGCCATTGAGCCTTAAGCAGAGAGTTTTATTGCCATTCATAGCGGCATAGAAACCAGGAAGAGTGTTGTTTTGCATGATGTTGAACTGGACATCAGCGATCGTCTGGCTCTCGCCATTAGCCTGAAGAAATATACCCTGAGCCGCATTATTGTTAACAGTTGTTTTGTTAATGCTGATGTTCTGTTGTGCAATTCCATTAGCCTGGGTGAAAATGCCTTGCCCTCCCTCGCCATTACTGTCACCAGTTGTACCGTTAATGGTGCTGTTGGCGATCGCGATTTGCTGATCGGTATTATCACTTGCTTGTACAAAGATACCCTGACCCGCACTATTGCTCACATTCGTGTTGTTGATCACAAAGACTTGTCGGGTAGTCGGTTCGTCAGCTTTGCTGGAAGCCGAAACGAAAATTCCTTGACCTCTGCTATCACTTACTTTGGTACTGTCGATGTTGAAATTCTGCTGTGCGCCACCATTCGCTTGGACGAAAACTCCCTGCCCTCCTTGACCATTGCTGTCAACAGCTGTAGCGTTAATTGTGCTGTTGGCGATCGCAACTTGCTGAGCACTATTGCCATTTGCCTGAAAGAACGTGCCCTGACCCCTATTGTTGCTTACCGTGCTGCCGTTGATAGCAATAGTCTGTCGGCTGGTGGGTTCTTCAGCTTTGCTAGACGTTGAAAAGAACATGCCCTGACCCGCATTATCGCTTACTTGCGTGCTGTTAACAGTCAATTGCTGCTGTGCGCCAGCATTGGCTTGAGTAAATACACCCTGTCCACCTTCACCTTTAGCATCAACAGCGGTACCCTTAATTGTGGTATTGGCGCTGGTGAAGTTTTGTTGGCTATTGTTATTTGCCTGAAGGAAGATACCTTGACCAATACTATTGCTCACAGTCGTATCGTTGAGGGTAACGTTCTGTCGGCTAGTTGGCTCTTCAGCCTTACTAAACGCTGAAATGAACATCCCTTGACCGGCACTATTATTTACTTGAGTGCTGTTAAGGGTTAACTGCTGTTGTGCGCCGCTATTAGCCTGAGCAAACATACCCTGACCCCCCTCACCTTTAGCATCAACAGCTGTGCCGTTAATCGTGGTGTTGGTGCTGGTGAACTCTTGTTGGCTATTGTTATTCGCCTGAAGGAAAAGGCCTTGACCTGTGCTACTGCTGACACTCGTACTGTTGAGAGTGACGTTCTGTCGGCTTGGTTGCTCTTCGGCTTTGCTAAAACCTGAAACGAAAATGCCTTGACTAGCACTGTTACTGATTTGAGTGGTATCAAGACGTAAGGTCTGTTGTGCGCCACTATTAGCTTGAGCAAACATACCCTGACCCCCCTCACCTTTGCTGTCGCGGGTCGTGCCGTTAATCGTACTGTTAGTACTAGTAAACTCTTGTTGGGTATTGTTATTCGCTTGAAGGAAAATGCCCTGACCCGTGCTAATACTGACATTTGTACCGTTGAGGGTAACGTTCTGTCGGCTGGTGGGTTCTTCCGTCTTGCTAAAAGTCGAAGCGAAAATTCCCTGACTAGCGCTGTTAGTGACTAGAGTACTGTTAATGGTCAATTGTTGCTGTGCGCCGCTATTAGCTTGGGCAAACAAGCCCTGACCCCCTTCACCTTTAGTGTCGCGACTCGTCCCGTTAATCGTGGCGTTGGTACTGGTAAAGTCCTGTCGGCTATTGTTATTTGCCTGAACAAAGATGCCTGAACCAACGCTGTTGTTCACACTCGTACCATTGAGGTTGACACTCTGTCGGCTGGTTGGCTCTTCTGGTCTGCTAAAAGTGGAAATAAAAATCCCCTGACTAGCACTATCACTGACTTTGGCGCTGTCAAGGCGCACGTTCTGTTGTGCGCCGCCACTGGCTTGGGCGAACAAGCCTTGACCGCCCTCACCTTTACTGTCTACGGTTGTGCGATTAATCGTGGTGTTGGTGCTGGTGAAGTCCTGTTGGCTATTGTTACTTGCCTGAACGAAGATGCCTGAACCAACGCTGTTGTTCACACTCGTACCGTTGAGAGTGACGTTCTGTCGGCTGGCTACCTCTTCGGCTTTGCTAACAGCGGAAACGAAAATTCCCTGGCTAGCGCTGTCACTAATTTGAGTGGTATCAAGCCGTAAGGTCTGTTGTGCACCGCCACTGGCTTGGGAGAACAAACCCTGACCCCCCTCACCTTTGGCGTCGAGACTGGTGCGGGTGATTGTGCTGTTGGCGATCGCAACATCCTGTCGGCTATTGTTATTGGACTGAAAGAAAATGCCTTGACCAGCACCATTACTAATGGTGGTGTTATTGGCGGTGAACTTCTGTTGAGCGTTTTCAGAGGCTTGAACGAAAATTCCTTGACTACCGCTACCGCTAATTGTATTTGTATTGAGCGTTAATTCCTGTTGAGTATTGCCAGCTGCTGAAACGAACAGACCCTGTTTACCACTGTTGCTGATAGTGTTATTAGCAATCAAGCTAGTTCCAGCTATATTGGTCAGGTTAATTCCCTGCTCCGTTGCATTGGTGATGCGGTTATCTCGTATCGTTACATTCTGAATATTGGCTGCCTGGATACCGTTTCCAGTGGCATTGGCGATCGCAAATCCTGACAACGTTGTATCATTCCCCATCGTGACGCTTCCTGTCACCGCAGGAAACACTCCACTTCCCGACAACGGTAGCTGAATCGTTCCCAGTTGCACGGTATTAATTGTTTGTACTGGTCCTGTCGATAGTACTGATACCTTCTCCGGAATTGTGAAAGCTGGAACTCCAGGATTTGTCCCAGGCTGAACGTAAACAATTTCATTGGGCTGAGCGACGTTTAAGGCATTCTGTACCGTGCCAGTGGGATTTTCAAAGGTGCCATTCCCTGTTCCTGTCCCTAGATTGACGTGTCGGAACTGCCAGGGATTGCCGGTCTTCGGATTAATGGCAACAATCGAATCGTTCTTTGTCTGCTCATCTACAGCGATCGTAGCTGTACGCCCAACTGATTCTCCCATGCGAGCCAGTACACTGGGGCTTCTGACACCGCGCGGTCGAGTTCCTGGAAAGTTGACCCCTAGATTCAGAACTACTCTCGTATCAAACAGGGGGTCATGTTGAACCGACAAACCTAGCCGCAGAGTATCAGTGGGACGGGCTTCCAGTCTGCCTCTGACGCCAAAACCGCTATCGCTACCTTGGGCACTGTAGTAATACACACCCGCGTAGCCTCGGATGTCTCCATTTCCCAGCCGCAGCAACCGCCCACCTGCTTCGATGTCAATCCCGCCCATTGCTGCCTCGTATTGGCGTGTCCGACCTACTACCAAGAAGTTTTGCTGGAAAAAGGGATTGGACAAGAATACAGAAGTTTGTTCGCGAGTGTTGCCTACGGGAAGGTAGCCGTTGATTCGTAAATCCCAATCGCCTAGTCTTTCAAAACCCGCACCAATTTGGTGAAATACATTTTTGCCTGTGTCGCGGACATCATAAGAGATGTATCCGCCCAAAATTCGGTTGCGAGAGGGGTTGTAAAACCGCTGTCCTAGTATCAGGTTAGTACCCAAGGCGGAGTCTGTCGAAACAAGTGCTCGTCCTTCCAGGAACGTTAGGGTACTTCCCGGCGTCTGTTGTAAAGGAGCAAAGCCTTCGATGCTAAAGTATGGCTCTTTGTAGCCAGCACCAGTCGTTGTGAATCCAGCACCGATGCGAGGACGAACTTTTAGGTCGTCAGCTTGACCAGTGGATGAAGGAACTGCAGTGCCAGGAGCCGTGTCTGTTGTTTGAGCAAGGACAGGAGAGGTTAATGCTGTAGAGAGCAGTAACCCGATGCAAAGCGCCTGCGCTGGCTTCTTCATAAATTTTCCCGTACTAGGATATCTAAATGCTTCTTTCTACATCTATCTAAAGTAGGAATCCGGCTGGACAGTAATGAAGAATCGATGAAAAAATAGTAAAGTTTGTCTTCAAAGTAGGGAGTAGGTCAAGAGACTTTCATCCTTTGTAGTGCGCAAAAGCTCTTGGAAGTCTTGCTGCCACAGAGGTATGTCATAACTACTGAGAAACTTATCTAAGATGATGAGTGGGATTGTCTTGAGTCTCACAAGAACAAGTCATTGTGGAGCAGCACGAACAAGTTACGATCGCTCAGTACCAAGCAGAGGCTGATTGGTTCCGCGAAGGCACATGGAATCATGATGTCTCTCAAAATCGGGAGGCTTTGGTAGCGGCAATGCCAAACAATCCCGGCAGGATTCTTGATTTAGGTTGTGGACCCGGACGGGATTTGGTAGCTTTCAAACAGCAGGGTCATACGGTAATTGGTCTGGATGCCACGCCAGCCTTTGTAGAAATGGCGCAACAAGCTTCCGGATGTGAAGTTTGGCAGCAATCGTTTCTCAGTCTTGATCTGCCGATCGCATTTTTTGATGGTATCTTTGCGAATGCATCCTTGATTCATGTTCCTCGTGCTGAGATGGCCCAGGTAGTCAAGGATTTGTGGCGATCGCTTGCTACCAATGGTGTAATTGTTATGTCTATGGGTCGCGGTGATTGGGAGGGATATATCGCCTGTCCAAATGGCTACCGTTATGTTGTCGGTTGGGAGTATGAAACCTTAGCTCCCTGCGTGGAACAAGCAGAATTTGAGATTCTCCATCACTACTATCGTCCGCCAGGATTGCCCCAAGAGCAACAATCCTGGTTAGTAATCGTGGCGCGTAAACGTACAGAGTCCTAGAAGTTAAGCCTTGCCAATTCCCTATGCTGGTAAAGAGATAAAAGCATGCGTGCAAGGAATTGAAGATGACAGATACATCCTACATTTTTCTAGCTGGGGCAAGTCGAGGTGTTGGTCGAGAAATTGCTAAATACCTGATAGAACAAAACCAGAAGGTGAAAGCCTTACTACGTTCCGAGGCAACTCGTCCGGAATTAGAGGCAATGGGAATCAAAGTGGTAATAGGAGACGCGTTGGATACGGCTGCTGTTGAGCAGGCAATGTTGGGAGATGAACTCATTCACGCTGTGATCAGTACGATTGGGGGTTTACCCAAAGAGGGGAAACGAGCAGACTATCTGGGCAACAAGACTCTCATTGATGCAGCCGTGAAGGCTGGAGTGCAAAAGTTCATTTTGGTTTCTTCAATTGGTAGTGGAGAGAGTGCCGTTGCCCTACCACCCCAAGCCATGGAAACACTGAGACCAGTTTTGCTAGAGAAAGAGCAGGCAGAGAAACACTTAGTTGAAAGTGGATTGACCTATACGGTGATCCGACCTGGTGGGTTGAAATCAGAACCAGCTACAGGTAATGGTGTTTTGACAGAAGACTACAGAGTGGCTGGGACAATTCATCGCGCTGATGTTGCCCAATTAGTTTGTAAGTGTCTTTTTTCTGACGCGGCTAACAATAAAATCCTCTCAGCGGTTGACCGAAATATGACGTATGGACAAGCTTCATTTGAAGAACTTAGTTTGACTTAAAGGGTTTGATCCAGCGGCGGTGGAGCGCAAAGTCGAGGGTAAAACGGGCGACTAGAAAACACAAAATACTTTCAATACCCAAGACGCCTAACGACCAGAAACCGTTACTCAAGTTCTGCTCCACCTCCGCTGGCGCTAATCCCTTCACTAACCCAAAGGCTAGCACTGCCCCATCCTTGAGATGTGGATTTTCATCATCGCGAATCACATAGCGGTAGGTGACGCCAAACAAAAAGCCACTCAACCAGGCGATCGCTACCTTCACTAGCAGATCAACAGCTGTGGTAATTTGTAAGCTGACGAGTGCCTCGGACTGCTCTGCGAGTATCAAAGTGTTACCAACCACGGTGATACTGTAAGCAAGCGTAAAGGACACAGCCGCGAATGTGCCTGCTTTCAGAGATTCGATGCGTTCAGCGGTGAGGTTAGGAGACTCGTTCACAATCTTCATCACAAGTCAAAAACGGCTCAGATTGAACTATCATAAGGCTTGTAGTCATTCATACTTTTATATAGCGCTATGGATATTCTGTCATTAGGTTGGGTTTCAGTCCTGGTTTTGTTCACTTGGTCAATTGCAATGGTCGTTTGGGGTCGCAACGGTTTTTAGAGGCATCGTGGAAGGTTCTATTGTCACTGGTCTGTTTTTCGCTGCCATAGGACTATTAGTTTTAGTCAGTGGTGGAGTCGCTTATTTAACGGCGGCAGAATGGCGCGATCGCCGTCGCCAAGATAGGGATAAAAAAAGGTAAGGACATCCTGCTCCAACTAAAGGACGGGAGATTGGAGGTCATCGGTCATTGATTACCTATGTCCGATGACCGTCCTGTAGATTTTTCGATGAAACGCTGTGTTACTTACCAATGCAAAAGCGACTGAAAATTCGGTCAAGGATGGATTCAGTAACCTCCTCACCCGTGATTTCTCCTAGTGCTTGAATTGCACCTCGCAGGTCAATTGTCCAAAAATCTAGGGGTAGCTGCTGAGTGATTGTCTCTTGCACTTGCTGAAGGGAAATTTTAGCCTTAGTTAAAGCAGCAGCTTGGCGCTGGTTAATCGCTACATCCAGGTTAGCGGCTGTGAGGTTACCAGTCTTTACTGCGTCAAGAATCGCTTCTTCCAACGCGTCGATGCCTTGGTTGTGAGCAGCAGCGGCGAGAATTTGGGATTGTGGGTTGCTCCTTGGATGTACTTCCAGCGCAAATTGGATTTTGGATTGAACTGCTTCTCTTTCCCCGTCTTCAACTAAATCGATTTTGTTAATCACCAGAATCAGGGGGCGATGTTGCACTTGCTCGTAAATCTCTTGGTCAGCATCTGTCCAGCCAGTTGAGGCATCAATCGTGAGCACTACTAAGTCAGCCGCTTGAGCCGCACGGCGCGATCGCTCCACGCCAATTTTCTCTACCTGGTCAGCTGTCTCCCGGATTCCTGCCGTATCCAGTACTTGCACAGGTATCCCGCCAACAACTAACTGCGACTCAACCACATCGCGGGTGGTACCGGGTAAGTCGGTGACAATGGCGCGATCGCTTCGACTCCAAGCATTCAATAAACTCGATTTCCCCACATTCGGACGCCCAACAATGGCGACTTTTAAGCCAGTACGAAGTAGTTCTCCCTGATCAGCGGTTGCTAGAATACGGGTCACTTCCGCCAATAGCTGCTCAATTTGGGCAATCACTGCGGCTTCATCAAGAGGCGGCAAATCCTCCTCAAAATCAATCCGGGCTTCAATCTCTGCCAAGATATCCAGACAGGTGGCTCGCAATTGGCGAATGGGTACTGCCAGCTTCCCTTGCAAACCCGCGAGAGCCGTTTGTGCAGCTTGGGGTGAGCGGGAACCCACTAAGTCTGCAATACTTTCTGCCTGAGTCAAATCCAAACGCCCATTAAAAAATGCCCGTAGTGTAAACTCTCCTGGCTGTGCCAACTTTGCACCTTGCTCGATGCACAACTGCAACACTTGCTGGACGGGCATAATGCCGCCGTGGCAATGAAACTCCACTACATCTTCACGAGTGTAGGAGCGTGGAGCTTGCATAATCAGTAATAGTGCTTCATCGACCAGTTGTTTCGTCTGGGGATGACGCACATAACCGTAGAGAATGCGGTGAGTTTCCCAAACCTGACGCCCTGGTGCGTGAAATAAGGTACGAGCGATCGCGATCGCCTCTTTCCCCGACATCCGCACAATGCCAACGCTGCCCTGTTGTGGGACAACAGCCGTTGCGATCGCGGCAATTGTTTCGCCTTGGACGAACATCTGAGACATCTTTAACTAACCCTACCCTTACTTATCCCAGCCTATCAAGCTTGATTAGGTTCAGGTGTGTTACAGGGGAAGAGAAAGCGATCGCCTAGAATGTTTAGCAACTCCGCCAACCTCCTTAAATTTAAATGGTTATGACAGCTGTTACTATCAACTTCAACCCTATTATCAAACTAACCGACGAGCAGTTTTATCATCTTTGCCGGGTCAATCCAGAGATAAAATTTGAACGCAACGCCAAAGGAGAAATTATCATTTTGCCCCCTACCGGAGGAGAAACTGGAAAACGTAACGCTGGGCTCATCGCTGATTTTGTGATTTGGAATCGACAAACCCGACTTGGAGAAGTATTCGACTCCTCAACCTGTTTTCGACTCCCTAATGGTGCCAACCGTTCTCCTGATGTCTCATGGATTAAACAAGAACGATGGGATGCACTTACCCCAGAACAAAAAGAGAAATTTCCTCCTATTGCTCCCGATTTTGTTTTGGAGTTAATGTCACCAACTGATAGCTTAAAAGAAACACAAGATAAGCTGAAAGAGTATATAGATAATCAGGTAAGGCTAGGCTGGTTAATTAATCAAAAAAACAGACGAGTTGAAATTTATCGCCAAGGACAAGTTGTAGAGGTGCTGGAAGCTCCCACTGAATTATCAGGAGAAGATGTCTTACCAGGTTTTGTCTTGGATTTGGTAATTCTCTGGCAATAAATAGCGGTGTGCGGTGGTAAGTAACTAGGGTTAGGAAAAAGGTGTCACCAGGCACATAAGCTGAATAGACATCTCCAAAAAGAGCCTGAAACCTTTTTGCTACTTGAGCTGAAATCTAGTTTCTGGAGAGGTCTAATGATATTCCGGTATCGGCTAGAAGTTTGGTGGGCATTGCATAGATTAAGCTAGTTGATGCGACAAACATCTTGATTGGCAATGCCCACCCTACAACTTGAGCTGAAATCTAGTAAGTCAGTGCCATTCGTCTTAACATCGCCGATATTGCATCCCTGGTAATTGAGACACTAACCCCATTAGTTCTAACTGCAATAAGGCACTGGAAACTGAACCCGCGGCTAAACCCGATTGCTGCACAATTGCATCAAAGGAAGTTGGTTCGGATGCTAACGCTTGCAATACCTTTGCTAATTCTGGCTCCAACTGGGGAACTGGCTTTGGCTGTTCTTGAGCCAACAGCGGTAGTTGCACCGCTGAGTCAAGTTCTGGTATCGCACCAAGCATCTCTAACAAG
Source organism: Coleofasciculaceae cyanobacterium (assembly GCA_036703315.1). Taxonomy (GTDB): domain Bacteria; phylum Cyanobacteriota; class Cyanobacteriia; order Cyanobacteriales; family Coleofasciculaceae; genus DATNPH01. The sequence continues at coordinate 10,259 of DATNPH010000005.1, forward strand.
TGCCCCTCATTTAAAATCAAATGGGCACCTCGGCTCAAAAGCCCCAAACAGCCTAACGACTTGTAATTATCCAAAGAACCCGGTAAAGCATAGACATCGCGGCAGAAATCATTGGCATAGTCAGCAGTAATCAGCGCCCCGGACTTAGTGGGGGCTTCCATCACCAAAACAGCACGGCTTAAACCAGCAATAATGCGGTTGCGCTGGGGGAAGTGGATGCGGTTTGGCTGGGTGCCAGCCGGATACTCACTGAGTACCAACCCCTGTGCCAGAATCTTTTCATACAGAGGTTGATTACGCGGCGGATAAACCATATCAACGCCAGTACCGAGAACAGCGATCGTTCGTCCACCCGTTTCCAGACAACCCATATGGGCTTCTGTATCAATCCCCGCTGCCATGCCTGAAACCACTGTAAAGCCACGATTGACAAGAGCCGTACTGATTCTACGAGTCCAGCGTTTGCCGTAGTCGGAAGGATCGCGGGTGCCAACAATACCCACCATCGGCGTGATGCCCTGATTTTCCTGCGGTTGAACCTGCCCTCGGTAGTACAAAACTGGAGGTGGACTAGGAATTTCTAGAAGCAAGCGCGGATAGTCCGCGTCACCAGGTGTCCAGAAATAGGGATTTTTTACGGAGTGCTGCTCTAGAAACTGTTCTGGATTGATTTGCGATCGCGCTGCCGTTACTGCCGAGGCACTTTGATATCCAAAGCCCTCTACTTGTTGTAACTGGGTAGTACTGGCTTTCCAAGCATCTGCCAAAGTACCAAAGTGCTGTTGTAAACGTCTGAGCAACACTGGTCCCACACGATCAACTTGTGACCAAGCCAGCCAGTAAGCGCGTTCTTCTACCAAATTGCCCCTCCTGATCATCATCGCATCAGCTGTTTCATCTCCCATCTAATCTGAAAATAGGGAACGGGGAACAGGGGAAGAAGGATTTTCATCCTTGAGCAACTAATAATATGATTTTAATTTTAAATGAATAAGTTCTTTAAATCAGAATTTGTAGTTTTTAAAATGTAATAACATTTTAGGAAACACTATTATTATTGGACGGTAAACATATTAGTTATAAACTTTATAATTAATAGTCTTCTTCAAGAGATATCCAGAAAACCTTGATTAACTTACTTACAACTACCGCTAAGTATAAGAAGTAGAGAATTCCTGCGCTGAACACAGTTAAGAGCAAGATAAAAAAGATATCCTGAAAACCATTAGCTAGCCACTTCCATTCAAAGGTTCCGCCCCAAACTAAAGTAGAGAGAGCGTGAATGATAAGAATCGGCAGGATGGAGAATACAGCAACAAGTATAGCGAACGTTATAGTAATGAATTTTTCTGACAAGGTAGCTGGTTGATGTGTTTGGGTGCTTTCGATGTCTGTTGTTAAGTACCTTACTTGAGTCATTTGGATTAAATTTGTAGATGGTAGATGTATACTTGGTGTTGGTATTTTTGGGAACCAAGCCTGATTTCTATAAGAATCGCATTTCCCACTCTGATTTACATAAAGCAAATTTAAGGATTTGGGAAATGAGATGAAGATTCAGTAAAGTGACTACTCATTGGACTTAATGCTCGAAAAGCTTAATTTCTCAATCCCCTGGCTTCCCCTACTCTCTCCTTACCAGTGATGGGTTGTTTGTGTCAGCCTGGACTAAGCAGGATAAATGAGACAGTAATCCCCTAGGCTGAGGTAGGGAACCCAGCGCGATATCACGTCAGCAATGATCCCCTAGAGGATGTCATGCTTTCCAATCAACGAAACGCATGTAAATATAAGCAATTGTTTCAAAAAGAACTGACCGTACTCCCTCACTAGACATCCACCAACGTTTTGGATCATAACTGACTGGTTTTACAGCAATGACACCAACTTTGATGTCTGGAGCTAAGGCTTGCTTGAAAATTAACCAACTCCTTCGGGCATGAACATCATAGGTATAAAGATTAACTGATGTTACCTTCAAATTTGAAGCGACTAGCCACTCCCGCAGGGCGGCAGCGGAGGCAGTGGTACGATTTTTGACAACGTTTGGTCCTGGAACAGCTACTAATTTATCTTGCTCAAAACCCAGTGCTATCAACGTTGCTGCCGAAAGTTCAGCTGTAGTTTTGTATTGGGATAGTAAATAGTATCCTAAGTCTATAGGTAATCCTGTTGTAATTATTTTTTGATAATCACCTTTCTTAAATTCACTCATTGCCTCTTTGATAGCATAGTCTTTCATCCAACCTTCGACAACCAAAATATCTGCCTGAATAGGAGAATTTATGGCAAGAAATGGGTGTATATAAATTAGTACAAATAGGGCTAAAGTAGCAATGCATAGGAAAGACACTAGCCATCCTTGCGTTGTCAATACCCACATTTCTTCTCGATGGATTAAACGCATCATTAAGGACTTTTAACAATAAGGGCTATTGTTGACAGACACTAATTTTAAAAGGAAAGTTTCTTGATAATGTTTAGTGTAAGTCTGCCTCCCAGATTCCGATGTAGAGGCGATCGCTCTTTTGCCGTTCAATCACGCCCTTAAGAGAATTCAGGCTAAAGAAGTACTGCCGAGACTCTCCCTGCCGCACTTGGTGTAATCCTTGCTCAATTTGCTCGTTGAGTTGGCAGCCTAACATCCCGTTCAATGTAAGCAATACAATGCGAGAATCAACTCCGACGGTAAAGGATGCCTCCGTTTGGCGAATTCGTTGAGAGTGTTTGTCAAACAGAAAGCCTAAGCTCACCTGATCAGGTATTAATGCATAATACACAGCACCAGTATTAGGCCAGTAGCCTCGTGAAGTCCCAGTGGGGACACCAAGCATACGAAGCACATCTTTTTTTACTATTCCGGGCTGAAAGGCTGGAATACCAACACCAGTGGGGACGCCTCGGCATTGGTGTTCAATGATTTCCTCTAGCGGTAGATCAGTCTGTTGATGAGTCTCCGAAGGTATGACATAAGGATTGGAGGTGAGTAACAAAGTGTGTTGTAATACTTTCTGTTCTGACAATAGTTGAGAAGGTAGCGACACCTGTGAAAGCTCAGCTATCAGGTAACTCGTTACGATTAAGAGTCCCATAATAATTCTTCAGAGTTTGTGTTGAAGTAGCGCTACCTGTGATCGGGATTTATCACTTGCTATGTCTTCGTATACTTCTGAATGAAATACTGTATAAACGTTACATTCAAAAGCAATAAATTTATCAGATCAACACCCCAATATTCGTTGCCTATTCGGCATATATTATGAAGCGAACTCTTCCACTAAATTGAGTCTTTCATAACATGGTTTTATCCATATTTTTTAAAAAACTTAACTTTAGAAGAGTCAGCATACACTTCATAAATCTGCTATCTAATTAAAGTTAAAATGGCTTAGAACGATAACAGATTAAACAGATTAACTATACCAAATTGATTAAAATGCTTTGATTCTATCCTGAGCCTCCCTTAGCTGGGCTAAGCATGTAGGAAAAGCTATAGTTTTAAACTCAAGACAACAAAGCTAGATTGATTGTTGCACCCTCACATGTAAATCATTTTTTTTGTCATCCCACCATCAATGATGAAATTTTCACCCGTAATAAAAGTCGCTTCATGGGATGCCAAATAGACTGCTAATGAGGCAATATCCTCTGGTTTTCCAACCCTACCAACGGGATGCTGTTGATGATCCTGCACTGTCAGCTCACTGAGGTGTCTTGTTGATGGCTTTTTCCACTCGCTAGTGTCTATCCATCCTGGACTAATACAATTCACCCGGATATCTGGACCTAAGCTAATAGCTAAGGCGTGAGTCAATGCCAGAATTCCTCCCTTAGACGCTGAATAAGCTTCTGTATGAGGTTCTGACATTAAAGCTCTGGTTGAGGCAATATTGATAACTGCGCCTCTATGATTTTTGAGAGAAGTGACCGAATGTTTCGTACAAAGAAAGGCTCCTGTGAGATTTATAGAAATGATTTTGTTCCACTCATCTAAGCTCAATTCTGTTATTGGTGAATTTTCAGGATCAGCCCGTGCTGCATTATTGACTAATACATCTATCCCATCAAGATTATTCTTAGTTTCTCTGATTAAATTCTTAACTGAATTTTCATCAGAAATGTCAGTCTGAATAAATCTGATAGAACCTAAAGGCTTGAATTCTGATTCTGTTTCTCTTCCTGCTTCTTCATCAATTTCAGCAATAACGACTTTCATTCCCTGTTCTAAAAATCGTTTAGTGATCGCCTTCCCAATTCCTTGTCCACCTCCTGTAACAATCGCTACTTTTTTTTGTAACGTCATATGTTCTCCTACGAAACTGATGAATGAGCGGTACGCTTTTCTTTGAGATAGGCAAAAACCGACTTATCGCCAATGTCAGGGGGAATAGCTTGCACCACCTTACGGAAGGCAAACACGATAAACAGAACAGCCCATATTCCCAGTAAAACCTCTTCCCACGCTAGCGGCAAGACACCAGCAAGGTGTCCTAATAACAGCGTTGGCACTAAAGGTGTGAGAAACTTTGTTTCAAAGCGGTTGAAACAAAAAGCTTCCTTGAAATAAATCCCTGTCAAAGCTGCAAAGGCAAAGCCGATTCCAAAGATAGCAGTTGGGTGATTGTACACAAACAGGGCGAGAGGTTCACGGCTAGAGAATGCCAACACAGTTGCCGAAATACCACCAATGCCCCAAAAGATTTGTAAGAGTCGGTGTAAGGGGGCTAGATAAATATGAATAGTTGCTAAGCTAACACCTAGTGCTACCCAAAACACCGCGAAAAGGAGTGTCAGTGCGCTCAAGACAGTTGGGGTATTTCCGAGGGATAAAATCAGCCAACTCCCGATCGCAAAGCACAATGCTGCTACGGCTAAGCCAGTGCGGTAGATAATAACGCCTTGGCGATCACTTTGTGTAATTCTAAACTCCCCAAACTGACCCTGGTATACTTCCGGTTCAAATTGTTTGAGCTGAGCCATAATTTGTTCTCTCTCCTTATTTGTTCTTATTAGTTGTAATAAACGTCTTTAAGTTAGGTACCGCAGTTAGCCTACAACGAAAATTTCTCTTTACCACTCCCTACTCACTATTTTCAAGACAACAGAACCTGCACCCTAGCTCCCAAGTCTACCTGCAATTGAGTCTGGGCGCTGTCGCTGTTAACAGCAATTTCTACCCAACCGTGACTACCTATTAAGGTAACGACTTCTCCAGCTTTTTGAGCGTTGTAGGTTTGGCTACTTTGGATAATTCGGTTGCCTAAAGCTACTGACCAATTTTTTCCCTCAACGTCAGTAGCTGGGATATTGGTAATTAAGTTGCCGAAGTGGTCAACATATTGGATGCAACCCACGATATCGTCATCCGTTAGTATCCGTTCCGGGATCGCCAATTGAACTAGAGTTTCTGCGTCAATGGCTTCTCCGAGTTGTGCTAAAGGAACACCTGTAGCAAGATGAGCACCCACCGATGCAAAGATATCTCGACCGTGGAAGGTAGTGCTAGGTGTCTGCGTCCTCCAGTACTTCGAGTTTGTTAGCTTAACAGCTGCAACTACTAGGTTTTGACTTAACACACCGCTAAACAGACCATTATCTGGTCCAACCAGGAAACCCGTATCGAGTTGGAGAGCGATCGCTCTTCGGTGACTCCCCACCCCTGGATCAACCACGGCAATATGCACTGTCCCGGTTGGAAAATAGGGATAGGCATTCATTAGGCAAAACCTAGCTACTGCAATGTTTTGGGGTGGAATCTGGTGTGTGAGATCCACCAAGAGCAAAGCCGGGTTAACTTGAGCAATAACACCTTTCATTACACCCACATACACATCACTCAAGCCGAAATCACTGAGTAGAGTGATGATTCTGTTTTCAGGCATCTGGAATAACCAAGGAATGACAAGTGAAACTTCCCTGACTAAAGTACAGGGGTTTTTGTTCATTGTTCATTGCTGTTTTCAATGAACCAATGTGCCATGAACTAGCAACAACCCCGCCACCATTCCTCCCACCTCTAGAGAAGGATGAGCTTTCTGGCAGCGTTCTATGAGATGGAAATGCGATCGCCATGACTACTTTAAAACTATGGAATCGACACAAGGTATGCTGTCCTACAGGCGAACCTCACACACAAGCGCAAGCCTCTGGCAAGAGGCTATCAAATTCTTAACTTTCTTGCATCAAGGCATTTTCTCTAACCATGAAACAGTTTAAACTTAGGTTCAACCGCCGACTAGCAGTGAAGTTAACCTTGGCAAGTATGGGAACGCTGTTGTGTTTGACACCTGCTCTTAAGGCTCAAGCTTCTACTCCCGCCTGCCCCTCAAGCAATTCACAGCCGTTATACTTTGGCGAGAGCGCTAGCTATAAGGTATCTATCTGCTCCGCCGAGAACAATCAAAATCATCCCAAGTATTATGTAGCAACTGCCAAGAATGGTAGTAGCGGCATAACTTTGCCTCTGTCTGCTTACCAGAAGGTCGTCTTTAGGGCGAGTAGCAGTGGTTACACTCACACCCTTAGCGCTACTAGTGGTCAGTTGATCGTGCAGCTACCGAATGGTGGAAGCTCTATAGAAAGCCTTGTTAAGTTTGGTCCAGTAAACCACTTTGGTCACTAAGGTTATCAGCTCCTATAGCACTTACGCATAACCTCTATTTGTAGGGTGGGCTATGCCCACCACCACGCTATACGGAGTGCATGAAGGCTCACTTGGCGTAAGTCCTGTCCTACTAAAACACCGATTTAGTAATCGGACAAATCAAAGAGGGTAGGGAAGTTGGGGAAGGTAGGGAAGACACAGAATTTATCTCCCTCATCTCCCCCTCTTTTTTGTCAAAAACACGTTAGCGAAGTATCCCGCAAGGGCTATCGAGCTTTCACTACAATCTAGCGATCGCCTGTGGGCAAAGACTGTACTGGTTTTTGTGAAGCTGTCTGTGTCGATGAAGATAATTCAGGCATGATGGTTTGAGCAGACTTTAATAGGCTGGAGCCAACAACACCATTGACAACTTCGACTGTCTTGAAGTGACTTTTAGGAGGAGTAACAGCCATAAACAAAGTACAAACTATAACGGCTGCTGTTGACAAAGTTATTGGCAGTTCTTTAAACAGCGAGTTGTTTTCAATATCCTTAATGGCTAGCTTGTTCATGACAAATCTCTAGAGTTGAGAAAAATAATTCTTAGTAAGTCTTTAGCCTGTTCTGGCTCCTCGCTATATCTCACCCAATTGGACGTATGGACTTAAGAACACAAAGAGCTGAAGCTTTCGCGGTTGAAGCTACACAAAATCAGCGCTTCAAGGTGAGGACGAGAAAAACACTGGATTTATCCTTTCCTCACATCCCACTCGCCAACATAGAATTGGCATAAATCGCTAACTGAGTTCGGTTCCGCAAATTCAGGCGGTTAAGGAGGTGAGTGACATGGGTTTTAACTGTACCTTCCGAAATGTAAAGTTGTTCAGCAATTTCGCGATTGGTAGCACCGTCGCTAAGCGATCGTAGTACCTCCTGTTCCCGACAAGACAGCTGCTCCAAGTCCTGTGAAACAGATTCTGAGTCAGCCGCGTCTAAGCTTGGGAGGTAGGAAATTATCTTTTCAAGTAGCCCTGGCCCTAGCTGGCTATACCCACGATGCACACACCGAATCGCGTGCGCCAACTCTTCCGGCGACATATCCTTTAGCAAATAGCCCTTCGCTCCCGCCCGCATTGACTCAGCAATGTATTGATCGTCATCAAATGTGCTCAAGACTAAAACTTTGATGTCTGGAAACTGCTGAGTGATCAACCGCGTGGCGGTTCTACCATCCATCTTTGGCATCCGAATATCCATTAGCACAACATCTGGCTGTAACTCGGCTACCTGCTTAAGGGCAGTTTCACCATTATCAGCAATTCCCACCACATCCAAATCGGGTTCCAGCTGTAGCATCGCCTTCAGCCCTTGACAGATGAGACTTTGGTCGTCTACCAGTAACAGGCGAATCATAATAGCTTTTCCAAAAGTTATTCTTTGGTACGTAGCTTTATTACTTATCACTCCCTTGTTCGCGATTTATGCAAGAAGTTTTATGTAGGAACATCTCGCGGGGAAGCTCAACGGTGATCCGACAGCCAAATCCTGGCTCTGTTGCTATATGAAAGCGACCTTTTAAGGCAGCAACCCGTTCTCGCATCCCTTGGAGTCCAAACCCAGTCATGTTTGAATTCAGATTGAATCCTCTGCCGTTATCCCGAATCATTAAGTACACCTCCTCACGGGTTGCACCCAGCTGAATATGTACCTCTGTAGCTTCTGCATGTTTGCAAATATTGGTCAGAGATTCTTGCACAATTCGGTAGAGGGCTACGACAACTTCCCTAGGCAAAGAAGTATCCAAATGGATATTGGTAAAGGTCAACACACCAGTGCCGTGGTGAAAATCCTCCACCAAAGACTGAATAAGTACTTCTAAAGACTGCTCTTTGAGCGTATCCCCGCGCAGAGAGCTGACGGAGCGGCGTACCTCTTGCATGGCACTTGCGCCTAGCCGTTGAGCTTCTGCTAGAAACGTCTGGGATTGGACAAGGTCAACTGACCAAAGTTTGAGAGCACTTCGCAATTGAACATTGAGGGTAGTTAGAGAATGACCTAGGGAATCATGGATGTCGCGGGCGATACGGTTGCGCTCTTGCAAAGCGGCAACCTCTTCAATCTGGAAGGCATAGTGCCGTAGTTGCTCATGGGCTATTGCGAGTTGTTCCCGCGTCTGGCGCTCGGCTAGCAATTTATTAGCCAACTGCAACACAAATAACAATCCCAAACCAAATACCAAGATTTCTGCCAATTGGTGCATCCAAAATCGTGCCAATCCTCCCGGCAGCACAAGCACAGTAATACTCTGAACGTACTGCACTTGATGAATCACAAATAAGATAAAGGACAAACCCGCAACTGCCCAGCGACCGGGCAAGTCAAACAGGAAGCAACTCCGAATTACAACAATGATGTATAGCGTTGGCAAGATATGGAGATAGCCTCGTGTCGTTCCATAAAAAATCAAGCCGATTTCGATGGCGGTATAGAGCAATTTGTAGAGGAGTTTACCGCTAGGCAACCTCAAACCCATCAAACCCAGCAGAGCAAGGATTAGTACGTGTTGAACTGGTATATATTGCTTTTCCAAGGCTTCAGCTACAGCCAAGGAAGCACAACTGGCAAGCATCACCCATTCGGTGTAGAGCAAAAAACGAAAGGGGTTGGGTTGGACTTTGAAAAAGGGACTCATAGAAAGCTTTGGGCTGTGGCAACGATTTGCTTCATTAGTACTCCCAACTAAATATCAGCACCACAACCGACCGCCAGCCTATAACTTTTGTTACAACCAGTTTTTCTGCTATCAGCAGTTATAAAGATATTTACCTATTGAGTCAACGTAAGAATAGATCTAGATATTCAATATTGTGGTCAGGTTGCACTCTCTTAGCGAAAAAGCCCAGCTACTAAGAGAGCTAGGCTTTTTTTTGCAAATCTCATTGGTTGGAAAAACTAAGCGTTTTTCCTTCCTGTACTAGATCATTGATAGCCTATTCCACCATAAAGATTAGCCATCTAGCCCTACACTTTGAGCTGCATTGTCCCAACCTGAAGGCATGACGCTACTGTTCGCATGACCCTGAAAACGGACATACAAGTTAGAAGGGCACGGAGTCTTACCACTAATAGCGTTCTTACACAGCCCGAAGCCCTTGGATCTTGTATTTGCCCAAGAGGAAGTCTTCTTCTCGAAACCATAGGTTCTAAGGTCTTGCCATTTGCCAAGATCGCCGTTGAACTGTAGCCTACGACCCTCCCACTTCTGACCATCGTAAAGGCATACCCAGTCGGACCCAGTGAAAAGACCGCGACTTGGGCAATTAGGCTTAGAAGCTTGGGTTATTGCTGCTTCTTGTGCTCTTGCTGTCTGAAGTGCCTGACTCTGCGTCAGGTTGGGCTTAGCTGCCCGAAGTTCCGCAGCTAGTGCCTCTACAGACGAGGCGTAGCAGCGAACGTCGTTTGGTCCTCGAACTGAACAAACCTTAGCTCTTCCCCAACCTTTGGATAAATCAATCACTTGGCCTTCAAAGGTAGCTAGACTCGTTGACCTTATCGGAGAAGTGGTTGATTGTGCGACCCCAGAGGTCTGATCTATTGCTAGAACAAGCCCCAACATCAAAAACAAAGACTTTTTTATTTTCATGGTAGTTGCACCAAGTGTAATGGTATTAATTAATTTCTCCAACCAGTAGAATTCCCGAAGAGTGGGCATTCCTGTGCCTGCTGTTAATACAACAGGAGAACCTCGATTGATTTATGCACTAATAAGTGAAGATTTTTCACTCTGACAAAAGTTAGAAGCTGGAGCAGTAGATTTCCCACTGAGTGCATCGCTTCGTTAGCTCAATCGAGATGACCTCATTATGGAAATTCAATAAAGGATAAACATCTGAAAAACGTCTCGATCGCCCTCAACGAAAGTCCTATACTCACTCTGACTTTCGCTGACATCTAAGGAAGTCTATCTACGCCATTGGATAGATGCAAAATTAGCAGACCAAAAGTTTGTAACTTAGGTCTGCTGGGGTTGATGAAATTCAGGGAGAATACTGACTAATTTGGCTGGGTGAAACCTCTTTACGTCTACTAATGGCTAGCCACTTTACTTCTTGCCGATTTGCGACGGACGCGCTTGAAAATCCAGCCCTGTAAGCCATCCATGTAGGTGAAAATTACCGGAATTACTACTAGGGTAAGGAGAACGAAGTCATTAAACCGCCAATTACCGCGATCGCCATTGGACTGCGAGTATGAGAACCCGCCCCAACTCCCAAGGTAATACGTACCATCCCCACAACCATGGCGATCGTCGTCATGGTAATCGGTCGTAAGCGTGCTAACCTTAGCTGCTTGCTACTGAATCAAAGAGTAGTTGAAGTATCCGTATCTTTATTATTGGTTTGTCTAGAGCTGGCGACGCCAGAGCTTTTATCACGCATACGGAGTAAAAGTCCTAGAGTTACCTGCTTCATCAACCAGTACAGTACCGTGAGCACCACAAACGTTATTGTCATAACCAGCACTGGACGTTTAGAGGTTAAATTATCGAGCACGGTTTTTGCTACAGCATCCGGTTGAGTGACAAAGTCCCAACTGTTGAGCCGTGGAAATCGTCCCAAATAAATACCAACAGCACACAGAGCGTGAGTCATCAACTCAGCCCACACGATAAACTTGCTGGCTCCCTGCCGATGCAAGTAGTAACCCAGGTTCAGTAAAGATATGACATACGCTTCAAAACCAGCCGCGATCGCGAGTAAATGGGGAGGGAGAATCACTAGAGTAATTACCCACGCATCGTAGTCGTCGCGAATGGCTTGAATTAGGTGAATAATGTCTGTTAGAAGATAAGGTGCATTGGGCAAAAAGGCGATGAAAACCAGAAACCCAACCCACCACCAAGCAGAGCGTGACCGAGATTTGCGGAATAGCCAATAGCTCAAAGCCAATGGAATAAAAGCAAGAAACAGATTCCAAACTATCCAGCCGCTGTGGTGTCGCAGACCCTCGAAGGCATGAAAAAACCGCTCTTGTATAGACATTTTTTTCGCGAATCTACAGTTGTCAGCCTGATTACTGCTGTGGCAACCACTAGTATAACCACCTCAACAACGGCAGCTTGGCGCTAAGAGACTTTTCACTGAAATAGCCAACAAAAACAGGGATGTCACCAAGTGTTGGTGACATCCCTGTTAAGTTTTCCTGACCTTTTACAATTTGTAGAGTTTTGAATGTCAGGATTGGCTTGCTAACAAAATTTAGTCCAAGTCCAAGTAGCTGGCTTCTGCTTCTAGCTGACGAATCAGGCTTTCGTCGCCCTTAGCTCTAGCTACTTCTAAGCGATGCTGCAAATTCTTTTTAAGACTATCGCGATGGGCAGCGGCAGCATTTTGTACTTTACTATTACGAGTTTTGTTCACGGTAAACATCCCTTGCTCTTTCATTAAGGTATCGTCTCATATTCCAAAAATAACACACACAGAATCGAAATGACTAGCAAACCGTGTCATTTGATACAGAAATTATAGAATAATTAAGGTTGGATAACCGAACAAGTGACTCTCACAAGGTAGCGAGTAGGCGGATAGAGGCACTCTCAAGCAGGGCGGAAATTCCACCAACGTTCGGAACGGCTAAAGAATCCAATCTTCTTTTCCTGGAAGTGCGAGTAGGGGAAAGAAGCTATCGTGCTCTGTTATATATGTTGTGTGCAAAGCTTAGGGACTGCCTATACCTTTACTCCTCTACGGTGGAGCCGACTCCAAAAGTTTTATACAAACTCCTAAATATTAATTTTTGTAACAGAAGAAATAATTACTGACTATCCAGGCAGAGTAACAATCAGAGGTTCCTGATCGGACGCGACCCACCTTTGTTCACGAGATACAACTAGAGCATTAGATAAGTGCTTTGTGTGATTATCCAGAGACACTGTCAACAAATAGTGAACGCTCTATTAACGAGTTGGACTCCCAGTGGTACTTTCATGACTATGGATGAGCAACTCGAACAGCTAGTAACAGAGGCACAACGACACCCTCCTGAAACTGAGGGGCGGCAACTGGCTTTAACTGAGCTAGTCAATAAAATACTGCGATCGCGAAAAATTGGTCGTCCGCCCATTGGTCAACCTCTATTTGGTGTTTATAAGGAGATTTACGAGAAAGTACAACAGCAGCTTTTAAATAATCTCGGTGAGGAACTGGGCAATTACAACCCAACACGTATCCCTGTAAGAACATGGGTTAATACCTTACGAAATCATGCTTTTAGAACAATCTTGGATGATGTGCAACTCAAAAATCTGGCATTGGAAGCCCAAGGGCATCCACCCCATAGTGAGTTACGACAGCATGCTTTAGGGGAACTGGTTGAGGCAATTCGGCTATCGGGCAAGCTTAGTCGTCCACATCAAGCTAGATTCTCTCCTCAGTTTTATAACCTGCTTTATGAGGAAGCCGTGAATAAGACCTTGACTTATGTCTGCCGAAAAATTGATAAGTATGACCCTGAACGAGGCAAAGAAAAAAAATTTATGACATGGGTCAACTTTCGACTTGATAGGGTCGTTATAGAGTCTTGTCATGAATTCAGCGATCAAAAGATAAAGGAGTTACCTTCACTCACTGATTTGGAGAGGATAGTACAGCCGGAACAACCGCCTTCGTTGTTTGAAAAGGTTCGCGAAGGGATAGAAGAAGATGCTGAAAATCTTTTTAGGCAGGCGCATATCAGAAATCGACCCGATGCTAATTTTAAAGCTATAGCCTTAGCAAGATTTTCTGGGAAAACCTGGGAAGAGATTTCAGCACAATTCGGAATTCCCATACCAACCCTAAGCCGCTTCTTTCAGCGTTGCTGCGAAAAATTCCGCTCTCAATTCAGGCAATAATTGCCACAATTTCAGAGTTATTGTAACGCTAAGAGGTGAATATAATGAGCGGAAACCAATCAATCATCAACTCCCAGATCGAACCATTTACTTTTACAGTTGGGCTAGCTTTAGAGGCTCATTCGCGAGCAGAACAATTTCGACGTTACCAATCCAATCCTCACAAAGCTAAGCAGGTTTATCTCAATACCCTGGCAGTATATGCAGTCAATGTTTACTTACAATGCCGGGAATTTGAGACGGACTTGGAGAAGAGCGATAGTTGGAATCCGGCGATGCAGATGCTAATGGATGTTGCTGATTTAGTGGTGAAAAATCACGGCAAATTGGAATGTAGACCCGTGTTGCCAGATGCAGAAGTTGTCTATATTCCAGCAGAGGTCTGGGAAGAACGGATTGGCTATGTTGCAGTGCAGCTGAATGAATCATTGAGGGAAGCAACTGTGCTGGGATTCGTTAACAAGGTGACAAGGGCAGAGTTTCCCCTTAGCCAATTGCGATCGCTCCAAGAGTTGCCAGGGTACCTGAATAAAATCAAACCTGCGATAAACCTAAGCCAATGGTTTGAAGATATGTTTGAAGCCAGTTGGCAAGCTGTGGAAGCCCTTTTCGGCACAGAATCTAATGAGCTTGCGTTTAGCTTTAGAAGCGCTGCGCCAGCTGATGTTACAGAATCTAATGAGCTTGCATCTAGCTTTAGAAGCGCTGCGCCAACTGACGTTAGGCGTTGCAAACTGATTGAGTTGGGAACCTTAGGTCAATCGGCAGTTATAATTGTCACTCTCACCGAAGAATCTGAGCAGGAAATCGATATCAAGGTGGAGGTGCAGCCCCCAGCCGATCAAACCTATTTGCCCTTAAATCTACAGTTGATACTGCTGGATGAGGATGGAGAAGCAGTTATTAACGCCCATACAAGAAGCGACAATAAGACTATTCAATTCGAGTTGACTGGGGAGCCAGGAGACCGTTTTAGCGTGAAATTGGCTTTAGGTGATATCAGCGTGACAGAGAACTTTGTCATCTGAACAGGAGCAGCATTTGCTGAGAGTTGGCGATGGGGAAGTTAGTTGTTCTCAAACTGGATGGTGATTTCAAGCAGGGCTTTCGGACGACGCTAGAGATTGGGTTAGAAGGTGAGCGCCCTGAAACAGTGATTACTGGCAAGTTGCCCCCTGCAACTGAACTTGCTGCACACTATAGCAGGTGGCAGTCAAGCTATCGTAGTTTGGGGAAGGCTACCCGCATCATTAAACTCAAAGCAGCCAGCATTGATGGTTCCCTCAGAAAGGGAAAGGAGGAATGCTGTGCCCTAGCCAATGAGTTGCGCGATCGCTTAAATACCTGGCTTAGAACAGAGTCATTTTCCTCAATTCGGGAAAAGTGGCTGGAAAAAGTAAGCACATTCGATGAGGTGCGCGTAATTATTTGTGCTGAAAACCATCAGCTATGGCAACTCCCCTGGCACCAGTGGGATTTAATGGAGCGCTACAGCCAAGCTGAAATTGGACTCAGTACCCTGGAGTACGAACCACCAAACCTTGAGACTCCCTCCCATCGAGACAAAGCCAAAATCCTGGCGATTCTCGGCAATAGTAAAGGTATTCAGGTTGGGGAAGACCAACAACAATTGCAGAATTTACCTAGCGCAGCAACAACCTTTCTAGTAGAGCCACAACGCCAGGAGTTAAACGACCAGCTTTGGGAGCAACGCTGGGATATTCTATTTTTTGCGGGTCATAGTCAGACTGAAGGTGAGAAGGGACGGATTTATCTCAACCAGACTGATAGCTTAACGCTTGAGGAACTCAGGTATGCACTGAAAAAAGCGGTTGAAGGTGGCTTGCAGTTGGCTATTTTCAACTCTTGTGATGGATTGGGATTAGCACTTGAGCTAGGACGGCTGCACATTCCACAGCTGATTGTCATGCGGGAGCCAGTGCCAGATAAGGTAGCACAAGCATTTTTGAAGTATTTCCTTGAGGCGTTTGCCAGTGGTAAAGCTCTGTATCCAGCGGTGCGGGAAGCACGGGAAAAGCTGCAAGGTCTAGAGGATGACTTTCCCTGTGCCAGTTGGTTGCCAGTGATTTGCCAGAATCCGGCAGCCGTGCCGCTGACTTGGCCTAAGTTGCCTGAACCCCCTGCTCGCCCAGCTTTGCCGTGGCATCACCTGCAAACAGTCTTCATAACGAGTTTTGTTGTAACCAGCTTGTTGATGGGAGTGCGATCGCTGGGACTACTACAAAGATGGGAGTTAGAAAGCTATGACCAGCTACTCCGCCAACGCCCTTCTGAACTACCAGACGATCGCCTCCTGATGGTTGGAGCTGATGAAGAAGATCTGCGTGAATACAACTATCCGCTACCCGATGCCATCCTTGCTAAGCTCATTGAAAAACTAGACCAGCATAAACCTGTAGCGATCGGTCTCGATATTGTTCGTGATCAGCCAGTGCTTCCAGGACATGAAGCACTGGTTGCCCAGCTACAGCAGAATCAACGTCTCATCACCGTATGCAGCCTCGGCAACAGCAAAAAGGACTCCATTGCTCCTCCACCCAAAAGCCCAGCCGAACAAGTAGGTTTTATTGATTTAGAAAATGACCAGCCGAACGATACCATTCGTCGCCATCTTCAATCCCGTACCCCAAACCGGATATCTCCTCTTTTACCTTGCGAGACCAACTATTCCTTCAGCCTACGACTCGCTTACCAATACCTGAAACCACGAGGCATCTCAGTAAAAACGCCGCAGAAAAACTGGCAGTTTGATAGCGTCGTATTTACACGTTTGGAGCCTCATAGCGGAGGGTATCAAAATCTGGATGCACGGGGAAACCAGGTTTTGATCAATTACCGTGTCTCCTCACCCATTGCCCGATCTCTCACGATTAAGGAGGTCTTAAGCGGACAGTTTAAACCTGAGTGGGTCAAAGATCGGATCGTCCTCCTTGGTGTTACTGCTGTAAGTGGTAAAGACTATCACAACACCCCTTACGGCAGAATGCTAGGGCTGGAAGTTCATGCACATACAGTAAGTCAGATGCTTAGTGCGGTTCTGGATGAACGCCCTCTGATTTGGTGGTTGCCTCAATGGGGCGATGCTCTGTGGGTATGGGGTTGGTCGCTGACGAGTGGAATACTCATTTACCAACTGCGATCGCAAAGTCTACCTCAAGCGCAATTACTACTACTCCTGGTTCTGGCGCTTAGCATCTGTGTCACACTTTTGTATGGACTCTGCTGGCTTTTCTTACTACAAGGTGGTTGGCTACCGCTTGTCCCAGCCGCATTGGCAATACTGTTGACAGGAAGTGTGCTTTCCTACATCCATTTCAAACCCGACAGCGTCAATAGGCACTCCTAATACCATTTGGCTAGGCTACCCTAGCACGGCTACAAAAAGACCCAGCACCTCTATGCTGCTGCTGGGTTTTGTCTTTGAAGAGCGATCGCCTATTGCAGGAAGTTTTTCATATCGAATGCAATTGTTCGATACCAGTAAAGACTGTCACCCCGTCATACCATTTAGTTAAATGTTTGACAATTATCGGTGATTCGGTTTTACGTGTTAGGTGGTAGGAATGAGGCTACAAGCTACTACCTTGACTATTTGTATCATTTTTAAGACCAATTGGTATCAGCTCAAACTTAATATTAATTTTTGTAATATTGCATAAATTCTAGAGTTTTTTTACTAAGTCATAAATGGAGGCAACACTTATTTTTATTTACAAAAAGGCTTATTTACACTACTTAAATTTATAAAAATTTGATAAAGATTGAAAAGTTTTTGAAGTAGTCAATTAATCTTCAGAGTAAGAGTAGATGCAATAGATTTTATATACACTGCAACTACCACTGTTGTGAATAAATATTCATTGTTCCATTGTGGATTAAATCGATGATACACCTACCAAAAATCAAACTTACCTTTATTGCTGTTTTGG
>DATNPH010000042.1:0-17540 GCA_036703315.1 Coleofasciculaceae cyanobacterium
AAATAGTATCGTTAAGTTCAGTATTGACAGCGATCGCCAAGCACTAGCTCTAACGGTTAATGCTCAAGACGTTGGCAATGGCAGGGAATTACTGACAGCACAAGTTTCGGGAGAAAGTCTAGATGTTGCCTTTAATATTAAGTATTTGATGGATGGAATCAAAGCACTTGGGACTTCCGAAATTCAAATGCATCTGAATACAGCATTAAGCCCAGTAGTTTTTACACCACTGGGTGGTTTAAAAATGACTTACCTAATTATGCCCGTCCAAATTAGGAATTAAGGTTTAGTAGGGTGGGCATTGCCCACCTTGCTATACCTTGGCAGCTTCAGCAAAACGAATCTTGAGATAATCTTCTTCCATTTTTGCCCCAGATGGTTGTAAAGCTGCCAAAGCTTGCGGTAATACTAAATTACGACGATGATTGCCAATCGTGATATTTAATTCATCGCCAGTTTTACTCAGTTGAATTTGGTCTTTAGGAATACCAGGCAAGTAAAGTTCTAAGCTGTACTGATTTTTGTCTTGCACTACTCTGAGAGTAGTTTCTTTGTAGTAAACTTGGGTTGGGTCTTCATCTTTGTATAGTGTTTCCTTCAATCGTTCTAAAGCTGCTAAGCCGCACATTTCTTCAGAATAAAGGGGAACTTCTTTCACAGGCAAAGGCAGGAAGTTTTCATGGATTTCCTGACGGTACTGCTGCTGACTTTCCTTCCATCTTTGGAAAAAAGGATCGGTTACTTGGTCAGGAATAATCCGATTTGCTACGATCAAATCTGTTGAAACGTTGTACAAACTCAAATACGCATGAGCGCGGAGAGATTCTTTAATCACCATTTTTTCTGGATTGGTGACTAAACGCACTGAGGTTTTAGTATTGTCGGTTAAAATTTTTTCCAAAGCTTCAATTTGTTCGTAGAATTCATAGGGAGCATCCATAACCTCTTTATCTGGCAGCGAAAAACCTGCAATGGGTTTGAAGAAAGGTTCTACTAGTGGTCTGAGTGCTACTGATATTTTTTGCAGTGGTTTGTAGAAGCGGCGCATATACCAACCACTAACTTCTGGTAAGCTCAGTAGCCGCAAAGCCGTACCTGTAGGGGCAGAGTCAATAATCAGGACATCGTACTCATTCTCGTCATAGTGACGCTTCATGCGCACGAGACCGAAAATTTCATCCATGCCGGGAAGAATCGCTAATTCTTCTGCTTGAACGCCATCTAAGCCTCGTGCTTGCAGAACCTGGGTGATATAGCGCTTAACAGCACCCCAGTTCCCCTCCAATTCCATGAGAGCATCTAGTTCTGCTCCCCACAAGTTTGGACGAACTAAGCGGGGGTCGTGACTCAATTCAATGTCAAAACTATCTGCCAGGGAGTGAGCTGGGTCGGTACTAAGGACGAGTGTCCGGTAGCCTAGTTCAGCACAACGGAGACCTGTAGCGGCGGCAACGGAGGTCTTCCCGACGCCACCTTTGCCAGTCATCAAAATTACGCGCATGGGTGTTGTGAGACACAGTTGTTGCGTCTGCCTAATAAGTAGTTACATTATTTATTATGTCTTTAATCTTTTTTTAAGGAGAAGAAATGCTGCTTGAGGACATCCAGTCGCGAGCAGTCCCAGTAATCAATATGAGAAACAATTAGACCATCGGCATTAAGTTTTAACTCACTCCAGCCAGAGATGGCAATTCGAGGACGCCACGGGACTGGGGTAGTCCAGCTAAGGGTCCAGCGCGTTTTAATAGTGTTTTCTGATTGATGAATATCGTGCAGCTCCATCTTGGGATTATTAAACCAGTTGCGGATAAAATCGATCGTCTGCTTGTAGCGATCAATGCCACGAAACTGGTTTAAGGGGTCTTTGAAAAAAACATCTTTGGCATAGATGCTGTAGGTTTGGTCAGTTGGGAACCTTTGATAATCCTCTTTGAGAATTTGGATAATATCCATTGAGTTTCGGTAGGTGTCTATTCCACTAGCGCTTGCCGCTACGCTAACAACACCCCTTATTTTCACTGATTGATACGGAATCCGCTCAAGAAAATCCTTAGACCTCGTCCTCTTGTTAAACAATAAAGGGATTATTAAAACGTGCGGCTGGTTTGTGCCAAGGACACCAGAGGAGAAGCTAAGCGTATAGGCTAGAAGTTGAATCTGGCACTTTTTGGAGCAGTATCTTCCTGATGTCTAAAAAACGCGATGAGCCGTTTCAGAGTGCTAGCAAAGCCTCACACCGCCCCCAAGCTGCTGGTGACTCTTCCTCAAACTACCAGTTGACGCCCACAGAGGCACAGGTAGCGCATCGGTTTAATCGTCAGTTTCAGGGTGAAGCCTTTGAACTGCCGGAAGAAGTGGAGGCGATGCCAATTTTTCAGGAGTGGGTTGGGGGAACGCTTGCCGATAAAGTTGCCTCGAATTTTTGGGAAATTGCTCGACCCCAAAAGAATCAGCGTTGTTTGGATATTGGCTGTGGGGTTAGCTTTTTGGTTTATCCGTGGAGGGATTGGGAGGCATTTTTTTATGGTCAGGACTTCAGTACAGTGGCACGGGAGGCGCTCAATACTCGTGGTTCCCAGCTGAATGCCAAGCTGTTCAAGGGTGTATCTTTGGGGTCAGCGCAACAGTTGAATTATGAGTCTGGGGAGTTTGATTTGGCGATCGCAACCGGATGGAGTTGCTATTATCCACTTGATTATTGGTCTACGGTGATGACTGAGGTCAAGCGGGTGATTAAGCCAGGGGGTCAGTTTGTTTTTGATGTACTTAACCCAGAGAAACCCCTAGCGGAAGATTGGGCAGTTTTGGAAACTTATCTGGGCGCTGAGGTATTTTTAGAGCCCATTGCTGAGTGGGAAAAAACAATTAAAGCCACGGGGGCTAAGGTAGTTAAGCGGAAATCTGGAGAGTTGTTTGAGTTGTACTTAGTTCGTTGGTGAAGCGGCTAACACAGAACAAGGTAGTGGTTAAGCGATCGCCCTCCGTCGGAGTGGTACAACACGTTAAGGAAAAAAGAAAACCCTGGCAGTAACGAAACCAGGGTAAGCAGCAACTAAAAATTATTTAGCCAAAGCAATCTAGACCTCTAGAACTCCAGGGAGTTAATTCAGGAGGAAACACAAAAATTTCCTCACCGTAAAGCAACGCCTTCTGGTATACGTTTATAGCTTCCATCAAAGTGGAGAACGTAATGGGAATCCATCTGTCCTGATAAGTACAGATGATGACTCTAGCTGCTGTGTATTCTTCTATGGGTAATAGATTAGACCAGGGTGAAACCACGACCAATGTACCTTAAGTTTTCGGTATGTCCATATACCAAATGTGACTGTCATACATAAGTATTACTACCTATCATTAGAGGTATGTCTAAAGAAGGATATTTTTCGAGTCGCATCCCCTAGAGCATGAGTTCACTACTCAGCCTAAGGGCTGAAATGTCTAGAAATTGGTAACTTCTGTCTTCCCCTTTTTGAGTTTTGACTTTTGAGTATGTTGGCTTGCGTTAGGGTGGGGAAGGTTTTACAAATTATCGTTCTCATTCTCATGTGTCGATTAGTTGGCTACCTTGGCTCTAGCATCCAGTTAGATGAGTTGCTTTATAAGCCAGAGCACTCACTTTATCACCAAAGTTACAACCCTAAAGAATTGAAATCAGGGGTGGTCTGTGCAGACGGGGTAGGCATCGGCTGGTACGATGACGATGGAAAAGCGTTCATCTACCGGAACACTATTCCTATTTGGAATGACTCAAACCTGGAAGAGTTGAGCCATTACGTAAAGTCTGATTCTGCTGTAGGCTATGTTCGATTAGCTGAGGCTGGTTCAACGCTAGACATTAGCAACTGTCAGCCATTCCGCAGTGACAAGCTGTTGTTTGTGCATAATGGTGCGATCGCTAATTTTCAGGAAACCTTGTACAGACCGATACGCTCTAGTCTCTCAGATGCAGCCTACCGCCAAATTAAGGGAATAACTGACTCGGAGCATATCTTCGCCTTACTATCAGAACAGTGGCAGTTTTCTCCCAACTGTACCCTTTTGGATGCCTTGCGGACTACGCTGATAACTCTGACTGACATGGCAAGCAAGTACGACACTAGCTTTAGTGCCAATGTGATTGTGAGTGATGGTCAGGCGCTGTGTGCTAGTCGCTACGCCTATGGTACAGAAGCTTCTACTCTTTACTGGTCTACCGATGATGTAAACCATCCGACTCGTATTATCGTTGCCTCTGAACCTTTATCTAACCAAGAATGGTTCCCCTTTGCTCCCCAAAGTACGCTGTTTGTTAAAGCAAATTCATTGCAGCCCGTTACTAGCCTGTTGGGGTAAAACGAATGAAATGCTTTGTTGCGTGATGCGATCGCACTCAACCCATTCGGACAAGAATATCAGGGTTTATCTACACATATAGCAGCGAAGCATCATAAAGATATTTCAGTCAGCGATCACTCGAACAAGAATTTACGCAGCAAGGTATCAGTTTCGAGCCACAGAGAAAGCTTCCTGTTTATGAAGGTGACAGATTGTTCGGCTTCTACATCCCCGATTTCATTATTGAGAACAAAGTCATCTTAGAGATTAAGGTATAGCAAAAGGCAGAGGGCAGAAGGCAGAAGGCAGAAGGAAAAAGATTGACGGGTCTTGGTTTCAGTATCTTCCTTTGTCCTAACATTTATGGCGACAGCTATATTTGCTAGAGTCCCCCTTGAATCAATCTCAGAGTCTCCGTAATATTGCCCAGCAGCAACAACAGCATCCCAGAAAATGCTTGACCCCCCTTACTCCCATCATGTTTCAACACTTCTGGCAATGCCTTGGGGAAGTGGTGTGCAGTTTCTCAGCAACGTGCGCGATCGCATCCTCTGGTAATCGAACCCCAGCCGCACCACTCAACCGCCCCAAAGCGTGTTTCCAGGTTGGTATGTCTAACGATCTAACTTTGGAAAAATCTGTCGGGTTGGTGGAAAAAATCGCTGGCAACTGCGCTTCGTGAACCCCGGCATAGTCCTTATCGCCTTCCGTCACAGGCACGTCTCTACATTGTGTGCATTCCAACGGTATTTGATATGACTTCTCAACTATCGGCTCTGCTTTACCGTTTCTAGCGCTACCTCGATCGATCGCTCTTTTTGTGGATCTTCTCCCTGAGCATATTCCAAGGGACGTGGAACAACGACATCCGGCGTAACACCTTTTCCTTCCAGCCGTTGGTTACCGTCAACATAGACATCGGCAACCGCTACGTAAAGTATGCTGCCATCCGACATCAGAAAAGGACGACCAGCCACTACAGCTCCAGCCGTTTTAGAGCCAACGACGGGTCCGATCTTGTATTGCTCAAAGGCATACGCTAGAACTTCCTTAGCACTCCGACTTCCCTCATTCACCAGCATGACCACTGGCTTTTTCCAATGAGACTCAGACGTATATTGCCTGCCATTGCGTTGAATATTTGTTATGCTCGGGCCCCGACCTGTGTAGATGTTGAGGACGCTAGCAGGTGTACCACCCCATCCTTCTCTCAGATCCACCACTAACGAGTCTGCATCTTTGAGGCGACCATAAAGCAAGTCTTCCTCTAGCTGCTGGTGGTATTGGTCACCCGCATAAGACCAGATGTGGACATAGCCAATTTTCTTGCCCCCCCGCTCAATTACCTGGGTACTCGCTTTTTGAGCATCCAAAAACATGGTGGTTGCATCCAGCAGCTTCGGCGTAACAATGATTTTTTGCTGGCTGTCGGAATTAGGTGATTCTCCTGCCGAGACGCTGCGCGATCGCTGAATCAATAGTGTGACTTTTTGACCCGCTTTCCCTGCAAAAGACTGAATCGCCTGGAACGGGCGACCTTCGACACTCAGTAATTGATCTCCCGCCTTCAGTCCTGCTTCAGCCGCCGGACTTCCGTCGAGAATGGCACTAATAAAAGTTTTGCCATTGATGTCTTTAGTAAAGATGCCAATGCCACTATATTCAATCTTGTCATTAGGGAAAAACTTCTTGAGCTGCTTTTGTAAATCAGGAATCCTTGGCTGAAAGATTCCCAAAATCTGGTAGTAGGCTGGCTCATTTGGAATGTAGAAGTGAGTGTGAGAGGTCTTCAACTCAGAGAGCATCTGATTGACAAGCAGAGCAACCGCTTCGCTTGACTGAGCTTGCTTTACTTGAGGCTCATACTTAGACCGCAGAGCTTTCCAATCTACGCCATTAAAGTTTTGATCGTAAAAGTTATCATTTACAGTCTTCCAAACTTCGTCAAAAACCTGAGACGGCGGTTGTCCTAGTATTGGAAGTACTGGCGAAATCAGCCAGCACAGGAGGATAACACAGACACTAATCAAGCTTGTTATCGCTAGGCGGGTATTCCTTGCGAGAAGAAATCTTTTCATACGTCAAAAACGATCGCCTCAACCAGCAACTTAAGCCTTTAATTCACACCTGGCACTTGATCCGGAGTACTTATCAATTCTCATCTGGTTCTGGAATCGGGAAAGTCTCTCCAGACAGATAAGCTTCAAAGTTCTGTTTGAAATATGTCCAAGATGTCATGTCTTCTTTGTCTAGTGAGGTCTTTGGCGCATTCTTATACACAGGAATCCGAGTATTGATTTCATCTTGAAGCAATTGAGGCAAATCGGTAAAGCCGCGCACTTTGCTACCGTAAGCACTGTAGATAAGATGACCGGGGCGATTGCCCATCTTCATCCAAGGAAGCCAAGGACCAATCCTGTCCCAGCTAAGATGCATCTCCGTAACTGATTTGATGTCAGGATTCAGTAGGTCTACCAGGGGAACCGTGAGCTTAAACAATTCTGCTGCCTGATAGGTTCCATTCGGACTGTAATCTAGAAATCTTTTATCTTTAGCAAGGGGATTTGGGTAGGTGGGAAACAAGTCAAACACGAACGTTACGATGTCGCCATCCACTTGCGCTGGAAACTTCCCCTTAAAGTAAGCTTGCACGGGATTGTTGGCAACATGCATGACCGGAAGAATTTCCCCTGTCCACGGATTCTCCCATCTTCGCAGAATCTTCCCGTTGTTGGGGTCGAGGTAGTAGGTCAGTTCCCTTGAGGTAAAGTCCCAAACTCCGTCTTCACTTGAAATGCAGCGACTCACACTCATTCCCACCATCTTAAACAGGCGCTTTCTCTTGCCCTCTGGGACAAAAGCGAAGATTGAACCTGTCCACATTAGAAACGCTTGTTCGTTGGGATCTAGGGAGGCGCGTACCTTAACAAAGGACTTGGCATCAAACTCCTGAACTGAAGCAACCATCTACAGACTCCTTTCTAAATTAGGGTGTCTCTCGGCACAGCGAACTGCTGCTCTAGTTGGCGATATTGAGGAGCGCCGATGAGTTGTTGAAATTCTTGGAAGCTAACCAAGTCCTTAAACTCAACCGTGGTTCCCTGTTCTTTTAAGTAACGCAAGCAATCCGTCATGACCTGTGTCACCGCCAACAGGGTAGAGACTGGAAAAAATACAATCTTAAAACCTATCTGTTGTAACTCAGCACCAGAAAGTTGTGGGGTTTTGCCCCCTTCAACGATATTAGCGACTAGTGGCACATCTGGGAAGGCAGTAGCGATCGCCTTGAGTTCCTCAACAGACTGAGGCGCTTCGACAAATAGCAGATCTGCCCCTGCCTCGACGTAAGCTCGACCCCGCGCGATCGCTTCCTCTAAACCCAGTGGCGCACGGGCATCAGTACGAGCAATAATCACTAAGCCGCTTTCACCACGCGCTGATCCTGCCGCACGAATTTTCCCGACATGTTCTGCCATTGGAATAACTCGCTTGCCCTCAAAGTGACCACACTTCTTAGGCCACTCTTGGTCTTCCAGAATCACTCCGGCAATCCCCAGCTGCACAGCGTCCTTGACAGTCCGGATGACGTTTAGGGCATTGCCATAGCCAGTGTCCATATCAGCAATTAGGGGAATACTAACAGACTGAGCAATTCGCCCTACACTGTAGAGCATTTCGGTAGCGGTAAGAAACCCATAATCTGGTACACCGACTGTAGAAGCGGCAATGCCAAAACCACTGGTTGCCAAGACTTCAAAGCCTAGCTGTTCAACCAGTTTGGCACCCAGACAGTCATAAACCCCAGGAATAACAAGAATTTCAGGACGTTCAAGCAACTGTCGCAGTTTTTGTCCAGAAGACATAAATCAAGAAGAAGGTGATATTTCTGAGAATACAGCTACTTGGGTCACAGAAAAATTTTGAGTTTTGAGTTCTAAGGGGATAAGTTCTAACTAGGTTCTGAACGTTGGCGATCAAGACGGCTGTTTTGTTCTCTAACCCACTTACGAAACGCTCTCAAGGCTGGACTTGTCCCTGCTGTCCGGCTCATCTCCAAAAACTGAGACATTCCCTCAATCACAGCCAAATCGGGAAACGTTGGACTGGTCTGAGACTCAGCATACTTTCCCTCTCGCAGCACATGGATTTGCAACTTGCGATTCTGGTACCGCCAGATTTCAGGAACTTGCAACGCCTCGTAAGCACTAATTCGGGTCTTAGAGGTTACATCCACCTCAATTGCTAGATCTGGGGGAGGGTCAACAGTCATGTCTAGCCTATTTTTACCAATCATCAGAGCATGGTTCTGGATATAGAAGCAATCATCTGGCTCAATTCCTGCTTCCATCTCGTCTCGCTTAAAAGTCGTTGAACCTAAAGACTCCCAATTCCTATCCAACTCATCAAGCAAGGCTTTCAACAAATCTCCAATGACGACTTTGGCTTTTTCATGTTCTGGCAGGGGAGCCACAATTTCTAACGTCCCTTTGCAGTATGCCAAACGAATTCCCCGATGTTCTCCCAACTCCTCCAGGATTGCTTCAAATTCCTGCCAGCTTACCTCGTGGAGTAAAACCCTGTGCCCAGGCGGAACGTCCAATTGTCTAAGTTGAAGTTGTACGACCATGTACGCTCCTGGAATTTTAGATTCGCGCATGCATTTCAGTGCGGCTACTCCCGCCTTCTGCCTTCCTTCTTCTGCCCTCTACCTTCTTCAAGATGGCGATCGCCACCACCAGGGAGATCAGGACTAATCCGTAGTCAACGGCAGCGTCACAGTGAAGGTTGTACCCACCCCCACCTTACTTTCTACAGCGATTGTCCCTCCGTGCAAGTCCACTGACTTTTTGGCGATCGCCAGCCCTAGCCCCGTTCCCTGAATCATACCTACATTGCTGGCACGCTCAAAGGACTCAAACAGTCGCTCTAGGTCAGAAGCAGGAATGCCGATACCACTGTCAGTTATCCGAAACACTGCCTTAGCCTTAGTACAAACCAACTCAAATTGAATCTCACCCCCATCTGGAGAGTACTTAATCGCATTGGAGAGCAGATTCGTGAGAATATGCCCCAACAGTTTCTCATCCATTGGGGTGTTGCAACTTTCATCCTGACCCAAGAAAGTGATTGTGTGCTTCTCCAAACTCAAAGCAAGCGTCTCGACGAGATCCTGGCAGAAAGCCACCGCATCAATTGGTTTTGGCTCAAACTTGAGTTTCCCCGCCTCAGCCTGACCGATGAGCAGCACCTCATCCAATAGCTGGGTCATCCGTTCGAGCGCCCTGTGAATGCGCTTGTGGTGATTGCGTTTTTTCTCGTCCGATAACCTCTCGCCATAGCGCTCTAGTAATTGGTTAGACGACACAATCGTGGTCAGGGGAGTACGAAACTCGTGGGAGACTAAGGAGACAAATTGAGAGCGGAGTTCACTAAGTTCCTTTTCCTTTTCCAATGCGTTGCGTATTTCTGCTTCGGCCTGTTTAAGTTGGGTAATGTCGCGTCCCACCGCCTGACACTCGATCAAGTTTCCCTGTTCATCGAATAGCCCCCGCTCAGTCCACTGCTGCCAACGTATTTCTCCCGAAGGAAGGACAATTTGGTAGGAGTAAGTGTTGATGGGATGCTCAACATTCAGAGAACGAAAGTTTCTAGTGACCTTCGCCTCATCCTCTGAGGGCAACAGTGGGAGAAACTTTTGCCCGATTAGCTCAGCGGGTGTCTTACCCAAGTAGCGGCAGTAGGCATCGTTGACAAAAGTAAGCGTGCCATCTGGCTTGATTCGACAGACGAGTTCGGTTTGGTCTTCGACGATCGCACGGTAGCGAGATTCACTCTGCCGCAGAGCCTCCAGTGCCTGTTGGCGCTCAAGTAGAGCCAACTCCAGCTCAGCGGTACGTTGTCTTACTCGATTATCGAGTTCTTCATTGAACTGCCGCAATGCTTCTTCAGCTTGCTTGCGCTCAGTGAACTCCTGACAGAAGACAAAGAACCCCAAGACCTTTCCTGAGCTACTGATATGAGGAACGTGGTCAGCTAATAGATAACGTCGGGTCCCATCATTAAAGACTGTGTCAAACTCATAGCTCACGCTTTGCCCAGATAGGGCTAATTCTACATACTTTTCGATCTCCTGATACTGTTGTGGCGACATGAACTCACTAATGGCTTTTCCTATCACTTCTTCCGAAGAAATCAGCGACCATTCCTCATACCGTTTACTGAGCAGTTGGTAACGCCTTTGCGCATCTACATAGGAGACTTTCCCAGGGAACGCGTCCATTAACAGTTGCACTTGGGATTGAGCTTCTTGGAATGACTCTTCCAGTCTTTGGCTTTGTGTGAACTCTTCACAGATGAGTAGTAGAACTGGAGTGTTGCCGACTGGCTGTAAGACATCGAGGGTTAATTTTACCCACCTCGTTTTTCCCTCCTTGGTGATCAGCCGAAACTCCCTGGCAACCTCTGCACCTAAGCTTTGTTCATCAAGGGTCAAAGCTTTTTGCAGCCTTTGTTGGTCACCAGGGGAGAAGATACTAAAAATTGAGTTTCCGACTAGCTCTTGGGCGGAGTAACCAAGAGACTCACGAGCACACCGATTCGCATCAAGCATCATCCCAGTCGTTTTTACAACCAGGCAAGTGCAGGGAATTTTTTCATATAAGCCCTGGTACCATTTCATCTAGGATTGCTTGTTGCTGATCTGAATCCATGTATCGTTATTATCAACTACGCTTTGGTGGCTTTAAGCTGCTCAAGCTCTTCGTGTAGACGCTTCTGCTCAGTGATATCTACGCACACCACGAAGATACCGATGACCTCTTGAGAGTCATTGAAATGTGGGATATGGGTAATTTGGAGATAACGTACTTGACCGTCGCTGAAATTTAAGGGGCAATCATACCTGACTTCATTACCCGATAAGGCTGACTCCACATAAGATTTTACATGTTGGTACTCCTCTCCCATCAGCTCGTAGACTGTTTTCCCCACAAGCTGGTCAGCAGTAGTTTCGTACCACTGTTCGTACTGCTTGTTGACAAATCGATAGCGCTGATTTTTGTCAACGTAAGAAACTTTGGCATCTACGGCATCAGATAACGTCTGGAGCAACCCTTTGTACCGCGCTATCTCAGCTTCCATTTCCACCAATTTGGGCTGTTGAGTGTCTGCGTTGGCGTTGTCCTTCAGCGGCTTAGTTGCCTCGGAAGCCTGATAACCTTGAACTGACTCGTTCTTGACAGTAGAAGTCATAGAAATCACCTGAGAGTTTTCTGGATTTGTTTTTTATGATAGTTCCCGATTTTCTTGTCCCGCTACTCGACACTTGGGCACGGCAATAAGTATTCATCAAGGGTAACTTTTCCATTCAACCCTACTATTGAGGGCAGAAAGTACCAACACCTCTAAATGATAAAAATTTGCACAAATAACAAGGTTAGAGAGCGATCGCGTTCATAATAAACGCATAAGTTCTCGGTTCTGCCACTGGGGGCTAATTGCAACCTCCTTACGGGGTAGCGCCGAAAGCCTTGGAATAACAAGCGGCAAAATGATAAAAAGCGGCAAGAAGCATGACAGCTCATACCGAAACGATAGACTCATTTAGAGCTTTAGCACTCCAGGTAACATGTCACGCTGTTAACCAGGCGAGCGATCGTACTGAGGCGCGATCGCTCATGCAGCAGACTATCAGCCGATTGTCGCAACAAATAGCTGCCAGTATCGCCTTTATTGGCTTTGATTGTAAGCTGGTGGTGCTGCCTGAATATTTCCTAACGGGCTTTCCGATGGGAGAGTCACTGGCGGTTTGGGGGGAAAAAGCTTGTCTAGAAATGGCGGGTGCTGAGTATGAATCGCTGGGTCAGATTGCCCAAAAGCATGGCATATTTCTAGCTGGGAATGCTTATGAACTCGATCCAAATTTTCCAGGATTGTACTTCCAGACGTGCTTTGTACTTGACCCATCTGGCTCGATAGTCTTGCGGTATCGACGGCTCAATTCAATGTTTGCGCCGACGCCGCATGATGTATGGGATAAGTATCTTGACTGCTATGGGTTGGAGGGGGTTTTTCCCGTTGCTAAAACAGCGATCGGAAATTTAGCGGCTTTGGCATCCGAAGAAATTTTGTATCCTGAGGTAGCGCGGTGCTTAGCTATGCGTGGGGCAGAGATTTTTTTGCATTCGACATCAGAAGTGTATGGTAAGGAGCGATCGCCTAAAGAAGCCGCAAAAATTGCTCGTGCTGTTGAAAACATGACGTATGTCGTCTCTGCAAATACAGCAGGCATTGCAAATATCTCTATTCCAGTTGCCTCAGCAGATGGCGGTTCTAAAGTCGTTGACTATCGAGGATTGGTTTTAGCCGAGACGGGTTCAGGAGAGAGCATGGCGGCGTTTGCAGAGATCGATCTGGCGGCTTTGCGACGATACCGCCGTCGTCCAGGGTTAAACAATTTGCTCTCCCGCCAACGGTTAGAACTCTATGCAGAAAGCTACCGCCAGTCTGATTTTTACCCTGCCAATACAATGCTCAATGAACAGGTAGACCGAAAACACTTTATCCAAACTCAGCGAGAAACCATCGAACGTTTAGCCAAGCTGGGGATAATTTAAAACATGGGTACAAAAATTGCTGTTCGTAATCCTCGAACGGGAAACGTTGATTATTGGATTGAAGCGCCGACATCGGAACAACTTGCTGAGCAATGTATCCCCTTACGCCAAGCGCAGATTAACTGGCAGCAGGGAGGTTTAGAGCAGCGAATTGAGGCGTTACAGCAGTGGAAGCAAGCCATACTGTCTCAACGGGATGAACTGACAGAGGCTTTAGTTGCTGATACGGGAAGATTGTCAATTTCTGTACTTGAGATTGACTCGTTCCTCTCTAGCATCGATCGCTGGTGTCGGTTAGCGCCTTTGCTACAAGACTCTGCAAAAGATACAGCAATCCCCTTTATCCGACTCCAACAAACATCGGTTCCTTATCCTTTAGTTGGAGTGATTAGCCCGTGGAATTTTCCACTGTTGCTCTCCACAATTGATACCATTCCAGCATTGTTGGCAGGTTGTGCCGTCATCGTCAAACCGAGCGAAATCGCTCCTCGGTTCATCGCACCCTTGGTGAGAGCACTCAAGGCTGTTCCCAGATTGCGCGATGTATTAACGTTTATTGAGGGAGCAGGTGAAACGGGTGCTGCACTCATCGACTATGTTGATCTGATTTGCTTTACAGGGAGTGTAGCAATGGGGCGAAAAGTGGCAGAGGCAGCCGCTAGACGCTTTATTCCTGCTTTTTTGGAATTGGGGGGTAAAGATGCGGCGATTGTTCTGGAATCAGCTGATTTGGAATTGGCAACTTCAGCGATTTTGTGGGGTTCAGTTGTTAATACTGGGCAGTCATGCCTTTCCATCGAGCGAATTTATGTGGCTGAATCTATTTTTGAGCAGTTTGCCGAACAACTTGTAGCCAAAGCGCAACGCCTTCCGCTAGCTTACCCTACCGCTGACAGCGGACAAATTGGCCCTATCATTGCAGAAAAACAAGCCGCGATTATTTCCGACCATCTGCAAGACGCTGTTGAAAAGGGAGCGATCGCTGATTGTGGTGGCATAGTTGAACAATTAGATGGGGGTTTCTGGTGTCGTCCTACAGTTCTTACCCAGGTCAACCATTCTATGAAGGTGATGACAGAAGAGACGTTCGGTCCCATTATGCCAGTAATGCCGTTTTCCTCAGTTGAGGAAGCGATCGCTTTGGCGAACGATACTATTTATGGACTGAGTGCTGCTGTTTTTGCCGACTCGGAAGCCTCGTCGCTTTCCGTTGCACACCAAATTGATGCAGGTGCCATTAGTATCAATGATGCAGCGTTGACTGCCATCATGCACGAGGGGGAGAAAAATGCTTTCAAGTTTTCTGGCTTGGGTGGGTCACGCATGGGACCAGCAGCACTGAAACGGTTCATGCGAAAAAAAGCGTTTTTAATCAAAACAAAGCCCATCGCCGACCCTTGGTGGTTTCCTTCCCAATAAAGCTCATATCTATAATGAGGTTTGCCATGTCTACGATCCGAGAGGGAATGCCTGTACTTGTCCGACACGAAGGTGACTGGGTCGGAACGTATACGCTAATTGATACAGAAGGAAAAATCCTCGATAAGCACGACTCTCACTTAACCTGCCAATTTCCAGACAATAGCCCCTATCCCTACTACCAAATCAATCGTTATAAGTGGGCTGATGGTAAACAGGAGGAGCATCAGTTTCCAGGAACTTACCGAGACAATAAGATCTGGTTTGATACTGAACGCATTGAAGGAAAAGCCTGGGAAGTTGATGATTCAACTATTATCCTGTGGTTCGGTTACAAGACCATCCCGAATGCGTACTTATACGAAATGATTCAGATTAGTCCTTGCAATAATTATCGATCGCGCACTTGGCATTGGTTTAAGAACGATAAAATCTACCAACGCACGTTAATTCAAGAAGAACGGCTGCGTTAATACATCTTGACTTCTAAAGGAAAAATGAGCAAACCAATCAAGCGAGCTTTCTTAGACACCGAAGATGGTCAAATTCATTACCGAATTGGTGGCGAAGGAGAAGAAGCGCTGCTGCTACTGCATATGAATCCCCGCAGTAGTGATGAGTTTCGAGAGATAATGCCTATCTTTGCTCAAAAGCGCCGAGTCATTGCAATGGATTTAATGGGGTTTGGTGATTCCGACAAGCCACCCAGAATGTACTCTGTTGCAGACTATGCTAAAACGGTGATTGCTCTGTTCGATGAGTTAGGCATTGAAAAAGCAAATATTCTGGGAAATCATACAGGTGCTTTTGTTTCAGGAGAAGTAGCAGTAGCTTACCCCGATCGCGTCGAAAAACTAATCTTATCCAACGTTGCTGGCTTTGGTGAAGCGGGAAGAGCCGATTTAATGAGGCGATTTGACGAAGGTTTCGTCATTAAAGAAGACGGTTCTCACCTGATGGAAAGATGGCTAGCTCGTGCCAGATATGTTGGTTCTGCTGA
The DNA here is from genome assembly GCA_036703315.1 of Coleofasciculaceae cyanobacterium. Taxonomy (GTDB): domain Bacteria; phylum Cyanobacteriota; class Cyanobacteriia; order Cyanobacteriales; family Coleofasciculaceae; genus DATNPH01. The sequence goes on from DATNPH010000042.1 coordinate 15,352, forward strand.
ATTAAATCATCGTTGGGTTTTAGACGATTTTAAATGCTTTGGTTATCCGTTGTATGCTGTTTGGGCTGTAGGCAATTACTGCCTGGATGCAGCAGAACGATTTAGTTCAATTAAGTGTCCGACCTTGATTTTATGGGGAATTGATGATGTGGAAGAATTTGAGCGATTAGGTTTAGCACTAGCTAAAGACCGATATTTTCTCTCCCAAGCTATTCCTCACGGTAAGGTTGTTGAACTACACGGTGGTACCATCTGCATGATGAATCAGATGCCTGAAGAAATATCAAAGAATGTGATTGATTTCTTAGATAATGCCAACAACTAATTTAAAGAATTGGCTTTAGAGGATTACAGAAGTCAGAATTTCATCACAAATTGATTCAAGTGATTTGTCTTTTGTATAAACTGTAAATTTGGCTAAATCGTAATTTGAATGATGCCTAATAAAATGTTCATTAAAGTTAAGTACATCAATAGTTCTCCCTAAATTATGTTCCTTTAGAATTTGAGTTGATTCTTTCAAATTAGGGGATGGAAGAAGCAGTACAACGTTCTTGTAAGGAGCTAAGGCTTGTTGAGCACGAGTGAATAGTTCCTTGTCTTCATAGACAGAATGCCCAGCGCCTAGGTCAATAACGCAGTTCTTATAATCAGACAGTAGCCTTTCAAGAGCGTATATTTCAAAGGGTTTCCAGTATTGATATATACCTAAAAATCCTTCTTTCTCTCGTATTTGTTTTGCTATATCTTCGTCATAACCCACTTCCTTGTAATAATTGCATTTCAAATCATCCATGGAGTACTGCGGTAGTTTAAGCTTTTCTGCAAGCCTTTTACCAAGCGTGCTTTTACCTGCTCCCATAGGACCAATGAGAATAATATCTGTAGTCATTAATTTAGATAGATAGGATGACCAATTCAAAAAAGTATAGGAAGCTAATTGCAAAACAATTTAGCAAAGATTTCAAGTTAGCGATCGCTCTCGAAGAACTCCCCATCCCCAACCCTGCCCCTAACCAAATCGTAATGCGCAACAAGTTTGCTGGTATCAACGCTGGCTTTGATACCTTGATTTGCCGGGGTGAAACTCCCTATCTCAACCTCACACCCCCCTTTGATCTGGGGGTGGAAGCAGTGGGAGAGGTTGTCGCCGTCGGAGATGATCTCAGAAACTTCCAGGTTGGGGATGCTGTAGCAACAACCGTGCGTGGGGGAGGCTATCGCGAATATCAGGTTATTGATGCCAACCTTGCCGTCAAAGTGCGTGAAGCTACGCCAGAGGTGCTAACCCTGATGCCTACGGGAATATCAGCTTTGGTTGCATTAGAACAAGTTGGGGAGATGAAAAGCCACGAAGCTGTCTTGGTGACAGCAGCGGCAGGTGGAACGGGACATATTGCAGTGCAACTGGCGAAGCTAGCAAGCAATCATGTGATTGGCACCTGTGGATCGGAGGCAAAGGCGCAATTACTGAGAGAATTGGGATGCGATCGCGTTATCAACTATCGCACAGAAGACCTCAATCAAGTCCTCAAGCAAGACTACCCCAATGGTATTAACTTGGTTTTCGATTGCGTAGGTAAACAAGTGTTCGATACTTGCCTTGACAATTTGGCAGTAAGGGGGCGTTTAGTGGTAGTTGGCTTTATTTCTGAATATGCCAATAGCTTAGAGCAAGTAACCCAACCCCGAATTTATCAAAAGCTATTTTGGAAAGCTGCCTCAGTGCGTGGTTTTCTCATGCCTCATTATGCAGAATATATGGCTGAGGCACGCGATCGCCTTTTAGACCTGTTCTACAGCAATACAATAAAAGTTGCCATTGACCCTACACAGTTCAACGGCATTGAATCCATTCCTGCTGCTGTCGAATATTTGCTCAGCGGAAAAAACTGCGGCAAGGTTGTTGCCCGATTCTAAATCAGTTTTCAATAAAGTTCGTAGGGGGACGATAATATCCATTGGTGTCAACTTAAGCCCCGGCGAATGGAATTCGCTGCTATAAAAACCAAGTCCGCCTGCGCGGACTAACGACAAATCAAGGTTTCTGGAACCCGCGTAGGCGGGTTTTGTTTGTATAGCTGCGGTTTTAACCGCCCAGCTAACGTTAAGTTGACACCGATGACACCGTGCGCCCCGAAAAAGAGAGAATTACTTATTTATCTCCATCATCCACCGAAAACCCCTTG
>DATNPH010000057.1:0-5260 GCA_036703315.1 Coleofasciculaceae cyanobacterium
AAATTCCTTGAGGGCAACAACACATTGCTGACCTAAGCTGCCAAGTCCACAAACCAAAAATCGGTCTAGTTTTACTTGATCGCTAGAAGAGCACTGCTGGAAACTCGCGGCTAGATGCATTCTTTTTTCTATTTGTCAAGAAACTTTAGCTCTGATTATAGGCGAGTTCTTCCTATTATTAGTAGTGGAGTGCCGTCCTATACAGGCCTACTCTAGGCGAAAAAAATGCGTTCATTTAGGAGCCCTTATTAGCAACTATCTTTTCTGTATCTTTGAAGACAAATGCAGGAGTTCATTTCAGAGCTGATTGAAGTGTTAAATAAACCCTCCAAAATTAACCACCCGATCAATAAACCTTAACGTCTATCAGATACATTTATATGAAGTTGGGAGGAGTGTTTAATGGAAGTTTTTGTTACGGCTTTAGTAGCTTTAGTTTTGCTAGTATTGGGTGATTTTTTTCTACATTCTTTTATCATGTTCCTGAACATGTTTTCGGCAAGTTCCATACAGCAGTTCATTATAGTGAAAATCACAGCTTCATTCATTATGCTGTATTAACCAAAAATCCACTGGTAATGTTTAATGGATTACTTGGCGCTTTACCTTATTTGATATTTGTCCTCTGGCTTTGGGATCTATCTTCCATGGGTACTCTTTTAGGGCTTTTGTTGGGTAAAGTGCATGTGGTATGTAGACATGTTTATCTACTAAATTGGCAAACTCCTGAGTTGATGATACGCATCTTCAATTTCTTGTTTATAACGACTCCTGAGCGACATTGGCTCCATCATCAGAATTCTTCTGTTGCTTATGGTGATATTTTTACGTTTTACGAACAACCCTCACAAGCATGGTTGAGAATCTTGCGGCTACTCAAGAGGAAATTGAGGAAGGCTAGCAAACACGTAACCCTGTGAATAAAACTTAAACAAACTATAAACCTTGTCTAACTTGTAGCAGAGAAAATATAAGGTGTGGTTCAGACTATTCCACAAATACTTGATTTACCCAGTGCTAAAACACTGGGATTTTTCTTAATTCGATGTTTCGGTTTTTAGATTCTATAATCATATTTATAGGTAAGGTTACTATGAATTTCGCTCCCTGATCTGGTTCTGAAATAGCCGTGATTTTACCCTGATGTTTTTCAATAATCTGATAGCAAATAGCCAATCCCATACCTGTACCTTTACCAATGGGTTTAGTTGTGAAAAAAGGGTCAAATATTCTATTTTTAATGTCTGGTGCAATACCATAACTATTATCCTGAATCCATACTTCTATTTGGTTACTTTCTATAAGTTTTGTCCCAATAACAATTTTTCCTTGAGATAGTTTATTGTTAGCTAATATGGCATCAATAGCATTGGTAAGTATGTTCATAAATACTTGATTAAGTTGAGCAGGATAACACTCAATTAAGGGTAAAGCATCATAGTGCTTGATGACTTCAATAGTCGGCTTGAGTTGGTAGCTCAGAAGTAACAACGTGTTATCAATCCCTTCATGGATATCCACCACTTTCCGCTCAGCTTCATCTAGGTGGCTAAAATTACGTAATGATAAAATAATCTGTCGGATTCGCTCTGTTCCTAGCTGCATTGAGGATAGAAGTTTAATTAAATCTTTGCTCAGAAAGTCGAGTTCAATTTCTTCTCGCTTATTCTGAATTTCAGGAACTGGCTGAGGATAATATTGCTCATATAGATGCACTAATTTTAGAAGGTCTTGAATATAGTTATTGGCATAGGTTAAGTTGCCGTGAATAAAGCTAACTGGGTTATTGATTTCATGAGCGATTCCTGCCACCATATGACCCAAGCTAGACATTTTTTCACTTTGAATTAGTTGTGCTTGGGCTTGCTGTAGCTCTCGAATTTGTTTGGATACTTGCTGGATGAGTTGGTTGAGAGAGGTAGCTAAGACACCAATTTCATCTTCGCTAGTAACTGGGGCTTGTAGCTCAAAATTTCTCTCTTCGGTAGCTCGTTTGGCTATCTTCGTAACGGCTTTGATAGGACGAGCGATCGCACGACTAGTATAAAAGGCTAAAGCCAACGCGATCGCTATTGATAGCGTCATACTAGCCACAATGATTATTACCCGCAGGATTTTGGAATCCTTAGAAGAATTCTCTGCGTGCGTCCGTTGAGCTGAAGTAGACTCAACTAGTTCTTTTAAACTTTTTGAGAGCTGTTCAAACTGGGGTGCTTGCTCTCCAGTGCTTCTCATTCCTAGAAATTGCTTAGCTGCCTGAATTTCTTTTGGTGTTAGATTATCAACATCTAAGTTCTTTGAGTCTGAGTGGATTAACTGGATGAACGATTCCAGTTCAGTGTCGTAAGTCTGCAACAATATTTTTAGTTTTACTGCATCTTCTACTGGAATACCCTGATAATCTTTTAAACTTAATTTAAGCTTCGATAGAAGTTCTCTAGCTTCAGTAATGCTCTTAAATAATTGGATAACTTCGTATTTCTGACGGATACTATTTTCAGGCGATAAGATTATTCCTCTCTGATAAAGATTAACCTTAAGAATAGATTTTTCTAAATGATCGATCAACTCATATCTATTTGTGGCGGATCGGTATTGCTCTGCTACCTTATCATCACAATACTCTCCGGCACTTAGCCCTACTCCTGTTCCCAGAACGGCAATGCTAAGGGACAAAATATATCCGTAGCGAATTTTTTGGTGAATAGTCCAGCGACGGATAATGCGGTTAAGCCAGACTCCAGGAATTGCTAGACTCCTAAATTTAAAAAATAGGCTAGATGGAGCGGTAAAAGCTTTGTTGTTAGTGAAGATATCAAAATCTGGGGGATGCATAAATGAAGCCAAATCAGATACTGTGAGGCGAACTCTTGCAGCCGTCAATTTTTCTACGTAGCAGTAGCATTTATCTCTTGAACCTAGGCAACTTATGCAAGAGTCTCTTGTTTAACTGGATACAAAACACCTACAAAGAACGTGTTCACGAAAAATCCTTATCTTCGTGGCACCCTCATGTTCGCTCTAATTTAACTGAGTTATACCAATTTCCTTTTCATATGCCACACTTTGACCCCCCACTCCCCCTTGCCACGAGGGAAGCAAGAAAAGTATCTGTAGCAAGCATTGATGAAATTGGCATTAGGATTACAAAGTTGATTGATGCAACCACTGCCTTTGCAAATTACACCCGTTGTATGTAAATAGTATGAAGTTCGTGTGTCAGTAGCCTATAGGCTACCAACTTAAAGCGGAACACTTGACCCAGTGGTTGATGGTTGATGGTTGATGGTTGATGGTTCATAGGGTCAAGCCATGAACTATGAACCTATTGTCCCGGCTTAAACGGATAGCTGCCTACATTATATAAGTCCTGGAACATGTGATAATGGTAATCATCTCTAAAAGCACTGATTACTGCCTAAATTAGCACTTTGCACCTGGCATCTTACAGTTGCCAAGTGCAATATGTGAACTATTTATAGAGAGGCAGAATTTGTTGCAGGTTATACAGCTAAAAATCTTTGAATAACCTCATTACTAAGTTCGCTCGTTGGTCCCGACGCCACAATACCGCCTTTTTGCATGGCATAGTACTTATCGGCTTGCCGGACAAAGTGCAGGTGTTGCTCGACTAGCAGTACAGAAATGCCTGTAGTTTGTATAATCCGACGGACAGCGGCTTCGATTTCTAGGATGATAGAAGGCTGAATGCCTTCGGTGGGTTCGTCTAACACCAATAAGCGAGGGTTTCCCATTAAAGCACGAGCGATCGCAAGTTGTTGTTGTTGACCACCACTCAAGTCACCGCCCATCCGCGACAGCATCGACTTTAAAACAGGAAACAGCGAGAAGATTTCCTCTGGTATTTCTTCATTGCCACGTCTCCCACTGCGACGTGCCTCAAAACCGAGTAACAAATTTTCCTTCACCGTCAAACGGGGAATAATCTCTCGTCCTTGAGGAACGTAACCAATCCCCAACTTTGCTCGTTGATCAGGAGATTTACTAGTTATCAGTTCATCCGCCAAGGTAATCGTGCCACTACGAGGTTTGAGCAACCCCATGATTGTTTTGAGCAACGTTGTCTTACCAACACCATTACGCCCAATCAGGCAAACCATTTGCCCCACTGGTACACTCAAATCTACATTCCGCAGAATGTGACTTTCACCGTAGTAGACATTAAGGTCAGAGACTTGCAGCATCAAAGGCAGCAATGTTTTCTCTGAGAGTGGAAAGACTGAATTATTAGTTTGAGCCATGATGATCTCCCACTATTTCCAACAACTCAGATTGTCCTTCTGCCAGGTTGATATGACTATTGTCTTCCAGTTGCTGTCCCAAATACACCTCTATTACACGAGGGTCATTTTGTACTTGCTCAATCGTGCCTTCACACAATACTGACCCTTCGTGCAGGACGGTTACTTTTCGAGCAATCTGGCGCACAAACTCCATATCATGCTCAATCACTACAATTGAATGACTTTCTGCTAAGGATAAAAGTAAATCCCCCACGTTTTCCGTCTCTTCATCCGTCAAACCTGCAACCGGTTCATCCACCAGTAACAAATCCGGCGACTGTGCAACCAACATCCCAATTTCCAGCCGTTGCTTCTCGCCGTGGGAAAGCAAGGCAGCGGCTAACTCGGCTTTAACCGATAAGCCAATTGTTTCCAACAAACTTTTAACTGTAGTGCGTTCAGCCGTCGAGGACTGCTTAAACAACGTGGCAAAAACATTTTTCTGACGATTACAGGCAATTTCCAGGTTATCGCGGACAGTCAGATTGAGGTAGACACGCGGTGTCTGGAACTTGCGACCAATTCCTAGAAGGGCAATCTCATTTTCAGACAGCGCCTTTAAATTGCGCCCCTTGAACAGCACTCGCCCCTGTGTTGGCTGTACTTTGCCTGTGATTACGTCTAAAAACGTTGTTTTTCCAGCACCGTTGGGACCAATCACCACCCGCAACTCCCCAGCATCCATACTGAAGTTTAGGTTGTTGATCGCCTTAAATCCGTCAAAGCTAACTGTTACGTTTTCCGTTTCTAAGATTTTCCCATTCATGCCGCTATCTCCCTACTCCTTAGTTTCTAGATTTTCCCGTTCACGCTGAACTTCTGGGTCTTCTTCTAAGCTTGGGTAAGTGAAGACGGGCTTCGGGCGTCCTAGGCGTGCCAATCGATCAATTCCTTGCGATCGCAACCACCCTACTATCCCATCCGGCAGCACCGTTACTACAATCAAAAACAGTGCC
>DATNPH010000076.1:0-72822 GCA_036703315.1 Coleofasciculaceae cyanobacterium
TGGGGACGGCGACCGCTGACCGAAAAGCAGTTACAGTATGCCAAGATGGATACGGTTTATCTGGCTCAGGTGCATCTTCGTTTACTAGAACTAGCTAACCCGATTAAAACAAAGCCAGTGGCTAAGACTTCAGATTCAAAAGACCACTCTTTAAGCGTTACTAAAGTACGAGTTGCTTTTGAGTGTCCCCGCTTGTTTTATTTGGGGCATCACTTTGGTGGGAAGATGATGTTTCAGCCCTCTGGCAGTCCACCCAAGGTTGGCACTGAATTTCATCAGTTCGCTGACCATTTTGCATTTATCGCCAAGCAGGAACCCCGATTTCAAGCGTTGTTTGAGCCAGAAGCTGACGAGCTAAATGTAGACGCGATCGCTCAACAACTACAACAGCTATTCTATGAACTAGCCTTTTACCCTCACCTAAAAGCAGCTAGCCAAACCGATCCGGGGAAAGCACCCGCGCTTTTTCAAGTTTGGGAAGGATTAAAAGGACTAATCCGCTGTTGGGCTAAATTGCTGGTACAAAATCGGCGCTATTGCAGTGCATCTGATGTTATTACCAAAACTCTAATCGCCCTCAAACCTAGCGTTAAGCATCACTTCCAACTGCCTGATGGTACACAGCAACTGGTGCAGGGAAGATTCGACAGCATAGTTTATGACTTTGAAAACCATCGCCTCTGCGTGGTGGAATATAAAACCTATCAGTCGCCGGATAAGTCAGCCCAACTCGCTCAAGTTGCCCTCTACAGCTATATGCTGCGGGAAAAGCTTGGGGTGTCGATAGACTCAGCCGTCTACAGTGTTTTGCCCAATTGGGACGAGCTTACTTTTACCTGGGACGAACTAGAAAAGACGGTGCATCAGCTAATTCCCCAGAAATTACAACAGATGCGCCAATGGATTGACTGGGAACCGCCTCAACCCAATCCGCCGCCACCCACGCCTCATCCAAACTTATTCTGTGACATTTGCCCGCAGCGGAAAAAGTGCCAGACCTTTTTTGAGGTTGTTGGCGAATTAAAAAACCTAACCCCCCTGCCCCATCGGGAGCAAGGGAAGGGGGAGCAAGATTCCCTTCTCTTGTTAGGGGACGGACTGGGGGAGTCTTCCTCCCCTCTCCTCTTAGGGGAGGGGCTGGGGGAGGGGTTCTCCACTAATTCGCCAATAACATCAGCCTCTACCCAGCTACCGCCACCTGTCGATGCTGACGCAATCGCCCAACAGTTGGTAGAAACCCTAAAATCTTTTAAGGTTAATGTTGATTACCTAGGGGCAGCTGTTGGCCCTGCATTTATCCGGGTGAAGCTGAAACCGCATCTTGGGGTAAGTGTAACCTCTCTACTGAAGAAGTCTGCTGATCTACAGGTACAGCTAGGAATAGCTAATCCCCCTCTGATTGCACCGCAAGCTGGGTATGTCAGCGTTGATTTACCCCGCCCCGATCGGCAAGTTGCCAGGTTTGAGGATTACATTCAGTCCCAAGCGCCGCTTCCTGCTGCCCCGGTGAAGATTGCGATCGGGGTGGATTTGGATGGAAAGTTGGTAGAGGCTGATTTATCTGATCCAAATACCTGTCATTTTTTGGTGGGTGGTACGACTGGCAGTGGGAAGAGTGAGTTTTTGCGATCGCTCCTCCTCTCCCTTCTTTCCCGTCATTCCCCTGAACAGCTGAAAATTGCCCTAGTTGACCCAAAACGAGTCACCTTCCCAGAATTTGAGCAGATGCCTTGGTTGCGATCGCCTGTCGTCAAAGATAGCGAAAACGCGATCGCACTGATGGAACAACTGGTAGATGAAATGGATCGGCGTTACCGACTATGTGAGGCAGCGAAATGCTCTCACCTAGATGCCTACAACGAGCAACAGGCTAGAGCGAAAAAGCCAACCGTACCGCGCATTGTCTGCATCTTTGATGAATATGCCGACTTTATGGCAGAAAAAGAAGTTCGCAATGCCTTAGAACTGAGCATCAAACGCTTGGGCGCGATGGCAAGGGCTGCTGGCATTCATCTAATTATTGCCACTCAACGCCCAGAGGCTGGAGTTGTGACACCCATCATCCGTTCCAATCTACCAGGGCGAGTTGCCCTCCGTACTGCCAGCGAAGCCGACTCAATGATTGTCTTGGGAGGCAAACAAACAGCCGCCGCCTACCTATTGGGGAAAGGAGATTTACTGTATCAAGTGGGTGCCCAGTTGCATCGATTGCAAAGTTTATATGCATCAAAGATTCAGTTACCGGCATCGAGAAACTGATTAGAGGAACTTTGAGGAAAATACATATCTCAAAAGCCGTCAGAAATTAGACTTCTTGCATAAATAGTCAACTCTAGGGTGATAAGTACTGTAACTACATAGCAAAAACTTCCGGGAAGCAAGAACCTAATCAGGTGCTGAATATGACGATGACCGGGGAACAATTTGACGCACTGGTGAAGCAGTTAGAGGATTATGCCCAACGGCAACCCGCTAATTATAAGCTGCGCCTGCGATTACTAGCACTTCTGGGTTATGCCTATATTTTTCTCGTTATAGTGGGGTTATTGGCAGTCTTAGCACTTCTAGTACTGATTGTCATTTACAGCCACAGGGTCAATGCTCTCCTGATAAAGCTTGGCATCTTAATCCTTGTGCCAGTGTTTATCATCCTGCGATCGCTCTGGGTTCACTTTCCACCGCCAAAAGGATTGGAACTCGATCGCAAAAAGGTGCCACGCCTGTTTGACCTCATTAATGAACTGACAAAAGCCCTGCAATCTCCGTCGTTTCATCACGTCCTGCTAACCTCAGAATTCAATGCGGCAGTTGTCCAGATTCCTCGCCTTGGTTTGTTGGGATGGCAGCAAAACTACTTGCTCATCGGACTCCCCTTACTGCAAGCCCTTTCTCCCCAGCAATTCCGTGCTGTCCTCGCCCACGAGTTGGGACATCTGTCTGGGAACCACAGTCGGTTTGCCGGTTGGATCTATCGGGTTCGCAAAACCTGGGGGCAGATATTAGAAAGACTGCACCAAAGTGAACATTCAGCGGCGGCGATTCTGATGACTCGATTTTTGGATTGGTACGCCCCCTACTTCCAGGCTTATTCATTTGTTCTCGCCCGTGCGGATGAATACGAGGCTGACCGTTGTGCGGCTAAGTTAGCTGGAACTCAACACACAGCTGAGGCGCTACTGAATATTGCCGTCAAAAGTTACGTTCTAGAAGAATCCTTCTGGACAAAAGTTTACAAGCAGGCAGATAACCAACCCGACCCTCCGCAAAGTCCTTATAAAGCCTTAGCGAAAGCACTGACTTCTCAAGGGGAACCAGAAAACGAGAAGAAATGGCTAGAGCAAGCCTTATCAGTCAAAACCAATAATGCCGACACGCACCCCTGTCTGTCAGACCGCCTCAAGGCTATAGGCTACTCCCCCAAACAACTGCCTTCCTTACCCCCAAAAGTCAAGCTGAGTGCGGCTCAGCAATTCCTGGGAACAGCGGCGGCACAACTCACACAAGAGCTAGATACCCAATGGCGAACCGCCGTCAATTACCAATGGCGGGAGCGCTACACCTATGCTCAAAAAGCCCGCCAGGAGTTAAAAGCGTTAGAAGAGAAAGCCTCAAGCCAATCTCTGACAGTAGAAGAAGCCTGGAATCGCGCCCAGTGGACAATGGAGTTAAGGGGAAACCAGGAGGCAATTCCCTTGTTGCGGTCAGTTTTGGCAATGCAGAGTGATCATGTCTCAGCCAATTATTTACTAGGACAAATCCTGATTGAACAAGAGGATGTAGCAGGGATCGAGTACCTGGAGAAGGCAATGGCAAAAGCACCCGATATTGTCCTGTCTGGATGCCAGTTGATGTACAGCTTTTTACAAAAGCAGGGACGGGAGTCAGAAGCGGCTCAATATCGCCAACGTGCAGAACAACATTACGATCAACTCCTCTTGGCAGAGCAAGAACGCTCTGGGGTCAGTGCAAGCGATCGCTTTGAACCGCATGGTCTCCCAGCTGAAGTGGAAACACAATTTCGGCAGCAACTCGCCCGTTACCCTCAAATCAAAGAAGCCTATCTGGTGCGAAAAGTGGTGCAATACTTTCCAGAGAAACCTTTTTACGTTCTAGGTATAATCCGCCGTCGCGCCTTTTTTGAGTGGGAGGGTGAAGACCAAAAACTAATCAACCGCTTAGTAACTGAGTTGAAGTTTCCGGGTCAAGCTTGGATTTTGCTGTTGCATGGCGTGAATCAACCGTTAGTCAAGGTGCTGCGGCACATGGCAATTACACCGATTTATCGCCGTTAAGCTTGGGAAGCGATCGCCACTTTCATAGCGGTGGGTCTTCTGATCAAGATCAACAACTGAATCAATAGCTTAAGGTGTTTAATATGCCAAAGCCTTCCCGTTCAAGTGGCTGCCGTAAAATGCTGCGGCGCTCTTTTTTATTTCTCCTGGGTGTAGCTGCTGCTAACCTTTTAACCGACTACTTTTCAATCGCGCAAAACCGCAACAATTTTATCAAGCTCCTAACTCAACTGTGGCAAACATTAGTTGCAAAACTAGATTCATCCCAACCCAACGCCACTACTAAGCCTTTACCCGACACTCCTCTACCACAAGCTAGCGTTGCCGATCCGCCAAAGCCTACACCTCAAGAGAGCGTTACTCCTGAACCGCAAGCTCCTCCTAAATCACCCCAACTAGCTACTCCAAAACGAGTCGCACCTGTACAAGTGACCCAAAAAACTGTGGCTGGGGTGTCTTTCTATCAAACTACGATTGACTTCGCTGACCCGGAGACATTCATTACTATTGGGTTAGCTAATAATGCTACTCAAGCTAACAGTGTAACTGTAAACAACGGCGATGAACCCTTTGAAAAGCTTGTTGCTCGCCATCAAGCCGCTGTGGTCGCCAATGGTACCTTTTTCAGCAAAGATGCTCAAAAACGGGTCATGGGTAACATGGTCGCCGCTGGTCAATTTCTTAATTACAGCCGTTGGGAAAACTATGGCACCACATTGGGGATTAGAGCAGGTAATCAACTGGAAATGATTACAGCACGAGTTGAAGGTAAGCCAGAGTGGAATCAGCACTGGTTTTCCCTTACCTGTGGACCGAGACTTATCAAGCAGGGAAAAATTTGGCTATCTCCTAAAACTGAAGGATTTGCTGACCCTCATGTTCTCAATGTGGGAGGTCGCACGGCGATCGGGTTTCCCGCTAATAGACAACAGCTATTTTTGATTACTTTTCTGGCTGGCTTATCGTTGCAACAAGAAGCTGAAATTATGAAGGCGATCGGCTGTGTTGAAGCGATGAACTTGGATGGGGGAGCTTCGGAAGCATTAGCTCACAAAGGAGAGATTTTGGTACCAGCAGGACGGAATCTTACCAATGTGATTGTGGTTTACGACAGGAATCATCCAGCACCAGCCGCCTTAAAAACGGCTTGGACTAGGTTTCAAAATGGCGATCGCCCTAAATATTCTGACTAAGAAAGTGTTTGTAAAGTAAAGGTTAATCTAGTTATTTTTGAGGGTATTTTCTGCCTGAATGAATTAGGCAAAATACAGTGGAATTAAATTCATCAAATACGGCAATGCAACCTGGTCAGCATTTGGTTATAGTTGCTACGGATTAGTTCTGTGTGGCGTAGTTCAATACATTGAGTTGGGTTATAAATTTGGCAAATTGGCTTTAAGTTTAGTGGAACGATTAAATGCCCAGAAAGTCAAGACCAAGGTATTCCTAATATTTGGTGTCTGTACAATGCACTGGAAAGAGCATTTCCGGGAATCACTACCACTTATGCTTGAGGGCTATCAAAGTGGAGTGGAAACCGGACAACGCGATTGAAAATGCCCAACTCTACAATAACTTAGAACAAAAAGTCAGCGATCGCACCCAAGAACTCGCACAAGCACTCGATGATCTCAAAGCCACCCAAGACGAACTGATTCAATCGGCAAAAATGGCAGCTTTGGGACAGCTTATTTCAGGGATTGCCCACGAAGTCAATACACCCTTGGGAGCAATTCGTTCCTCAGCAGAGAGCGTGTCTCAGTTCTAGAGTCAAACTCTAGAAGACTTACCCGTACTATTGCATCCCTCTGTTCAGAGGAAGTAGAGAATTTCTTAGCTTTACTGCAAAAGTCACTCGCAATGTGAATCCAACTTATCCGCTAAAGAAGAGCGCAAATTGAAAAGAGCCTTAATTAGCCAATTAGAAGATGAAGAGATTGAAGGCGCTGATGACTTTGCCGATACCTTCTAAAAGCTTTATTGTATAAAACCTTGACCCGCTTTTTTTAAAAAGATTTAAACTACCTAAACATGAGCAATAACACAACCCTAGAAATTGCTGGATACCAGGTTCTTACCCAAATCTATGAAAGTGCCAACTCCCTCGTTTATCGAGGCATTCGACCCCAGGACAACCAACCTGTTATCCTCAAGGTACTCAAACAAAACTATCCCACCCCCTCGGAACTCACCCGCTACAAGCAGGAATATGAAATTACCCGCAATCTGAACACAGATGGGGTGGTTAAAGCGTATGGATTAGAACCCTATCAGAGAACTTTGGTCATTATCCTTGAGGATTTTGTCGCGTCATCCTTAAGGCAATTGATGGATGAATGTATGGGGAGAGGCACCCGGAGCTTTAGTGAGGAGGCACTACCCCTACCAGAATTCCTGAGCATTGCTATCAAAACGGCCCAGAGTTTGGGCAATATTCACAGCAACAATGTCATCCACAAAGATATCAACCCCGCCAACATCGTCTTTAACCCAGTTTCAGGGATTCTCAAAATCATCGATTTTGGCATTTCCACGGTATTAAGCCGCGAAAATCCCAGTCTAAAAAATCCCAATGTCTTAGAAGGCACATTAGCCTATCTGTCACCGGAACAAACGGGACGGATGAACCGAACACTAGATTATCGCACGGATTTTTACTCCCTCGGTGTCACCTTCTACGAACTGCTCACCGGAAGGCTACCTTTTGAAACGACTGATGCGCTGGAGTTGGTGCATTGTCATATCGCTAAACAGCCAGTACCTCCGCATCAGCTTAATCCAGAAATTCCCAAAGTTGTTTCAGACATTGTGATGAAACTGATGGCGAAAACGGCCGAGGAGCGATACCAAAGTGCTTGGGGAGTAAAAGCCGATTTAGAAGCCTGTCTAAATCAACTGCAAACTCAAGGAGCAATTTCAGAATTTCCGCTTGCCGCTAACGATATTTCTGATAAGTTTCAAATTCCGCAACAACTTTATGGCCGTGAGGCAGAAGTTGAAACGTTACTGACGGCCTTTGAGCGAGTAGCGGACAGCCCCCAATCCCAAAAGGACGCTACCGTGTCCCGCTGCGCTATCGAAATGATGTTGGTGGCAGGCTATTCCGGTATTGGTAAGTCAGCGCTGATAGCCGAGATTCATAAACCGAATACCCGACTTAGGGGCTACTTTACAGAGGGCAAATTCGACCAATTTCAGCGTAGCGTGCCCTACAGCGCGATCGCTAGTGCTTTTCAAGGATTGGTGCGGCAACTGTTAACCGAGAGTTCTTCACAATTGGAGCAATGGCGAGAAAAACTGTTAGCTGCATTGGGTACTAGCGGTCAACTGATTATAGACGTGATACCGGAAGTGGAGCTGATAGTGGGCAAGCAGCCCCCCGTGCCAGAGTTAGGGCCCACAGAGTCGCAAAATCGCTTTAATCTGGTCTTCAGCAAGTTCATTCGCGCCTTGTGCGCCAAAGAGCATCCCCTAGTCATCTTTCTGGATGACTTGCAGTGGGCGGACTCCGCCACCCTGAAGCTAATAGAACTGATGATGACAGATGCTTCTATGCAATATCTGTTTCTGATTGGGGCGTATCGGGATAATGAAGTCAGCCCAGCGCATCCCTTAATGATGATGCTGGATGGCTTGCGTCATCAGGGAGCAACTATCAATTCGATTACCTTAGCTCCTTTAGCTCTCGAACATATTAACCAACTGATTGCCGATACCTTACATAGCAATACTAACCAAAGTCAAGCTTTAGCAAACCTGGTAATGAGCAAAACGGGAGGCAATCCCTTCTTTGTCAATCAGTTCCTGAAAACCTTACACGCCGAAAACTTAATAACGTTTGATTTTGAAGGTCACGGCTGGCAGTGGGATATTTCAAACATTGAAGCACAAGGCATCACCGACAACGTGGTGGAGTTGATGATTGCTAAGTTAAGGAAACTGCCAGAATCAACTCAACAAATTTTGCGTTTAGCATCCTGTGTCGGCGCGTCTTTCGATTTAAACACCCTCGCGATCATTTGTGAAAAATCACCGAGAGAAATTTTTCCAGATTTGATAACAGCAGTACAGTCAGGGTTAATCCTGCCCAAATCTGAGTTAGATGAAGACTTGTTAATTCAAGATTACAAATTCTTGCACGACCGGGTACAACAAGCCGCTTATGCTCTCATTGATGATGACCGCAAAAAAGCGGTGCATCTCCAAATTGGGCAGTTGTTGCTAAGGAATGTATCTACTGAGGAGCTACCGGAAAAAATATTTGAGATAGTCGATCATCTGAATGTAGGTCGGGAATTGATAACAGATGAAGCCGAGCTAGTGGAATTAGCGCGGTTGAACCTTGAGGCGGGTAAAAAAGCCAAAGAGTCAACGGCTTACGCGGCTGCTTTAGCTCAATACTTCATTCCAGGAATAGAGGCTTTACCTGGAGATATTTGGAAGACACATTATCAACTGACTTTTGATTTGCATCGAGAAAGGTCAGAATGTGAATATCTATGTGGAAACTTTGACCGGGCAGAAGAATTATTTGACCTCATTTTAAATCGAGTAATATCTGATATTGATAAAGCTGAAATATATAATATTCGGTTGGTTTTATACGATAATATCGGTCAATATTTAGCAGGAATTCGTATAGCTTCAGAAGCTTTAAAAACTTTGGGGCTAAGTTTGCCGACAAGCAATAAAGCCGAAATAGTTTCAGAATTAGAATGCGAATTAAAATTGTACCAAGCCAATCTGAAGAAGCTCAAAATAGCGGAGCTAATTGATGCACCAGAAATGACTAATCTCCAGATAAGAGCTTGTATGAAACTGCTAATGAATATGATTACGCCTGCTTATTACACTGACCAAGACGTGTTTACTTTGATCTCACTAAAAATGGTGAATCTTTCCATCGAACATGGAAACTCAAAGGAATCAGCTTATGGATATTGTCTCTGGGGCAGTCTAGCTGGCGTAAGATTAGATGACTATGAGGTAGGCTATGAATTCGGTCAACTAGCGATGAGGCTGACCGAGAAGTTTAATGATGCTAATTTAGCTTGCAAAGTCTTTAATATTTTTGGAGGACTGACTAGCCACTGGCGAAACCATCTTCAGAAAGGTATTCCCATTCTGAGAAAGGGTTATTTAGCAGGAGTGGAAACGGGAGATGTTCAGGTAGCTACTAATTCTTACAATTTAATTTTACAAAGAATTATTGCCGCCGATAATTTTAGTAGTATTCTTGAAGAATCCAGAAAATGTCTAGAATTTCTCAGGAAAATCAAAAATTATGCATTTGCTGGAGTGCAGCAACTGTATCAGCATTTTGTCTTGAATTTGCAGGGATTAACCGCAGAGAAATTTTCTTTTAATGCTAATGGATTCGATGAAAATGAGTGCGTCCAGATGTGGCAGGAAAATACTTTCCTGAGTGGAGTAGCGACATATAACACCTTTAAAACCCAAATCTTGTTTCTCTACGGGGATTATGAACAGGCTTTAGCTCGGGCAAGAGAAAGTCAGAACACTCTGGTTTTTGTTTCAGGTATATCCATTCAACCCGAACATTACTTTTATTATTCTCTAACTTTAACCACCCTTTATCCAACCGCTGCCTTCTCAGAGCAGCAGGAGTATTGGGAAATATTAGAAACTAATCGACAAAAGATGAAAATTTGGGCAGATAATTGCCCGGAAAATTTACTCCACAAATACCTGCTAGTGGAAGCAGAAATAGCTCGTATCTCTAGTAGAGAGATAGAAGTGATATGGGACTTATACGATCGCGCCATTTCTTCAGCCCATGAGAATGGGTATATTCAGAATGAAGCTTTGGGCAATGAACTGGCAGCTAAGTTCTGGTTAAGTAAAGGCAAAGAGGAAATTGCCCAACTCTACATGAAAAAGGCTCACTACGGCTACCAGCTATGGGGAGCTAAACGCAAGGTAGAGGATTTGGAAGAAAAATATCCGCAGTTACTGCCCTTATCATCTGCGGTGAGTCGCATGACTTCCACGCGCACGATAACTAACAGTACCACAACTGGCTCTCAATCAGCCTCAGCGTTAGATTTAGCCACAGTGATGAAAGCCTCACTCGCGATTTCCGGTGAAATTGTCCTCGATAAGTTACTGAGTTCCTTGATGAAAATTCTCATCGAGAATGCTGGGGCGCAAGTTGGCTACCTGATTTTAGAAACGTCTGGGAAACTGCTGATTGAAGCGTCAGGTGCAGTGGATGACAATAATATTAACGTGTTACAGTCAATCCCCATTGAAAGCAGTCATTCCGTTTCACCAACCATCATCAATTACGTTGCCCGCACTTCTGAAAGCGTGGTTTTGAACAATGCCACCCGTGAAGGCAACTTTACCAATGACCCCTACATCAAACAACATCAGCCCAAGTCTATCTTATGCGTACCTCTCCTCAATCAAGGCAAACTCATCAGTATTGTTTACCTGGAAAATAATCTCACAACTGGAGCTTTTACACCTGATCGATTAGAAGTCTTAAAAGTCCTCTCCTCCTCGGCGGCTATCTCCATAGAAAATGCCCGACTTTATCAAACACTAGAAGACAAAGTTTCTGAACGCACCGCCCAACTAGCTAAAGCGAATCAGGAAATTACCTCTCTCAACGAACGCCTCAAAGAAGAAAATCTGCGCCTGAGTGCTGAGTTAGAGGTGACGAGGCAATTGCAACAGATGGTTTTACCTAAACAGTCGGAATTAGACGACATTGAGGGATTAGAAATCGCTGGGTTTATGGAACCGGCTGATGAAGTAGGAGGTGACTACTATGACGTACTGCAACAGGATGGCAAAGTCAAAATTAGCATCGGGGATGTTACCGGACATGGATTAGAAAGTGGCGTTTTAATGCTAATGACGCAAACCGCTGTCAGAACCCTACAGGAAAGTAACCAGACCGATCCAGTGAAATTCCTCGATATTCTCAACCGCACCATTTATGGCAATGTGCAACGCATCAACCCCTATAAAAACCTGACCCTTTCTGTCCTCGACTACGCTGACGGTACCCTGAGTTTGAGTGGTCAACATGAGGAAATGATTGTGGTGCGCTCAGGGGGAAAAGTGGAGAGGATTGATACGGCGAATCTCGGCTTTCCGATTGGGATGGAGGATAATATTGCCGACTTCATCGCCTCTGAACAAGTGCAGTTAAACTCAGGAGATGTGGTGGTGTTATACACCGATGGAATAACAGAAGCCTTTGACATGAACCAAGAGGAATACGGATTAGAGCGGCTGTGTGAAGTGGTTAGCCGTAACTGGGAGCGATCGCCTCAAGGAATCAGACAAGCTGTAATTAATGATCTACGGCGGCATATTGGCGAACAGAAAGTTTTTGATGACATTACTTTGGTGGTGCTGAAACAAAAATAGGTGGTTTTAGAGGATTTAGTGACTATGACTCAGATATTTGGGGATTTCCAGGAAGATATACCGACCAATCATGAATTTTTGATGATTGGCTTTCTCCCTCACTCCCTCCCCCTCAAGCAGCGCTGGCGAAACAATGGGTTATCAGCTGATTTTGTCGCCGATTATTTAACGACTTTCTTTCCTACCAATGAGAATGAACCTGATAGTTTAGAAAGACAAGAGCAACTCAAGATGGCTGTAAATTACGTTGCCAATGAATTGATAGATAATGCAATGAAGTTTAACGATGAAACGTTAAAGTACCCCGTCAAATTTGGACTCCACTTACTTGAAAATACACTGGTGATGACCTCGACCAACTGTGTTTCTTCGCAAGTCTTGGCGAATTTTTATGAATTCATTAATGAATTAAAGGACTCAGACCTAGAAGATCTATATATTCAACAGTTAGAAAAAGGTGCCATAGAGGAGAGCTACGAATCTCGGCTCGGTATTCTAACCATGATGAAGGATTATTTAGCCAAGTTAGGCTGGAAGATTGAGACAGTTCAAAAAGACCCAGAAATTATTACTTTGACCACAAGGGTACAGCTTGGCCTATAAATAGTAGAGTTCATCCAACTAGTAGGTCAGAAACTTGACACAGCATGGAAATTAAGACGGACGATTATAGCGTAGAGTACGAGCCAACCACGGCAACCGTTAACTTCCAAGGTTTACTGCGGTTACCTGGGATACCCGATTACGAACCAATCATACAGTTGCTCAATGATGTAACCGAGCAGGAGCCACCGACGATTACGATGAACGTACTGGAGCTAAAATTTCTCAACAGTTCAGGGATGAGCGTCTTGTCTCGGTTTGTGATTGGTGTGCGTAAGAAGAAAACAATTGGGCTAGTGATCAAAGGCTCTCAGGGTATCTCCTGGCAGCAGAAGTCCTTGAATAACTGGCAGCGGTTGATGCCTGCTTTGACGCTGGAATGGGAATAGTGAGCAATTCAAAATTATTGCATTTAAAATTCAAAATGGGAAAATCCAATGGTAGCAACTTGAATCTATAATCATTAATTAACGTTTATCCAATGGTCAAGAAATCTTGACTGTAGCCGTTGGCGACGAAGAGCTAATAATCCTTGGAGCTACAGTGCCAACAGTTCAATCGTAGCGATTACAAGGTAATTCGGGAGCATCTACGCGCTCTGAACAAATACCAAGAACCATTAGAAGAAAGACTATCTAGAGAAGAGTTACCCACATTCCGCACTAGTCAGGTGTCACACTACTTGTCTTGGGGAATGGGCAATGGGCAATGGGCAATGGGGAATAGGGAATGGGAAGACTATTCTACGTAGCCTATGTATTATTAATTACCAACTGCCAATTACCAATTTCCTTTAAACCTCCACAAGCCAGATTTGTTGGTGCCCAATGTCGGTTACAAGATGAGGCAGAACAGGCACGGAGTGAGAGTGAAGAGTGGTTTCGTGCGATCGCAGGTCTTCTTAAACAACAAAAAATTATTTGACTTTTTCGGCGTTTTCAACTCTTGATCAGTACAAATCAGTTAATTTAAGTAGAAATCAGTTAATGTAATAATTCATCAAACTATCCTGCGCTCAACTAAATTTCTCTGAAGAAGACTATACGCACTGAACCCAGTCATCTTTAGCTGTTGGATTTCCGCCACCCGCCAAGCCGTCAAGCCTGTGTTTGAAGAGTTGAAGACCTAGCCCAGTTGCAGCGGTTAATGGATTTAACAAGCAATGTTTAGCGATCGCACTCAGACTACAAAAGCAGACATTTTAGTCGTTGATGATACACCGGACAACCTTCGCCTTTTATCGGCAATGCTGACGGGGCGGGGGTACGAAGTTCGCAAGGCTATCTCTGGACAGATGGCGTTGAGGTCAGCGAAGACAGCGCTGCCCGATCTAATTTTGCTCGCTATCAATATGCAGGGGATGAGTGGTTACGAAGTTTGTACTCAAATGAAGGCAGAGGCACAAACTCGTGATGTTCCGGTGATTTTTATTAGTACTCTGGATGATGTGTTGGATAAGGTCAAAGCCTTTGCTGTCGGTGGAGTAGATTACATCACCAAACCCTTTCAGACTCAAGAGGTTATAGCCCGTGTAGAAAATCAACTGACGCTTGTGCGTCAGCGTTCATCACTGCGGGAGCAAACAGCACGGCTTGAACAGGAAATCCGCGATCGCCAACGAGCAGAAGAAGCACGGCGAGAGAGTGCTATCAAGCTACGCAACCATAACCTAGTTTTGACAAAATTAGCTAAAAGTCAGGCACTAATTCAGGGAGACTTGAAAGCCGCTTTAAAAGAAATCACAGAAGCCAGTGTTCACAACATCGGGGTTGAACGCTCTAGTATATGGCTTTTTGACGCAACAGGTACTAAGATTCAGTGCCTTGACCTATTTGAGAAAAGTTGCAACCAACATAGCTCTGGCCTTGAATTAGCAGCAACAGACTATCCAGCATATTTCCAAGCCTTGCAGCAAGATCAAGTGATCGCAGCAGACGATGCCCACACCGATCCCAGAACCCAAGAATTTTCCGAACCTTATCTGACTCCATTAGGCATTACGTCCATGCTGGATATTCCCATAAGGATAAAGGGACAAACGGCGGGAGTTGTATGCATAGAACACATTGGATCTGCTCGTCATTGGACACCGGAAGACCTGAATTTTGCTCGATCGCTTACTGATTTAGTCTCTTTGGCGATTGAAGCACGAGAACGCAAACAAGCAGAGTTAGCCCTAGCAGAGAGCCAGCGTAGCCTCTCGACATTGATGAGCCACCTACCGGGTATGGCTTACCGTTGCCTGAATGATGTAAATTGGACGATGCTCTTTGTCAGTGAAGGCTGCTATAGACTGACAGGTTATCCCACCGAGGCATTCACTACGCAAAAAACAGTCACTTACAATCAGCTGATTCACCCTGAAGACCAAAAACCAGTATGGGATGAAGTGCAAGCTGCCCTGGAAAATAACCGTCTCTTCCAGATGACGTACCGAATTACTACGGCAACGGGAGAATTAAAGTGGGTTTGGGAGCAAGGTCGGGGAATTTTCAACTCCAGTGAGGAGCTGCTTTACCTGGAAGGCTTTATTACCGATATTACGGATCGCAAACAAGCAGAAGAAGCAGTGGGTCAGAGTGAAGAACGCTGGCAGCTAGCCCTGCGCGGGACAGGGGACGGCATCTTTGACTGGAATATTACCACCGGAGATGTGTTTGCTTCGGCTCGTTTGCTAGAAATGCTGGGCTATACAGAACAGGAACTTGCCTACAACTTCGATACATGGCGAAGTCTCGTCCATCCAGAGGATATTGACCCGACAATAGCAGCACTGCAAGCACATCTAGAGCACCAGACCCCGCTATACAGAGCTGAGAATCGCCTGCGCTGCAAAGACGGTAGCTATAAATGGATTTTGGCACGGGGACAAGCACAATGGGACGAAAGTGGGCAGCCCGTGCGTATGCTTGGCTCTCATCAGGATATCAGCGCCAGTAAACAAGTTGAAGAACAAGTCCAACTCTTGTTAACGATCTTTCAAGCAATTAGCGCTGCTTCAGATTTTGATGCCGCCCTGGAGGTTGCCTTAGAGCAAGTATGCAAAACAACCAGTTGGATTTATGGCGAAGCCTGGATTCCAACAACTGATGAGTCAGCTTTAGTATGCAGCCCCCGTTGCTATTGTCAATACACGGGGGCTGACCCCACTGTGGCGGATGCAATTGAGCGTTTCCGAGCATACAGCGAAGTTCTTACCTTCTTTCCAGGTGAAGAGATCCCAGGACAAGTCTGGTCAACCCGACAATTCCAGTGGGTTGACCAGCTGAGTGAGACTGAAGATGTTCTCCTTAGACTGGAACTGGCAACAGCATGCGGCTTAAAAGCTGGATTTGGCGTACCCATAATCACCGTCGGGAACAGAAATGAGCAGACACAGGAGCAGAGTAGCCATTTGCTCAGTTCCCAATCGCCAGTTTTAGCCGTCTTAGTATTCTTCACATTGGAATCCCGTCCAGAGGACAAGCGGTTGATCGAGTTAGTCAACGCCGTGGCGGCTCAGTTAGGAACTGTGCTGCAACAGAAGAAAGTACAAGCAGAAATGAAGGCACTGTTTGCGGCAATGACGGATGTGGTAACTGTTAGGGATGTGTCTGGACGATGTCTTAATGTCATCCCAACTAATACAAGGAATTTGTTTAAACCGCCAACTGCAATGATTGGCAGAAACCTGCATGACGATCTGCCGCCTACGCAAGCTGAGCTGATTCTTAAGAGCATCCTCAAGGCAGTGTCTCGCCAGAAAACGGTCGTGATTGAATATTACCTGCCAATTGGAGGGCGAGATGTTTGGTTTGCAGAGACGATTTCTCCCCTTTCTGAGGAAACGGCAATTCTGGTCGCACAGGACATCAGCGATCGCAAGCAAGCCGAGGAAGCGCTCCGTTTAGAACAAGAAAAGTCAGAACGGTTATTGCGCAATATTTTGCCAGAGGCGATCGCTGACCAGCTCAAACAAAACCAAGGAGCGATTGCCGAACAATTCAATGAGGTTACGATTATGTTTGCCGATCTTGTCGGTTTTACGCCCCTATCGGCTCGTTTAAAACCGATTGAGCTAGTGAACTTACTTAATCAGATTTTTTCTACCTTTGATGAGCTGGCCCAACAGTTGGGATTAGAAAAAATCAAGACCATTGGTGATGCCTACATGGTTGCTGCCGGATTGCCCACACCGAGAGCGGATCATGCCGAAGCGATCGCTCAAATGGCTCTGGCGATGCAAGCAGCAGTTGAGCGCTTCCAATCTAAACAAGGTGAGAACATTCAAATCCGCATTGGCATTAATACAGGCATTGTCGTCGCTGGAG
Organism: Coleofasciculaceae cyanobacterium; assembly: GCA_036703315.1. Lineage (GTDB taxonomy): Bacteria > Cyanobacteriota > Cyanobacteriia > Cyanobacteriales > Coleofasciculaceae > DATNPH01. The sequence goes on from DATNPH010000076.1 coordinate 16,610, forward strand.
TAATTGGCACGAAGAAATTTATCTATGACTTGTGGGGAGATGCCGTCAATGTTGCTTCGCGCATGGAATCCTCTGGTCAACCGGGTAGCATTCAGGTGACAGCAGCTACCTATGAGCGATTGAAGGATAAATATGTGTTTGAGAACCGGGGAGCCATTAAAGTCAAGGGGAAGGGAGAAATGGTAACCTATTGGCTGATTGGCTCCCAGACAAGTACAGGGAATTAAGCTATTCCACACCTAACTTGCATAATTTAGATACTGAAATCCAGTCTTGGCTTAACTCTAGCCGGAAAACTAAATGTGGAGCAACTTAGTAGCAGAATATCACTTATTTGGCTAATAACTCTGCTGCGACTAATCCTTTTTGGATTGCCAGAACGGCGGCTTGAGTGCGATCGCGTACTTCCAGCTTTTGTAAAATAGCATGGACATGAACCCGAACTGTGCCTGTAGCAATATGCAACTGTTCGGCAATCTCTTGATTAGACTTACCTGCGGCAATCTGCGCCAAAATTTCTTGCTCTCGCTGTGTCAGCGGATTTTGTGAGTCCCCAGCTGTCTTTACTTGTACTGGTGGATTGCCTGTCATCGCTGCACGAATCTCTGCTGTGCCAGTTTGGTCCCACCAGGACGCTCCCGCCGCTACCGATCGCAGTGCTAAAATTAAAAGTTCCGCTTCAAGTCCTTTGAGGCAATATCCAGACGCACCTGCCGTAATCAATCGCTCAATCAGCTGCTTTTGGGAATGGGATGTCAACACTAGGACTGGCATTTGTGGATGCCGCTCTTTAATTTGACGACAAGCCTCAACTCCCCCAACCCCTGGAAGTCCCACATCCAACAGCACGACATCCGGTAGATGCTGATTGGTCAATTCTACAGCGGTTTCGCCATCAACTGCCTCAGCGACAACTTCCAACCCAGGCTCTTTAGAGAGCCGCATAGAAAGTCCTAAGCGGAACAGTTCATCATCTTCAACTAATAAAATCCGCAATGGTCCTGGTTTCATCAGTTTTCCCCGCTGGATACCTCGTCCATGCCTTAAGCATGGGCGGGGTGGTTTACTTCAGGTAGATTGAGGGATTTGAGGCAGGCACCGCCGGGAGTCTGAATCCAAACAAGGCACCCTGAGGTATTCGGTTCTCTGCCCAAATTGTACCGCTGTGAGCCTCGATAATTTGACGTGTCAGGTACAGCCCTAAACCTGAGCCTTTGGCTTGGCGATCGCTCTGTCCTTGATAAAACCGCTCAAACAAGTAAGGAAGTTCGTCTTCAGTGATTCCTGGTCCATTATCAAGAACTTTCACCACATGGTAAGTAGACTCTGATTCCAACACCACTTCTACTTTGCCACCACGGGGAGAATGATTGATGCCATTTATTAGTAAATTGCTAAAGACTCGCTGCAATTGTAAGGCATCACCCTTCACCCATACAGACTGACGAAAGTTAGATGCACCATACCCCAAAGAAATATACACTCGCCGTGTTGTGGCTAAATCTATAAGGGTTGCAATCACTTCCTCTGCTATTGCAACCAGATTCAGAGGTGCTAAATGAAGTTTCAGTCCTTCTGTATCATTGCGATAGACATCTAGCAGCGTCTCTACTAGTTGCAATGTAGATTGATGAGAACGGGTCATCATCCCTAAAACATTTTGTTGCTCTGGCGTCACTGAACCAAAGTAGCCTTGTTGTAAGGATTTTAGCGTTTCAATTGCTCCCAGAAGTGGAGTTTTTAGGTCATGGGTGAGGGTGGATGCAAAATTTTCCCTGATGCTTTCCAGCTGTTCTTGAGCGTGTAACTGAGCTTTTTGCTCGGCAATTGCTTCCTCATACCGACGAGCGCGATCGCTCAACCAACCCGTTGCCACTAATGCCATCACCGCAATGCATCGATTTGCTACTGTTGCTGGATTAGTATCTTCTACAGTAGGAACCACCAAATTTAAAACGGTGAGTACAGAAGCCACCAGCGTAACTTGCAGTGTTGCCGAACGAGTTAAACGAGGGTGCGCCAGCAAAATTGGTCCTGTGTAAAGGTAGCCGAACACATACTCCGACGGTGTAGCATACTCCAGCGCCATCACCACAGCAAATATGCTTGCAATAAGAAAGCAAGTCTTACGCTGCTGGTTGCTCGTCAGCACAAACCTCTTAATCTTCAATCCCCCCTGATGGCATCAGCTGATTTCCTAGACTTTATAGCTTTTTCGATGAGCAGCTCCTCCAATACTAACAGCCTAAAATTCAATCTAGATAAAGCTTCAGAGCTTATCTATATCTACATGTATACCTTTACATAAACACTAAATAGATTGTCTATTGTATTGCCTGCTTAAAGTTTATTTACTAAGATAATTTTTGTGATTGTTACTCGTTTACAAATTACCAATTGACCAGTAAAGCAGAATCCTTCTAGGAAATCAGTTTTTCTTATCTAATGTTTCAACCCTATTTATCTCTCGCTAAAGATATATTGACTGTTTTTCAATAAAACCCTAATCCTGAGTTCAATAGATGGATAAAATCAAATAAATTTTAAAAGATTTTATCGATTGATTAAATAGCAAACATACCAGCTATTATTCAGATTCCAAAAAAAAGTCTCAGAATAGAATTTGATTAATTATGTGACTAATACTTAATTATTCAAAATCAATAATCTTTTCTTGTAACGGGTTTTGCTAATTTATGTCGCAAGGATTTTTGCAAATAGCGTTAACGCTAGTTATTTTAGTGGCGATCGTTCCTTTCTTTGGAAGATATATAGCTAGTGTTTTCCTAGGAGAAAAAACACGTCTTGATCCAATAATGAAGCCAGTTGAAGGCATCATCTACAGTGCTAGTGGCATCCGGCATCAGGAGAACATGACGGGTTGGCAGTATGCTCGTGCGGTGCTTTACAGCAATCTCGTCATGTTTGTACTCGTGTACTTAATCTTTATACTTCAAGGCTTTCTCCCCATGAATCCTACAGGATTGAGTGCGCCAACTTGGGATACAGCCCTACATACAGCTATTTCTTTCGTTACTAATACCAACCAGCAACATTACTCTGGGGAAACCACTTTTAGTTATGCCAGCCAGATGCTAGCGCTAGGGTATTTAATGTTTACCTCAGCCGCGACGGGTCTAGCCGTGGGAATTGCTTTTATTCGTGGTTTAACTGGCAGACCTCTGGGTAACTTTTACATTGATTTAACCCAGTCAATTACTCGTATTTTACTACCGATTTCCATCGTAGGTGCCATCCTCTTAATCTTTTTAGGTGTACCAGAAACGTTGGCAAGACCAGAAACTTTAACTACCGTGGAAGGAGCCACACAGGTAATTGCTAGAGGACCAGTTGCTCATTTTGAAATTATCAAGCAGCTAGGAGAGAACGGTGGTGGCTTTTTCGGCATTAACTCGGCTCACCCTTTTGAAAATCCTAGTCCGGCTTCCAACCTAATAGAAACTATAGGAATGATTTGCATTCCTGCTTCTCTGATTTACACGTTCGGCATCTTTGCTGGGAACGAAAAGCAGGGATGGCTGATTTTTGGGATGGTCTTCATCATCTATGTAGCCTTAATTATCATTACCGCCATTGGTGAATACCAGGGAAACCCCTTAGTCAACACTATCTTGGGTGGACAGCAACCCAATTTGGAAGGAAAAGAAGTCCGATTTGGTTGGGCACAGACGGCACTTTGGGCAATTACAACTACGGGTACTATGACTGGTGCTGTCAACGGGATGCACGATTCCCTGATGCCAGCAGGCGGCTTTTCCACTTTGTTTAACATGTTTATCCAGACAGTTTGGGGCGGTCAGGGAACTGGAACTGTTTATCTATTTATTTACCTGATTCTGACCGTATTTCTGACGGGTCTGATGGTGGGACGAACCCCAGAGTTTTTGGGTCGAAAGATTGAAAAGCGAGAAATCGTCTTGGCAAGTGTGATTTTGCTCGTTCACCCGATTTTTATCTTAATTCCAAGTGCGATCGCTCTGGCTTTTCCCGATACCCTCGGCGGAATTACTAATCCTACCTTTCATGGCCTCTCCCAAGTTGTTTATGAATACACCTCAGCGGCGGCTAACAATGGTTCTGGGTTTGAAGGCTTAGCGGATAGTCAATCGGCACCGACAGCGTTGTGGTGGAACTTGAGTACCAGTGTCAGCCTCTTGGCAGGACGCTACCTCCCGATAATTGCCCTGCTGCTGTTGGCAGATAGCATGTATCGCAAACAACCCGTACCCGAAACCCCTGGCACCCTCCGCACTGATACAAGTCTATTCACAGCCGTTACAGCTGGGGTGATTCTGATTTTCGGAGCGCTGACGTTCTTTCCCCTTCTTGCCTTAGGACCCATTGCCGAAGCCTTTCAAATAGCACGCGGTGGCTGAAGCCCTGATGTTGTACTAATTGTGTGTGATAACTAGGTGGACAAAATTAATCGTAAGGTGGGCATTGCCCATGATTCACTCGGGAAGAGGACTACAGAATTGGACGTAGGCAATGCCCACCGTACAAAAGGTTCTAATGGCTAATGGCTAATGGCTAATGGCTAATGGTTAATGGCTAATCTCTAACAGAAATTATGAATACACAGGATACGGTTGCATCACCGAACACGCAAAACCAGCCGCCTAGTGGCGATCGAGGTTCGCGTAAACAAAAGCAGCGGAAAGTTGATACCAAACGGTTGTATCAAAGAGCCTTTGGGGATGCCTTCGTTAAACTCAACCCGCGAGTAATGCTGAGAAACCCAGTCATGTTCATTGTCTGGGTAGGCACAATTATCACCTTCTTGCTAACGATTGACCCAACCCTGTTCGGACCCGTACCTGGTGAAAACCAGCGACTGTTCAACGGATTGGTTACTTTAATTTTGTTTTTAACCGTTCTGTTTGCCAACTTTGCTGAAGCCGTGGCAGAAGGACGAGGCAAAGCTCAAGCTGATTCTTTACGCTCTACCAAATCAGATACTACAGCTCGAAAACTCCTGCCCAATGGCTCAACCGAAGAGGTAAGTTCCACGGCTTTGCGAAAAGGCGACCAAATTAAAGTAATTGCTGGTGACATTATTCCAGCTGATGGGGAAGTACTTAGTGGGGTTGCCTCGGTGGATGAATCAGCGATTACGGGTGAGTCAGCACCCGTGCTGAAAGAACCAGGAAGTGATGTGGCTAGTTCCGTTACAGGTGGCACACGTATTATCTCCGATGAACTGGTTCTGCGAGTAACGGCTGACCCTGGGCAGGGTTTTCTCGATCGCATGATTGCCCTAGTAGAAGGAGCAGAACGGACAAAGACACCGAATGAAATTGCTCTAACGGTCTTACTAGCCGTTCTCACTCTAGTCTTTTTAATTGTTGTAGCGACACTTCCACCCATTGCTAATTATGTAGGCAGTCCTGTAGGCATCGTAATCTTAATATCCCTGCTAGTAGCCTTGATTCCTACAACAATTGGAGGACTCTTGAGTGCAATTGGGATTGCCGGAATGGATCGAGTTGCCCAGTTTAACGTGGTGGCAACCTCCGGACGAGCGGTTGAGGCTTGCGGCGACATCAACACCCTAGTATTGGACAAAACTGGCACGATTACACTAGGAAACCGATTGGCGGAAGAATTCATCCCTGTCAATGGTCACTCACAAGCACAGATTGCTCGTGTTGCTTTAGCCGCCAGTGTATTTGATGAGACGCCGGAAGGCAAGTCAATTGTGCGGCTGGCTGAAGAGTTGGGTGCAACGGTTGATTTTGACCGCCGTGCCGCCGAAGGAATTGAGTTTTCTGCCAGAACCCGCATGAGTGGGACAGATTTACCAAATGGCAATGAGGTGCGTAAGGGGGCAGTGGATGCGATTAAGGGCTTTGTTCGCTCTCGTGGTGGACGCCTGACACCAGACCTTGATCAAGCCTATGAACGGGTTTCTCGGTTAGGTGGTACGCCTCTTGCTGTTTGTGAGAACGGCGAACTTTACGGCATTATCTACCTCAAAGACATTATCAAACCAGGTATCCGCGATCGCTTTGACCAGTTGCGGCGGATGGGCGTCCGCACAGTCATGCTGACGGGTGACAACCGGATTACAGCCGAGGTGATTGCTAATGAAGCTGGGGTGGATGATTTCATTGCCGAAGCCACACCAGAAGACAAAATTGAGGTGATTCAACGGGAACAGGCAGAAGGCAAACTGGTAGCTATGACGGGTGATGGCACAAATGACGCCCCAGCATTGGCTCAGGCAAATGTCGGCTTAGCAATGAACTCTGGCACCCAGGCAGCAAAGGAAGCGGCGAACATGGTGGATTTGGATTCTGACCCCACCAAGCTGATTGACTTGGTGACTATTGGTAAACAGCTACTGATTACTCGTGGAGCGCTGACTACTTTTTCGCTTGCTAATGATATCGCCAAATACTTCGCGATTATCCCAGCAATGTTTCCGCCTGTCAGTAGCCTCAATGTCATGGGTTTAGCGAGTGCTAATTCTGCTATTTTGTCAGCACTGATTTATAACGCTCTAATTATTCCAGCTCTTATTCCGCTAGCGCTTAGGGGTGTAAAGTTCAGACCCGTGAGTGCTAACCAGTTGTTGCGGGATAACATTCTGATTTATGGATTAGGAGGCGTGATAGCACCGTTTATTGGTATCAAAATTATTGACTTAATCATTGCAGCTATTGGATTAGCTTAGAAACTAATCCAGACGCCGATTACACGCAATAAAAAGAAAGGAAAGTTATGAAACGAGTTGATTTTTTAAAAGAGATTTTGCCGCAAGATTTAAGTGAGACAGGTGAGTTGATGCGCGAGCAGTGGAAAAGCAATCCGTTGCCAATACAGCTATTTCTCCTACTGTGCTTGAATCTTTTGATTGCCCCAGCTGTTGATGCTGCCACTGGACCAGAAATTACCCGCAAAGCTGCCTATGCACTTGGTATCTTGGGCATCGTGACAATTGGTTTGGCTATTTACCTATTTGCTGTGATTTTACAGCCGGAGCGGTTCTAATCATGGTTAGAGAGATAATCACAGGTGTTCGTGCTACGCTTGTTCTCTGGGTTTTGACAGCATTAATCTATCCTTTACTGATGCTTTTAGTGGGTCAAATTATCTTCCCCTATCAGGCAAATGGTAGCTTGATTAAAGATAGTCAGGGAAATGTTGTAGGTTCGGCTTTGATCGGTCAACCGTTCTTCTCGGAACGCTATTTTTGGAGCCGTCCTAGTACGACAAATTACAGCAGCTTTACAGGGAAAGAGTACGATCCCAAAAAACAAGATAATATAGCCCAAAGAACGGGTATATCTGGTGCTAGTAACCTGGCTCCGAGCAATACACAAGCGCTGCTCAAAGATAATAGAAAACCAGATGATCCAGATTTGTTAAAGCGTATTAATGAGACAGTAGGTCAGCTCAAACAGGGAAATATTCAACCTATAACAGGCGATTTAGTTTATACCTCTGGCTCTAGCTTAGACCCGCATATTAGTCGTGAGGCGGCGCTAGCACAGATTCAACGGGTGGCAAAGGCGCGATCGCTCGATCCAAACCACCTTGAACTTTTAATTAACGTCAATACAGATAACAGATTCCTCGGCATCTTCGGAGAGCCTGGAGTTAATGTACTCAAACTGAATCTAGCTTTAGATAACTTGAAGTCTAATAGCAACGCCTCATGATTACCAAAAGTGAAATGGCTGGTCGAATGAGTACCACGGAAACATACTGTATGCGTTCCTCTAAGCGTCGTGGGAAGCACAAAATGTTTATTGGCATGGCTCCTGGCGTTGGCAAAACCTATCGAATGTTAGAAGAAGCGATCGAACTTAAGGAAGAAGGTATTGATGTTGTTATTGGCTTACTAGAAACTCATGGGCGTGAAGAAACAGCACAAAAGGCAGTTGGGTTAGAAGTTGTTCCCAAAAAAGAAATCGTTCACGGTGGCGTTACATTATGGGAAATGGACACAGACGCAATTCTAGAGCGTCAGCCTCAACTGGTGCTTGTGGATGAACTGGCTCATACCAACGTACCGGGTTCGGAGCGAGAAAAGCGGTATCAGGATGTTGAAGTGATATTGGCAGCTGGAATTGATGTCTTTTCGACAGTTAACATTCAGCACCTAGAGAGCCTTAACGACTTGGTGGCTAAGATTACTAGTGTGAGGGTACGTGAGCGAATCCCCGATCGCCTTCTGGATGAAGCCACAGAAGTTGTAGTGGTGGACGTGACGCCCGAAACGCTGCAAGAACGGTTACTCGAGGGCAAAATTTATGCTCCAGAAAAAATCGAGCAATCCCTACAAAACTTCTTTCAACGGCGTCACTTAGTCGCCCTGCGGGAGTTAGCGCTGCGAGAGGTAGCGGACAATATTCAAGAAGCGGCATTTGAGGGTCAAGTTTGCAGCGTTCACGAGCGGGTTATGGTGTGTGTTTCCACGTATCCAAACTCAGTTCAGTTGCTGCGAAGGGGGGGGCGGCTGGCAAATGTAATGCGGGCACGTCTGTTTGCTGTGTTTATCGATCATCCAGAACGCTTCTTGACCAAGGATGAAAGTTTATATCTTGAAACTTGTGAACATCTATGCCACCAGCTGGGAGGCGAGTTCTTACGTTTAAAGAGTAACAATATTGCCCAAGCGATCGCCCAAACAGCAAAGAAATACCATATTACTCAAGTAGTTCTCGGGCAATCTCAGAAATCTCGTTGGGAGTTACTCTGGCGAGGTTCCCTTGTCCAGCAGTTAGTGCGATATCTCAAAGATATCGATTTGCATGTGATAGCTACTGAAAACGAAAAACCACCTATCAGTAAAAGACTAAAGGCGGCAGGCGAGAGAATGAATAACAAGTAAAATTGCAATTCATCCCTCATTGTTCTTGTTCATGAGTCGCGTAGTTGGTTTAATAAGTGGCACATCTGTGGACGGCATTGATGCTGTCTTGGTGGAAATTACTGGTACTGATATCGATTTGAAAGTCCAGCTAGTAGCTGGGGCAACCTATGCTTACCCAACGGCTTTGAGAGAGCAAATCCTAGAGGTTTGTGGAGGAGCATCTCTTTCAATGGCACAGTTTGCTCAATTAGATGATGCGATCGCGTTTCAATTTGCCCAAGCCGCACAAGAAATCCAGGCAGACAACCCTCCGGCTGAACTTATTGGTTCCCACGGTCAAACAGTCTACCACCGACCACCTGTGAAGCAGGTGAGTCAACAAGCTGTAGAAACTCTCCCCATCTCACTGGGATACAGCCTACAGCTGGGAAGGGGAGAGGTTATTGCTCAGCTGACTGGTATCAAGACAGTTAGCAACTTCCGCGTCGCTGACATTGCTGTTGGAGGACAGGCTGCACCACTTGTACCGAAGGTGGATGCCTATTTGCTCTCGTCGCCGACTCAGCATCGATGTATGCAAAATATTGGTGGCATTGGTAATGTAACTTATCTACCAGCGCGTCAAGGTAACTGGATAGAACAAGTGTATGGCTGGGATACGGGTCCAGGTAATGCCCTTTTGGATTTAGCCGTTGAGCATTTTACGAATGGCAGTAAAACCTATGACCAAGATGGCAGTTGGGCTGCCAGTGGCATTCCTTGTGATGCGCTAGTAGAGCAATGGCTCAGTCAGGAGTTTTTCCAGGCACCACCACCAAAATCTACAGGACGGGAGTTGTTTGGTTTGGATTACCTGAAGCAGTGTTTGGCAGACAGTGCAGCCTATAATCTGACGCCTGCTGATATGCTGGCAACGCTGACGGAACTCACGGTTACCTCGATTGTTCATAGCTACCGTAGTTTCTTGCCTCAGATGCCAGAGATGGTGCTTTTAGGTGGCGGTGGCAGCCGCAATCTCTATTTGAAGCAACGTCTGCAAGCCCTCCTGGAGTCAGTCCCAGTCGTAACAACCGATGAGGCTGGGGTAAGTGCGGATTTTAAGGAAGCGATCGCGTTTGCTGTTTTAGCTCATTGGCGTGGGTTAGGCATTCCTGGTAATTTACCTCAAGTCACTGGTGCAAGAGCAGCTGTGCTGCTAGGGGACATCCATACACCCTCGTTAACTTCCTGTATTAGACAGGACTCCGGTTATACTTAGACTTACTTAGAGCCTTTTATCCTCCATCTAGACTGAGAAAGGCAATTGTCATGTAGTTACGCTAATTGCTAACCTCAGTGAGGAGAATGAGAAGAGCAATTGTTCAGTAATAGGCAAAGGGTAAGACTGTGGCTCACACCTTTTTAATGGAGGCAGGACGCTGGACACTCCAGGGGACTTGGCTGGAGCGCAATGGGAGGCCAATTCCTGTTAGAGGTGGGACGATCATTGTCTGGAGTCGGGAGAACTGGTTTACTATGGTCACAAAGCTGGTTTTTCCCGAAGACAAAGAGCGTGAGGATATTTCTTTTCAGTATCGGGGGCGTCTTGATGCTGGAGAGCGACAGTACACCTTTGTCTTACAGCACAGTGTTTTAGGTCGTGTCGAAGGCGAGGGCTGGGTGACTCCAGAATCAATTGTTCAACGCTACTGGGTCTTAGGCGATCGCCAACGGCGTAGTGGTTTTGAGACAAGGTACCGACTAAACGACAACACCTATTACCTATCTAGTGGCATCATGGCAGGTCACTATCTTACTAGCACAATGGAGGCAACGCTAGAACGTCAGTCAGAATCACACTATTCTTAAATCTAGCTATTTTGGTGCATTAACTTAATTTTGGTAGCCCCCGAAAGCAGTGGATTATGAGATTTTACTTGTACTCCTGCAACTCCTAAATTCCTTTTTCGTCAAATTGGAGAGATCAAGAGAGGGTAAGTCATTCGGGTCATTTGTTCCTTCCAACTTCTCGAATTGCTCTTAAGTGACACTGTAATCAATAAATATCTTCCACAACTCCTCCAAGCTGTCAGAACCAGATCATGATGACGGACCCTAACACCGGTCGCTTACTCGCCAATCGCTATCAACTCGTTGAGCTGATAGGCAAAGGTGCTATGGGTCGAGTTTATCAAGCCAAAGATATGTTACTGGGAGGCGTAACGGTTGCCGTTAAGTTTCTCTCCCAGACATTGCTAAACCAGAAAATGCGCGATCGCTTTTATCGAGAAGCCACTATCTGTGCCATGCTCGGTGAAAAAAGTAATCACATTGTTCGAGTCAGAGACTATGGCGTAGATGAAAACGAGGTTTCGTTCTACGTCATGGAATATCTGCAAGGAGCAAGCTTAAGCGAAGTGATTCGGCGGCAATCCGTTCCTCTATCTCGGTTTTTGAGCATTGCTCGCCAAATTTGTTTAGGCTTGCAATGTGCTCATAAAGGCATCGTCATTGAAGGTAAACCCAGCGCAATTATTCATCGGGATATTAAACCTAGCAATATTCTCATTGTTCAAGACGATTCTTTTGGTGAGTTAGTAAAAATTCTCGACTTTGGAATTGCTAAGCTTCTCCAGTCTGACGGTGATCAAACTCATACATTTATGGGTACCCTTGCTTATTGTTCGCCCGAACAAATGGAGGGTAAGGAACTCGATAAACGCTCTGATATCTACAGTCTGGGCGTGATGATGTTTGAGATGCTGACCGGTGAAATGCCCCTGATAGCAGACACTCATTCATTCGGAGGCTGGTACAAAGCTCATCATTTCATCTCTCCTAGATCCTTTGAAATCGTTAATCCTAACCTAAAGTTGCCGAATCCACTAAAGAATTTGGTGATGAGCTGTCTGGCGAAAGAGCCAAGTGCTCGTCCTCAAAGCATAGAGGAAGTTCTACGGGTGTTAAAGACTTTAGAGGAGAGCCTTGCTCATAGTCGGGAACTGGTTTACCGCATTAACCGAGTGCTGGAAAAATCGCCAGTTGTGACTAACTCGCGCCCAAAGCTTGCTCAATCTATCGATGAAATTTGTCGGCAGGCTTGTTGGCCGAAAGATAAACCTCTAGCGACAATAGTCTTTCCTCATGTAATTCGCACGACTCGCGAAGTTATACCTAGCCTCTGGGTGATGCTGAAGCAACAGGATATTGAGAACCGTCAGGTGAGCACACGCTATAACCAATTCCTGTTTTTAATGTCACCTCATCCAATGGTGCTATGGATTAGTGCTCTGCATAATCGTGAACATGGTGCCAACTGGCTGCCTTGTTACCTAGATCTTAAAACCGCCCTAGGTCAAAAAATGGTTAGGCTTTTGGGCGAAACGGGTTCCTACCGGATTCTATTCTTTGCTCTATCGGAGCCAGAATTGTGTGCTAACGTAATGACCTCAACAATTGCCCCTGTCCAACGCCAACGGTTAGCACAGTGGGCAAATACCAGCCAGACTTTAGTTTCTGTTGGTCAGCCACAGTTAAGTAAAAAAATTCTTAAGCAGGAGTTTGAGAAGCTCAAGCCTAAGATTTTGATGAAGCTAGAAGCGATTCATACAGATTATCCAAGTGATATTTCAGAATAGATCTATTCTGAAAATAGGGAGCGGGGAACGGGGAATGGGAAGACTATTCTACGTAGTTTATGTATAATTAACTACCAATTCTCTTTAAATCGGTTGTGCCAGTTGAGGGTGCTCAATGTCGGATTTAGCTAATTTAGCCACTACCTACTGTTCGGTGCCAATTTCAATCAGCTTGTTTCTTGACGATAAACCGGACTTAATTCGAATTTGAGACTTTGGGACATTAAACTTTTCTGCCAGTAGCTCAATTAACTCCTTATTTGCCTTACCATCCACGGGCGGCGACTTCAGATGTACTGTAAGACTACCATCTGTAAATTCTTCTATACTTTGCTTTTTTGAATTGGGTTTAACTTTGACTTGTTTGTGCATTTAGCTGAGTTTTATCTTCAACCAGAGAATTTCCGATTCACAGTTGAATTTAATTTCTCCTCAAAATATTTCAAAAAATGATAGTCAGTGAGAGTTTCACTCCTCTTATCCTCTTATGAACTCTTAGTTGAAATTAAAATATCATTAAGCTCTTTGCATGTTCTCTAGACTATCTAAGTTGAAAATAGGGGTTAAAAGCTGGGGGATAGGGAGCGAAAGATTCTCATTTTCTATTGTGTTCTTTAAGCGTATGGCTTGTGCTTGATAAGCTTGCCGGGAGATTGAATAGTACACGACATCATTGTCGTAGTAGTAGTCGTCTTTCTCGTATTTCATGCCTACTTTTTCCATCACACGGCGCGAGGCGATGTTTTCCGGTTTAGCGATCGCAACAATCTTTTCAATCTTTGCTGTCTCAAACCCATACTTCAGTGTGGCGGTAGCGGCTTCTGTCCCTAAACCCTTTCCCCAGTAGGACTTTAACAACAAATAACCGACTTGAATCTCTGATGTATTCTCCAGAAACTTAAGCCCACAATGACCAATTAGTTTTTGATTCTTTTTATAAATTACCGCCCACACTCCGAAGTGATGCTGTTGCCAGTCCTCTGTAAAGGACTCAATGACAGATTTAGTCTGTTCCCAAAGTAATGGTTTTTCATTGGACATATATTTAAATAGCTCTGGATGACTGTAGATGCGATACAAATCATCCGAGTCATCGGGTGTGAACTGCCTTAATCGCAGTCTAGGTGTCTCTATATGACGCATGACGGCAAGGTACGATTTGAGCTACATGATTAAATCTTGTGGTTTTTTTTGTAGTTTTTGCGAAATTTTTTACAGAAATTACTAATTAGGTTCTAGATTTGTTACATAAATGACTAATTACGGTTTGAGATGACTAGTGTTTCACCGCCCTCTGAGGCGAACAAAGGTCAGCGACCTCGCGAGAACGACTGGCGGCTCTTCCTACGGCTGATACCTTATGGACGTCGTACCGGTCGTCTACTACTTGTTTCTATCGCTTTATTGCTGCCTCTATCGGTGGCAAGTGCGATTCAACCCTTAATCATTGGTCAAGCCGTATCCTTAATTCGCTCGGAAGAGCAAACCTGGTCTTTTCTAAATGATCGTTCCTTATCAGAAGGACTAAATATTCTCATTGGCTTACTGCTGTTGACCATCGTTGTCCGGTTGGCGTTTGCCTCTGTTCAAGGATTCTTAGTGGCGAAGGTAGGGCAGCAAATGACTGCCTGGATTCGCGATGACCTCTTTGACCATGTCACCGCTCTAGCCGTGCGCTTTTTTGACCGAACACCAGTAGGGCGGTTGATTACCCGCCTCACAAGCGATGTTGAAGCCTTAGGAGATGTCTTCTCTACCGGTGCGATCGGGATTATCGGTGACATTCTATCAATGGTGGTAATTGCCATCACCATGTTTTTCCTGGAATGGAAATTGGCGTTAATGCTGGTGCTGATGCTACTGCCAGTCACGGCTCTAATTGTTTATTTTCAGCAGGAGTATCGCAAAGCCAACTACAAAGCCAGGGAAGAACTTTCGGCACTCAACTCGATGCTGCAAGAAAACATTACTGGTATTAATGTTGTGCAGTTGTTCCGCCGTGAGCAATTTAATGCTCAGATGTTCAGCGAGGTTAACAAGCGCTACATCATTCAGGTGGACAAAACAATTTTTTATGATTCAGCGGTTTCGGCAACCTTAGAGTGGATTAGCTTAGTTGCGATCGCGGCTGTGTTGTGGCTAGGTGGTCGGTTTGTTCTGGGAGATGCCCTGAGTTTTGGAGCCTTGGCATCATTTATCCTCTATGCTCAGCGTCTGTTTGACCCCTTGCGCCGATTTGCTGAAAAATTCACCATGTTCCAAGCCGGGTTTACGGCTATTGAGCGCATTAGCGACATCATGAATGAGCCGATTGAAATCCGTGACCCAGAAGGGCTGCAAATTAAAAGGTTGCAGGTTAGAAGTTTGGATGTTGAAGGTTCAACGTCTTCTAACCTACCTTACCCTACGGGCAACGGGTTCTCCTCCGGAGTACAAGCTTCAACCCTCTCAGGAGAAATTCGCTTTGAACAGGTTTGGTTTGCCTACAAACAAGATGAATATGTTCTGAAAGACCTGAACTTTACCATTCGTCCGGGTGAAAAAGTTGCCTTAGTTGGTCCCACAGGTGCCGGCAAAAGTTCCATTATTCGTCTTCTGTGTCGCCTTTATGAACCCACACAAGGGCGAATCCTACTCGATGGCATTGATATTCGCGATTTACCTCAGGCAGAACTGCGGCGCTACATCGGTGTCATCCTTCAGGAAGGATTTCTATTTGCTGGTGACGTTAAGAGCAACATTTCCTTAGGAGAAACCTATTCATTTGAGGAAATCCAAACCGCCGCAAGAGTCACTAATGTCGATGGTTTCATTGAACAACTCCCTCAAGGCTACGACACCCAGTTGCGAGAGCGGGGTACTAATCTCTCTGGTGGTCAAAAGCAATTATTAGCCTTTGCTCGTGCTGCAATTCGTGATCCCCGTGTCTTAGTGCTAGATGAGGCAACAGCAAGTTTAGATGTCGGTACAGAAGCACTGATTCAACAAGCCCTAGATCGACTACTGGAAGAACGTACTGCGATTATTATTGCCCATCGACTCTCGACTATCCGCAATGTAGACAGAATTTTAGTATTGAAACGAGGGGAGTTGGTGGAATCGGGAAGTCATGAGGAACTGTTGCAGCACAATGGGCTGTATGCCAGTTTATATAAATTGCAGATGTTAGGAGCTTGAGCTACAAAAAATGTTCTAGAACGTCGATTCACTATTCAGGCATATCAGCTCTTGAAAGGATGGCCGAAATGAGGGAGATAACTTCTGTGTCTTCCCTACTTTTCCTATCTTCTCTACCGTCCCCAACTTCCCTACCCTCACTCTCTGCCTTTACTGAATCGGTGTTCTAGGAAAGTAGTTTCGCAATTTATTCTACATCTCAGGCTCTTCGTTAGCTCAGTGATCGTCAAACATCTTAGAGAGCGAATGTTGTCAAACGGTAGGAAGAATGAATTCACAAGTCAGAAAAGTCATTGGCTGGAGTGCCACGCTCACCTTGATTGCTTTAGTAGTTGGGTGTTCTCCCTCTAAGCCAAGCCCAGAAACGCCTCAATCAGCTAGTGGTTCATCTCAAGAGAGTGCGTCAAAAGCTTCAGGACAGTCAGTGCCAAAATCGACTCATCCCATTGGGGAGGTAGTTTCAATACAAGATAAACAGTTTAATTGGGAATTTACTGTTGACGGAATACGAGAGCATAAGGGAAAAGGAGTACTTAAACCAAATCAAGGAAACAAGTGGATTTTGGTTAAGACCACAACAGTTAACAAAGGGCAGGATACCCAAACTTTATCACTGGCGTCATTTGAACTCATCGATAGTAAAAATAACTCCTATGAAGTGGCTCTACTAGCAGGAGCTTTAGAAGATGTAGAAAGCCCTACAGGTCAACTCAAGCCAGGTGATGTACGACAAGGTGAGGTGGCATTTGAAGTACCAGCAGCTGCTACAGGATTGAAACTACTTTTTAAACCTAACAGTGGTGATTGCCAAGCCATTGCTTCTAAGCAGAAAACTTCAGCAACGCCTAATTGTAAGCCAATTGCCGTCAAGCTAAACTAAGGACTTGGTGGATAGAAAAGCCATTCATTCTGTTACTTAAATTTTAGAGAATGCAAATAACAGAACAAATCATAGATAAAAATCAGGGTGCCATCTATTTTTAGGTAATAGGGAAACATCAAGTTGCTTTGCTCTAATTCAAAATTAATAAGTTCAAATGATACCCCATAGAGAAATCTAGGCGATTGAAATAAGCACACATTAATTCAAGGCTCAGTCAGATACTCTGATTTAATTAAATATTTTTAATTTTCCATAGCTAAAGCTTTTTTTATTCACTCCCGACTTTTGCAAGAGGTTTAGTTCACTAAACGGTTCTGAAGAATTATTGAGTGTAATCGTACTTGGTTGTGTAGGTTCACCATTAACAAGTAGGGTATAAGTATCGGGTTGCAAACGCTCCATGTAGTACACGCCAGCCCCATTGGTGACAGAAAAGCGCCGCTGTGTCCCTTTTGAGCCAATGGCTTCCACCCTCGCACCAGCAACGGCAGTTCCTGTATTATCTGTTACCACACCAGAGAGACTAAACGAGGGAATTAAGGGGACAGGGATAGGCGTATAGCTTCCTGCAACTACATCAACTGCCATAGCATCAACCGAGGGTTGCCAGTCAAGGGGAAAACCAGCGGGGTCAAGGTCGAGGCGATAGGTTCCAGGAGGTAAGCGAACCAGAACGCGATCGCCTTGCACTTCAGGTCGAGATGATTTAAGCGGCTGATTGTTTAATATGAACAGTAAATTAGCTGTTTCTGTATAATATTCTTCCTCTGGGTCATGTTTAGCGTTGTTGTTGCGGTCAAAAAAGGGTTGAATTAACAGACCGCCCTGAGTCCGGAGGTAGTCAGCACGGCGATCGCCTGGAAAAATTCCTCTCTGCAAATTAGCGCTACTGACCAACTCTATGCTGTAGCTTTCCTCACCTAAATTGACGGATATTCCCTGATAGCGCAAGCGCAGCAGTAAACCAGGAAGGGCTGCTATTTGGGTAGTAGCAACAATTCCAGATCCCTGAGAACCAACACCGTAACCCAAGTAAGTTTCCCAGAGATAGTTGCCGTCGGCAGCTTGTGCAGGGGAGCGGTAGCGCCATCCTAAAGTTAGCAGTTGCTCAGGAGCCGTTAGGTTAAGGGTTTCGTAATCCAGAAGCAATGCATGTCCTGTGTCGAACAATCGCTCACCGGAGAGGTTGTACTTCAGTTCTGATAGAGTACCAACTTCATTGCCGCGCCCATTAAATTCCAAAGCTCCTAGACGTTGAATGAGAGTCCACCGCAAGCGATTTTGCTCGTCAAGGGTAGCACGAGCAAATGTAAAACCAACGGGGCTACTCAAGGCAATCTGCATCCCCGCCGCGATACCATCAAGGCTGTTATAGCTTCCTAGCAAGGTAAATTGGGGGGACAGCCGCCAATCTAGATTAAATCGGCGGGAGAAGCGATCGCTATTAAAGCGAGCAATAATATTAGGCGTGGGTTGATAGTAGACATTCGCATCGATATCCCAGGTATTCTTGTCATCCGGTGTCAGGACAGAAGCACTCACCTCAAACAGGACATTACTGGGTCGAAAAAAGATTTCTCCCAATCCTCTGACAGTTTGGTCATAAACCGTACCCACACCAACGGTAAAACTTTCTGAGACACCCCAACGTTGACCAATTCCTCCCTGAATATCGGTAAACTTTCCCAAAAAACGATTGGCATCAACGTTCCGCCCAACACCAGCAGAAATAATGGTGGCTGACGCACCAGCCGGAATTTGCCCAGGCACCGTTGAGAACGTCGCCTCCCGAATTTCTGGAGGTTGTGTCCGTCCTTGTCGATAAAGTAAAACCTGATAATTGCTACCAAATATGTTCCCCTCCACCGCTACATTTTCAAAGCGGTAGATGCCAGAGGAATCTACCAGTACTTCATCAAGTACCCTACCCCCAAACCCCTCCATTAGCTGCACCAAGGTTCCTGGTTCCGCTTCACCAACAACGGTACGTCCCACTGAATTCGACTGTAAGCGTTCCCTAGGACTGAACCCCCCACCGTAAAGCTGCTCAGGCGACGTAAAGCCTTGCCGTTGAATTGTTGTAAAACCCCAATAGTTACCAGCTCTTTGAGAGCGCCAAAAGGTTGGTTGAGAACCAACCACATAATCAGCAAAAAGATTTTGTTGCAAGTACTGAGCTTCTGCAACATTCCAAGTGCGCGAATCGCCTATCTCTGGTTGGTTAATGCGTACATAGCCACTGCCACTGAAAATACTTCCCACGGCTTGCAGTTCTCCCTGAACGTCCAGGGAATCTCCTTGCAAGTTGGTGGCATTTACTCGTTGCTCAACTGCTGCGATAGTAACATCCGGTGCTTTGATTCGCGGCAAGCCTTCTAATTGCACCGGAGCTTGTGTAATCCTCGTCTGCCCCGGTATAGGTTCTATTTGAGCAGGATTCAGTACGATCGCATATTCATTGATGTCAAATTCAACCGGGACACCCAATAAACGTTGCAGTTGTTGAACTGAAAAAACTAACCCTAACTCCGGGTCATTAATCAGCTCTTTGGGGTCAATACGAGTCACACTTGAGGTAGAACGCAACTCCAACTGACCATTCTCTAAAGGCATAACTTTCAGTTTTAACGCCTCTACCACTGCATCAAATGGCACTAACCAGTCTCCAAAATCAACCGCCTCAGTTCCGTTTTCCAGTCCCCGTACCAAAACACCAAAAATTACTGAGCGTTTGCCTACATTCATCCCAACAGGAAAGACAGTAAATCTCATTTGCACCTTGGGGGGTGACTGCTCAGAATTGGCTTGTCCTAATCTGAAAATAGGGAGTGGGGGTCGGAGCTTTAGTGTTAGTGTAGCGGGACGAAGTCCGGAGAGAGTGGGGAAGAGGGACGAGAGATTTTGATTATTTGTTGTGGGCGTTAGTCCCTGATGATCTAAGTTGTAAAAATCTATTTGAGATAAAGCCGTAGGGGCAATTCCCAGTACCCAACCAGCGATTAGTCCCAGACACCCCAACCCTAGATTACACAATTTTGAACTTTGAATATTGAAGTTTGAAATTTTAATTTGGAATTGCTGATCACTGCTCACCCAGCCACTCTTGTTCAAGGCGCTCCAACTTCGCCATAATGCTACTGGTGTTGTAAGGAAACTCAATTCTACGCCATAGTAGCGCCTGAGCTACCTGAGCTGAATCACCATTGGTTTGGGCTTTGAGTTTGTCCTTCATTTCTGTAGCTAATAACAACCAACTTTGCAGAACAAACAGGTGACACTTGAAGGCTTTCATTTGTGGAGTTTGCTGCTCCAAGCTGAATTTTAAGATAGTGGCGGTGTCCACATAAGTCTTCCTTCGGGTCAGGGTTTCTTGTGCCCAATTCTGATTACCTTCTTGCCAATCTAGCTTAGCCCTGTGATCACAATAAATTGCTGCTTTTTTGGCTAAGTTGTAATGGTGTTGAAGCTGCAATTGAGTGGTGATCGCACGGGCAAAAGTCTGACGCAATACCATTAAATCTTCTTGTATTTCTGAAATTAGTGTCTCTAAACGCTGAAGAAACTCGCAAGGTAATTTCTTACAATCGGTGACGCTCTCTAACTCTTGCCAATCAGATTCAAGTTTTAAAAAGGCTTTTTCTATCTGCTCAATGGCTTTGGCAAAGGTCTGTGCCTCAAATAAATACTTCTTTGCCTTAGCTTCAAATAGCTTACTGATTAAAACCAAGTCGGGCAACAGGTTTTTGACTAGGGCAGTTTGCTGGTCAAGTTGGGCTTTCAAACCGATTATAATGTTTGTGCTGATCACAGCTGACTGATCAGGATTTTCAGGGTTACCTGTCACAAGCGCCGAAACAGGATTTTTTGTGAGGTAAGCATCTAGCTCAGACTTTATTAATACCTGGTTGTCTTGCCTGATACCTAAAAGGTTGGTTTGCCAGTAAGAAACACTTCTATCTTGATAGCTTTGTTCTGATCCGGAAGCTTTCAAGAGAGCTTGCTCATACTGTTGCCTGATCAGTTCTTGATCGACACAAAGCTGGGCTAACGTTTGATGGCGTTGCTCCTGTTCTTCCTGCATGGCACTTAGGGATGGTTTTAGTACCTTTTCAATGTAATTTATACAAACTTCTGGATGTCTTGAAAGGTATTTCAGTAACTTCTGTTTTCCCTTTAAATTCGTCTTATCCCAGAGCAAATCGTAGGCAGTTAACTGTACCACACCCTTTTCAGTTTTAATAATCTTTGCTACCAACTGAAAGCCTTCTTTTCCATAGTTCAATGCCTCTTTTAGGGCAGCGATTCTTACTTGATCAGACAAGCTTTCGAGATGCCGTTTAACTTCCTCCAGTCCTTTGGAGAGAGTACTAGGGGGTGAGCACTGACTATCCATCACTGCCTCATGTTCTCGCGGTTGGTTGAGATTTTCGCTCCATCTACCAGCATTGGCTCTGTTCGACGGATTCAGGTTTGCCTGGTGACGAGGGAAGCCATGCAACAATAGGCGAGTGTCCTCCAACCGTTTTGTGCATTCATAGTTATGCATTATCGATGCCCCTATTGTTAAAACTGTTTTGTGTGAATTGCTAAGGTGTTGCGCTTACAAATTGCCTTGTGGCAGTCGCCAAAAATCTCTACACCATTGGCTTAGAATATTTCGGATTTTGAATGGCTAATACCTCATCCAAATGTTGTAAGTTAGATACGCGATCGCGAAGCGTAGCAGGCTTTAGGCTTATTGCTTATTTACCTGTTGCGGCAGTTGCCGGTATATTCAGATTTACACTGAAATCTTGGGTGCGTTGATTATCTCCTTCAGACCAAACCAACTTACCGCTCAATTGGTATTCACCAGGAGTGACAATCGATTGGTCTTTAACGGGATATCCCAACAGGAAATTACGCTCACTTTGAGCAACGATACCTGTAGGGTCGAGTTTGCCCGTTTTGACAACCATTTCTCCCTGTTTCAATGTCCAGTTGACTTCCGGTCGTGCCGATGCACCGCCTGTATTAGTCACCAGCATCTGTATCTGCCTTTGTTGTGAATTCCAACTGGCATCTTTTACGGCGAGAGTCGGAGATAAATCTCCATGACGCACATAAATAGTCACTCCAATACGGGTGGCGAGTCCGACAGTGTTACCACTCTCGTTTACTCTCTGTTGCAGGTTTTCTGTAAACACAACGGCTCGATATTCCCCAGGAGGCAGACTAGGGGGTAAGCGAGCAATAAAGCGAATCCGGCGCTCTACCCCCGCAGGTACGTTTAGCTCTCTGGGAGAGAATTGTAGATAAGGAGTAAGGTCGCTCTGGTCACCTTTTTTCAAGATTTGAAAGCCATCATCTCGGCTATAGGTAAAAGGTTCGGCGTAGACACGAGCGCGAAACAATTCATTTGTATTGTTGCCCACATTGATGACTCCCTGAGTTTGACCTCGCTTCGCCTCCACCTCAATGACTAGCGGCGAGATGCTTACCTGAGCAACGCTTTTGCTAGCCCAAAACAAGGTGGCGGATAATACCCAGCCAGTTAAAGCCAGAGCGCTTTTGCAAAGTGAAGGAGTACAAACCATGTAGAGGAAATTATGGCAACTGAGTCGTTGTCAGTGATCACAGGGGTGAGAGGGTGAAAGTCTTCATTGTTCCTCCTCTGTGTTCCTGAAACTTGTTTATTGAAGTCTATCTGCTTGGAAGGAACTACTACCAAGGGAAGCGCAGCAGCTACGGCGTAATTGTTAAGGTTACATAGAATTCGTAGTTGCCTGGAGGGATTACTTGATCACTTTCTGTTTCCATCCGTACTTGAAAATTGGTAATACCAGCTTTTATGGGTAGAGTAGATGTCCCAGTTGTATTGATCACATCCCCATTCGCTCCAGTGAGAACAGCGCTAGCAAAGTTACGTTTTATGTTGAATTGAAATCCGCGAGTTTGAACAGGTTCGTTTATCGTGACATTGGCAGGCGTGTTGCAAACAACCTGAACAAAACCCGATCTTCCTTTTGCGATCGTACCTCCTAATGATGTGCCTCCTAATAGCATTGTTGGCTTAAAGGTATCATTAACGGCTAAGGCACCAGGCGTAGGAGTATTGAAATTACAGGCTCCGGGCACAGTTCCATTAAACGGAACATCCACGCTTTGAGCAACAGCATTCTTGGCAAGTACTGTGTTAGCGACAAGCCCTAAAGTAGAGGCTAACAAAGAACTACGAATGATTAATAATTTCAATTTCAACATCTTGAGCTACGCCTATAACGAACAACGAAAATCTATTTTCAAGACCAAGGTTCAGTTTTTACTGCCTTCCCAACCAGAAGGGATTGACTCCTTTTTGTGCCAATACCATCCACGCTGTCGCGCCTACATGTAGGCGACGAAAGTAGAACCAAGGCTCGCCGGTGGGCAGTGAGAAACCTGTTGTTAGTCCATCTTGATTACCAGCGGGTATCCCACCAGTGGCATCCTGCGCTGTTAAGAGGGTTGAAATCAAAGCCTTTGATTTGTCAAGCTGACCTGTATAGTGGTAAGCAACCGCCATCTGTGCTGTTCCTTCATACCAAATGCGATCGCGGTCTTGGTTAAAATCAAAGCCGTCTCCTACCCGATGTTGCTTTTGTGCATAGTCAAGCGATCGCCAATAGGGTTTTCCTTCTTCCCTCAACGCCAAAGGTGCCCACGCCTGAACATCCAACGGGATAGTATCCTGATTTACTGTCACTCCATCGAGCTTAGTCCCAGTCCAGAACTTCCCTTCCTTGTCATCCCACATCGCTAAGACTAACTTCTGGGCAGAAGTTGCCCGTTCTTGCCATGCTGAGTTGCCAGTGATTAAATAAAGCCTTTGGAAAGCTGCATACAGATCAAGATTGTGTTCTGTAGCTTTGTAACTCAACAGCTTGGGATTTTGCTCCCAGCCACTAAAACCGCCAATATACCCGCCTGCACCTCTGGAATCTCGGCAATTGCGCTCTATCCATTCCCCCATCCTAAGAGCCGCAGCGAGATAGGGTTCACCCCCATAGGTTTCGTAGTATCCCAAAAGTGCCAGTATTGCCCAGGCAACATTACCCGTGTGGGTACTCACCTGAAACTCATCTTCGGCCCACCGACCTTCTTTGGTATCGTACCATCCTGGCAGCAAAGCACGACCATCCGGTGCAACGAGTTTTCCAGCCCTATAAGAATTGCGAATCCGACCATCTTTGTAAAAGCGGTCATGATTTTGCGCGTATAGGAGCGCATCCATTATCCGCTTTGCCCGTTGTTGGTCTCCAGTTGCAATAAAGGCAAGAGCAGCGACGGCATTATCGTAGGTAAAGGCAACATTACCCATCGTCCGCTCAAAGTCTGTGTTAGATGCTGTTGTTTCAAAGCTCACCAAGAAACTCAGCTCATCTTTACCTGTGTTTTCCACTACATTAGTAACCCCCAAAGGCTTAGTATCTAGGGGAACGCGATCGGCAACTTTAGCAAGATAGCTATAAGCACTAGACTGGGCCTGAGCAGAGCGTAATTGTGGATTGCTGCAACAAGCTATAGCGAGAGTCAAGACAAATAGTAGTAGAAGAAGTGGAAGCCGTTTGCTCACAAACATCGCACCCTCCGCTAAAAGCAGTAGGTATAAGCTACAGTTAAAAACTAAGCAACTTGGTCACTATCGAAGTGATTGCAAAGGATAAAGCTCAAATAAGCTACGGAATAAGGCTTTAAAAGCTTGTAATTCATTGGCAACTTTGGGCTTTTCCCAATGGTGGGTTCGGCAGAACGTAAACTCAATCAGGTGCCTGTGCTGCTCAGGCGTTAAGTCTAAGAAAGAACAGCCAATCACTTCACCAACTCGTACAACTTTGACCATGAGTTGAATTGGCTCTCCAGGTATTGAGAATTCCAAAGTTTGTCCGAGCACTACAGACAGTGTTTCCGGGCTCTGAAATGCCACGCCACTTTCCGAAATATCAACCAGATTAGAGGAATAATAAGTTGCTGATTCCTTTGAAACACTAACTTCACAATGATCTGAACATTTAACTCTCAGACCCTGGCGTTCCTCAACTATATCAATTCCTGCAATTATACTAATACCTAATACCATTGCAATGAACTGAGCCCATAAGAGATTAATGACCTCAGATCCGATAAAATAATCTGCCTTATGCGCTCTAAAGAGGCTAACAACAATAGCGCCTAAGTTGAGGAATAGTAAAATGAGCAAAGGACGCATTAACTTTACGTCAATAGAAGTCTCTTTCTGACTTAACCCTTTATCCGTGACTTTAAACTTAACTTTCCGTTTAGGCAATAACAGAGTACTCAGAAGTGTAGGAACAAGATAAAAGCATTGAAGTGCATTATAGGAATAAGTCACTAAAATTGTTCGACTGCCAATTACCCAAGATACCAAAAGTAACCCGGCGAAGTAGTTGGGTACCCAATAATAAATGATATCTGGAAGGCTTGTATTCATAGAACGCATACCAAATAAGAAAAACAAAGCGGGGGCAATATAGCTCACACTTTGACTTGCTTGATCAATCCAAAAAAGCATACCCGACATATGGTTAATTCGCTGGACAAGGTTCAATCCAGGAAGAAACATCGGATTATATTTAGTGTATAGAAGCTTAATAGTTCCTTCTGCCCACCGGATTCGCTGTACGAGATAGGAAGAAAAGTTTTCTGGGGCGGCACCGACACTCACTAACTCATTCAGGAAAATAGACTTGTACCCTTTGGCTTGAAGCATCATTCCCGTAGTCCAATCTTCAACGATAGTACCCGTGGGAATTCCGCCAATGTCATCGATATACTTCCGTCGCATCAGGCTAGAGGTTCCCGTACAAACAACACTGTTAGTGAAGTCGCGTCCCGGTTGGATGATGTTATAGAATACTGTTTGCTCGTGAGGGATGACACGACCGCCTAAATTGATTTCAGGTTGGTCAGGATTGTAGAAATTTTGAGGCGTTACCACCATGGCAACCTGAGGGTCTTCAAAAAAACCAATGGTTCGCTCTAGAAAATTTTCCAAAGGAATGAAATCGGCATCAAATACAACAAAAATTTCGCCCTTTGCTGACTTCAATCCATTGTTGAGATTGCCGGCTTTAGCATGAGCTGAATCGGGACGAGTTAAATATTTACAGCCGAGTTCTTCAGCCAGCTTTGCCGCTTCAGGTCGTTTTCCATCATCTAGCAACCATACTTCCTTATCGGGATAGCGCATCGCTTGACATCCCACAATTGTCCGCCTCAACACAAACATCGGCTCATTGTAGGTAGGGACAAACACATCCACGGTGGGAGTGTAAAGTCCCTTGTTAATCCGTTGCGCTCCTACATCTGCCTGTGGGCTGCGATTAGTTGGTATCAAGGTTTGGTAATTCAGCAGGGTAACGTTAACAATGGCAATAAGCTCCATCATGAACATGGCAAGACTGATAGGGCCGTGATACCAATCCAGTACCAACGTTTCCGTCACCCGCCAGTATAGGTAACGAATATTTAGAAAAGATGCACCTAGTGTTAATACAATCTTGAGCCATAAGGGAGGTGCCTGCGTAAAAACAGCACGACACATTAGGGTTATACCCAAAACTAATACTAGGGGTAAGAAAATCGCGGCTTTGTTTACAATTCCGTCTAAACTCTGACTTAATACAACCCAATCAACGATGCAGAAAGCCGTGACTAGAGAGAAGAAAAAGAACTTCCATCCACGAAAACTCATCTGTGTTTACCAAGGTGATAGGTTTGCAAATAAGGCGTTTTCTTGACCAATATTGACCTTGGCTACCTGTCCTACTTGACAGAATTGCGCTGTTTGATTTCTGCCGCTTAGTTCTTGCGGGTTTTGTAGCTCAATTCTCACCTGAGCCAGTTGCTGATTCTTGATATCGGGAGGATTGACTGCTACGTCTTGCCCTAGCTTGGGTTCACCTGACAACGAAGAACGAATGGTTTTCACTCTGCCATCTAGCTTCAAGTTATTGGCGTAAAGTTCTACCTGTGCAGGACTGCCAATTTGAATTCGTTTCAAATCATCAATATTAACGAAGGCATCTACCCAGAGTTGTTGACAATTCAATTGTTTCAGCAAAGGTTGTCCTGAGTTGACTTGCTCTCCATCCTGTACCAGTACTTCCCAAAGTACTCCTTTGCTGGAAGCTAAAATGGGGTAGTTTTTTTGGTTTCCAGAAGACTTCTCAATTTGAGTCAAGGCTTTTTCCTTGGCTTCAATATTGATTTGAAGATCAGTTTTGCGCCGTCTAAGTTCAGTAAGTTCTGGATTCAGCTCTTGTTTACTTGTCTTTTCTGGGTTTGTCTTAACAGATACTTCCTTCACCATCGATTGCAATGCTCTGCTCGGTGACCTTCTTCGTTCTGCCAAGTCTAATTTCGCCCTTTCGAGCTTAACTTTAGCTCCCTCTATTTGATCTCGACTGACTTTCCAGTTATTCAATACTTCCTCTACAGAGAAAGTAGACATAGCTCCTTGATTGGCAAGAAATCGATATTTTTCGTATTTAGAGTGCGCTACCTGTGCATGACCTTCGGCAACTCTTAACTCAATTTCTGCCTGCTTTACATTTTGCTCCGCTAGACGAACTCCTACTTTTTCTGGAGTTTGTCCAGATTCTGAACCCAGTTGAGTCAGTGCTACTTCCTGTGCTTTATAAGTTTCTCCCTCTTGGGATTGTTGATTAGTCGATTGCTCGGTTGGGTTGGGTTGATTAACTTTACCTGAGTGGCTTAATTCCCTAATCTTGGCTTCAACTGACTCCAACTTAGCTTTATCAGCAACCAATTCAAGCTTAAGAGCCTGCAATGAATCAGACTTAGCTACAGGTTCGTTCACTTTTAGAAGGAGTTGCTTCGTTCTTACTGGCATTCCTGAGTCCAGGTTTGCCTTAGCTTGAACTTGACCACTAAGCGGTGAGGTAACTGTAATGATTTTGCCGTTAACAAATGCCTTCGCCGCTGTAACTGAAGTGACACGATTTAGGGTAAGCGAAATTCCCCACGCTAGTAGTCCGGCTCCTGCTCCAAAAAGAATCGCTCTAACCAGTAAGCGTGATAAAGGCTTTTGAGAATTTTTTGATTCTTTCTTTAATTCCTGTTTAGGTTTAGGAGCACTTATTAATTCCTTAGTTTTAGGAGCTGTTAACAGGTCATGTTTAGAGTTAGCAATAGTCATGGCTTCAACCTACTTGTGCTAGTGAAAGGGTGCAGAAGTTTAACGGCTGTTGGTCGGTAGACCAAATATCACCGCTAATCTAAAAACCTAGACTCAAGAAAAATGCAATATTTAGTTGGAAAAATTCCTAGAAATAGGGACGATCTATTTTTTAAGATCTTGGTCGTGTGTTAAGTATTCCTACACCTTTGATGTAGAATACCTGTTTTTTCTGCAATCATTTCTAAAGGATTTGACTTGCCATCTCTCACCATCAAACAGAGGAGCTTCAATAAAATACTCAAAAGGCTTAGTTCAAAGAGGCTCACAACTGAGATCAGGGAGAAACTATTTCCAGCTTGCCATGGTCATAAATTTTTCAGGCTTAAATTTTGCAAGCTGTCTATCTTTTCGCAAGTTCTAAGGTAATTTCAGTTTTAGCTAGATTTGGCTCTCTCAAACAAACTGCTGCGTATATCGTTTTGTGAGCCAGGGATTGTGGAGATTAGGGTCAATTCTTAAAGTTGATGGTTGCCTCGTACCTGGTACTTTCGCATACATAGCACCAAATTTTTTAGTTTTTCTCTCAAGCGCCAAGGAGAGCGGAATGATGTTGCAACTCTTATATACAGTAGTTGCCATGCCTAGGGTGAAGAGAGTTACGATTAGAGAAAAACAGCGAATTAGTAGCTCAGAAACGCCTACACACCGAATAGCCCGCTTTAGCAGACATAATAGATGTTTCACAAATTTGCCCTGATGATTAGTAAAGGTTAACTCGCTCTAATACAGAGCTTGCGCACGAATCGCCGATAGAGCTAACAATTAATATGCAATCTCTACTGGTGATAAGTTGGTAGCTTAAGTGCGTAAGTCTTGTATGAGTTGATGCAGGGATTTCCACGTTTAAAAGATATTTGAGATATCTGGTATTAGGGCCTATCCCTTGAGATTTATTGCTTCTTTAAAGATGTTGATTGTTTATGAGTTTTTTGTAAACCACTTATGCAGGGATTTATGAATTCTTTAATGATTTTAGGTGTTATATAAATCTTTTATGAAATGCCCACATTAAACTAAGTGAATGTATATCCTACTACAGTTTTATTGCAAGATCCATGGTACGTATTTCTCCAAAATCTAAAGAAACGCTCCTATCATTAGGTTTTTGTTATGGCATCTATGACTGAGGAGAGCAAGAGAAGAGCCGCATCTAAAAGTGTCACAGGAGGAGCATTCCCTATTCTTATTTATAGAGTAAAAAGCAGTATTTGTTAAGAATGTTTAATTGTATACAACATTACAATCTTACTTAATAAGATATGACACTACATGAAAATTTTATTGATCTTGAGCTTGTTTTTGGGTGGTCTTGCTGTCAGTTGCCAAAATTCAGGCTGGTCATCGACGCCTCAGACAAGTAGCGCTTCGCCAACCCAAAAATCTACTGATACCTCAGCACAAACAACTACCCAGACACCCCAGTTGTCTACCAAGACCAAAGCTGAACCTTCTGCTCAAAGCAAGAGTCAGGTGGCGACGAATCTGAACAGTCCAGTTGCGCGTCAGCAAAGTTGTCAGATTAGCGCCTATGTTATCGACACAGATCCAAATGGTCTGAATGTGCGTTCTGGAGCGGGCAAGAGTTACGAAATCATTGGAAAATTGCCCACCACTGCTATTGCTGTGATTGTTGACCTCACAGCTTCACAAGGGGATTGGGTGCAGCTGAGCAAAGCTCAAAGTCCTGCGAAAATAGAATTCCAGGGCACTGGATGGGTCTATGCTCAGCTATTGGGCACCAGTACTCGTGGTTATGGTTCTAAGGGAGTCTTCGTGTACGCTAATGCCGACGCTCAAAGCTCAGTAGTTGGTCGTATCCCAGATCAGAAGGGCGTCAAGCTTTTAGGTTGCGATCGCTCATGGGCTTGGGTTGAATATGAAGGATTAAAAGGGTGGCTCGCACCAGCTGCTCAGTGTCCTAATCCCCTAACAACTTGTCCATAGTTCAACAATTTTTAGCATATGGAAACTACAAAATTTGAACTTACTCGTGCTGACTTGAGGCTGGCTGATATCATTGCTCAGGGGAGTGATGGGCAAATAGTTCTACTAGTAGAAGTTAAAGGTACTGAACTCAAAAGTAGGAAAGAAAAACTGAGGGTTATCTCGCAAGTCAAGTCATATCTGCAAACGATAAACCTAGACATTCCTTACTTCCTCGGTTGGCTACAGTCCCAGTCAACTTCGTAAGCTGTCTGTAGATGAAAACTATGAAATTTTTAGCTATTGCTTCTGTAACTAGGCGTTGTTGTTTAGCTGTAATGCTGGCTTTGATAAGCGCGATCGCTCTGACCAGCTGCAACCCTACTCAGCTCAAAACTGAGGCGACTCAAGTTCCCCAATTGGTGGTTAGCGTTGGCAGCGATCCGAAGACCTTTAACTATATGCTGAGCCAAGAAATCCCTAACATTTTTGGACTCACTTTTAAGGGATTAACTACCCTAAATGGTGCGGGTGAAGTAGAGCCAGAACTAGCTGAATATTGGAGTTTATCTGAGGATAAACTGCGGATCGTCTTTACCTTGCGAGAAGGATTGAAATGGTCAGATGGTCAACCACTTACCACAGATGATGTGATTTTCACCTATGAGGAATTAGTCTTCAATAAACAAATTCCTAACCAGTTTAAAGACTATCTCTCAATTGGGTCGAGTGGTGCTTTTCCAAAACTACGAAAAATTGATGACCGCCGAGTTGAATTTATTCTGCCAGAGCCTTTTTCCCCTTTCCTCCGAACTACCGCAGCACCGGATGATGCTGTTGCCATTTTACCCAAGCATGTTCTATCCGAATCGGTGAAAACTCAAGATTCAAAGGGCAAGCCTCGATTTATGTCTACTTGGGGAACGGATACAGATCCAGCGAAAATAATTGTCAATGGTCCTTACCGACTAGCAAGCTACATCCCTGGTCAGCGGGTGATATTCGAGCGTAACCCTTATTACTGGCGGAAGGATGCTCAAGGCAACCTACAACCTTATATTCAGCGTTACATCTGGCAACTCGTTGAGAATACTGAGACATCCTTAATCCAGTTTCGCTCTGGCGGGTTGGATGCCGTCGGTGCCTCTGCTGGAAATTTCTCTTTGCTCAAGCGGGAAGAAAAGCGAGGAAATTTTACTATCTACAATGGTGGTGCTGCATTCGGCACCAGATTTATTTCCTTTAATCTCAATAAAGGTAAAGTAAACGATCGCCCTTTAGTCGATCCAATCAAATCTCGCTGGTTCAATACAGTGGCATTTAGACAGGCAATAGCCCATGCCATTGATCGTCAAGCGATGATTAACAATCTCTTGCGAGGGCTGGGTGAACTGCTAAATTCCCCAATCGATGTCCAAACTCCGTATTACCTTTCTCCTAAAGAGGGTCTAAAGGTCTACGATTACAATCCAAAACGAGCTAAGGAATTACTGGTAGAAGCTGGATTTAAATATAACGAGAAAAGTCAGCTGCTCGATGCTGAGGGCAACCGGGTACGCTTCACGATGTTATTGTCCAGTGGTGGTGGCAACATTGATGCGATCGCCTCCCAGATCAAGCGAGACTTAGACAAAATCGGCATACAAGTCGATCTCCAGCCCCTGGCTTTCAGCCTCCTAACTGATAAACTCTACAATTCTAAGGAATGGGATTGTTATTTAGGAGCCTTAACAGGAGGAGTTGAGCCGAATCAAGGTGCCAATG
Source organism: Coleofasciculaceae cyanobacterium (assembly GCA_036703315.1). Classification (GTDB taxonomy): domain Bacteria; phylum Cyanobacteriota; class Cyanobacteriia; order Cyanobacteriales; family Coleofasciculaceae; genus DATNPH01. Next base: position 48,058 of record DATNPH010000076.1, read on the forward strand.
TTTGGCTTCCTGAAGGCAACTATCACACGTTCAATCTAGCCTCCCAAACTGGACAAGCACCTATAACGGGTCGAGAGGTTTCGGACTGGGAACAAGAAATAGCCCGTCTCTATATCAAAGGAGCACAGGAATTCGATGAGGCTAAGCGCAAAGCTATCTATGCCCAAAGCCAGCGCCTCTCCCAAGAATACCTCCCTTATATTTACCTGTTCACTCCTTTGTCTATGGCGGCTGTGCGCGATCGCATCCAAGGCATAAAATTCTCCGCCTTACAAGGAGTCTTCTGGAACATTTATGAACTCAAACTTGTAGATAAGTAGCCCATCCTAGGCTGAAGGCACTGGCGTTTATCATGAAAAGAAGCTCTGTGGCATCACTTGTATGATTTCCGCCGTTTTCCCAAACATGCCTTGGCGTCGCTGGTTTGTTGGTTTGCTAGCGTTGATTGTGGCGATCGCACTTTCTGGCTGCAATCCAACTGAACTCAAAACCCAAGCCGCACAAGTTCCCCAGATGGTGGTCGTTACCACGACCGACCCTAAAACCTTTAACTACGCCCTGATCCAAGAATCTCCCAACATTTCTAGTTTCACTTACGAAGGCTTAGCAAGTGTAAACGGAGCGACTGGAAACGTTGAGCCAGCTTTGGCTGAGTCTTGGACAGTCTCTGAAGATAAGCTGCGGTTTGTCTTTACCTTGCGCGAAGGCTTGAAGTGGTCTGATGGTCAACCTCTAACCGCTGATGATGTTATTTTTACCTTCAATGACATCTTCCTGAACAAGCGCATTCCCACCTATTTCCAAGACGGTCTCAAAATCGGTAAAAGTAAAGCTTTCCCGAAAGTCCGTAAACTCGATGACCGCCGAGTAGAATTCACGTTACCAGAACCGTTTTCTCCCTTCCTCAGAAGCATTGCAGCAGGGATAGCCATCCTACCCGAACACGCCTTGCGAAAAGCTGTGGAAACCACTAGACCCGATGGCAGACCTGAGTTTCTCTCCACTTGGGGGACAGATACAGATCCTGCCAAAATCGTTGTCAATGGTCCTTATAAGCTGGAGAACTACTTTTCCAGTGAGCGACTGACATTTCGGCGCAACCCCTACTACTGGCGCAAGGATGCTCAAGGTAACCCACAGCCTTATATTGAGCGTATTGTTTGGCAAATTGTTGAGAATGTTGATACAGCTTTAACCCAGTTTCGCTCCGGGGGATTAGATCTCCTCGAAATTGGTCCTGGAAGTTTTCAATTACTCAAGCGAGAAGAAAAGCGAGCTAACTTTGCCATCCAAAGTGCCGGGCCTGACTCGGGGACGATGTTTCTTTGCTTCAATCTCAACAAAGGTCGTCGCAACGGAAAACCCCTTGTCGATCCGATTAAGTCTCGCTGGTTTAACAACGTTGCCTTCAGACAAGCGATCGCCTATGGTATCGATCGCCAAGCCCTGATCAACAACATCTTCAGAGGACTTGGTGAACCACAAGACTCACCAATTTCTGTGCCAAGCCCTTACTACGTTTCTCCAAAAGAAGGTCTAAAAAGTTATGACTATAATCCAGAAAAAGCTAAGGAACTTTTGCTAGGAGCGGGATTCAAATACGACAATAAAAACCAGCTGCTAGATGACCAAGGAAATCCAGTGCGCTTCACAATGCTAATATCTGCTGGTGGTAGACCCTTAATCACAGCTCAGATTAAGCAAAATTTGAGCAAGATTGGCATTCAAGTTGATTTACAGTTTCTTAGCTTCAATATAATTGGAGAAAAAATCTCTAACTCTCTCGATTGGGAATGTTGGTATGGAGCCATTACTGGCGGTCTGGAACCAGCCGATGGTGCTAATATTTGGTCGGTAGACGGTAACTTCCACGTCTTCAATCAGAAACCCCAATCAGGACAACCTCCGATAGAAGGACAGGAAGTTGCAGATTGGGAGAAGAAAATCGATCAGCTCTATATCGAGGGGGCACGGGAGTTCGACGAAGCGAAGCGCAAAGCCATCTATGCGGAAACACAACGCCTTGCACAAGAGAATCTCCCCTTTATTCATCTGGTCAATTCGCTTGCTCTAGTAGCTGTACGCAATAGTATTCAAGGCGTAAAATACACTTCCATTTTCTCTAGCCCTGCGAGCTTTAACTGGAACATCTATGAACTCAAAGTTGTAAAAAACAAAGCTGATTAATTTGTATATGTCATGTAGGCTTGACACTGGAGTTTATCATCCGAAACAACTCAGTGTATTACCTCATGATTTCTGCTGTTACTCTCCGTCGTTGGTCGTCAGTTCTACTAACATTGACTTTGGCGCTGATTTGCCAGCTTGTCCTCATCAGTTGTAGCCCAACCTATTTAAAAACTGAGGCAGCTCAAGTATCGCAAATAGTATTTACTACCCTTGGCGACCCAAAAACATTTAACTATGCTCTAAACCAAGAGTTTCCTAATGTATTCCTCTTCACCGTGGAAGGCTTAACCGCTATCAATTACACCAATGGAGCGGTTGAGCCAGCTTTAGCTGAGTCTTGGCAAATCTCCACTGATAAAAAGCGGGTGGTTTTTACCCTAAGAGAGGGTGTGAAGTGGTCAGATGGTGCGCCACTCACGGCAGAAGATGTTGTCTTCACCTACAACGATATAGTTTTTAATAAAGACATTCCCACTGACGCAAGAGATATCCTTAAAATTGGTACATCGGGGGCTTTTCCCAAAGTTCAGAAGCTAGATGAACATCGAGTAGAATTTATTCTACCAGAGCCATTTGCTCCATTCCTGCGCACCACGGCTGGAGCACCCAATGGAATTGGCATCTATCCCAAACATGTTTTAGCTGAATCTATAAAATCTAAAGATTCAAATGGGAAGCCCCAGTTCGTCTCTATGTGGGGAACAGATACTAATCCCCAGACAATTGTTGTTAATGGTCCTTATCAGATAGAAAGCTATACGGCTAGTCAGCGTATAGTTTTCCGGCGTAATCCTTACTACTGGCGCAAGGATGCTCAAGGAAATCCTCAGCCTTATATCGAGCGGATCATCTGGCAAATTGTTGAGAATACTGATACCGCATTAATTCAGTTTCGCTCTGGAGATTTAGATATTACCGAAGCCTGGGGTCGGATGCCCCCAGAGCATTATTCGCTCCTGAAGCGAGAAGAAAAGCGGGGCAATTTTAAAACTTATACAGCTGGTCCGAGACCGGGTACGAATTTTATCTCCTTCAACCTCAATAAGGGAAAGAGAAATGAAAAGCCACTGGTTGAGCCAATTAAGTCTCGCTGGTTTAATACAGTGGAATTTAGGCAAGCGATCGCGTATGCCATTGATCGCCAAACTATGCTCAATAATAGTGTTCGCGGTTTGGGTGAATTGCAAAATTCACCGATTACAATACAAAGTCCCTACTATCTTTCTCCAAAAGAAGGTCTAAAAGCCTACGACTACAATCCCGAAAAGGCAAAGGAATTACTACAGAAAGCAGGATTGAACTATAACGACAACAATCAACTGCTCGATGCTGAGGGGAATCGAGTGCGATTTACGTTAATTACCAATGCTGAGAATAAGACGCGCGTAGCAATGGGAGCGCAAATTAAACAAGATTTAAGCAAAATTGGCATCCAAGTAGACTTTAACCCGATCGCCTTTAACACGCTTACCGATAAACTCGCCAATACCTTGGATTGGGACTGTTATCTCTTGGGCTTTACTGGAAGTGTAGAACCGAATGATAGTGCTAATACTTGGTCTCCCGATGGTGGCTTACACAGCTTCAACCAGAAACCTCAACCAGGACAACCGCCAATAGAGGGTCGAGAGGTAGCGCCTTGGGAGGCTGAAATTGGTCGCCTGTACATCGAAGCGGCAAGAGAGTTGGATGAGGGGAAGCGCAAAGCCATGTATGCCGAAACGCAACGCCTCACGCAAGAGTATCTACCGATGATTTACCTGGTGAATGCCTATTCTACGTCGGCAATACGCGATCGCCTCCAAAATATCAAGTATTCTCCTCTCGGAGGAGTCATCTGGAACCTTTACGAGTTGAAAGTCACTGATAATTCATCAGTAAGGTAGAGCTACTGAATTTTATTCAATTCCAGCTTTGATCAACCCAGGAGCACGAATACATCCTCCCGACCAAGTCCAACCAGGATAAGAGTCATTATAGGTATATCGCGCCCAAGCATTGCCCTCTTTGTCTTGGTAAAATTCTACAATCTCTGCACTGACTCTTTTTCCCCAAGGAGCTCTTGCCCAAATCTTATCTCCAAGGTTGAATACCTCACCAGACGTGTTAGTGGCACTCTTAAGTGTTGGTAGTGTCCTTGACTCAGGGCGGTAGGGTATTTTGTCAAGCTTACGCTTGTCTGGTTTGGGTGCTTCTACACGAGGGGCTTCTTCTGCACGAGGAGCTTCTTCTACACGAGGGGCTTCTTCTACACGAGGGGCTTCTTCTACACGAAGGGCTTCTTCTACACGAGGAGCTTCTTCTGCACGAGGGACTTCTTCTGCACGAGGGACTTCTTCTTCGCGAGGGACTTCTTCTTCGCTTGAATCACTAGTCAGTAATTCAGGTGTTTTGTCTAGCTCTTGGACTGAGCCATCAGGTTGCTCTTGGGCGATTTCATCCGACTCAGGGGTAACCTCAGTACTCGGTGAGACGCTGATACCTAATGAAGAAAGATCCCTTAGGTCAATTTTCTTGCGGCTTCGTTTTTTAGCGGCCATGGAAATGCGGTAAATGTGGGATGGGTGCAGGAGCGATCGCTTGTCTGGTAATTCAAGTTCCACCTATATCTATTTAGACCCTCGTGCTGAGTTTTGCAAGTTTTGCAATATGTTTGTTTCTACCTATCTGTTTGCTCAATACTCTCCTCACTAATAGCTAGTACCGTGACTCAACCTGAAGCTTTACGATCTCTGCTCGAATCCGTTGCCGCTGGTGAGGTTAGCCCAGTGGTGGCTTTAGACAAATTAAAGAATTTTGCCTTTGAGCCAGTAGGCGATTTCGCCAAAGTTGACCATCATCGCACCTTGAGAACTGGCTTCCCTGAGGTGATTTGGGGACAAGGAAAGACACCTGACCAAATTGCTCAGATTATGGAGGCGATGCGGCTTCGTAATCCCGTAGTGATGGCGACACGAATTGATCCAGATGTCTTTGCCAAGCTGCAAGAAAAAGTTCCAGGTGTGCAATACTACCCAACAGCTCGGATATGTGCCATTGCGCCTTCGACACTCAAACCCCACTATTCAGGAATTATCGGTCTTATCTGTGCGGGTACATCTGATTTACCCGTAGCAGAGGAAGCCGCTATTACAGCCCAACTGTGTGGTTTTCAGGTGCAGCGCCTCTGGGATGTTGGGGTGGCTGGGATCCACCGCTTACTAAGTAATCGACAGGTGATTATTGAAGCAGATGTGCTAGTTGTCGTTGCTGGTATGGAAGGAGCATTACCCAGCGTTGTTGCTGGTTTGGCAGATTGTCCAGTGATTGCTGTCCCTACCAGTATTGGCTATGGCGCAAGTTTCGGTGGACTGGCTCCTCTATTGACAATGCTTAACTCTTGTGCTGCTGGGGTAGGCGTTGTCAATATTGATAATGGATTTGGTGCCGCGATTCTGGCAGGGCAAATTCTGAAAACGGCTCATAAGTTGCAAGCATCATCAAAAGATTAGACCTCCTGCATGAATCATGAAATGCCCCCTCGCATCCCCCAATTGTGCGGGACTTTAATTAGTACGTCTCAAAATCAGAACGATCGCGAATCAAAACGAGATCGTGTCGAGGTGATAATTGAGCGACCTGCTAGATCCGCGTAACAACCGAATCGTTTTTCAACGTGTCGCGAGAGTCCCCAGGTTGCTTCGCTGAACCTGGGGAGGGAGAGCGGTTCGAGGCAGGTGCCTGCCTCGAACAATTACTCTTGCGGTACTTCTTGAGATTTTATATAAGCCTTAACTCTTTCGATAGGTGCGCCGCCAGTGGACGCCACATAATGAGAACCAGACCAAAAAGCAGGTTCTTTGTAAACCTTGGCTAATACAGACGCAAACTCTTTTTGGATAATCCGGCTTGAACCAGACTTCATGCTCCCGATTAAGGAGGACAAATGAGGAAGATAGGGAAGGTAGAGAAGACACAGAAATTATCTCCCCCATCTCCCTCAGCTTCCCCAGCTCCCTCATCCTTTCAAGAATTGTTACCTGTCCACCGACCCCATAATGATGTCGATGCTGCCGAGAATCGCCATAATATCAGCAACCTTTACACCCCGAAGAATATGGGGCAAAATCTGCAAGTTGACGAAATCAGCGGCACGAATCTTCCAACGCCACGGGAAGACATTATCATCCCCAACGATGAAAATTCCCAGTTCTCCTTTACCGCTTTCGACACGGACATAGTGTTCACCTTTGGGAATCTTGAAGGTAGGAGCAACTTTCTTGCCAACAAACTGGTAGTCAAAGTCATTCCACTGGGACTTCTTACCTTCCATCATGCGCTTGGCTTCTAGGTTCTCGTAAGGACCACCCGGAAGTCCTTTTAAAGCTTGAGTGATAATCTTGACTGACTCGCGCATCTCGCGAATCCGCACTAGATACCGAGCAAAACAATCACCAGCAGTTTCCCACTGTACATCCCAGTCAAAGTCGTCGTAACACTCGTAGTGATCAACTTTTCGCAAATCCCACTTGACGCCAGAAGCGCGTAGCATCGGACCAGAAAGTCCCCAGTTGATCGCTTCTTCACGCGTTACGGTGCCGACACCTTCGACACGGCGGCGGAAGATGGGGTTGTCGGTAATTAGGCGCTCGTACTCGTCTACTTTGGGCATAAAGTAGTCACAGAAATCTATGCACTTATCCACCCATCCGTAAGTCAAATCAGCTGCCACGCCACCGATGCGGAAGTAGTTGTTGTTGACCATCCGATAACCTGTGACGGCTTCCCACAGGTCGTAAATCATCTCCCGTTCACGGAAGATGTAGAAGAAAGGCGTCTGAGCACCAACGTCAGCCATGAATGGCCCCAACCACAGTAGGTGATTGGCAATCCGGTTCAACTCCAGCATGATGACCCGGATGTAGCTGGCGCGTTTTGGAACAGGGATATCTGCTAGCTTTTCTGGAGCATTGACGGTAATCGCCTCATTGAACATCCCTTCTGCATAGTCCCACCGACTGACATAGGGAACGTACATGATGGTAGTGCGGTTCTCAGCAATTTTTTCCATGCCCCGGTGCAGGTAGCCGATCACCGGTTCGCAATCCACCACATCTTCGCCATCTAGAGTGACAATGAGCCGCAACACCCCGTGCATGGAAGGATGCTGGGGACCCATGTTGAGAACCATGGGTTCTGTTCTAGTTTCAATTTTTGCCATAAATGAACAATTTCCCCTTTGGAGCAGGTTAGACAGTTGCAACAAGAGACAGTTAACTTCCCAACAGTCAGTGAGCAGCGTCTGTTGATATTTAACAATGGACAACAGACTAGAGACAACTGGTGAAAGTCGCTTATGGTTATTATTTGATACCTTTATGGCAGTTAGTCTGGTACCGAATTATTGATTTTTGTTGCATCTCATTACCAATTATAGAACTCGCCTAGTAAGTAAGGTGAAGAGTACGTCAAATGGAAATTGAGGCTCAGAGGGTGAACACAGAAGCGTTTTTACATGTTCCGGTACTGAGTCAGGAGTTGATTGTAGGGTTAAATATTCGTCCAGGTGGGCATTACTTGGATGCGACTGTGGGTGGCGGTGGACATAGTCGGTTAATTTTAGAATCAGCACCTGATGTTGTGGTGACAGCGATTGATCGAGATGCCCAAGCGATCGCGGCGGCGAAAGCAAACTTAGAAGATTATGGCAATCGTGTCCACTTCTGGCAGGGCAACTTTGCTGACTATAAACCATTAACTCTACAATTCGACGGAATTATTGCCGATTTAGGTGTTAGTTCTGCTCAATTCGACATTCCAGAGCGAGGTTTTAGTTTTCGTCATTCGGCTGATTTAGATATGCGGATGGATCAGCGCCAATCCCTGAGTGCCGCCGATGTGATTAATCATTGGAATGAAGCGCAATTGGCGGATGCGTTTTACAAGTATGGGGAAGAACGGCTATCTCGCCAGATTGCACGGCGCATTGTCGAGCAACGTCCGTTTAAGACAACCACCCAATTGGCGGAGGCGATCGCTCATAGTGTTCCTCGCAAATACCGCTACGGTAGAATTCACCCAGCCACCCGCGTTTTTCAAGCCCTACGAATTGTCGTTAATCAGGAGATTGCTTCTCTGGAAACCTTCCTCGAAGCTGCCCCCAATTGGCTAAAACCTGGGGGCAGAATTGGTATGATCAGTTTTCACAGCTTGGAAGACCGTATTGTCAAGCACAGCTTGCGTGATTCACCTCTAGTGCAAGTGCTAACCAAAAAGCCAGTAATACCACAAGAAAAGGAACTACAGGAGAATCCGCGATCGCGCTCTGCCAAGCTTAGACTAGCAGAGCGAATACAGATAGGTGGATAGGAGTTTTTTTTGACGACTAATGACTCCGCGAAGCGGTTTGACTTTTTACTTTTTGAGCGCCTTTCTCAGCAACTCTGGAATCTGAGAAGGGCGATCTGCCACTGGTACTTTCGCTTGCTTGAATGCTGCAACTTTGTGCTGAGCCGTAGTAGCTTTAGTGACTGGGCCTGATAATTGGGCAGCAATGATAGCACTGGCATGACCAACCTGCTTGTCCTCAGGTGTATAGAGTCCCGCCACATAGGCAACAACTGGTTTATCCATCGCCTTGGCAATGTACTCAGCCGTTTCTTCCTCTGTGTCACCACCAGTCTGATCGACTAAAACAATTGCTTCTGTTTGTTCATCCGTCGCCAAGACTTGTAGCCATTGGCGAAAAGATGAGCCAACAATGGCTTCAGTGCCAAGATTGACGCTGATTGACTGTCCTAGTTTTGCCTGGGTTAAAGTTAGAGCCACTTCGTAAGTGAGGGCACCAGCACGGCTAACCAGCGCGATCGATCCAGGCGTATAAAATTCACTTTCTTGAGTACCTAGTAACACTTTCCCCGGTACAATAATTCCCGAACTCCTCGGACCAACAATTAGAGTTTGGGTGGTTTGAGCTTTCCTCAGAAGGCGAACCATATCCAAGGGAGGAATGCCACCAGTGACGAGAATAATTTGCGCAATACCCGCCTCGATCGCTTCTAGTGCCGCATCCAGTACCCAGTAGGAGTCTACAAAAATAATCGTTGCATCAAGCGGTCCGACCTCTTGGCGTGCCTGTTCTACTAAGTCAAACACAGGAATACCGTGCAACGTCTGCCCTCCCTGACCGGCACTGACCCCAGCTACTAGATTCGTACCATAGGCTTTCATTCGGGCTGCATAGTACGAACCTAGTGGTTGTGTAATGCCCTGTACTAGGACTCTACTATCTGGGGTCAATTTCATTGTGGCTGATTGCTGTCTGGTGCAAGCGCTGTAGATGCTGGATTGAGCTTAACAAAAGTGACTTAATCTTCATATGAGGAAGATCACCTCTCAGGAAAGACGAGGGAGAGAATAACCGATACCAAAACACTAACAATTGCTAACACTTCTTCCTGCTTCATCTTTCCCTAATCGCCACGTTACTTTTTTTCCTTTGTCTTAGACCAGGATGACTCAACCCGTGACTTAGCAATTGATATGGCTTGCGCTACTGCCTCATCCAAGTTATCCATCCAGTGTACAGGTATAGGTATCGCCGCCAAACAATCTTTAGCTGAGTCCAGATTTCCTCCAACAATACGGATAACAAACTGAGGTAACTTCATCAATGTGGTAGAACGCTGACGAAGTGTGCCGATACTACTGCTGCGCCCTTGATGGGAATGTAAGGTCACATCTGTTGATCTTTCCTCTCGATCTGCTCCTCTTAAGATAGGCATCTCACCAACTTGAGATAGCAGATAATTAGCAATCACTTCAGCAACTGTTTCACTCGCAGTAGGATTACTCAAAATATTGACCAAAACCACTTGAATACCACGATTGATCGTAATTTGCTGTAGAGCGCTTTGCAGTCGTTGTACAGGGGAGGAGACTGACGGTAAGTCCCAGTTGGCATACCTGTCTACGATTAAACAAGTGGCTGGCTTGCCATTAGCCTGATAGACCAAATCCAAAGTCGTTGCGGCTAAACAAGTGTCGTTACAGAGAATGGCAATATTGCCTTCTCCGTCTGTCCAGTTGAGTTCAGTCAGTTGACTTGTAGGCTTCTTTGAGTTAATGCTATCAGGAATATTTGATGCTAGGGTTGCCAACTCGGCATGCCGTCCAATGGCATTGTCGTTTGCTGCAATTTTGCCATCCAGAGCCATCACCTCACCTGTGGAATTGATAGCGAGGGGATTAATTTCTACCAGATCCAGATCTTTTTGGATGAATAGCTGGTACATCTTTTGAATAATCCTACTGACCGATTCCATGAGCTTACCCTGGAGTCCCATTTTGAGTGCTAGACGCCGCGCATAGAAGGGGGAGAATTCTTGCTCAACCACAACTCTCTGCATGTGCTTCATCACGGCTTCTACCTGAATACCTCCTTGGGAAGAACCTAAGAGGACAGGACGACCAAGACCATAGTCAAGGATTACGGCAAGATACAATTCCCTCTCGGCATCATAACGGGATTCCGCCAGCAGCACACGAGGATATTGACCAAGAATCGGGAGGTTGAAAATTGCCCGAGCTGCCGCGATCGCATCAATCGTATTTTCCACAAACCGGATGCCACCAGCCCTCCCCCGTCCACCCGCAGGCACCTGAGACTTGAGTACCACCGGATAGGGAATCTCTAAACGCTTGAGGTCTCTAGGATGATCAATACGTTGAGAAGGCAAAACTGGAATGCCAATCTCACGAAATAATTCTTTGGCTTGATATTCTAATAAATCCATGAATGGGTATCCTGAAAGGTCAAAAGCTCTTAACCTTTAAAGTAGACAAATTTTCAATTTTCAACCTGTGACTGAAGAAGGGGAGTAGGGAGTACTGAGTAGGGAATAGGGGAAGAAACAGAAGAGGAAAAGGTGAAGTCGAGGGCTTTTAGCGCATTGAGAGGGAGTAGAGAGTGAGGAATAGGGAGTAGGAGATTCCTCACAAATAAATTCAAAAGCTTAACTACCGACTATTCAATGAACGAAATCAGGAGCTTTGTCTTCCTCGTCACCAAGAGTCTCTTTTTTAGTTCAACTGTAAATAAACCTACATCTGTGGACTCGCCACTCCTGACTCAATCCCTCTACATACGAGCGTGGCTTTTCCACTCTTTTTCCACTTGGTCAATCTTGTAGTATCGCTTCCAGAACACATCTAAAAGCTCACGGGGCATGAGTTTTGTCATCAAAAACAGCATCATGTTCCCACCAGTCGCCGCAACGTAACGGGGACAGGGGCGTCGAGCAGTCAGTGCCTGAATAATTACACCTGCCACTCGTTCTGAACTCCATGCCAGAGGAGCGGTTTGTTGTTCTATTTCTTTAATCGCCTTAATAGCCGCCCGATATAGTGTTCTTCCAGATTCCGGCACATTCAGATCGACCTTGTCGCCAGCCACACCGAAAAAGTCTGTCTTCACGGGCCCTGGCTCAATAACGCTGACTTTAATGTTAAACGCCGCTAATTCCATACGGAGTACGTCGCTAAGCGCTTCTAGAGCGAACTTAGAAGTACTATACATACCCCCAGCGGGAAACGCTAGACGCCCACCCAAGGAACTGACATTGATAATCCGTCCACCGCCTTGCTCGCGCATTGTCGGGATTAATGCTTGGGTCAAAACTAGCGGCCCGTGAAAATTAACAGCGAACTGCCGCTGAGCATCTTCCGGTGAAATTAATTCTATCGGTCCCATCTGCCCGTAGCCCGCATTATTAACAAGGGCATCAACTCGACCAAAATGGTCAATAGCTTTAGGTACTAAGGCTTTTACCTGTTCAAGTTGAGCTAGATCAGTCGGTACTACTAGGACATCAGCACCAGCTTTTATGCAATCAGTTGCCACAGCCTCTAGTTTCTCCTGATTACGAGCAGCAATCACTAGGCGAATGCCCAAATACTCAACGGCTAAGCATCGCGCTAGAGCAGCACCAATTCCAGTGGAAGCGCCAGTAATCAAGATAACTTGTTCAGATAATGGGTGAGACTGAGTCATAATGAGGGTTTAGCTTTTAATTGAGCGCTATTGGTAGTAAATATATGTAGAAGACAGGGACATTGGAGATTGGTCAAAACAACAGCCAACTCATGCATCTATAATTTCAGAAAAAAGTGGTTGCGTACCTCTATCGTAAGGAGAAACTGCCAAACCAAGCTTTGGCTAAACAAAGTCAGACACCTTTTGTATTGTGTTTATCCATCAATTGGCATAGCATTTTTTACTTCAAGGTACTTAGTAACCGATAATTTTATGGGCAGGTCATTCGCAACTGCCTTGTAGGCAAAAATCACTGTAGGATTAAATCCTGCTTTGAGTAATAACTAGCTAAAACAATGGTGTGGTGAGATGAAAACAGGGACGCGCCAAGACGACATGCAAATTTTGGGGCATCTTTTACAGGCAGACTTACAGTCAGAACTGTCGGAGCATATCCCTGTTCAAGTTCGGTGTCTACTGAAAGAAGGGACATTGGTGATTGTGGCTCAACATCGGGCGGGTGTAGAGCCAGATCCAAAACAAATCTTTAGCTTTTTAGAGGAGACAATCCTTGCGGAGCATCAAGCGGTTAGCAATCAGGTAAAAATCTATTTGAGAGTGGCAGGGCAAAAGCCGCCTTATGCCTCCCACTCATTCACGACAGAGCCACTTGTTGAGTCAGTGTCAGCCACGGATTGGGTTGAGCAACCGGATGTCCCGACCCTATCTAGTTCTCTGACTACAGAGGAAATAGATAGCGATCCGATAGAGACAGAATTTACCCCAGGCAGCGATACACCAACAACCGAGTCAGTGCCTCATCCTTGGGATTCGCCGAGTCCTGAGTCAGATTCTGAGAGCCAACGGATACCAACGCCAGAAGCGTTACCGGAGGAGGCTCCACCCCAGACAAAATCAGCATTAGGGAGAAAACAACCAAACTATTCCCTGGTACCGTTGATAGTGGCAGGTATTGGCTTGAGCATGGTAGTTTTCTCTGGCAGCTTTTATGCTTTGTCTCGTCCCTGTGTAGTTGGCTCATGTAGAGCGATTCCTGATGCTCAGGAATTGAGCCAAAGGAGCATGGCAACGCTTCAAAATCCTCAATCGGGGAAAGAGGTTCTAGAGGCACAACAGCAGTTGAAGGACGCGATTCGGATTTTGGAATCCATTCCAGGATGGTCGAGTCATCACGGCAAGGCTCAACAGCTGATTACAGATTACCAAGCTCAGGCAGCGCGTGTTGATGAGGTAGTAAGGGCTCTCAAGACAGGGGCGAGGGCAGCTAGTAAGAGTGAAAATCCCCCTCATCCGCCGTCAAAGTGGATAGAAATTCAGAGCTTGTGGCGAGAGGCGATCGCACAATTAGAACAGCTTCCGACCAAGAGCAACCTCCAACCGTTGGCTCAAGAAAAAATCAAAGCTTATAAAAGCAATCTAGCGGAAGCTAATCAGCGATTGGTCAAAGAGCGACAGGCTCAAGGACAGCTCCAAGCGGCAAAGGAAGCGGCTTTGTTTGCCGAAGCCCGTCAAGGCGTCGCTCAGTCGTTGCCTCACTGGCAATTAGTCTATTCGACCTGGCAAACCGCGATGAAACGCCTCAAGCAGATTCCTCAAGGAACAACAGCCTACGAAGAGGCGAAGCAGCTGTCAGCGCTTTATCTGCCTAAGATGGCAACGGCACGCGATCGCAAAACCGAAGAACAAATTGCTGCTAACGCTTACGACCAAGGACTCCGTCTTGCTCAACTCGCGAAAACAGCTCAGGCAACTAATCAATGGTCGTCAGCTTTAAATCACTGGCGCAATGCCTTGACCTACGCCAACCAGGTTCCTAATGGCACCTTTTACTTTGGCAAAGCACAGTCCCTCGTTAACTCCTACAGGAACTCAGTCACACAAGCGCAGGGAGAGGTGCAGGCAGCTGTCAAGTTACAACAAGTTCGTAATGATTTAAATCAGACTTGCTCTGGAAAAGCCAAAGTCTGCAACTACTCGATTGACAAAAATGCCATTAGAGTTCGCCTAACACCTTCCTATGTACAACTGGTGAGACAAGTAGCCCTCAACGCCCAAGTCAAAAGTGACCCTAATGTTCAATCTGGCATTGTCAATCATGTCCTGACTTTAGGACAAGCCCTAGAAACCATTAGCGATAATGCCCGAATCCCTTTGCAAGTTTATGCTCCTGATGGTTCCCTGATCAAGGAACACATTCCAGGTTAGAGGCTGGGGACTGGTAAGTCAAAAGTCAAAAGTCAAAAGTCAAAAAGCAGGGGAGGAGTTTCTCTTGCAATGCCCAATTCCTCAATGCAACTGTAGCTGAGCTTGTTCGTTGAAAAATTGGCGTGTCAGTCCTTGAGTAACCAACACAGCAGTTATGAGGTTGGCGAAGGCAAGCATAAACATGATTAATATCTGATAAGACGCTGCATCCAAGGGGGAGACGCCACTGAGCAGTTGACCAGTGATCATTCCTGGTAGCGTGACAACGCCTACAACCATCATTTGGTTCAACGTGGGAATGAGTCCAGCACGGATAGCATCTTTGCGGTAGGTCGCCACAGCCTGTTGTGCTGTTGCACCTAAGCTCAAATAGGTTTCAATTTCGAGGCGGCTACTGCTAATTGTACTGACGAGGCGTTCACCCGCGATCGCGGCTCCATTCATCGCATTTCCCAGAACAATACCCCCTAATGGAATTAGGTACTGAGGTTCATACCAGCTGTCGGGTTGAACGATCAAGAGGTTGGTATAACTCAATGTCACAGCTGTACTGAAGAACATCGAACCGAATACTACAGGCAGCAGTTGGGGAATTTTTTTGCCGATCCGATTACGAGCAGTAATTGTGGCAATTGTCAACATTACCATTAAGATGCCTAGAACAGCGATCGGATTGTTGAGCTGAAAAACCGCGCCCAGCACAAAGCCTACACCCAGTAGCTGCACGACGGTTCGCAATGTAGCATTTGCTAGTGGGATTTCTAATCCCAACTTTTGCCAACTAGATAAACCAATAGCGATCGCCATCATCCCCAATGCCCAGATTAAGTCAGTCGGGTCAAGCTTAATTAAAGAATCCACTTCAGACTACTCACTTTGTTAACATCGCCTTTTGCACACGAAATAGGAAGAGGGAGCAATTGAACAAAGAAAGGCAGAAGGCAGAGGGCAAAGGGCTTTTATGGATTTATCCCGATGCTAGAGATGCTAAGCAATCTTAAGAGCTCAATTGTGCAAGGGTCACTCCCAGCTACTCAACTATGTTCAGTGGCTGGGAGTGACTGGGGGTTGAATCCCCCTGACACTCCCCCCTTCTGCCGTTCGGACTTCGGCGTGAGCGCTCACGCCGAAGCCTTGCTTCTTCTGCCCTCTGCCTTCTTCAACATCTCCCTTGTCCCCCTTATCCCAGTCTCCACTCCCCATTGATTATTTTCTCAGATTCTCTCAGCCTCACTAGCTGGCATGGATGTCAGCAGCGTCGAGAAACAATTTGAGAACTTTACCATTCTTGATGAAATAGGGAATGCGAACGCCTGGATTCCCTTTTGCAGCAAAATTTGATTTATTTAAGTAAAAATTCTAGGTGTAAGCGAGTGAGAAACATCCCCCCTATTGACCTGAAACGGCAGTACAACATTATTGGTGAACAAGTAAGTGCTGCTGTTCAGGACGTTCTAACCTCTGGACGTTATATTGGTGGTCCAATCGTAGAAAGCTTTGAGCAGCAGTTTGCTGCTCATATGGGTGCTCTTGAATGCGTAGCCTGCAACTCTGGAACCGACGCTCTTTATCTGGCATTACGAGCGCTACAGATTGGATCGGGAGACGAAGTTATCACCACGCCCTTCACTTTTATTGCTACAGCTGAGGTGATTACTGCTGTCGGTGCAACACCAGTTTTTGTCGATATTGACGCTCAAACCTTCAATCTGGATGTTACTCAGATTGCCGCCGCCATTACTGACAAAACGAAAGCGATTCTACCGGTTCACCTATTTGGACAGCCTGTAAATATGAGTGCTGTCATGGAAATTGCAGAGGCTCACAATATCGCTGTGATTGAAGACTGTGCCCAAGCTACTGGTGCTGAATGGACAGGACAAAAGGTAGGAAGCATTGGGCATATTGGCTGTTTTAGTTTCTTCCCTACCAAGAACTTGGGAGCTTGTGGTGATGGCGGGGCAGTAATCACTAACGACAAGAGCATCGCTGCGTCAATCCGGACACTACGAGAACACGGCATGACCAACCGTTATTGTCATGAAGCAACTGGTATCAATAGCCGCTTAGATGCCCTACAAGCCGCCATCCTCCAAATCAAGCTGTCTTACTTGGAACAATGGAATAAGGCACGTTCTGAGGTTGCTGCCGTTTATCACGAGCTATTGAAGCCAGTACCAGGGGTAGTGCTTCCCCAAGAAATCTCTGGGGGGTATGCTGTTTGGAATCAGTACACCATTCGTCTGACTAAAGATAGTGGTAGTAGCCGCTATCGAGACGAAGTACGCAATAAGCTACAGCAACTTGGTATTAGTTCCATGGTATATTACCCACTTCCTTTGCACTTGCAGCCAGTCTATAAAGATTTAGGTTATCGAATTGGTCAGTTGCCAGCGACTGAGCAAGTCTGCAATGAAGTCTTGTCGCTGCCGATATTCCCAGAACTGTCTTTTGAAGAGCAGCAGCAGGTGGTTTATGGCTTGAAGGATTGTATTAGTCCATAGTCCATAGTCATTAGTCATTAGTTCTCTACCCGGACTAATGACTAATGATTAACCTGTTAGGCGTGAACGCGCACAGGCGTGACAGTTGCCAAGGCTTCAACTAGACTGCGGACAGCAGCGACCATTGCCACTTCGTTATCTAACTGATTAATGGCAGAACCGACACCAACACCAGCAGCACCAGCCGCGATCGCCATTGGTGCAGTTACACTCGATAAACCGGAAGCACACAGTACTGGTACCGTCACAGCACGAGAGATCTCATAAGCTGCCGCTAAGGTTGGTGCAGCTTTTTCAATCAAGCCCAATGTACCGGCTGAGCGTGGGGTGCTGCTGGTGCCGCCTTCAGTTTGGATGATATCGGCACCGGCTTGCACCAATTCTTCGGCTAGTTGCACTTGCTGATCTAGCGTCAGAATGTGGGGAACCGTGACGGATAGGGTAATCTCAGGCAGGAGCGATCGCGTATTTAAAGTCAACGCCAACACTTCTTGGGCCTCAAACCGCCGTCCCTGAGCATAGAAGCTATCGAAGTTGCCGATTTCGATCAGATCGGCACCCGCTTCAGCTGCCATCACAAACTGCTCTGGTTCCACAGCAGATACACAAATTGGTAAAGTAGTCAATCCTCGAATCAATCGCACGAGGTCAGGATCGGCGGCGATATCCACAAATGTCGCCCCACCCCGGTCAGCTGCCTTGACGGTCGCAGCAACACTCTTAGCGTCAAAGTTATTTAAGCCGCTAATGACTTTGAGAACTCGGCTCTGATTGAATGCTTTTTGTAGTGTAGGATGCATAGTCATAGTTGCTCATCCCCCTCATTATCAACTAAATCAATGAGCATTAATATAACGTTATTAACCACGGCTTGAGGCTTAGGCTGATTACTGTTGACCGACTTAACCTGAGTTTTATTGTTCTGCTTTGAGAGCTTGGACGAAAGGTATCGTGATTGCCTAGACTAAGAGCATAATGGAGACTTCCTATCATCCTGACCCCGAAGACTCATGAATTTTCAGCCTGGAAACTTGTCTTCTTTTCACTCAGATGTCTTGCAGCAAACTCAGTTGGGTCAGCTGTGTGGTCAAGAGCAGCTATTTCGCGATCGCTACCAGGTACTGCGAATGATTGGTCGAGGCGGGTTCGGTGTCACCTTTCTGGCAACAGATGCATTGCTGCCTGGTCAGCCGATGTGTGTAATCAAGCAGCTATGTCCAAAAGTCAGCGATCCGTCCGCGCTGGAAAACGCTCGTAGACGCTTTGAACGCGAAGCAAAAATTCTCGCTAAACTGGGCAGTCACTCTCAAATTCCCATGCTGCTCGATTATTTTGTCGCTGATGGGGAATTTTACTTAGTTCAGGAATACATCCGTGGTGCCACTTTGGCAAGACTGGTGAGGCGCTCTGGTTGTTTCTCAGAAGCATCAGTCAGACGCTTCTTGCGCGAAATGTTACCCGTGTTGGAGTATATCCATAACCAAAAGGTAATTCACCGGGATATCAAGCCTCAGAATATAATTCGTTGTCAGGACGATGGCAGGCTAGTACTAATTGACTTTGGGGCGGTCAAAGAGCAGATTGCTCAAGCTGGTGATACCAGTATGAAATTACCAACAACCCACTTTATTGGGACTGTAGGATTTGCACCACCGGAACAATTTTCCTTACGACCAATTTTTGCTAGCGACATTTATTCGCTAGGCATCACTTGTCTTTATTTATTGACAGGTAAGGCTCCTCTAGACTTTGATAGCGATCGCCAGACGGGTGAGATTGTGTGGCAAAATAGCGTGCGGTTGAGTGATCCGTTCGCTAAGATTTTGGGCAAAATGCTCAAAATTTCTCCACAAGACCGATATCGCTCTGCTAAAGCAATCTTGCGAGACCTTGACAATGGCTCACTTCACGACAACCTATCGAAGTGTCTAATCATTCGGCACCAACCGGATCAAGATGAACCAGTCAGTCAGGATGATAGTAGTTCTGATAACCCTCGCTCTCCTGCTGCCAAAGCCGCGATCGCAATTCGAGACTGGAAGCACCGGATGCAAGAAAAACAGCGGCAGCGTCAAAAGGAAAAAATTGAAAGCTTACTCAGTCAATCTAAATCTAAAGATTCCTTTTAAAATCAGATAGCGATTGCGGCATCAAGAAACCGGTCAAGAAACTCTTCGTAAGCCTCTTTCATCGGTAATTCTTCATCTACCTTGATTCGACGCCGTCTAGTGGTAACTTCTTTTCCCTGCACAGGATTGTAGCCCTGTTTTTCGTATTCTTCCCAGTACAAGCCTACTCCTCGACGCTGCCAAGTAGGCAACTCATTGAAATTGATGCAACGTTTTCTTTACTGCGATCAAACAAGTCCCAACTAGGATGAAACGCAAGGAGTGAAAGTACTCCAAGGAGCGCATTTGTTTTTCAAAGGCATCATGCTCCATGAGTGATGTCACCTTCTATCCAAGGACGGACTTCAAAATCACAGTTACCAACAGGGCGCACGTAAAACAGTCGCTGAAATCCTTCTGCGTAAGTTGGAGGTACTAACTTCTTGATTGTTGCGTAAATCGCTACATCCGGCACCCTGTCCTTACCAGAGCGTTGCTGGTTGCGCTCAAGGGAATACTTGACCTGTGATTGAAAGTAATATCCGATTATCTGAGCACCATATAGGGTGCCTAACTCAATCAGTGATGCACGCTCTTCGGCTGTTGGGTTGGTGTTGTCAACAACCACCGATCGTTCCGTCTGTAGTGCGCTTTCGATAAGCTGTGCCTGCCTTCGGGCGCGATTTTTATTATTACGCATTAGGTCTTTGCTAATGTGTTCATGCGTTGCAGCAAAATACTGGCAGAAGAATGTACTTTTACCCGCAGCTTGCAGACCGATAAAAATAACTAATTCTAAGGATGTCTCCATAGCGTGGTACCTGTGATAAATAAACGAGGTCAGAATTTTCTTGAGAAGCCCTGTTAGGATTAAAAATAATGGAGTGGTTCGCGATGAGCGATCAGTACAACGGTCGGAAGTGGCAGGAGCCAGCTATCTGCCGCATTTTAGACGCCAATTTAGACCGAGCTAGAGAAGGCTTGCGCATTATTGAAGAGTGGTGCCGCTTTGGTCTCAACAGCGCCCAGATGGCTGGTGATTGCAAACAAATGCGCCAGGAATTGGCAAGCTGGCATGGCCAAGAGCTTCGTGCGTCGCGGGATACTCCTGGAGACCCAGGAACTGAGTTGACTCATCCTAGGGAAGAACAACGTTCTAGCATCCAGCAGTTGTTGCAGGCAAATCTTTGCCGTGTTGAAGAAGCGCTACGGGTGTTGGAAGAATACGGTAAGCTTTACAACCCAGAGATGGGTACGGTATTTAAACAGATGCGGTATCGGGTTTATACCCTGGAGAGCAATTTGCTGGCTTATCGCCGTCATCAGCTCCTTAAGCGATCGCCTCTGTATTTAGTCACGTCTTCTTCAGAACAGTTGTTCTTGACGGTAGAAGCAGCTCTCCAAGGTGGACTCACACTGGTACAGTATCGGGAAAAAACAGCAGATGACTCGGTGAGACTTGCTCACGCCCAGAAACTGTGTCAAATGTGCCATCACTACAATGCCCTGTTTATTATGAATGACCGGGTAGATTTAGCCTTAGCCGTAGATGCTGATGGTGTCCATTTAGGGCAGCAGGATGTCCCAATTGCGCTAGCGCGGCAGCTACTCGGATCACAGCGCCTGATTGGTCGCTCCACCACTAACCCCGATGAAATGCAGCGTGCGATCGCCCAAGGTGCAGATTATATCGGTGTTGGTCCCGTCTACGAGACGCCGACTAAAGCTGAGAAAGCGGCGGCTGGTCTGGAGTATGTGCAATATGCGGCTAAAAAAGCTTCGATTCCCTGGTTTGCGATCGGGGGAATTGACCCCAACAACTTGAACGAAGTCCTGGCTGCTGGTGCCCAGCGTGTGGCAATTGTCCGTGCCATCATGCAGGCAGAACAGCCTACTCTAGTTACACAGTATTTTCTTTCCCAGCTAACACGAAGCCAAACCCTCCGCAGCCTCGAAGCCCACGTTTCTCAATCTCCTGTCTAACATGACCGACCAGATTACCGTTCAAGTCAACGGTGAATCCCGTACCTGCTCTGTTCAAACTCTGTTACCCCAGTTGCTAGAACAGCTAGGCTTAAATCCGCGTCTAGTTGCCGTGGAATACAATGGCGAAATTCTGCATCGGCAGTTTTGGTCCCAGACTCAGATGCAACAAGGCGACACTATTGAAATTGTCACGATTGTTGGCGGCGGCTAACTCATCAACGATAGCAAGTTCTCCCACTTCCTATGTCTTAGAGAGTACGGATATCCTTTCGGGAATCCCTCCAGTGTGGATAGCCCGACCAATAAGGGGTAGCGGTACATTAGAGAAGGAGTTGGTAATGCCCATACTGACTGCCCTTTGCTTGGCTCTCCACCTTAAGACTTTTCGGTCGAAAGATGTTTTGAGCAATTAGAGCCGCTAAAGTTTACCTCAGCTTGGAAGTAATAGTTTTATGCGTAACAAACTTTTTTCAGCATTCAAACCACTTTTGAAATCCTTGTTTGTCTTTGGGCTGATATTTACCCTGGTATTGGGTAATGCGAATAGTGCCCTGGCAGCTCGTAGTGGGGGTCGGATTGGTGGAGGTTCCTTCAGGGCACCCAGTCGCACCTACTCTCCTCCTAGTGGTGGCTACCGCGCTCCCTCTGGTGGCTATGGCTATGGCTATGGATACCCTGGCGGTGGAATTGGCTTTCCGTTTCTGTTACCCTTCTTTGGCATCGGCGGTGGATTCGGCAGTATATTCGGTATCCTGATTTTCTTTGCGATCGCGAATTTTTTATTCCGGAGCTTCCGTGGCGCTGCTACTGGTGGTGAAAATGACGTTCAAGGCTACAGCAATCCCAAGATTTCTGTTGGACGCGTACAAGTTGGTCTTTTAGCTGGTGCCCGTGGTCTACAAAAGGAGCTAGACGAGTTAGGTCGTTCAGCTGATACGGGTTCTGCTATTGGTAGAGCACAAGTTCTACAAGAGTCTACCCTAGCTTTACTACGTCACCCCGAATACTGGGTTTACGGTGCTGCTCAATCTCAGCAAACAGCGTTGGAAGCGGCAGAAGCGAAGTTCAATCAGCTGGCATTGGCTGAGCGTAGCAAATTCACCGCAGAAACTCTCTCGAACGTTAACAATCAGCTCAGAGAAGGTTCTTCCCAGGCATCTTTAGCTGCTGATGGTGGACAACTCGTGACCACAGAAGCACCAGGTGAATACATCATTGTTACGATCTTAGTCGGTACCGAAGGTAAGTTGGAACTACCAAAAATCAATAGCTCAGATGACTTGCGTCAAGCGCTGCGTCAGATTGGAGGTATCTCCAGCGATCGCTTACTCGCTGTCGAAATTCTCTGGACTCCACAAGCAGAAGGCGACACTCTAACCTCTGATGACCTGATGGCTGAGTATCCAGACCTGAAGCTGGTCTAACGCTTTGCTTTAACGACAATCTCAAAAATTGTGTGGGTAGGTCTTGTACCTACCCTTTTGTTTTAGTGACCGAAAATAACGGGATACAAGCCCCGTCCTTATCTTTTTAATCCAGTCTCGGACTACTTCCGATATCATCCTATCCGTGCTTACTGCATACTCTTTCAGGGTCTTGTATTCGGACTCGGAAAGTCTCACCCTTATTGTCTTTTCCCGGAGCATCGTAGGCGTTTTTAGACTACAATTGTAGTGTAGTTCAGCACAGGCGAAAATTCGTGAGTATCGTACTCCGAGTACAGGATATATAGCATCTATGGCTATCTTGGAATCTTAGGCTGGGAGTTCAAGCAAGATCGAGGGCATGTTGCTTCAGTTCAGCTAAAGCGACATATTCCACAGTGGATGCATGGGTTGCTGCTAATACCACAGGTGGTGCAACGCCAGCATCCAACGCCTCTTTCCATCGAGCAGCACATAAACACCAGCGATCGCCAGGTTTCAAACCAGGGAAATTAAACGCTGGAACTGGTGTACTCAAGTCATTTCCCCTCGACTTGGTAAATGTAAGGAACTCTTCAGTCAGTTGTGCACAGACGATATGTGCACCCAGGTCACCAGCGCCTGTGTTACATTTTCCATCTCGATAAAATCCGGTTATTGGGGAAGTGCAGCAAGTTTGCAACTCTCCTCCAAGGACATTTCTAGCATTTGTCATAACAGCAACTTCTGTGTAATAGGTTTTCACTCAGTAGATTACAGAGATATGCTGGCGATCGGCAACGTGTATTTTCGTTAGCCTGAGCCAAACCTAGCACAACTTCTCCATCCGCCTGTAAACCATCCCGTCACTGTATTTCACGGACGTTTGTGTTAAAACCCTGGACATCCACAACGCGATCGCGCCAGCGTTTGCGTAGCATGGTGCGCTAGCAGCAAAGCGATAGCACAGCGATAGCGACGTATGACATAAAACCCTAAAGGGAAATAATCACTGTGAAAATTCTGCTGGTGGAGGATGATGAGCTTATCGGTTCGGCGCTTTTTGAAGCTCTCGTTACTCATTATTTTACTGTCGATGTGGCAGCAGACGGACAAGCAGGTCTAGAACTGGCGACGACCTTTGACTATGACCTGATTTTATTGGATTGGCTCATTCCCAAACTGGATGGCATCAGCCTTTGTCGCCAACTCCGTTCAAAGGGGTATCAAAAACCCATCCTCTTGCTGACTGCCAAAGACTCCAACACCGATATCGTTCAAGGCTTGGACGCAGGAGCAGATGACTATATAGTCAAGCCCTATGACTTATCGGCATTGATGGCACGCATTCGCGATTTGCTGCGTCGGGGAAATTCTCCTGTCACGAGCGTTCTGACTTGGGGAAACCTCTGTTTGAATCCGGTTTCGGGCGAGGTTACTTTTGAAGAGCAACTTCTATCTCTGACTCCCAAAGAATACAGCCTGCTGGAACTTTTCCTGCGGAATCCTCAACGAGTTTTCAGCCGGAGTGCGATTATTGATCGCCTATGGTCTTTGAGTGGCTCACCTGCCGAAAGTGCAGTTACAGTCCACATCAAGGAATTGCGGCAGAAGCTGAAGATAGGGGGAATGACTGAAGAAATTATCGAGACAGTCTATGGCTTGGGTTATCGGCTCAAATCCCCTCCTGAAGAGAAGGCGTTGCGCGAGAGCGTTGCGGGAGGCGGAAGCGTCCATCGGGGAATGGCAAGGGGGGACAAGGGAGACAAGGGAGAAAGGAGCCAGTCAAAATTAAAAGGTCTGGCTTCACTCAGCAAGGTGTTAGAGCGGTTCAGAGGTTCTTTTGCGCAGCAGGTTACCGTACTGGAGCAAGCAAAGATAGCACTGAGCGAGGGTAAACTGAGCGATGTTCTACGGCAGAGCGCAGGGCAGGAAGCCCACAAGCTAACAGGTGCATTGGGAACGTTTGGTTATCCGGAAGGCTCGAATCTGGCACGGGCGATCGAACATATGCTGATGGATGGCACGGCTTTGGGACGGGAAGAAGCCTTACGACTCAATCAACTGGTTGCTGACCTTCAACAAGAACTGACAAAGCCTCCCGCCTCCATCACAGAACCAATACCTCCCACTCAAGCTCCTTTGGTGCTGGTGGTTGATGACGATGTGGCACTAACTGAGAAACTGAAAGTAGAAGCCGCTGTCTGGGGAATGCAGATTGAGACGGCTCCCGATTTGACGACTGCCAGACAGAAGATTACCCAAACTTCTCCTGATGTCATCTTGCTGGAACTCTCCTTTCCCGATCCAGCCGAAGATGGACTAACGCTGCTGCG
>DATNPH010000078.1:0-31119 GCA_036703315.1 Coleofasciculaceae cyanobacterium
GTGCAGGCGTTCCTCCAGGGCGGAGAGTGTCAAGTAACCCCCCGCAAGATTATAGAGAAGAGATTCGATTGAGTTGAAGCTGGCATACAGCGCCACCCTCAACAAATTTTGGATACCCTAGTAGCCCAATACACTGCAAAATGGTGGCATTCAGTGCCTCAAGGCATTCCTCCAATGCTTCTAACGATTGGGGTTCGGTAATCGCAGCTACTGACAAGTCGAGCGCAGGTGCCAGGTATTCATCAATCAGGTTTCTGTCCTGGGGGGAAGTAACGAAGCTGCTATGAAGTGCCAAACTACCATCAAACCTATACTCTGTAATGTCTCGGTAAAGCCAAGCGCTCTGTCTACTTTTTTTAAAAGGCACTTCAGCCTAGAACACCGATTCATCCTTGCCTATAGCAAGCTACACGGATGTTACAGCCACTCACCTCGGTAAAGCCAAGCGCTCTGTCTACTTTTTTTAAAAGGCACTTCAGCCTAGAACACCGATTCATCCTTGCCTATAGCAAGCTATACGGGCGTTACAGCCACTCACCTCGGTAAAGCCAAGCGCTCTGTCTACTTTTTTTAAAAAGCACCTCAGCCTAGAACACCGATTCATCCTTGTCTATAGCAAGCTATACGGACGTTACAGCCACTCACCTCGGTAAAGCCAAGCGCTCTGTCTACTTTTTCCTTGAAAAGGCACCTCTGTTGCTCCGTCAGATGTCTCAACGTGACTCAGGAATGTCGCAGTTTCTCATCCGAAGTAGGCAATTTAAAGTTGAAAAACTCGATTCAGAACTTTAAGTTTGGAACTCTCAACTGAGTAAGTTTGAGTAAACTAAAGACGTAACACGTAACACCTTTCGATATGGGTAGAAAACCAACAGGGCAAACCACGACAGTGGTGCGAGTGCCGATACGATTCAAACAAAAAGTTCAGCAGTATGTCCAATCTTTGAAGCAGTCCGAACTGACCGAACAAGTCGAAGTCATCGAGCAAGACAAAACCCCCGAACAGGCAGAATCTACCGAGCAGCCAGGAACCCCTGTGGCTCTAGCCATAGTTGAGAGAGCCGGACTGATTGATTTATGCAAGATTGCCGAGAGTTACGGAATTAATTATTTAGATCAGCAAGGGCGATGTTTGGGCAAAGAAGAACTTCGAGCAAAAATCCTGCACTTTTTCAGGGGTTATATCAATATCACCACAAAATGAATAACTGGTAACTAAAACGATAGAAGGTGGAAAATACACGTCTAGGCAGGCAAGACTAAACTACTCAAAAACAAGTGAGATTAAAGTTTTTCAAAAACTTAACTTTTGTTTTTAATTGTTAGGTGACAAATTCGCTCTTTTTCACCCAATCACGGAATCCCTTCGAGCAGCGCCACCAGCTCAGACTGGAAGTTAGCGGGTAGAGCCTGCATCACCAGCGCCACCAATCTTGCCTGAGTCTGGGGAGTGGCAGCAGCAACAATCCGCAGGAATGCCCCCAACCCGTAGGCTTGAACGGTTTCCACTATCAGCTCAACGGCTTGCTCTGGTGGCTCATCCAGAGCAAGAGGGAGATAAGTTCGGGCTAAGTGTTTTTGCTCATCGGTCAACCCCTCAAACGCCGACTCAAAATTATTACTCTTGCTATAAAGACAATCTAATAGCAAGAGTAATAATTTCAAAAGCCCTTTCCAACCGCCAAACGGCTTAGCAATTTTGGCGATTAGGGCTTGGGATATTCCGGCTAAGGAAGCGATTGCATCTTGGGTAAGTTTCTGTCTCTGTTCCCGTAGCTGACGAACTGCCTGTAGAATTTTCCATCGGGTGACTTGTGCCGCAGTACCAGCTTCACGAGCAATCTCAAACGCTTCAACCTGCTCAATCTCACATCCCAAGAAGCTGAGATCGTAGTCTCCAATAAAAATGAAGGTCAGTTCCTCGTTGGGTCGCAGGTGCGCTCGCAACCGTCCTACAGCCTGTTCTATCTCTGCCTGCGTGTGCGCTTCTATGAACTGCTGCAAGCCTTCATGGGGCTTTTCCTTGTCCAATGGGGCAAACTCGCCTGTGAGCGTTTGGTAGAGGGCTTGCAAATACCCCACGTTTTGGTAAGGAATCCCAAATACTGCCATAGCCGGGGCATTCTGGAACTCGTTCGAGCCTCGCAGGTTAACGAACCATTGCCCGTCACCCTCTTTTGCCTGACCTTTCCAATCGCCAAAAACAATGCCGGGGTATCCCTCCTCTAACGCTTTCCTGAGTGCAGCTATTCGGTCTTTAAGAGAGTCGGAGCGCTCTTTACCCAATTTCCCCATCCCAGTAATTTGGCGAATCTTGAGATTTCCGCGATTGGGCGTCTCCTGTGCAATCACATAGATTTCTGATGGGTCGATTCCCAGCCGCAATGCCAACCGCTCGCGATCAATGGTGGCGTCCAAGAATATGTTGAACTTGGCAGCACGGGCTATAGCCGCGTGGCGCTCGCTCTTTACGAAGACGATCAACTGCTGCCATTCAGAGCGAAATGCTCCCTTCTCTCCATCCCAAACTTTCAGGAATGGTACTAGCCAATTGAGAGGCAGTCGGTCGAAGGCTTCCTGGAATTCCTGGTTGGCTTGTCGCCGGAATTCTTCATTAACCAGTGCCTGCATTCCCTTACTCACCTTCTTGCGCTTAGCGTCAGCAGCACTCACGAATTCCGCCTTCTGTTCCAGAAAACTGAGGTCTGGCTGCAAGAGCGCCTCCAGAGAGGCGATTGCCTCGCTCAGATTATCTGGTTTCTCCGGCAGCAGCGCCCGGAGACTGGCATCGTCCCAGCCGTGATACGGTTGCTTCAGTTCACCTGTCAGCAGTGGTCTGAGAGCAAGCCTTAGTGGTTTCAACTGCTCGTGCAGGTCAGGCGCTTTGGATTCCAGTTCCGCCCAGGTGCGATCAAACTCCTCCAAAGAGACACGGGTTTCATCCATCACCTTTAAATGCGTTCCGGCTTCGTCCCAGAACAATCCACAGGTGCCAAAAATGAATTCATGGGGTGAAGGCAGACTATCGGCGTGTGCCCGGATGCGATCGTTCGATAGCGCATCGGCTCGTTCCCCCCGGAAGGTAGCCCCGTATTTTGCCCCGATACCCTGCTGGCAAAGGTGAGCTACCTTGCACTTGCTACAGATGGCTGAAGATTTAGCGTTCTCCTGATTCCGATACCCCTTAGCCGCAAACGCCCGGAACAAGGGAGTTCGATGGCAGTTAGCGCGAGTATCTGGCTCCTCCCCTGGTTTGGGGTGTGCCAAGAATGGGTTCCCATTTGGGGTCTTACGGCTATCATCAATCTTCAACCCGCCGTGACGCACAGGCAGGTCGGCATAGTTCGACTCGATAACGCCCGTCGTCGGGTTTCTGTGGTCATTGGAAAGATACCACAGCTTCTCCACGCCGAAGGCATTGGGTAAGGCTATTCCAGCCGTGTGTGACTTGCCTCCTCCTGGTGGCGAAGCATCCAGGATGTATTTGTAGCCTTGAGCTATTGCATCCTGCCAAGTAGTTAGGCGCTGATTGGCTTCCTGAAAGGTGCGATCGGGTGCTTCCTTGGGTTTGGGCTTTGGTGCAGGTGGCTTGCCGAATCCCTTGAATCGTTCGAGCGTTTGCTTGATGCGATCGCGCAGCCGTCTGCCAAAACCAAACTTCAGCTCCCACTCATCGCAGGTAATCGGGTGACCGATGTCTAGGGTCTGTGCAGGTGATGGTGTAGGCTGACCACCCAGAGCGAAGAACTCTTCAGGCGTGATGGTTGCCATCACTTGAGTTCCGTTCAGCTCATCAACATCTGGGTGACTCTTATCAATCTGACCCCACCACCCAATATTGACGACGTAACCCTGACTCTGGAGCCATTTAATCTGGCTATTCCATCGCTGCATTACCTGAGAATTACACGCATCCCCCGCGTCTGGAGCGAGAGTTACCTTGCGATCGATACAGTAAGCCTGAAGTGCTGCCAGAGTCTGTTCCGGGGAATTTGAAAACTGACCGTTGGGTGAACCGATGCAGATTTGCCCCAGCTTTTGTGCTGCGACGAAAGGTTTGAGAAAGCCCTCAGCCAAACATACGCCGGGGCAAGTGACTCCACCCATGGGACGGGCTACCATGATGGGTAGTTCTCCCGATTGCAAGTGAGGTTCCCTGGACCACTTGTACTTGGCACCAACTCTCTCCGGATCGTCGAAGCGAATTTGCCAGCCATTTACTCTGCCCTCTAGGTCAAAGGATGGGCAGACGTACCCACTGCCTGCTGTGTAAAACTTGTCACCCCGGCGCGTCACCCCTGGTAAGTTGGCGGGAATGCCTGGGGGAAGTTCCTGATCCGGGTAAACGCT
The DNA here is from genome assembly GCA_036703315.1 of Coleofasciculaceae cyanobacterium. Classification (GTDB taxonomy): domain Bacteria; phylum Cyanobacteriota; class Cyanobacteriia; order Cyanobacteriales; family Coleofasciculaceae; genus DATNPH01. Next base: position 4,351 of record DATNPH010000078.1, read on the forward strand.
GAAGAACAGACCAGTTTCAATCTGAGCATCACTTAAGCCTCGGTCACGCAAATCCTTCCGATGCTGACTCCCCAAGTCAAAGTAACGGTGAAGCTTCCTAATGGCTCGATCTAGTTCTGCAACGGGTAAAGCACCCTTTGCTCGTTCGACTGCTGCCTTCTTCTTCTGTTGCTGACGCTCGATCTGATTCTGATGGGGTTCTAATCGCTGGTCACTGGAGAGGGCAAACAACCCCCCCATGCCATTCCGCAGCAGCTTGATGAAGCGGTAGCCTCGTGGGGCATCGTGCTGTGAAGTGGAGCGCAGGCATTCAATTAAATCATCTTCCCTGATGGCACAGCCGTGGTGGTTGCTGCAAATGGGGCAGAGGGTACGCTTGGTGGTGTACAGGCGTTTCATACCTCACCCCCTCTCGCAGCAGAGCGAGCTTTAAGTATTGGTAGAATGGAGAAATTCATGGGTTTTTTGTCCCTTGGATTGGATTGATACCCTTTGCTCTCTGGCTCTCAAGGTGCCTTCAATACGCTTGAGAGTGAGTTTGGCGTTGGGGATTAGAAGTTACTTAAAGTCAAGTTGGTAGAACTTTTTTTTTGTCCCTGCCGACTTGACTTTTGTTTTTTTCTATCAAATAAAACTTTTTTGCCAATTTTTTTTTGTAAAACTGGGTTTTGCAACTTAAAATAAAAACAAGCATAATTAATTTTTCCTTTTCTTGGAATTGCGAGTGAGAGGTGCTAGCTACTGCTGCCCTCAAACTCTTGCTTAGTATTAGGATAAATCATCAGCCTCCACTCATGGGGGCTTGTTGCTATCTAATCGTAATTTTCTTCAGTCACAGTAAATCTCCTTATTCCCTAGTATCCCAGTCGCCTGATTTCTATGAGTGCCTGCCTTAGCGGCTAGTGCTTTTGGTCGCTTGCATCGTCGATACACTCACACTCCCAGTGATCTAATAAAAGTTCTAGTTGCGGCAAATTGTCGATCTTTTGGTCGGTCAAGCTTGCTGGAATTCTTCTCACCCTGGTTGGCGCAGTTACCCCCGCTTTTCTTCCGGCTCCTGGTTGCTTACCACCTCTAGGCATGGGCTGTAATTCTCCTCTAGTTTGAACTTCTGGTTAGCGTAACAGGAATCAAAGTTTATCGTACAGAAATCAAACCTTTGCATACCAACCCGCTTCTACCCAATGCCTACCAGCACTCTCAGCCGCTTCAGAGGTGTAGTACTGGCTAGTGTGCCCGTAGATAGCCCCATCAGAACTAAGAACGCGAAACTGCCAGAGGTGATCGTGGTAAACAATTAGGATGCCCATTGGCGTGAGCGTGAGAAGGTGAATTTTCGTTGTTGGCATGGCTAGAGCCTCATTTCACTTACTCCCCACCTCCAACGGTGCCTGAGATGGGGGAGTGTTTTTGCCTCTGTCCTTGACTTTTGTTTTTTTGGTTTAAGGTCGAAAAAAGGCCGTTTTAGAACTTTTTTCTGGAAATTGGTTTTGAATTTTGTCCTTCATTGTTTTTCCAATAGGGCTGAGTTTTAGTCTTTAGACTCTAAATCACTGAGGCGTTTAACCCGTAGCACTTTTTTGTAAGCACCACGAATCTTGGAGCGTACAAGGGAGGTACGCGTTTGGTGTTTGTCTGCCAGCTCTTGTTGGTAATCTTTCCGAGCTTGCTGAATGCCTGGATCGGATACCCACATCGTCAGGGCAGCGGTGAGAATTTCATCTCGTGTAAATCCGAATGGTGCCCCTGACTCTAAAGCTCTTATGGCTAGGCTGTAAGGAATCACGCCGGAGAACTCCTTCATCTCAAATCGAACTACATCCTTGCCGTTCAGTTTGCCACGCTCAGGGTGCTTCTCTAAGTCCTTACTTAGTTCCTCTGCTGTTTGTGGAGATTTGTAGTCAGCGTCAAACGTCACTTTTCTCCTCCTGTGTGGATTGTTGTGTTTCTTTGTTTCTGCGCTTATCTAACATCGATCGCCAAACCTCAACCTTGTTTTGGTTGCTTATTTCGTCGTACATCCCTTTTCTTATCCATTCGCCAGCCAAAGAACTGTTACTGCGTCCCGTTTCTCTAGCTAATTCGGTCAAGATCCTAAACTCCTCATCGGAAATAACTACACTAATTTGTGCCATTTTATGTTTCTTGCTGCTCCTGAACGAAGGAATCACAAGAAACCATTTTCGCATTGATAAGTGATAATTCATTGATATCTCAAGGGTTAGCAAGGTTTTTACCCCTTAAATCACTGACTTATCAGTGATATTCAGTTGACATTTCAATGATACATCGTTACTGTAATTTCATAAGCCCAAAACAACCCAGCAGAGTGAACTGTCAGAACAAACTCGGTTAGGTTGGGTCACAGTCGAAAAGCATCGCAAAGACCATCAAAGCTATACACAGCAAGGCTTAGGGGGTCAAATAAATAGAATTCGGGAGCAATATTATGGTTTCTACTGCTCAGCCAAAACAGGCTGATTCTGGTCAATTTCGTTCATTTATTCCCACAGGAGTCGATTGTGGGGCAGGTTTAGTCAAGATGTGCATCGATTCAAACGGTTCTCAAATGCGTTTGAGACAGCCCTCTAAAGTGCTGGAATTAAAAACAGCATTAATAGACGATTTATCCTCTAAAGAAGGCGGTCATTTCTTCTACCAGTCAGGCGATAGAACCGACCTAATCGACCGAGCATTTCTAACAGGTGAACTGGCAGCGTGGAAAGCTCCCACCACTCACATTAAATTGAGTGATGATCCAGCGTTAAAGGCTGAATATGCCCTGCATACGTTGCTTGGAGCGTTGGCTACTCTTCCCCACCGTCAGGAGTGGAATCTATTTTTGGTCATCAGTACCCACAGCCGTGACCTGTTTAACACCAAATTAAAACAGCTAACAAATGGAGTTCATATTGTTAGTTTTGGTGGTAAAAGTAAAACACAGTCACGGGTAACCATTACCGTTGGGAGCGTTGCTCCAGAGGGTGCTGGCTCTTACACTTACGTCAAGCGTTTAAGTTTAATTGACCCAGCTGCCCATGTAATAGCTCTCGACTTCGGAACCTCAACAGTTATTCCCCAAGTTTTTACCCCAGGTGGAAAGCTAATTTACCACCAACCTTTGGAGGTGGGAGGGTGCATCGATCTACTGGATGCGATCGCATCTGACCCCGAACTCATCCAGTTTCTAGGGACTGGTAAAGCAGGCAGTGTTGAGCTTATCCGCAAGGGTATCGAATCGAGAGAGTTCAATTACGGCACTCGTGATTTTAATCTCCGTCCCGTCTATGCACGGCTGATCAAAACTTGGCTTGTAGACCGTTTACGGCTGGGACTAAAGGCTACTGAAGAATGGCGTGATGCCGCCCAGTCCTTCGTTGCTTGGGGTGGGGGTACGCAGATGAGCGGAGTTTCCAAGATGCTTGCAACGCAGAAGATAACAACCGTTCCCGATGGCTGTTGGGCGAACGCGATCGGACTGCAAACTATTGCTACAGCACTACTCGCACGGAGGTCTTAGAAATGGCAGCTAACACCAGAATTCGGATTGATTCAGATATCGAAAGTTACATCAAAAGCCAATCAGAACGGGTAATGGGTATTCCTTCTGACAAGCTCACCGCTAGCGATTTAACCGTTCTAGTTAACAGAGTTTTGTACGAACACAAGCTGGCTCAAACAATGATGCGCCAAGAGTTTATCCCATGGCTATTTAGTTGGCTCAAGGGTGTTTTGCCAGGAGTAGGAGGTGGCGGTAACAAGGTGGTTGCGATCACCCCTCAACAGCCAGCACTGCCAAGTGATGATTTAGATTTTGCTGCTGATTTTGCTGCACAGTTCGATGAGGATGCCGCTTAGAAAGCGATCGCGCCCAAACCCTTCATCCGAACCTTGAAAACTCAATAGCAGCAGCCAATCCACCGACAGGTGCTAAGGCATTGCATAACACTCACATCCTGGAAATCTTTCCAGAAGCTAACCTATGAATCGAATCTTTCAACACATCCGCACCCGCCAAGTTGCAGAGGTGCCTGAAATTCGCCCTGGTGTCGTTAATTTCAACGGGTGCATTCTCGAACTTGACGCCCTCTCCCTTCACGACTGGGTGCTGTGCGAACAAGACCCAGGCTATAGGGGGATGCCACCACAAGATGAGGCAGTAGCATGAGCAACTATCAAGCCACAGCTGACCAACTTATCGAAGCAGAGATTTGGGTAGCCTGCGTGGACGGGATAAGGGACTGGACTGAACCCGAACGACAGTGGATAGCGACCCAATACGACTTTGAACACAACTTAACCGAGTGGTGGTTATCCGATGTGTCGGAGGGGTGCTTTACCCCAACCAACGCCGAGTTTATGCAACAACGCGCACGGGAATACCCATGGTTTCAGGAGGAAATCGCCCAATTGACCAACATTCAAAATCCCTACGACCCAGAAACACAAAAACAGTTTGCGGCTTTCGTAAAAGGTGAACCTGTATCCACTGAGTTCCTCACCGAACTAGCAGCTCGCACAGGGCATCTCCTAACCGAACTCCAGACCCGTGGATGGAATCCTGACCAAGCCAGTGAAGAGATGAGCAAATTGTTTCAACAAGCAAGCAAAATCTTCCAGCAGCCGCATTATCAAAAGCAAGCCAGCACCAAAGATTTGAGCCGTCCTGGTGCTGACTGTCTCCCAACGACCGAATCAACCGAACGATAGGAGATGTAACCATCGTGGCACGAATTGAATTAAACCCCAACCGCATCCCAGTTGTTACGGGTCTAACCCTAGCGGTGTCCTGCCAGTGGGATAAAGAGCGGATTCTTGAGATTTGTACCGACGCGTTAACAGACTCCAATGCGCATAAAGAAGAAGCCAAACAGCTACGAGAACTCTTGGAACGTATCAGGAGGGAAGGATGACACAGGAACCACAACTGACCCCAGCACAACAAAACCTGCTCAATTTTCTCGATAAACTCGCCTCTTCCCCTTACAGCCCCGCACTCATCCAGGAGGGGAACGAAGCGCTGGATCAGGCAGTAGAAGAACACCGCCGCCTTGAGGAGTCGATTCACCAAACCAGTAGCACTCTAGCTAACCACACAGCAGCAGCAAAGTTAGATGGAGGAATTCAGGAATGACACACCTAGTAGGTGCCTACACGGGATACAACCCCCAGTCCAAAACGCCAGACATTCTCCACCAACTGCAAGAACGCTACGGAGCGCAGTTGCAACACATGACCTACGAACAAAAGATCGTATTCCGCGCAGCATTGGCGGACTACATCGCGAACAAACCAGTACACATCCCTAGTCCTCATTCCGATGAGGTTACTCTCATACAGGGTTGTATTGAGAGTGCTGGAGTTAACTGGAATGTCTGGGATGAGGACGCGGAATTATGCCAGTACATTGAAGCGTGTGAGCCACTTCACGAGAGCGATATTGAGGGCTTAATTGAAGCTTTGACTGCACAGATTCGAGGCAAAGTTTACGCTTCACGCAGCGTTTAATTAATTATTCAATGCCCCTGGTACAGTGCCAGGGGCATGGAGGATTTTGATGAGCCGCCCAAACAAATACCAAGCACAAGCCTCGTTAGGGATCGCTGGCTTAGCCTTAATTGCAACACCTCTATTCATAAAGCTGCCTTCTCAGTTTCATTCTTTCAATTCCGCTACTGAACTAGAGACAGAATTAGCAAAACAGAAAGCCCAACTAGAAGCCAGCGAAACACTAGAACGCGCACGAATTGTGCAGAAAAAACAGACCGCAGATAAGCTTAAAGAAACGGGGATTTTACCTTCTGGCAATAGCCTAATAATGCGGAATTATTTTGATAATTCAAAGTACAATCCCAAGCCAACAATAACAGCTTTTTTGCCAAACGAAATCGTCTACGTTTACGATTCAGCAGGTGTTTGCATCGGCAAAATTCAGCAACGTAAATGGTTCTGGAAGCATTTCTACAAGAATGTCTGCGACAACGCCCCAGTTCAGTAAATAAGGAGAATTATCATGGCACTTGGCGCAAAGCCTGCGAACGAAAACAACAGGACTGAACAACAAGAGAATAATGGATTTTACCAGCATAAATCCTGGAGCGATTGGGCAGATATCATTGCTCGGTGGGTGGTTGATTTAATCGCAATTCCCATCAGTTTCATTACGGCGGTATTTGTTCAGTTTGCCGAACGAAATGGTGCTGGAGCAAAGATTCTAGGGTCGATTGCATTTTGGATCGGCACCTTACTAAGCACGGATAGCATCTGGCAAATGATGTTCCAAGGGGTTCCCATTTTCCCTTGGTTTGAGGGCAAATGGATTGGCTGGTCAGGCTGGCTAACGTTACCTTTTAATCTGCTGTTTTGGCTTTCCTTAGCTATTAGCTATTTGGTTCAAGTTCAAGAAGCAAAAACCCTACGCAGTAAGCCACCAGCTGAGGCTAAAAAAGAGTTTGAGGATGCTCAACAATATACTCTGCCTCAAAAGCCCAGAAATACGATCGACTTGGCACGGTCGCTATGGGGAGACTACAAACGTGCAGGCATGAGGGAGCGCAATTCAGACGGTTTAACGGCTCTATTTTTCTGGGGATTTGACTTAGTTTCTACATTCGTTGGTCGCAATCCTTTTCGATATACGAATCCAGGAATGATTTTAGGATGTTTAGCCTATAACATCTTCACAATGGCAGCTGGAGAAATCGGATATAGCATCCGTAAGCAATCGTCTAAGAAATAATTCCCAATGGGGAATAAATACGCCCCATCAGACGAGTGCTGGTGGGGCTTTAGTTTGGAGGTTGAATCATGAATTTGCCCACTCTAACCACACCAGAAACGCAACGCTTAAGAAGCGATTATCCCTCTATAGAACACTTAGAAGCTGGCAATATAGCCAGCTGGCTAATGGAGCGACAAGAACAGCTTTTAATTAGAGCCAAGGATGAGCGAACTGGGATGAATTTAGCCAAGCTGATTACCCTGACTGGAGGTGCTGTAGGGGCGATTTGTTGGGCTACAAGCCCCCTTGCTCTCATTGGCGGCACGATCGCAGGTGTGGGCTATATCTGGGCAGTTGCTCAAGATTTGAATGATAGTCACCAATTCGCGCCGCTGCCCTTTGTGCGAGGGAATTTCATCGAATTCCTCTCAGCAATGGGGGATTCCCAAGCCAGAGAGGAGTGGTTCGCTCAAGAGAATGAACTGGTGGATTTAATGTTTCACCTCAGCCCGATCGAGCGCTATGAGTTTGGGATGCTGAAACAATTTATTCCCAACCTGACCGATTTTCTCAGCGGAGTGGGAGGAGGAAAGCGCTTTTACGCCTACCGCTGGCTCTTAGATTGGTACATCAACCTTAAAGGGAGCCTGCCAACTCAAGATGCTCTGAATAAGCACCTTGCAGCGGTTACGGTAGATCCACGAGTTAACTACCAACTCTTAAGTGCCATCCAGCAGCATCAAGCCCAGATGCTGCTGCCACCCGAATCCCAATTTGTTGAACTACCATCTCCTCAATTTGCTGAACTGCCTGAGCCGCAGCTGGTTGAGCCAATAGGAGACACGATCAAGGCTCAAGCAGTGAGTCAACCAGAGCCACAACCTGTTGAAACATCAACGGCAATAACGGCAGAAGTTGAGTCGAAGAAGGAGGCTATCACGGTTGTACTATTCGATTTTTCCCGCCTCCGCACTGAACCCGACAAATTTGCCCATATTCGCATCATTGCTGGTACTGGCGTCGGGAAAACAACATTTGCTGACTGGCTATTAGATGTTTTGGGAGGCGATCGCTTCGTCGTAACCCCCAAGAAAAAATCCTGGAACTGGGTCGGATTGAAGGTGTACGGACTGTGGTTTGACTATGAAGCTATTCGTACTAAGCTGCAATGGATTCACGCGGAAATGTATCGCCGTTACCCGTTAATGGAAGCAGGGAAAACGTTTGGAATAACCAATTTTGTGGTAGATGAATGGCGGCTTATCAACACCAATGTGAAAGCAGTTAAAGAACGCGACCCAGAGACAAAGCAGATTCTTGAAATTGCTCCTTCTGCGAAGGCAATGATGAAGGATATTATTACTGTTTCGCGGGAGGCAATGCTGCGGTTAATTGCATTGGCTCAAGGCGAAAATGTGGCTTCTTGGGGCTTTGAAGGGGAGTCAGATTTGGAGGAATGCTTTACTGATGTTCGCCTAGGAGAATTTGCTATCGATCACGCCAAATCATTGCGTAATCAATGCCGCAAAGATAGCGATGATTATGAATACTGGTCAGCCGTTTTAGCCGAACTTGAATGGCAGAATCAGCGTCGTACTCGGGAGGGAAAATCAATTCCTTGTTGCATGGTAGGCAAGTATCCAGCACGAATTCCAGACCTATCAGATTGGAAGCGTACTGTAGCCGATGTTAATGCCGACGAAAAAGAGCAAATCAATCTATCAGTAACTGACCCTTCCAGCGACCCTTCTCCAAGAACCACCATGAGAGAGCGGAAGCTTCCACCAGAAAAAGCGGAAGAAACCCACAAGTCTGATGGAATCTCGGTGGAAGCCTTCTCAGTCCGAATTGAGTCAGCCTTGCAAACGGAAGCGTCCGATACCCTTCCACCCCTGTTTGATGGTTTAGATCGGGACGGGAAGCTTCTCATGCTTCGTCTGTTACTCAGAGAAAAATTGGGCAAGGAAAAGACCATTTCCTTGGCATGGGGACTGAAATCCGGAGGCAGAAACCATGACAAATATCGGCTGGCTTCAGAGTTACTAGACGCTATGATTCAGGATTTAGCCGGAATGGGATTTAGTGAAGGAAACAACTGGCAACTAGGAGAAAAATAAATGAATCAAGTTAATCCCAAAGCTGTTCGCTCAGATTATCACTGTGGCTACCAACAAGCCCTTAGTGATTTCGGCATCAAACAATTGAAAGCCAAACTGAGCGAATATTTTAATACGAACGGCTTGAATAAGGAACGAGATGTGGAAGAACAAGACCAAGAGAGCTTGACAGCTATCCTAATTGAGCAGTTAACGAACAACCTCAACTCAAAGCTCCTCGATAATTATTTAAAAGCGCTGGAATCCGGCTATGATGAGGTACTCCTATCAGAAATCCAACTGCCACCAAAAGAGCTGCCAATTAGCTTTTTTGAAAGTGCTACACCTTGTTACAAAGAAGGAGATAACCTGCGTTGGATACCATCAAAAGGAGGTGTCGATTGGGGTATTGCCATTGGGCGCTTGTATGCCTACGCCCCCCATTTGTACTGCTGGAGCTGGAAGTATATCATTCTCCTCGACTCTCACTCGCCTAGTGCCCCTTGGGTAATGGCAGATAGCGCTTGGGAAGAGGATGTGGAACGTCTTGAACCAGAGGTGGCAAGATGACCAATCCCCGTCCTATAAGTCAAAGGGAGCTAAATCTGATTGAATTTTACAGTAGCTGCCAGCTAAGCATGACCCCCCAACGATTTCGCAGCAAATGGTTCTTGACTTACGAGCAAATCGCCTTGATTTGCAATCGCTCTGTTTCCCATGTTCGGTTTTGGTTCTCACGCGGTCGCAATTATCGCCGTCCTTCTCCCAATGACTTGCGCCATCTCGCTATGATGGATTTTCTCCTAGAACACTTCGAGGGCCTTCCTCCCTTGCTTTTGAATCTACTGTGTCCTCCCCATCAAGACGAATAGAGTCACAGCATTAACCCCTCAAAAAGTCAATATCAAACCGATATTTTTTGAGCTAATTCTTTTCACTAATTTAAATACAGTCAGGAAGTGCCAAACATTTTTCAGGGAGGCGTTGACTGACTGTGTTGTATTGGCAATCTATCGGAAAGCTGATTGCAAAAGGTAAGAACCAACGATGTCATCTTCTTTGAGTGAACCGAGCCTGAGAACGCAGGTATTAAACCTGGACACGGGAGCCATTTCAGTTGAACAAGTTCCTTTGAATACTATTGATATCCCCAGTCGTCCTGTTAGTAAATTGACTGATAGCCAAGTCAAAAGACTTGCTCGGCTTTATCCAAAGGTCGGTTATCTGATAGATAGGACTCTTGAAAAGTGGATTAAAGATTTTACTTATGACTTGCATCCAGAGCGAGAAATTCAGGTTTGGGAAGAAATTGAGGCGGTTTTTGATAAGTATAAGAAAAACCATAATTTAACTCTTCCTCAAAAGCTAGAAGTTGTTAGAAAAATAATCCGGCTTGTGGGAGGAGAAGAACTCAACGATTCTGTTTCCCTAGAATTAACCAAACTTTTAAGACAGAGACACGCGGCAACGTTTTTTATTCGTCCCATCAATTCACAGCAGCCTTGGGACAACATCGATTATCGAATGTTGTCGAAGATTTATAATGTGTACATTAAGCGCCATCACATAAGAGTCCAGGATAATACAGATGACCTCTTTGTCAGCTTGGTACGCCTGATGGAAGGCAATGAGCCATTGAGCGAGCTGAGTCAAGAGTTACTAGAAATCTGGAAAAATTTGGAAGAATCAGAGTCGGAGAATGAGCAAGATTTTGACCCAAATAATATCAGCGATGAAAGGCAAAAGAGGTCGAGAAATGTGGTGACTCGTCCGGGGCAAAAAAAATTTAAATCTGAATTAATGAAAGTTTATGGGTGATGTTGCTCGATTACGGACTGCACTGTAGAAGCTGTATTGCAGGCAGCTCACATCATTCCTTATTTGGGGGCAAAAACCGATCATCCCTCGAATGGACTACTGCTGCGCGTGGACATTCATCAATTATTTGATAGTCACTATTTGAGCATTAACCCGAATACAAATAAGGTGGAAATTTCCTCGGCTTTGGAAAATACCTGTTACGAACACCTATCAGGACAACCCTTAAGAATGCCAAAAAGTAAAACAGAAAGACCGAATCCTAATGCACTCTCAAAGCACTACCAAATTTTTTCGGGTTGCTAGTCTTTTAAGGGATTTTAAATCAGTGCTATTAAGCGCAGAGCAGTCCAGATTATGCGATAGCTGCTATCGCTGATATTGTGTCGGGTTTGGTTGGAGCTTTGAGCTTTTTTAGGCTATCGATTTCCCTAGAGAGAGTATCTTCTATGCTTCTGAGGCTACTGTTGAAGTCTTCCTCCAACTGACTTAACCGATCGTTTACCACACTCTGCACTATCTTCTCTATCTCGCTAACGTCTACAGTGGTGTCTACAACTGTAGACAATCCCAGCGCTTGTTTGAGAATCCGCTGGGCTACGAGGTGAATCGATTCCCCTTTACCTACCTGCGCCTCCAGAGCCTCTAATTCTTCGCCCGTAAGTAGCAATGGATACTGTTGGCGAAAGTGTGACAAGTTCTCCTACAAGAGGATTACACTCTCAAAGACCAATGACAAATCAGGGGTTTGAGTTTCTGTAACATTTATGCTTACGTTGTTGTATTACATTCGCCAACAGTATCAGCAATGGAACAGAAATGTACGCTAAGCCTGAAATGCTTATTCTATGTGGGTTGTAGACCTAGCCCTCAAAGGAGTAGATTCCTGTGATAAGGATTTTTATCACAGGAAAAATCCCCTTACAGCTTGACTAGACAAAGGGAATGAGGCATGCCGAAGGCAGAGATTTTATCGTTATCACAGGAACCAGTCCTTAACGTACATTTCTGTTCGACTGCTACTCACGCCCCTTCTTCGCCACTCAATCGAAACTGGATTAGCTTGCTAGCCATCTGTCTATACCTGTCTACACTATTTGGGGGAAATATAGCGAAGCTGTCACCAGGGGCAAAGTAGTGTTCTGTCCGCCCATCTCGCCAAGGGTTTCGACTCTCGCTCACGCCGCCGTTTCAATCGGCAAACGCTCCTCTAGGTCGAGCTGAAAAGTTCCATAGGGGTTGACATGACCCCAAATCAACGGTGTCAGTGCCCTCAAATCTTCCGGCTGCATCAACTCCATCCACTCGGCTTGTGACAACACACCTCAAGTCGGTGAGTGGAGCAAAGCTTTGCCCCTGGTGACAGCTTCGCTATATTTCCCCCAAAACGTTGCAAAAACCCAAGCGTTAGGTTATTGTTATAGTATGCACTTAAATCTTAAAGCGTTCTCCCTTTGGAGATTACGATTAGCTATATGGCTAGTCAATATTCATTAACAGGATCTAAATCATGTTGTGCCTCATTACCCTCATTACTTTTAAAACATTACCTCTAAGGAGTATTAATGCCTCAGGTATTGTCAGACCCTCATAACAACCTCTATGTCTACATCTATTTTAATGACCATATTCCAGCCCATGTCCACATATTTGTAGGAAGAAAAAAAAGCCGAAGTTCACAAAATATCAAAATAAGTATTGGAGACGATAAGACAGCACCAGAAATCCTATTAGCTCATCCAAGTATAGAAAAAACTACTATAAAAAAAGCTTGGTTATTAGTAGCCAAGCACCAAGAAATACTACAAGAGAGGTGGCAAAAAATTCATACTAATAAAACATTTTTAAGAAAGGTAAGCAAAAAACAGCCTAGATAATAGAATAATAAAAAAGGGCAGTCAGTTTGGCTGCCCAAAAAAATCCCTTAATTGTCAGCGTAGAAGAAAAAATTTAATCATTCTTAAAACAACAGGAACTAAAAAGAGATGGCAACTAGAGATTGGGCAAAAGAAGTATCCGATGACTTCTTAGATAAACAAATTGAACGAGCGAAAGCTGCATGGATCAAAGCTGAAGAAACCGAGTTACGTGCTAAATCTGCCACATATGATCGTCGTAGTAAATTACTTATCGTCAAGCTAAATAATGGTGCAGAATTTCGCCTACCACCTCATCTTATAGAAGGTTTATCTGAAGCTTCAGTCGCTCAAATTGCAGATGTACATTTATCCGGAACTGGTGATAGTATCCACTGGGAAAAACTAAACATTGATTTTAGTATTTCTGGACTTGTCTCTGGCATTCTAGGCACAAAAGCATGGATGTCTGAATTAGGTAGAAAAGGTGGCAAGAAATCTACCTCTGCCAAATCAGCAGCAGCCAAGGAGAATGGTAAGAAAGGAGGTCGCCCTAGGAAAACTACTGGTAAGGATTCAGGTGTGGTATTGACAAAAGGAGCAGTAGGGGTAGAGTGTCGCAAGCATGATCAAAAATCTGCTTCAAGAACTAGAGCCAGAAAATCTGAGCTAGTTGGGGAGGAAGTAACGAAGCTGTCATGAAGTGCTAAATTGACTTCAAACCTTTACAGGGTAAATGGTTTTAGGTTTTGATGGGTTGAAGGAAAAACTTTTACCTACTTGGCATCAAATTAGGCAAAGTCTGACCAACTATTCTGACTTCTCACTAACGACCAAAATTTTTCCAATGTTAAAACTAAGCCTAATGCAAGGATCTCTGATTGTGAAGGTGTCTTCCATCTCTTTGATCCTCTAAATCCATGCGGAGCCTAGCGTTCAGCATTTTGTAGCTGGTTGGAGATGCTTGCAAAAACGTTAGAAGCTAGACTAGGTAATATTTAGAAGGCTTCTCGGTACCTTGAAAAAGGAATATTTGGCAAAAGGAAGGCAGTTGGAGTGGCTTCTATGAGGGAGATGCTTGTAAAATCGGCTAGGAACCGTTATCAATCAAAGGTTTTAGCGACCGCCGTGTTCTTACCTGTGATGCCGATAGGCGTTGAGCAGATTTGGCTTCTATCAAAAGCGCCTATCCTGACTTGTGTTCTTACCTGTGATGCCGATAGGCGTTGAGCAGTGAAAGTGAACGTGGTCTATCTTTGCTATGTCTCCTAGTGTTCTTACCTGTGATGCCGATAGGCGTTGAGCAGGTGAGAGCGTGTGGGAATCCAGACTACGACAAAGCGTGTTCTTACCTGTGATGCCGATAGGCGTTGAGCAGATGTCCTTGCGCTCATTGTCATTTTTTGCCAAGTCAGGTGTTCTTACCTGTGATGCCGATAGGCGTTGAGCAGCTCTATACCAAAGGAGTGGTAGCCAAAGTGTTGGAGGTGTTCTTACCTGTGATGCCGATAGGCGTTGAGCAGAACTATATCCTTACAATTGTTTACTATACTATTCGTGTTCTTACCTGTGATGCCGATAGGCGTTGAGCAGTATGGCATACCAAGCAGAGTGGTATAGCTAGCCAAAGGTGTTCTTACCTGTGATGCCGATAGGCGTTGAGCAGGATAATCTCAGAGCCTGGAAAACGCTTGCCGTTCGTGTTCTTACCTGTGATGCCGATAGGCGTTGAGCAGAGGCGATAAGTGATGGCAATTCCAGCGAAGATGGCTGTGTTCTTACCTGTGATGCCTTTTGGCGTTGAGCAGAGTTCCTTGCAAGGGGATAAAAAAACAGGTTACTTTTGTGTTCTTACCTGTGATGCCGATAGGCGTTGAGCAGAGTCTTTGATAATGTATCCACTGATGCCACACAGCGTGTTCTTACCTGTGATGCCGATAGGCGTTGAGCAGGCAAAAAGACTATCACAATCAAGTGTCTGCTCAATGTGTTCTTACCTGTGATGCCGATAGGCGTTGAGCAGCTTTGTTCAGAGGGATTGCGTCTTATCGCAGACAAGTGTTCTTACCTGTGATGCCGATAGGCGTTGAGCAGAAGAGGAGCAAATAATTGCTCAGCACCTTGGGAACAGTGTTCTTACCTGTGATGCCGATAGGCGTTGAGCAGATCGGCACCTTTGTGTTGTCTTCCGCCCCAGAGGGGTGTTCTTACCTGTGATGCCGATAGGCGTTGAGCAGCGGGTGTTTGATGCCCTAGCCCACCTAAACCAAGACCGTGTTCTTACCTGTGATGCCGATAGGCGTTGAGCAGATGATGAGGTAAGAAACTTCGTAGTAAATACAGCTGTGTTCTTACCTGTGATGCCGATAGGCGTTGAGCCGAAGGAACAAGCCGCCTATGAAGGCATAACTGTAGAGGTGTTCTTACCTGTGATGCCGATAGGCGTTGAGCAGAAAAATCAGTTGGTGTGCCTGTGCAAATATCGGCAGTGTTCTTACCTGTGATGCCTTTTGGCGTTGAGCAGAGCATGAGTTTATTGCGAATTTGCTGTGTTCTAGGGTGTTCTTACCTGTGATGCCTTTTGGCGTTGAGCAGGATTTCTTTGGAGAGTTTTTTTAAACAACAACAACAGTGTTCTTACCTGTGATGCCTTTTGGCGTTGAGCAGCTCAAAAACCCAAAGTCCTCAGCCCGGATGTGGGAGTGTTCTTACCTGTGATGCCTTTTGGCGTTGAGCAGTGAAAATGAACGGGGAACTCCAGACCAGCGACTCGTGTTCTTACCTGTGATGCCTTTTGGCGTTGAGCAGATCATGGGATTTGGTTTATTCGCAGGTATCCGGCGGTGTTCTTACCTGTGATGCCTTTTGGCGTTGAGCATTAATTCAAAGTAATGGCAATGAGGATAACTTGGAAATCTTGATCATTATATTGAAACCATAGCCAGTAGTTTTTCGGAAGGCGGAAGTGTTTTTGCCGGGTAGCTTGTTTAGTATGTGGCTAAACTACTCAAAGTTATATGTCTCGTCATTTAGAGCGACTCCTGCAAATCGATACCTTGTTACGCTCTGGACAACGTCAAACGGTTGTTAGTCTTGCAGAAGCCTTAGAAGTTAGCGAACGCACTATTCGCAGTGACCTGGCGTTTTTGCGCGATCGCTTTAATGCCCCATTAGAGTTTAGCCCTAAGCAAGGTCATTACTATACTGATCCGGAATGGCGTTTGCCGAGTATCTCTCTTGCCCAAGGAGAGCTATTTGCGCTGACCTTGGGAGCTAAGATGCTAGAAGCTTATGCTGGCTTTACTTATGCCCCTGAGTTACGCTCTGCTATAGAGCGGTTGAGTGAACGACTGCCAAAGCAGAGCTGGGTTGACCTACAACAAATTGCAGACGAGCAAGTAGTTTTTAGAGGTGGTGCAGAAACTTATCCCGATCCAGAAATTTGGAAACGGTTAGTAGAGGCGTGCCGTACCTCTCGCCAAGTGTGGATTAGGTATTTCACGGCAAGTCGGAATGCAGAATCAGAAAGAGTACTAGACCCCTATCTTCTCCATATATATAGAGGAACTAACTCTTACCTAATTGGTTTTTGTCACCTTCGCCAAGCAATCCGCTGGTTCCGCGTAGACCGTATACGGGAGTTGCAGGTATTGAACGAGAGGTTCGTCCGAAAGCCTGACTTTGATGCTAAGGAGCATTTGTACAAGATTTTTCAGAGCGAAGTAGGAGGTAATCCAGTCCCCGTAACGATTTGGTTTGATGCCTTGACAGCTCCCTACGTTCGGGAGCGCCGCTGGCATCTAACTCAAGAAATTCAAGAGTATCCGGATGGTTCATTGACCTTGCACCTACTGGTAGGGGGACTCCATGAATTGAAACGCTGGGTTTTGGGGTATGGGAAGGGGGCTGTAGTCAAAGAACCACCAGAGTTAGTGAAGATGGTGCGACAGGAGGTTGAGGGGATGAGTAAGCAATATTTAGAGGCTTAAAACCATGAATTTTTTGGAGATTCAATTTGCACTACGAGGTAAAACCTTGCCTGCGGATCATGGGTATGCCCTGTATTCCGCCATTAAGAAACTACTACAAGAAGCTGAAAATGAATCACTTCCGAAGGATTTACCATCAGAAGTTCGCTTGTGCAGTATTCCCGGCATTCCTGATCGAGCTGGCATGATTTATCTGAATAGAGGTTCGCGATTGAGACTGCGTTGCCCATCGGATCAGATGCAAACCTGGTATCGATTTCTACAAAACCAAGTCTTTGATATTCGAGGTCATTTAATTCGATTGGTTCAGCCGAGAATTACGCTGCCGGAAGCGAGTGACACTTTAGCATCAAGACTGGTGACGTTTAAGTTAGATGCAATCGATCACGTAGATGTGCCTCGATATTTTCTAGAGTCGTGCCAAAAGGGGCTGGAACGTTTAGAAATCAGAGGACAGGCATTTATTCCTAGTGATGCTAATGGCGATTTAGCACGGCGCACCCTACAGGTAAAAGACAAGAAAATTGTCGGCTATGGCGTAGTTATAGAAGAATTGAGCCAGGAAGACTCACTGAAGTTGCAATGGCATGGGCTAGGAGGGCGGCAACACTTTGGTTGTGGTTGGTTTTATCCCATCAAAGAGGTGCCGGATGCCGCCTGAACTCAAACAGCCAAATCGGTTATTAGCAAAGTCATTTGAGAATGGTTGGAAGGGTTCCTACAGTCTGATTGGGCATACGGCAGATGTGGTGAATGCCGTGACAACCTTGGTGGAAATTTTGGGCGATCGCCTAATTATTCAGTTTGGGTTGACCTGCGATTTCACATTTCTGCTAGCAACAGCTCGACTG
Source organism: Coleofasciculaceae cyanobacterium (assembly GCA_036703315.1). Lineage (GTDB taxonomy): Bacteria > Cyanobacteriota > Cyanobacteriia > Cyanobacteriales > Coleofasciculaceae > DATNPH01. The sequence goes on from DATNPH010000078.1 coordinate 21,682, forward strand.
GCTGCTTACCTGCACGACTGGGGTAAAGCAAATAATCACTTTCAGCAGATGGTACGTGGTAAGCGCCATGCATTGAATGAACCGCAAATGGTTCGGCATGAAGCCTTGTCGGTTTTATTGGCGCTGGAATTTCGTGAGTGGCTAGAACAGGGCGAGGGCGATTTTTTTACGGCAGTTGCCGCAGCAGGTGGACATCATCTGAAGCTTGGAGGAAAGGCTGGAAAGCTGGTGCCAGACTTATTTGAAATTCGCGCCAGTGGGGATGATCGAATTTCTTTGTATACGGCACCGCAATATTTCAAAGACATCCTCAAATACGGCGTAAAGAAACTGGGGTTGCCGCGATCGCTGCCACAATCGGTGCGAAATTTACCCAATATTTGGACGGTAGCTGATATTACCCAACGGCGATCGCGGGTTGAACAAGCCTTTGCCGATTGGCAACCAGAGGTGAAGCTATTGGCAGTGGTGAAGTCGCTGTTAGTTGCGGCTGACTCCATCGGCTCAGCATCTGGACAAAATGATCGCAGAGATATCCAAAAAGTTTGGGAGGGCTTGAAAAGCACACTCACTGAACCTGATTTACAGAATGTGATTAAGGAACGGCTCAAAGGTAATAAAATGCGTCCGTTTCAGGTTGACTTAGGTAATGCCTCAGCGCGAGTCACGTTAGCCAGGGCAGGGTGTGGCACTGGGAAAACTCTTGGAGCCTATAACTGGGCGAAAACCCATGCAGTAGGACGCAAGTTGTTTTTCTGCTATCCCACAACGGGTACGAGTACTGAGGGATTTCTGGACTATGTGCAGGATGAAGTCGAATCGGTGCTACTGCATTCGCGGGCGGATGTGGATTTAGAACTGGCGAAAACCCGCGAAGAAGAGGATAACGGCACTGAGTTCTTCATTGATGACGCAGGCAAGCTGATGCAATCGTTTGAAAATGAAACGGCAAAGAAGCTGGATTCCTTCAAGGCTTGGGGAGCGAAGGTGAGCATTTGCACCGTTGATACTGTGTTGGGCTTGCTTCAGTGCAATCGTCGTCCGCTGTACTGTTTCCCAGTGATCGCCCAAGCTGCTTTCGTATTTGATGAAGTTCACTGCTACGACAATGCTTTGTTTGGGGCATTGCTGCGGTTTCTGGAAATGGTGAAGGCTCCAGTGCTGCTGATGTCAGCATCATTTTTGCCGTGGCAGATTGCAGCAATCGAAAAAGCAGTCGGTGAAAAAGTCCCAGTCATTCCGGGAGATGCAGAGCTAGAGCAATATAACCGTTATCGGTTTCATCCTGTGGATGCCCCAGATTGGAATCGGGTTGAAACAGAGCTAAGCAAGGGTGGAAAGGTTCTGTGGGTCTGCAATCAAGTAAATGAAGCAATTAAGGTTTATCGAATAGCCAAAAGCAAGAACCTAAATGCGATACTTTATCACAGTCGATTTCGCTATGGCGATCGTGTTGAGCATCATCGGGCGGTAGTAGATGGGTTCAAAAAAGATGATCCAGTGATGGCGATCGCAACCCAGGTTGCCGAAATGTCGCTAGATTTGTCTGCCACGCTCCTAGTGTCGCAAATCGCTGACCCAGCCGGATTGATTCAGCGGCTGGGACGCTTGAATCGGAAGTACTGCGGTCATGCGCTGGATGCAATGTTTTATCCACCACCAAACCGATACCCCTACGAGCAAGAAGAAATTGATCAGGGCACGATATTGATTCAGTCATTTGGTGGAGAAGTGAACCAGGCGCAGCTTGCCGCGTGGTTAGAAAAAACGGGCACCCAAGGCGAGCCTAAAACTCACATGGTTTTACTAGATGGCAAGTGGCGTACTTATCCCGCTGCACTGCGGGAAGCGGGCTACACGGTAACGGCTTTGCTGGAGCAAGATATAGCAACGGTGAATTCAATCAAAGCAAGTGAGATTCCACGTTATACAGTGCCATTGACCGCGAAAGAGACGAAGCACTGGAAACGACATAAGAAGGGATTTTTGATTGCCCCTTCCAGTGAATGGGGCTATTCGACCAATGTGGGAGCCTATGAAATGGGCAAAGGGGGAACGGTATGATAGGCATGTGCTCATCTAAGATGCCACGAGGCGTTGTGCACGGATACGCTTCACGCTGGAATCTAGGGAATCCATCAAGTTCCCACACCTCTGATGCCATTAGGCGGTTTGATTTTATCAGCGTGGAGCTTATCCCATTCAAAAAACTGCGTTAGAATTTCGGAGTACTAAAACAATCACTCCGGAGGCAGCGACATGGGCGATCGAGAAAGTCTGCTGGAACTACAAAGTGAGATCCAACAGATTGGACAGGAGGCTTATCTGTTTGAGCAGAGCTGCCCACAATGCCAGACGCACTTTCAGGACTACTGGCAACGGTTGGATTGGATTGATACTCAACTTCAGAGTTTTTTATACCTCGAAGAAGAAAATAGCTATTTACGATACCGAATCCACCGCCATCTAGATTTTGGTGAACCCCTGGATTATTTGTAGCTCTTGGTGCCCAACAGGTTAAGCGTTTTGCGTCGGACAAAAAAGGTCTGGAGGTGAGGTCTTGTCAAAGTTTACCCTATCAATCTTTGAGCCGAATACATTGCTGCCCCATCGGGCGGGAATTGCAGGTCTAGCACTGGCATTGTCAGTGATGCCGCGTGAGGATGCACCGTTGACTTGGGAGGTAACAGACGATGCGGTGAAGTTGGCGTGGGAAGGAAGCGATCGCGATGCTGTGACGTGGCTAATTCAGCAGACCTATCATGTTACAGCCGACGGCTATCTGGATGTACCAGCTTTAAAGCTTGATAACCAGGGACTATACACGTTTACTGAAGGAGTGTTGTCTACATTCTTGCAACACAGTAAGCAACGCAGTCGTGATTCTAATGCAGTGGTGAAGACTTTTCAGATTGATGAAGGGCAATCTGAAATTCGGGTAGAGTTTCGTCCATTGCTGGGTTGCTATTACACGGGGGATATCAAGGAAGCCTTCAATACCAAAGGTGTATTCAAAAGAGAGATTTCGCTCAAGGGACATCACCTGCCTGGGTTGATTGAGTGTTTCGTCAATGGAGCCTATCAAGAGTCAGCCACAGGATTTCTAGCGTTGCTATTTCTGCCCTTGGCGTGTGGCTATTACAAACTACCGAATCTGCGCTCAGCCGTTGTGATTCCTGAAGTGCAAAACCTGAAGCAATGGGTGAAGCACAAGCAAGATTTTCCAGCACGCACCTACCGTGATTTCCGTAGCAGTGGGGCGGGAGAATCAGCACTGAATTTTCTATGGCGAGAGCAGACCTTGGGCGACATAGATTTAGCACAAGTAAATTACTGCGAAGTCTATCAATTGGGTAAGCAAACCTGGGATGCCAATCAGAACTACCTCAAACAAGCGGTCTATCGTGTGCAAGTGGATCAGGACGTGTTGGCTTTGTATCAGTCTGCCCATGCGCTGTTCCCACCGCAGGTGAAGAAGACTGACAAGGGAGAAACATGGTTGGCGATTTCCAAGGTATTGCCGTGGATTTGTGACAACTTAGTGGATGAAAATGTTTGGTATAGAGGATTCTATGAGTTTTGCAAGCGGAATGGTCTTTATGAACGCAAAGGATTGGTGAAAATGACAGACTATCTCAATAGTAGGGAGCAGGTGCTGTTTGATGCCGTGCAAGGTGCATTTAGTGCGTATCTGCGTGGGCAAATTGTGCAGGCTCAAAAGCAAGGTCGTCCATTGGATTATGGACAAGTCACAGATAAACTGCTCAATCGTCTGAAACGCCCCAGCACCCAACAAGACTTTGCTCAAACCTTGGTTGATGTCTTGACTCAGTATCGCAGCAAAGAAATGAGAGCCGTTGGACCACAAATTTATCACTGGCTTCATCATGACGAAGCCAATTGGCGACAAGCGCGAGATCTGGTGTTGTTGGCGATCGCCACCTATACCAGCAAAAAAGGGGATGCGCTCGATGGTGCTGAAGTACCCCTCGAAACGTCTTCAGAATCTGAGAGCTACGGCGATGATTTACTCGCCTCCTAACTTGTTCACGACTTATCTCTACATCAAGGACTATCAATCATGTCTCAACATTTGTTTGCGACCATTGTTACTGCTACCGCTGTTGCTGCCAATAACCGTGGTGAAGGTGATGGGAGTACACTCTCAACTCTGCAAAAAATTACCCGTGGCAACGATCAATACACAACAGTGAGTGCTGAAGCAATTCGCTGGGGATTACGTGAGTATTTACAAAACTTCAATGCTGAAGCAACTAATCGCACGTTTAATCCGGACAAGGATGAGTACAACTTTAAAGACGAAAAATTTAATCCTAAAAAATTCATTGACGATGACCTATTTGGTTTTATGGATGCCAAGAAAGGCAAGGACAATGAAGATGCGACCACCAAGCGACGTGGAGCCTTGGAAGTGAGCCGTGCCATTAGCCTCGATCCATTCTGGGGTGATATTGCTTTTGGGTCTAAGGGAGGTACAAAAGGTAAGACTTCGATCCACAGTACAGAAGTGCATTGCACTGCCTACCAATACACCGTTGCCCTGACTCCCGAAACCCTCAAAGATCCTCAACGTGCTGCCTTGATGCTTGATGCCGTTGGCGCAGTACGGCACGTTGGTGGTAATCATGCCCGATTTCTGTACGATTTCCGCCCGGAGTCGATCGTAGTTCGAGTGACGCAAGACCCTAGTCCCTGGATTATGGATAGCTTTAAGCGGATGGGTGATACTGTCGGTTGTCCAAAGCTATTGCGATTGGTGGAAGTTGGCGATGTGGCAGCTAGCGAATTGATTGTGGCGGGTGAGATTGCCGATACACTTTATGGAGAGAAACTGAGCAACTTGGGTGTGACGGTTGTTCGTGGGGTAAAAGAAGCGATCGCGGCTGCCAAGAACCTTCTCAAAGCGGAGGTGGTTGCTTAATGCTGTTGTACCTTGAATGTCCCTGTACGAGCTTCCCCCGCAGCTTTGCACGGGACTATAAAGAAACCTACCGCTATCCCCCCCTTTCAACCATTTATGGTTTCCTACTATCCCTGGTTGGTGAAGTAGATCTGGCTGCTCACTTAGGTGTAAACCTTGCCATTGGGCTGATTGGTAATGAGCCACCGATCTCTCGAATTGTCCGCAAACAGCGGCATCACAAATTTAGCCGTGCTCACTTGGGTAGTTATCCAACGAGTAAATTTTCAAAACCTAATCATCACGAGTTATTAACCGACCTACAGGTTGCAGTCCAAATTGATTCTAGTGAAGAATCTGCCTCAGTCACACTAGAAGAAAGGGTGGCGATCGCTCTCTCTACTCCAAAGCAAATTACCCGATTTGGTGGCTTAAGTCTAGGGGAATCTTGGGCACTGGTTAATGGTATCAGACCTTACCGAGAAACAGATGGAACAATTCGATGGTTAGTCGTAGATAACAGAGGACTAATTAGCTTACCTGTTTGGATTGATCGAAACACTGGGCGGGGTACGTTTTGCAGATTTACTTTAGGAGATTTAGTTGAGGGATGCTGGGTGAATATTCAAGCGCCTGAAGAGAAGGCTAAAGCTATTCGCTCAAAGCAGCCCAAACGCAGTAAAAATTAGGCAATTGAAATAGTTATTAGAGTTTTTGTTGATTAGCAAATTCAGTCTAGTGAATCTAAAAAGGAGGAAATAATTTTGCCGGGAATGCGAGATATTGTGTGCTTAACCTGGAATACCATCGGGGTCGATTCACAACCAATTCAGTTTAAGCATTTTATATTATGCAAACCCTCGACTATACCATCACAAAACAAGACACCATTCGTGTCTCTGCCCTCCACGCCCTCGCCTACTGCCCCCGCCTCTTCTACCTAGAGGAAGTTGAAGAACTCTACACGCAAGATGCTGCCGTGTTTGCCGGACGCCGATTGCACACCGAACTGGAAAAACAGGAGGATGAGGAATGGGAAGAACTCTTCCTCGAAAGCGAAGAACTGGGGTTACGCGGTCGAGTGGACGCCCTCCGCACCCGCGACGGGCAAACCATCCCCTATGAACACAAACGCGGACGTTGCCACCGAGGTGAGAAAAACCAGCCCCAAGCTTGGGAAAGCGATAAGCTGCAAATCCTCGCTTATGCCTGCCTGATTGAATCAGCCTTGGGCATTCCGATATCTGAGGGCAGAATCCGCTACCATGCCGATAACGTGCTGGTTCATGTGCCGCTTACGGATGAGGGACGGGCAGCAGTGCGAGAAGCCATCCGACAAGCGCGAGACTTGAGAACTTCGACTCATCGCCCCCCTGTTACAGACAATGAGCGGATGTGTGCGCGGTGTTCTCTTGCCCCAGTCTGCCTACCAGAAGAGGCTCGACTAGCTCATAACCGCGAATGGCAACCGATGCGATTGTTTCCTAAAGATGACGAGCGTCAGGTAATTCATGTCTTGGAAGCAGGAACGGCTGTGGGGAGAACTGGAGAGCAGCTCAAACTTACCCGTCGCGGTCAAGCGGCTGAAACTTTTCCCGTTCAGCAAGTAGGACAGCTAGTACTTCATAGCTTCTCACAAATTTCCACCCAAGCCTTACACTTTTGTGTTACCCAAGGGATTGGGGTTCATTTTGTCTCTGGTGGTGGGCGGTATATAGGCAGTTTTGACACCCGAAACGGCAGCATTCAACGCCGCCTCCATCAGTATGAGGCTTTGAGCCATCCCGATACTTGCCTAGAGCTAGCTCGAAAGCTAGTCACCTGTCGTGGTCAAGGGCAGCGTAAGTTCCTCATGCGGGGACAGCGGGGCATGAAGGTCGTTTCCGCCAAGTTAAACAAGGCGATCACCCAAATGAAACTCATCCTTAAACAAGTACCTAAAGCTCACTGTTTGGACTCCTTATTAGGGTTAGAAGGTAACTTGGCAGCTCTCTATTTTGGTGCCCTACCTTGTTTAATTGGGGAAGGAGTTCCACCAGAACTGCACTTTGACCATCGGAATCGCCGCCCACCCAAGGATCGGTTTAATGCTTTGTTGAGTTTTGGCTATGCCTTGCTGATCAAAGATATGATGAACGCCATTCTAACTGTAGGACTAGAACCAGCTTTGGGTTTTTACCATCAGCCCCGCTCTCAAGCCTCACCCTTAGCACTGGATTTAATGGAAATTTTCCGAGTCCCTTTGGTCGATATGCCAGTCATGGCTTCAATCAATAAAGGTCAGTGGGACAAAGACGCCGACTTTGAAATTCGGGGAGTACAGGTTTGGTTGAGCGACGCCGGACGACGCAAGCTAGTCAGTTTGTACGAACGTCGTAAACAAGAGAGCTGGAAGCATCCAGTAACTGGTTATTCCCTCACTTACCGCCGCCTTTTGGAACTGGAAGTCCGACTATTGGAAAAAGAATGGATGGGCGAAGGGGGTCTGTTTGGTCAATTAGTTGTAAGATGAGGTGCGACTGTGGCTGAAGCGAAGAATTGGTATTTGGTCTGTTACGACATTCGCTGTTCTAAACGTTGGCGCAAAGCTTACAAGCTACTCCAAGGTTATGGGGAGAAGATTCAATACTCCATTTTTCGATGTTGGCTGAGCCAACGGGGACGAGAGAAATTGCGCTGGGAGCTAGAGAAAGTGTTGCTAGCTGAGGATAGTTTGTTGCTGATTCGTCTGTCTGATCAGTGCATTGGAGGAATCCTTGCCTACAACCGTCCAGATGCTTGGCCTGTAGAAGACGTGGGATATCGAATTGTCTAATGCAAGGATCTGTACGTGTGAAGCTACACAAATGCCTTGATAAGCTTGAAACGATTGCAGCAAAAGGGTTAGAGCCTTTTAAAAGGTTGAACCGATGCTTGCATTTTGCTAAACGCCAGTCTTGGCAAGGCTTTGAGGAGTTGGTGAATTGGGTTGGAGCCAGCTTTTTCGCCAGCCAATTGGTACTTGGCTCAAGGTTTGTGCTAAGGTGCTTGCAAAAGCTTCTAGAGACACTTACACACTAAGGCTTCCAACCATCGGCGTGTTTCTACCTTTGATGCCGTTAGGCGTTGAGCACTATCAAATCATTGTGCTTTAACTCCACATATCCCTTCACGTGTTTCTACCTTTGATGCCGTTAGGCGTTGAGCACCATCTATTTCAGCCCAAACATCTCCATCTTTTGGATGTGTTTCTACCTTTGATGCCGTTAGGCGTTGAGCACTCTCTAGCTCTCACCGATTGGGAGAGGGCGATTGATGTGTTTCTACCTTTGATGCCGTTAGGCGTTGAGCACTAGCGGGTTCCGTCGTCTGCGGCGTAAATAGTGCTGTGTTTCTACCTTTGATGCCGTTAGGCGTTGAGCACCAGAGATAATGGGGATACTGAGAGAGGCGGGGGAGAAGTGTTTCTACCTTTGATGCCGTTAGGCGTTGAGCACCTCACTAAAGGGAAAGTTAAGTTCTCAGCAGGAAAAGTGTTTCTACCTTTGATGCCGTTAGGCGTTGAGCACATGGTCATCTCTCCACCCCCATCGCTATCTCCAAGTGTGTTTCTACCTTTGATGCCGTTAGGCGTTGAGCACCCACTATATCGCTCAGGTAGCTCTGACCCCAACAGTGTTTCTACCTTTGATGCCGTTAGGCGTTGAGCACTTAGTATTGTTGGGTAAGTGTTAAGACCCTCCGTAATGTGTTTCTACCTTTGATGCCGTTAGGCGTTGAGCACACTTTTGGGATTTTGCTATATGTAAAGATATATTACAGTGTTTCTACCTTTGATGCCGTTAGGCGTTGAGCACCCCAGGTCGGGAACAAAGACTCTGGCTCTGTGATTGTGTTTCTACCTTTGATGCCGTTAGGCGTTGAGCACCAAGCGATCGCATCCCTTCGTGCAGCCACTAGACGTGTTTCTACCTTTGATGCCGTTAGGCGTTGAGCACGGCGCTGTTTGAAAACGTCCCCGGACTGCTCAGTTCGTGTTTCTACCTTTGATGCCGTTAGGCGTTGAGCACCATTGAGGCGACAGCAGGTAGGCACACTACCCCCAAGCTGTGTTTCTACCTTTGATGCCGTTAGGCGTTGAGCACTTGGGACGCAAGGCTCAGGTTACACTGACGTTTACGGTGTTTCTACCTTTGATGCCGTTAGGCGTTGAGCACGGAGTTTGGCTTGCTGTAGTTAAGCGAGTTGCTGCTTCGCTATATTTCGTTCAAATAGGCACTTTATGTTCAAAAGCTATTGGAAGTAATGCAATCGCTTCCTTCTAATTGACGCGCTTTTGCTATAGCCTCTCGCCCTACCTGTGGGGAAGCAGAATGCTAGTAAGCCAATAGCTGCCTAACTTGGTAGCAAGAACGCGCAGGGCTGTTGCCATGTCTGCATCTACATCGCGGTTCCGAATATCGACAATCAGGTTGTAGGCAAGCTCGAAGTGAATCCTATCCGCTTTATCCATAATGGCAAAGGTTCCGTTTGGTACA
>DATNPH010000082.1:0-15991 GCA_036703315.1 Coleofasciculaceae cyanobacterium
ATTGTCAAATCTCCACGCGAGATGCTCCACTTGGGGAAACCCCAAGACCGCACTCGCTCCCCTATTGAAGGGGTCGATTTGACCGCTATCCCTCTCCGGGTTGCTTCGCCCAAGCCGGAGTCTCACGCGAAATCTGATGAAAAATTTCTACTTGCACCTCACGTAACGTCAGGTTCTACAGTGGAGATGTTGCTGATGAAACACTGCAAAAATGAGTGAAAAATTATTGCAAACATCTCGGAAGATCGGCGATTTAGCGAAGCAGACTGGTTTATCGATACGGACTCTTCATTACTATGATGAAATTGGTCTTTTAAAGCCTTCACATCATACACAAGCAGGTCACCGTCTATACACGGAAACGGACATTATCCGTTTGCAGCAAATCGTTTCTCTCCGCCAACTCGGCTTCTCCTTAGAAGAGGTTAAGGATTGTTTGCAGAATCCTGATTTCTCGCATGTAGCGGTTATCAAATCACATATCGCTAAACTGCATCAACAAATCGAACTCCAGCAGAAGTTAGCTAGACTGCTTGAGTCAATTGCTAGTTGGCTGCAAGCTTCTGAATACGTTGCCGTCAGTGACATAATCCAAGCAATAGAGGTGAGCCAAATGGCAGAAGATTTATTTAGCAAGTATTACACACCAGAACAACGTCAGTATATAGACCAACGAAAAGAAATGCTGGGTGACGAAGCTATTGAGCAAGCACAAAAGGAGTGGCAAGACTTGTTCAAAGCTGTGCAAGCAGAAATGGACAAAGGCACAGAGGCAACTGACGAAAAAGTACTTACATTAGCGAAGCGCTGGTGTGAGTTAGTGGAAGCTTTCACAGGTGGAAATCCCGGCATTAAGCAAAGCTTAAGTAATATGGTGCAAGCCGACTATCCTACAATGCAGCAGCAATTTAGTTTTCCTGAGCGCGAACTATGTGAGTATATTGAGAAGGCACAGGCGGCGTTGAAGAAGGAATAACTAGGTTAGGTACGGTAGGCAGCGGTCTGATTAGACGACTTGCAAAAGTCGAATTAACCTCCTCACTAAAGCCCCAGCTCAGTCCCCCCTTATTAAGGGGGGTTAGCTCTGTAGTGCAAGATGTCAGAAGTATGAACTATGAAAAGAAGTAGTAGGATTTTTTCACCCTTCATCCTTCACCCTTCTTTAGTAAAGAATTTAACCTAAACCCATACCATGCATTTCAGATATTAATAATTTACCTTCACCGCTATAAAACCAAACTAAACCCTCTCCACCTCCTTTTCCGAAATGACCTAATTTTCGATACTCTTCTTCAATTCCGTTTGTAAATCCTTTGACCATATCATAATCAGCTATCAAACTTTCACCTTTTTTTAGTTCGATAACTCTAGCTGGTGCAGCTGTACCGACTACAACTTTAGCTTGTTGTCCAGATAAAGCTCTCAGAGCAATTCTCCATTTCCCGTCATTAGAACCAGCCATTTGCCGTAATTTTAATCTTTTGGTTCCTAGAACTACATTGTCAGAACAAAACTGAAATATTCCATCATCAAACTCCCATTGCTCTGAATTTAATAAGTCAATAGATATGTAATGCAGAAAATAGCCTTTTTGTCTAGGTTCAAGGTAAACTTTACCAGTCCCTTTATAGATAGGAGCGTTGTAATCCGCTTCTGTCGTCAAAGATACCCACATATCTTTCAAACGATTATCGGTTTTATAAACTCCGTAGGTTAATTGACCAATACAGCTGTGTAATGAACCTTTTTGAATGATCACTCCCGAATTATTCAGGTGAATTCCAACTTGCTGAACAAACGGAATAGTTCTGGTAGGGTGGTAATATTTATTAGTTTCTTTATTAATATTATTTTGTAAATACCATAAATCTGTTGGTTCGAGAATCTTTACTTCGTGTTTCATATTTTTACACAGTTAAGGACAGTCTCTTATCGCCTCTCTCAATTCTAATTTTCACAAGCCGCCCCGTATTTCCTCCCCTGTATTTCAATCGGGGGAGGAAATACGGGTCGCGGCTAGTGGTTAGTAGTTAATGGTTAGTAGATCGTAACTATTCGGAGAACAGGAAAAAATGACTATAAACCCCACTAACCACTGTCCACTCGCCTACTAACGCTTGCATCCCCCTGGCTTGAAGCAGGGGGATGAGCTTAACTTTTACAACATCTGCTCGATACGGCGGAAATCACGTTCGACTTCTGCCCAGAGCGAGCGGTTATGGGGGTCAGTTCGCAGGGCTTTTTTGAGATAGATCCTTGCTTTGTCCAGTTGCCGTTCGCTGACAAGGTAACGCCCCCAGCGTTGATAGGCGATCGCTTGCCACTGGCGCACTTCTGGATCGCGAGGAATACGCTGAGCTAAACCCTCTACCAACGCGATCGCTCTAGCAAATCGTCGGTATTTGAGCAGTTGCTGTAATTGCTCATAGGAATTCCACTTCAGCTGCTTTTCAACGTCCGACAGTGGTGGATTAACTTGAACCGATGGCGGTTTACGAGTTACCTTTGTTGCTGCTGCTGGCTGTCGCGGACTGCCAGCCGCCTGAGGCTCACTTGCCGTAGTAACCTTCTGGGGTGAGCTAGATACCTGATTACCCTCAGACAGTTTTACAACGCTGAGCAGAAACTTGTAAGCCTCCGTTAACTCAATAAATTTTTCGTGAGCAAACTTATCTCCAGAGTTGACATCAGGATGGTACTGACGCGCTAGACGCCGATATGACGCCTTAACTTCAGCTGTGGAGGCTCCATGCATTAAACCTAACAAACGATAACAATCCGCCAGATTCATCGAAAGGAAGAGCGCTGATGAGAGTGATGCCGAAAAAGGGTACCAGTAGCAATTTTGACACTCCTATTCCCTTAAAGGAAATAGCAGCTTGCTTGGTACCCTCAACTGCTTTACCAAAGCTAACGATTCTTTTCCGGAACCTATGACTCTTTCAAGCCATCAGTATTCTTGCAAAAGTCTTTGGAATCCCGCATTCTAAACCCCTCCCCGCAAGCAAGGAGGGGAAAAACCCTTGCTCCCTCCCCGCCAACCGGGAGTTTGGGGAGGGGTTCTTAATCGTTCTGCAAGAGGTCTAGTGATTGCGTCTAATTCCTTGGCAGCAATTCCGAAAAAGCTCCAGTTACCTGCGCAAGTATACCGCAGTTACTTCATCACTCCAATTTTTTAAACGGTATGGGCATCCCTAGTCATCTTGTAGAGACCGACACAAGGGACTGCCCTACCGACGTTTTATCTTAGATTGCCCTAGTGTCCTCAATAACTCGGTCAATCAGCCCGTACTCCTTCGCCTCTTGAGCTGACATGAAAAAGTCACGATCCATGTCTTTTTCAATCTTCTCAATGGGTTGACCAGTATTTTGGGCGTAGATTTGGTTAAGTTGATGCCGAATGCGGATAATTTCTCTAGCTTCAATTTCAATATCTGTGGCTTGTCCGCGTGCACCGCCAGAGGGTTGGTGAATCATAATCCGCGAGTGGGGCAAAGCTAATCGCTTTCCTTTCTTACCCGCAGCCAGCAAGAAAGACCCCATAGAGGCGGCTAAACCCACACAAATGGTCACGACATCTGACTTAATGTGCTGCATGGTGTCATAAATTGCCATGCCTGCTGTCACCATACCACCAGGAGAGTTGATATAGAGATAAATATCTTTACCTGAATCTTCCGAGTCTAGATAAAGCATGACAGCGATGATCTGGTTGGCAATTTCATCATCAATGTCTTTGCCCAGGAAAATGATCCGTTCCCGGTAGAGACGATTATAGATGTCAATCCACTGGGTGTACGGTTCTCCCGGCATCTGGTAGGGAACTTTTGGGACGCCAATTGGCATTGCTTTCGCTCCGAGTTGAAAAGTATTAAACGGTTAAACGCCAAGAGGCGTTAAGGATTCGAGAAATGGTCTTAGGAGACACCGACTGGAAGCACGGCAGCGACATCGCTACTCTCCAACACTCGGTCAATCAGCCCATACTCTTTCGCCTGATAGGGAGTCATGTAAAAAAGCCGATCCATATCCTTGGAAATCTTCTCAGGTGGCTGACCGGTGTTTTTAGACAGGACGTCAAGCATTGTGGCTTTATTAGCCAGCACTTCTTTAGCACGAATTTGGATATCTGTCGCCTGACCACGGGTATAGCTTCTGGGCTGGTGCAGAATGATGGAGGCATTGGGTAAACTTGCCCGACTGCCTTTTGTCCCAGCAGACAATAACATTGCTGCCATGCCCATGGCTGAACCAATACAGATGGTGTGGATGGGCGGCTTGATGTAGTTCATTGTGTCACAGATAGCAAACGCTTCAGTTTCAAAACCAACGGGTTCGCCATCGTAACGGGAGGTGCCAGTAGAGTTGATGTAGATTCTAATCGGCTTGTCAGGGTCTTGGTACTGTAAAAACAGCAGTTCGGCAATGATTAATTCAGTTACTGCTGGCACCAAGGGCATACCCAGATAAACAATCCGCTCATTCAGCAATAGTGATGGTAGGTCTGGCGGCGGTGTCCGGTAGGTTGCATTACCGTAGTACGGAGATTGAACAGCCTGAATGGGTAATTTCATGGTGTTTGGGGCTGCAATAATGGCGCTATCTTTAATACATAGTAGCGTGTTGGGGAGTCTGCCTGTGGCAGTTCTTAGGGGGGATGCTTCTACCGCCGTTGTCGTACTAACCCGTTTTGATTAATAAATAATTGTGCGGTTATTGACCCTTGTTCTTCCGTGGTACTAGCGTATTGCTATGAAGTAGCTATTATTACGTCTTGCTTGCTCAGGAGTCTTATATGAAAGTTGGTTTACATCCTGCTCTAAATGATGCCCATGTTGATGCCAATCAAGGCAGTACTCAGCGTCAGCTGTCGATCGGAGTTAGTGCGATCGCGGCAGGAGGGCAAGAACGCAGTGTACCGCTGAATTTATGCTTAGTGCTGGATCACAGTGGCTCAATGAGTGGACGCCCGCTAGAAACGGTGAAAAAGGCAGCCATGCATCTGATCGAGCGACTTAACCGTGGCGATCGCATCTCGGTGGTTGCCTTCGATCACAGAGCCAAAGTGCTTGTCCCCAATCAAATCATCGACAACTTAGACGATGTCAAAAAACAGATCCAACGACTTTCAGCGGATGGGGGTACAGCTATTGATGAAGGTCTCAAGCTGGCAATTGAAGAAGTAGCCAAAGGCAAACAAGACACAGTCTCCCAGGTGTTTCTGCTAACCGATGGCGAGAACGAACACGGTGACAACAAGCGCTGCCTAAAATTAGCCGAAGTGGCAACCAGTTACAAATTAACGTTAAACACTTTAGGATTTGGTGCGAATTGGAACCAAGATATCTTGGAAAAAATTGCTGATGCTGGTGGCGGCACCCTGTCTTATATTGAACGCTCAGAGCAAGCCATCGATGAATTTGCAAGGCTTTTCCAGCGTGCTCAATCCGTGCAACTGACGAATGCCTACCTGCTGATGGATTTAATGCCACAGGTACGCCTAGCTGAACTCAAGCCAATTGCCCAAGTTGCCCCAGACACTATTGAACTCCCTGTACAACAAGAAGGGGATCGCTATGTGGTGCGACTGGGAGATTTAATGACCGATGCCGAGCGAGTAATTTTGGCAAACCTTTACATTGGTCAATTATCCGTTGGTCGTCAAGCGATCGCGAATCTACAAGTCCGCTACGATGACCCCGCTTTTGGTCAAGAAGCCTTACTCTCCCCCATCGTGTCGGTAGAGGCAGAAGTTCAGGGAGTTTACCAACCTGCTCCCAATCCCGATGTCCAAAAGTCTATCTTAGCTTTGGCGAAGTATCGGCAGACTCAACTGGCTGAAGCGAAACTGCAACAAGGCGATCGCGCGGGTGCCGCGACCATGCTGCAAACTGCTGCAAAAACCGCCATTCAACTGGGAGATCAGGGTGCGGCAACCGTGCTGCAAACGAATGCTACTCGCTTGCAAGCGGGCGAAGAACTCTCTGAAGCCGACCGGAAGAAAACCCGCATTGTTTCTAAGACTATTTTGCAGGAGTAAAAAACCGCAAGTCAAACTCTACTAGATACATTGCTGATCACTACATTTCAGGGGAGGTGTTGGCACATGGCGATCGCACTTGAGCTTGCGGATTATCCTGATTAGCTTGGCGATCGCGTAGTGGCGTAGTGGCCAGCTTGGCACATCACTGGGGTTTTAGGCTATTGAGGTAGTCTGAACACAACATTATTGCTACCACCGAACAAGTAACCCCAGATCTGGCACTGACTAACTATCGATTCAAGCAACAACAGAGGCTTCAGGCCGGGCAAAGATCATTCGTCCTGCTGAAGTCTGTAAAGCCGATGTCACAATGACTCGCAATTCACCCCCTAGGTGGTTACGTCCCTCTTCCACAACAACCATCGTGCCATCATCCAAATAGCCAACTCCCTGAGCAGGTTCTTTGCCCTCCTTGAGGATTTTCAGTTCAATGCTGTCACCGGGCAAATAAATCGGGCGCACGGCTTGCGCCAGATCATTGATATTTAGAACTGATATCTTCTGCAAATTGGCTACTTTACTAAGGTTGTAGTCGTTAGTAACAAGAGTGCCATTAATTTCCTGAGTAAAACGAACTAGCTTAGTGTCTACGGCATGAAGGTCTTCGTAATCAGCGGGATGAATGACCAAGCGATCTGGATAAGCTTCTTGCATTCGATTGAGGATATCCAATCCCCGACGCCCTCGAATTCGCTTTTGATCATTGGCAGCATCCGCTAATTGCTGCAATTCTTGCAAGACAAATTGTGTTACTAAAATTTGACCCTCTACAAAACCCGTATTTAGCAGTTCCTCAATGCGACCATCAATAACGGAGCTAGTGTCTAAAACTTTGCTAGACGCCTGCTTGAGTGTACCTTCAGCCACCAAAATTGATTCCAGGCTGTTCGGGTTAATCAGTCGTAAGAAGGCACGACCATGAGTATCTGCCAAATTCACGCCTAAGAAGGCAAACATCACACTACCCAAAATCGCTGTCAGGGGCTTAATAAAGGCAAAGTCAAAGGGAATCGGTAGCAAGAAAATTGGTGCTAGCATCAAGTTGGCTAACAGCAGTCCAAGCACCAAACCGATCGCTCTAGTCAAAATCACCTCGATCGGCATTTTGCGGACTTGCGCCTGGAAGCGACGATAGGTCACTTGTACAGCTAACCCGACCCCGAACCCAATCATAGCGCCAAAGCCAGCTGTGACCCAACGTAGAGCTTCCAGATTGGTAACCTGTTCTTGGGCATTTTGAGGCAGCAATTCTACGCTATCGAACCCTACCCCTGCCGCTGCTAGGATGAATAAAAGAATAATGACGAAATCAAGCATTGTTCCAATCCAAGTGATTTGTGTGGCAATTGCTTCAGGAATTTAATAAACAAAAAAGTGATAATTAGCAATCAGATTTATTATATCTTTCGCCTAAATTGGCTTTATATGCCAATTGGCTTAGATAAATCCTGCACTCCTGGTATAACTAGGAACAATTTTTAGCCATTGGCTTTCCTCACTACTGCAAGAACTCCTTAAAACGTTAGCTTTCTTAATTCTTGTTCAATCGACAATCCCTGTTCGGGAAGTTTGGCTTAACCTCTGTACTTCAGTCAATCACTAAAAAAACTCATTTAATTAATAAGTGTTAATAAAGTATTAAGTATGGGTGTAACAATTGATGTCTTTCGGTGAAATAAATGTGTTAAATCCCTTCTACAAATCTGAGAACGCCATCGGTTCTGTAGCTCCCAGTTCTGCTTATGTTCATATTCCTTTTTGCCGAAGCCGATGCTACTACTGCGACTTCCCAGTTTCTGTAGTGGGAAAAGCAACTGGCAGTACGTCGGGCACGATTGAACAATATGCCGAAGTGCTGTGTCAGGAAATTAAAACTACACCAACTCATAGGCGGTCTTTAGAAACCGTTTTCTTTGGAGGTGGGACACCTTCACTGCTATCCGTTGAACAGTTAAGACGCATCCTCGATACACTTGACCAGCGCTTTGGTATTGCTGCTAGTGCTGAAATTTCAATGGAAATGGATCCAGGAACATTCAGCCTGGAACAACTAAAAGGATACCAGAAGGCTGGAGTGAATCGAGTCAGCTTAGGTGTTCAAGCGTTTCAGGATGAACTGTTGATCGTTTGTGGGCGATCGCACAACTCTACTGATATCTTTGCAGCTGTTGACCTCCTGCGCCAGGTAGAGATTCCCGACTGTAGCTTAGATTTGATTTCTGGTCTACCTCACCAAACCTTAGAGCAGTGGCAAGCCTCTCTGGAGGCAGCCGTATCAATTGCTCCTACCCACATTTCCTGCTATGACTTGATCATTGAGCCAGTCACTGCATTTGGACGCCAGTACAAGCCTGGTGCAAAGCCATTACCAACCGATGACACCTCTGCCCAGATGTACCGAATGGCTCAGCAAATCCTCACGCGTGCTGGTTATGAGCATTATGAAATTTCTAACTATTCTTTACCTGGACATCAGTGCCGTCACAATCGAGTTTATTGGGAAAATCGCCCATACTATGCTTTTGGCATGGGGGCAGCCAGCTACGTCGATGGATGTCGATTCACCCGACCCCGTACCAGACGAGAGTATTATGCCTGGGTACAACAGCTAATTGACACAGACGGCATCCTAGATTGTCCAGAGATTGCGGAAACGGATGTTTTGTTAGAAACGTTAATGCTAGGACTTCGTTTAGCAGAAGGTCTAAGCCTTTCCCAACTGACTCAGCAGTTTGGAGAAAAGACGCTAAAACAGATTTGGATTGGTTTACAGCCCTACTACCGTCGTAGCTGGGTAGAAGTTATTGGGTCAGATGGAAAACCCATTAATCTGCAAGATGCTCAAGAACTCCCATTGATAGGTCAGCTGAGGCTAAGTGACCCAGAGGGGTTCTTATTTTCAAATACAGTTCTCGCTGACTTGTTTAGTTATCTAGGCAACGATTGAGTGTAAGACGGCGAAAATTTTCGAGCAGTGAGAGAACCCTTCTCGTCTCTCACTCTCTCACTTTTTCATTACCCCTTCAAGGGCATTCAACCTATCTGTCCTTCTCGCCTCTAAATCCGGAGTCACAGGTAACAGCTGTGTATTAATGTTATGGGTTATGGATATTTTTTGAGATATAGATAGTTTTAGCGCCAAGTTCACCTTCAAGATAATTAAGTTTTACTGGGTAAACTACTGCGCCGGCAAGGCGTAAAAGCTTTATCGCTAAATTCCTCTCCCAGCCCAAGCCTAGATTTTTGGCAGGTTTACTAATTACCACCCACTCTGGGCTTTGGCTACTGCCATAGCCATGTGTACAACCACGAACATAGTACGTTCAGACATTGGCTTCATACCGTATGCTCTTGTAAAGCAGCTACGCTGACACTAATACCAATACAAAAATCTTCCTGGGAAGCGGCACACCCCGCCCCGCTTCCTCCCCATCCCTAACAGAAATGGGATATCTAGCGGGAAAACTTGTCTTAATGAATCAGGCAACTGGGTACACAATGGTTACGCTAATGGCTCAAGATGAGATTACGGTACTAGGTGCTTCCCTACGACAAATTGATCAGAGGTTATTGACCCCAACTAAGGAGGAGGGCACTACCAGAGTTTGGTATCAAGGCGGGGAACCTTATTTTGATCTGTTTGTGGAACTGCGCCAAGGCAAAATTGTGTGGTTTCAGTTCACTTTGCGCGGCAAATCCCTTTCGTGGAATCCGAATACTTCTGGCTGGCAAACTGGGATAACTAATGAATTGCGGACAGACGATGTTGCCTTTTATCCAGCTAGCAAACTTCTTGAGAGCGATAAACAACCTGATTGGGCGTTCATTAAATTAGCCTACTCGATTCTGCAAACTCGTGCGGGTGAGGAAAACTTCGACAAGATACTGGCGCTGTTCGATGTTGATTAGAAGCCAAATTTACATTCTTTTGAAGTCCTGATTTGTTCCTTAGTCAGATAGAAATTTAACCTTGTTCTGTAATAATGGCTATTTGTGTCAATCAGGGGATAAGGAGGGTATTTTATGGCTGGTAGCAAAGTTGGTGCCGATCTGTGGGTAAGCGAATACATCACACCTTGGGATATATATGTGCATGGTGTAACAAAAGTTCTGGCTTACAAAAAAACTGCCTACCAAGAAATGTATATCGTTGAAACGGGTGCTTATGGCAAAGGGCTGGTTTTGGATGGGAAGTGGCAATCTTGTACAGGTGATGAGTTTCTTTACCACGAGCCTCTTGTACATCCTGCGATGATTTTCCATTCCGGGGCAAGGAATGTTCTCGTCCTGGGAGGTGGTGAAGGAGCTACAGTGCGGGAAATCCTGCGCTGGAAGAGTGTTGAGCAGGTCATGATGGTAGACATTGACGGTGAGGTGGTAGAAGCTTGCCGCGAACACATGCCGGAGATGCACCAAGGTGCTTTTGAGGACCCACGTACTAAGCTCGTAATTGGTGACGCTCTAGAAGTTTTAGACACGACTGATCAAAAGTGGGATATTGTCATCTCAGATCTGTCTGACCCTATTGAAGAAGGACCTTCTTTTCAACTATTTACGAAAGAGTATTTTGAGAAAGCTCAGCGGGTTTTGGCACCGGGAGGATATTTCGTTGTGCAAGCTGGACCCGTGTCACCCGTTGAACTGACACTTCATGCTCGTCTGGTACGTACCCTGAGTGCGGTTTTTCCCAATGTGCATTCCTACGCCTCTTACACGCCTAGCTACGGCTCACCTTGGGGATTTGCGATCGCCTCCGCTGAACCAATTGCTAGCCGCCCTGAACCAGCCACTATCGACCAGCTGTTACAAGAAAAAACAACTGGTGGCTTTCGTCAGATAGACGGCATCAGCCTCTTAGGGCTTCTCCAAACTCCTGGTTACATTCGTCGAGCGATCGCAGCAGAAACCCAAGTTTATACCCTAAAAGAACCACCCAAATTTTTTGGCAAAGGTGCGCTGGGGCAATAGAATCTATGGGGAGTGATCAGTGGTGAGTGGGGAAGAAAGAATTTTAGTCTTTTTTGTGTACTCGCTTTCACAACCGTTATGCATGAGGAGATTAAGTCGGGAAAGCTGTAAAACGATATTGCAGAATGTAAAGTTTAATTGCAATTTCTAACAAACTACCGTACCACTGGCTGTATCACAGCGTACAATTGCCTGCGATACCATAAAAATTGCTCATGCAGCCGAAGGGTCTGCCCCCTCAATCATTAGCCTTAGCTCCTGCGATTGACTCTCATTTTCTAACAGTGGTACCAGATACTCCACTGGTTGATGCATTGGCACTGATGAGTCGATTTCGCAGCTGCCTGCTTCCAAGTGGCGATTTAGACGGGAACGCCAAGCAAGTACACACCCAGAACAACAAGATTCACTGCGTGTCTCAAGAATGGGAAACGGTTCTCGACCTGGCAGACACGGCGGGAGGGTGTGTCTTGGTGATGGAAAAATCTCGGCTAATTGGGGTATTCACTGAGCGAGATATTGTTAGACTTACAGCTGCCGATATTCCCTTGAGCAGCGTCAAAATTGCTGAGGTTGTAACGCGACCGCCAATTACTCTCAAACAATCTCCCAATCATGATGTCTTTACAGCGCTTGGACTATTTCGCCAACATCGAATTCGTCATTTACCAATAGTAGATGAGCAAGGGCAACCCGTGGGAATTGTCACTCACGACAGTATTCGTAGAGCCTTGCAACCTGTCAATCTTCTGACGCGCTTACGGTATGTCAAAGATGTCATGACTACCCAGGTAATTCACGCCCCAGTAACCGCTTGCGTACTAGAGTTAGCAAAGCTGATGACACAACATCAGGTTAGCTGCGTTGTTATTTGTCAGTGCTCAGTAGTCAGTTGTCAGTTGTCGGTATCCACTAACAACGGACAATCGACAACAGGCAATGGGCAACTGACACCTGTTGGCATTGTTACAGAGCGAGACGTTGTGCAGTTTCAGGCACTGGAGCTAGATTTGTCGCGAATGTCAGCTCAAGATGTCATGAGTACACCATTATTTTGTCTTCAGCCAGCAGATTCTTTGTGGTACGCCCATGAACAGATGCAGCGATATCAGGTGCGCCGTTTAATTGTTGCCAGCGAGCAAGGGGAATTAGTCGGCATTGTTTCCCAAACCAGCTTGCTGCAAGTGCTCAACCCCGCAGACATGTATGGTGTTATTGAAATCCTGCAACAGATAGTAGAAGAGCGGACAAGTGAGTTAAAGGAGACAAACGAGCAGCTGCGCCACGAGATTGTTGAGCGTCAGCGAGCCGAAGCCGCGCTATTGAAGGCGCATGATCAGTTGAAAATACAAGTTGAGGAAAGAACTGCCCAGCTTACTCAAGCCAATGCACAACTCAAGCAAGATCTTCTTGAACGGCAGCGGGTAGAGGCAGCACTACGGCAAAGTGAAGCCAAATTGAGAAAGCAAGCTACTCAGCTAAAACTTGCCCTACAAGAACTGCACTCCTACCAGACTCAGCTGATTCAAACTGAAAAAATGTCTTCTCTAGGGCACCTAGTTGCTGGTATTGCTCACGAAATTAACAACCCCATTAATTTTGTTTACGGCAATATTGACTTCGCTAGTCAATATATTCACGACATCATGCAGCTGCTGGAACTTTACGAGCAGGAGTATCCCCGCTTATCACCAAAAATTCAGGAAGAAGCTAAGAAAATTGACTTAGCTTTTGTGAAAACTGACCTACCTAAACTTATCTATTCAATGAAGCTAGGAGCAGAGCGCATCCGTGATTTGGTGCTGTCCTTGCGCAACTTCTCGCGCCTAGATGAATCCGAGATGAAATCGGTTAATCTTCACGAGGGACTGGATAGCACTCTCCTGATTTTGCAGAATCAGCTGAAAGCGACACCTGAGCGTTCCGAAATTCGGGTAATTAAGGAGTACGGCAATTTACCACTGGTGGAATGTTATCCAGGGCAGCTTAACCAGGTGTTTATGAATTTGATCAGTAATGCGATTGATGCGTTGGAAGAATCCAGAATGCTGAATTCCCCATTTGGAAGCCCCAAGTGTCAACTTTCTATCCGTTCACCTTCAATCACCATTCACACTGGACTAAAGGACGTGAAAAGCCCAGAGACTATCCCTCAATTCTCAGCTCACCCTACAATTTCTGCCTTGGAGTACACATCTCACGCTGTTATCCGAATCGCAGATAACGGTGCTGGTATGACTGAAGCCGTGTGTCGGCATCTGTTTGACCCATTTTTTACAACAAAACCAGTGGGTAAAGGCACCGGTTTAGGTTTGTCAATTAGTTACCAGATAGTAGTAGAAAAACATGGTGGCCGCATACATTGTAATTCCGATCTAGGGCAGGGGACTGAGTTTATAGTTGAAATTCCAATCCGGCAGCAAAACCAATCGGCAGGATTTGCTATAGCTTGAAGTCGTGTGTTAAGCACGATCGCTTGATAGTGACGACGCTCGTTTCTTTTCTAATGTAAGTGTAAACTTCGCTTTGCTACGGGCTATCGGCTAAAGCCTGCGGTTAATTCCGAAGTTTTTTCAGTAGAGTGGAAGTAATAACCTGCAAAAGCTAGCGTTGAGTTCCAAAACCATGAGTTTATCCCTGAAGCAGCTGACCGTTTATCTGACTTTACTGGGTTTAGGCGGTGGTGTAGGGGTGTTAGGTAGTCGCTATATCAAAGCAGAGCAGGTGGCAAAACCCCCTGAGGCAGCCGTTCCGTCTATAAGAGAGCCCTTTACTTCTCAGCTGCCAGGTCGCCCTCCCGAAGCCAACCTTAACTTTATTGCTGACGCTGTAGACCGAGTTGGGCCTGCTGTCGTAAAAATTGATGCAGCACGTCAGATAGTCTCAAAGGATGTTCCAGAGCCTTTCAAAAATCCCTTATTTCGGCGATTCTTTAGTGATAAGACGCCCCCTCCAGAACAACGTGTTGAGCGGGGGACTGGTTCAGGTTTTATTATCAGCTCCGATGGGCGGATGATTACCAATGCTCATGTTATTGCAGGGGTTGATCAGGTAAAAGTCACGCTTAAAGATGGTCGGACATTTGATGGTCAGGTAGTAGGCGTAGACCCAGTGACAGACGTTGCTGTGGTCAAAATCAAGGCTAATAATTTACCGACTGTACGCTTGGGAGCATCTGAAAAGTTGACCCCAGGAGAGTGGGCGATCGCGATCGGCAATCCACTTGGTTTGGATAACACTGTGACCGTTGGTATAATCAGTGCCACAGAGCGCTCTAGTTCTCAGGTCGGTGTCCCAGAAAAACGAGTAACTTTTATCCAGACGGATGCGGCAATTAACCCTGGTAATTCTGGTGGTCCGTTGTTGAATGCTAAAGGTGAAGTGATTGGAATTAACACTGCCATTCGCCGTGATGCTCAGGGATTAGGCTTTGCTATCCCCATTGAAACAGCACAACGAATTGCCACTCAGCTGTTCTCTAAAGGTCGGGTTGAGCATCCCTACTTAGGAGTCAGGATGGTAGATTTGACCCCAGACCGGAGAAAAACAATTAATCAGGAAAATGATGCGGGCTTCAAGGTGACGCAAGACACTGGCGTTTTAATCATCGGTGTCGGGAAAAACTCACCTGCCAAAGCCGGTGGACTCCAACCTGGAGATATTATCCAAAAAGTCGGTGGTAAATCGGTTAAGAGTTCAGCAGAGGTGCAGCAGCAGGTTGAAGCAAGTTCGGTGGGCAGCACTTTAGAAGTCGAAGTAACACGCAAGGGTAGGACAGAAACAGTCCAAGTTCGTCCCCAGGTTTTCCCTACTGAGCCGTCACAACAGTAAACTCTGCATAATGAAGGGCAACTTTTGCACGAAGGAGTGCGATCGCTTTTTGATGGATTGTGGAAACAAAACAGCGATCGCTGGTGGTTTAGATCCCCGACTTCTCCAAGAAGTCGGGGATCTCGCCTTCATAAAAGCGATCTGCGCTGACGCTCGAAGACTCGCTAACGCAGCAGCGCTTCGCTATCGCAAGCTCGATCCCAAATACCTCTTATTTTTTTACGATGAAGGTTACTCGGCAGATATTGAACTACAACAGAAGACAACACAGGAGCAAATCGTGAACCTGAATGCTCTTCCTCGTTGGAACAACGGAGTTGGAAATGCGCTCTTCTTATCGGCTAGAGTAGAAGCATCGCTATCCTCGCCAGCGCTGAAGTGAGGATGCTGCATTTGGCGTTGATGTTGGACGAGAGTAGATGTTGAGGAACAAGAGCGTCAACCCAACTTACGGCGATGAGCGATCGCACTATTGATTTTGCTCAGGTGGTAGGGTTATCTCAAATTAATCCTTAATGTTCTCATCAAGTTTCAGGGGGCAATCCTAGTTGGATACGAAATTCTGGATCATATATGGCATTGTCCCAGTTTTTCGATTCCTTTACCTCTGCTTGGGATAAACCTATAGCTTTAGAGAAGTCAGACTTGGCAAGATTGGCACCCAAGAGTTTAGCCCCAGTAAGATTAGTGTTAGAGAAATTGCACCCAGTCAGGTTAGCGTCAAAGAGTCTCGCCTCTGAGAAAACAGTACCAAAGAGATCCGCTCCAGTGAAGTCAGCCCCAGTAAGGTCAGCCCTAGTTAGGTCAGCCCCAGCAAGTTTAGCTCCAGTGAGTTTAGCCCCAGTAAGGTTAGCCCCAGTAAGGTTAGCTCCAGTGAGTTTAGCCTTAACAAGGTTCGCTCCCCTGAGGTCAGCTCCGGTAAGGTTAGCTTGAAAGAGGTTAGCTCCAGCGAGAATCGATCTAAAGAGTTTAGCCTGGATAAAGTTTGCCTCAGAGAGATTCGCATCAGTGAGGTTTGCATCGAAAAGATTTGCAAATTTCAAGTTGATGCCTTGCAGATTAGCTTCAGGAATAACTATTCCGTTCAACAACACACCTTCTTGATTCAAATCTTCAAGAGCTTTGAAGCGAGCGTGGCTTGTAGGCACT
>DATNPH010000093.1:0-10749 GCA_036703315.1 Coleofasciculaceae cyanobacterium
CAATGAATCAATTCATCGTTACTTGGTGAGAGAAAAATCTAGTCTTTCATTTTTCTGACCTTGGAAGCGAGTAGGGGGTCTGTTGCAAAACATCAACGCTGCTTGAAGAGTAGTAAGCGATGACGAATAGAGGTAAGGTCAGGGTCAATAAAGCAATTACTGTGCCCATAATTTCTGCCCACCTATGGGGGTGGGGGTCAGAAGAGTTGGCAGACGGGCCACTTGATTCCATAAATTAGTTGCAATTGGAACTCGGCAATTGGGACTTTCGAGAGAGTAAAATTTTTATCCCAATACTCTGCTATTTTAACGATTTCTTGCAAATTGATTGTCTTCCAGCAAACAATCTCAAGAAAATTCCCAATCAATAAATCACCGCTCAAGAAGTTCCTACTTAGGATAGATATGTAATCTTAGGTGTGCGATCCAGGTAATGCTAGCCATAAATCTCTGGGTATGATGAGGATGCCATACCAGTCAAGTTTTATGGCAGTCGTCGCCCGATGTGCCATTCGTCAGTAGCGATTGATAGTATTATGGCTAAAATTCTATATGATGCTCACCAGCGATCGCCCCCCTTATGCTGTCTGTCCCCAGTGAACGCCGAGGTTATTGTAGCGGACAAACCGATAGGAGCAAATCTTACATGCCCAAGGGCGTGAGGTTAGCGAAGGCTTGGGGTTGCTTTCCGATAGAGCTTGGTTTTTCCTTGGCGAGACCCTACGCGCCGCTACGAAGATCGCACTCAAGTGCTTCCTGTGCTGTATACACCTTTGTACGCCCGTGCCGCACAACCTCCTCAACCTTCTGAATTCTCGTTATCTTACCAAGGGGTGCCATACAGCTTCTGGAAAGCCCCAGCTCCCCACTCTTGCTTCTTAATTAGCGACGAGTCTATTATCGATGAGAATCAGCAGCAACTTTTTTGTGCCTGATTTGTGTACTTAACAGATCTACCCAAGGTTACAATTTGGTCTCCTTGAAAACTACGAGGTAATTACATGAAAGCAGTGCTCCTTGCTGGAGGGCTTGGTACTCGCATTAGTGAAGAGACCGCCCTCAAACCAAAGCCCATGGTCGAGATTGGTGGTAAGCCAATTCTCTGGCACATCATGAAAATCTACTCTGCCTACGGCATTAACGACTTTATCATCTGTTGTGGCTACAAAGGATATTTAATCAAGGAATATTTTGCTAACTACTTCTTACACATGTCCGATGTCACCTTCGACATGCGATTTAATCAGATGAATGTTCATTCTGGTTATGCAGAACCGTGGAAAGTCACATTGGTCGATACGGGTGAGCAGAGTATGACCGGAGGGCGACTCAAGCGGGTCAGGGAGCATATTGGGAAAGAAACATTCTGCTTTACTTACGGGGACGGTGTTAGCGATATCAACATCAAAGAGTTGCTGGAGTTCCATAAAGAGCAAAAGACGTTAGCTACATTGACCGCCACTCGACCGACAGGACGCTTTGGAGCCCTCGCTTTGGCAGAGGATGACACTAAAGTTAACCACTTCAGAGAGAAGCAAGATGGAGATGGAGCTTGGATCAATGGTGGTTATTTTGTCTTAGAGCCAGAAGTCATTGACTACATTGCAGATGACGCCACAGTTTGGGAAAAAGAGCCGTTAGAAAAACTAGCAGAAACTAACCAACTCGCTGCTTACAAACATTCTGGGTTCTGGCAACCCATGGATACTTTAAGGGATAAAAATTACCTTGAAGAGCTATGGAAGAAGGATAAGGCCCCTTGGAAAGTATGGTAGGAAAACCTTCCTACTTTAAGAACGATTCGTAACGATTCAGCTGTAGGGCAAGAATACTAATGTATGACTATGTAATCATAGGCGGCGGGATTGTCGGTCTTTCTACCGGCATGGCTCTAGGCAAACGCTATCCCAACGCACGTATTGCGGTGCTAGAAAAGGAAAGCAAGTGGGCTTTTCACCAAACGGGAAACAATAGCGGTGTGATTCACTCGGGTATTTACTACAAACCAGGGAGTTTCAAAGCAAAGTTTTGCCGCGATGGTTGTCAATCGATGGTGGAATTTTGTCAAGAGCATGATATTCCTCATGAAGTTTGTGGTAAGGTCATTGTCGCCAGTGATGAGAATGAACTACCGCGACTGGAAAACCTTTACAAACGTGGTTTGGAAAACGGTTTGAAAGTCAAAAAAATTACGGCAGAGGAAGTCAAGGAAATTGAACCTCATGTCAGGTGTGTGGCAGGAATTCAGGTATATTCAACTGGGATTGCCGATTACAAGAAGGTGTCGCAGAAATATGCCCAACTGGTCGAGTTACAGGGTGGAGAGCTTCATCTCAATACAAAAGTTGAGAAAATCCGCCAAATGGCTAATAGCCAGGTACTTGAGACAAACAAGGGTACGTTTGAGGCACGTTGCGTAGTCAATTGTGCAGGACTCCATAGCGATCGCATTGCTAAACTAGGACAAGTCGATCCCAAAGCCAAGATTGTCCCATTCCGGGGAGAATACTACGAACTCACCCCAGAAAAGCGCTATCTTGTCAATACCCTAATTTATCCAGTTCCCAACCCAGATTTTCCCTTCCTGGGTGTCCACTTCACCAAGATGATTGATGGCAGCGTCCACGCCGGACCTAATGCTGTACTCAGTCTCAAGCGGGAAGGTTACAAAAAAACAGACTTCGACCTCCGGGATTTTGCGGAAGTCATGACCTATCCGGGTTTCTGGAAATTAGCTGCCAAAAACGCCGATGAAGGCATCAAGGAAATCATTCGCTCGTTCAGCAAAGCTGCTTTTGTCCACAGTTTACAAAAGCTAATTCCTGAAGTTCAATCAGACGATGTTGTTCCAACCCACGCTGGAGTTCGCGCTCAAGCGCTGATGAACGATGGCAAGCTTGTGGATGACTTTTTGATTATCAAAGCTCAAAACGCTGTCCATGTTTGCAACGCTCCTTCCCCCGCTGCCACCTCTTCAATAGAAATTGGCAAAGCTGTTGTGGAGCAGCTTCCGGAACTACAGCATCTACAAACAGCCGTTAACGCATAGGATTTTTAATCAATGAAAGTACTGGTTACAGGAACAGAAGGCTATCTTGGCTCATTATTGCCTCCCCTGTTAATGGAACGTGGGCATGAAGTGCTGGGTGTAGACACCGGATACTATAAAGTGGGTTGGTTGTACAACGGTACTAACATCACTGCCAAAACCCTGAACAAAGATATTCGGAACATCACTGCCGAAGATCTAGAAGGCTTCGAGGCAATTGTTCACATGGCTGAACTCTCGAACGACCCAACTGGACAGCTATCTCCTACTATCACCTACGATATCAACCATAAAGGTTCGGTTCGCTTAGCTACCATTGCTAAAGAAGCCGGTGTCCGTCGCTTTGTCTACATGTCTTCGTGCAGCGTCTACGGCGTTGCTACCGAGGGCGATGTCACTGAAGAATCTTCGGTGAATCCACAAACTGCCTATGCTGAATGTAAAACCTTGGTAGAGCGAGATGTCAAGCCACTGGCTGATGACAATTTCTCTCCCACCTTCATGCGGAACGCAACCGCCTTTGGTGCCTCTCCCCGGATGCGCTTCGACATTGTCTTGAACAACTTGGCAGGACTTGCTTGGACTACCAAAGAAATCAAGATGACAAGTGACGGTACGCCTTGGCGTCCACTGGTTCACGCTTTAGATATCGGCAAGTCAATTGCCTGCGCTCTCGAAGCTCCCCGTGATATTGTTCACAACCAAATCTTTAACGTAGGTGACACATCGAATAATTACCGAGTTAAAGAAGTTGCCGAGATTATTGCGGATGTCTTCAAAGGATGTGCGCTGAGCTTTGGCGATCAGGGAGCTGATAACCGCAGCTATCGAGTTTCTTTCGAGAAGATTAACAGTACTCTACCAGGCTTTAAGTGCGATTGGAATGCGCAGCGTGGTGCCGAGCAGCTGTATAACTTATTCCAGCAGATTGACATGACGAAAGAAACCTTCGAATCAAGAGGTTTCACTCGCTTAAAACAGCTGGAGTATCTAATTCGCACTCAACAAATTGACAAAGATTTCTTCTGGACAAAGTAATGCTATTTACAGAAACCAAGCTCAAAGGCGCTTTCATTATTGACTTAGAGCATCGCGAAGACGACAGAGGCTTTTTTGCTCGGACATTCTGCGCGAAAGAATTTGAAGATCACGGTTTAAAGCCAACTGTTGCCCAATGTAATTCGTCTTTCAACCACAAAAAGGGAACACTGCGGGGAATGCATTATCAAGTTCCCCCAGCGGCTGAGACTAAGTTGATTCGCTGTACCCAAGGTGCGATTTATGACGTAATCATCGATATGCGCCCTGAATCCCCGACCTACTTGTCACATATTGGCGTAGAGCTAACCGCTGAAAACCGTCGCGCCCTGTATGTACCAGAACTGTTTGCTCACGGCTACCAAGCGCTTACGGATGGCGCTGAGGTGACGTATCAGGTGGGTGAGTTTTATACCCCTGGTTACGAGCGAGGACTGCGGTATAACGACCCAATTCTAGGGATTGAGTGGCCGACAGAGGTTACTGTTATCTCCGAAAAAGATGCGGCTTGGGCTTTACTAGAAACGACTGTCGTAGGAGCTAAATTATGATTATTGTTGATAAGGCACTGCAAGCACGGGAAGAAGCAGGCAATCCAGTTAAGGTCGCGATGATTGGTGCTGGCTTCATGGGTCGAGGGATTGCCAATCAAATCCTCAACTCAGTGCCAGGGATGAAGCTGGTAGCAATCTCCAACCGCAGCATTGATGAAGCCAAGCGGGCTTATGCTGAGGCTGGAGCAGAGGATGTCAAGGTTGTCGATACGGTCTCCGAACTGGAAGATGCGATCGCTAAAGGTCAGTATGCCATCACTGATGATGCGATGCTGCTATGTAAAGCAGACGGCATTGATGCCATCGTTGAAGTGACAGGCGCGATCGAGTTTGGCGCTCATGTGGTGATGGAAGCGATCGCTAATCGCAAGCACATCATTCTGATGAATGCGGAACTCGACGGCACCATTGGCCCTATCCTCAAGGTTTATGCCGACAAGGCTGGTGTGATCATCAGTGGTTGTGACGGTGACCAACCTGGCGTGCAACTGAACCTCTATCGGTTCGTCAAGAGCATTGGCTTGACGCCGCTCCTGTGTGGCAACATTAAAGGTCTACAAGACCCCTATCGTAACCCGACCACTCAGGAAGGGTTTGCTAAACAGTGGGGTCAAAAAGCTCACATGGTAACTAGCTTTGCTGATGGCAGCAAGATTTCCTTCGAGCAAGCGATCGTTGCTAACGCCACAGGCATGACGGTTGCCAAGCGCGGCATGTTGGGCCATGACTTCAGGGGTCACGTTGATGAGATGACCAAAATGTACGATGTCGATCAGCTCAAAGAACTGGGCGGCATTGTTGATTACGTAGTTGGTACTAAGCCAGGTCCAGGCGTGTTCGTCTTTGGCACTCACGACGACCCCAAGCAACGTCACTACCTCAACTTATACAAGTTAGGTGAAGGCCCTCTTTACAGCTTCTACACTCCTTATCACCTGTGTCACTTTGAGGTGCCACTCTCTGTAGCGCGTGTTGTTCTGTTCAACGATGTGGTCATGGCTCCCATCGATGGCCCTCGCGTGGATGTGGTAACAACTGCCAAGATTGACCTGAAAGCTGGGGAAACCCTCGATGGCATCGGCTTCTACATGACCTATGGACAGTGTGAAAAATCTGACATTGTCCGGGAGCAAAACCTGCTGCCAATGGGCTTAGCTGAAGGATGCCGCCTGAAGCGGGATATTGCCAAAGACCAAGTCCTCACCTACGACGATGTGGAGTTGCCTGAAGGCAGACTCAGCGACAAACTGCGGGCTGAGCAAAATGCTTACTTCGCTCCATCAAAAACCCCCGCAACCGTTGGGTAAGTTTTGAATCTAGGTTCTTGAATAGTCGCACTCCTTAGGGGGTGCGATTTTTTTGTTAAGGAGAAAGGCGATCGCTTTCAGGGGTATTTACTCAACCCAATTTTCCATGGTCAAGCCTGGAATCTGTGAAAACTCTCTCACATTATTGGTGACTAAGGTAAGTCCGAGGCTGATTGCTTGTGATGCAATGAGCATATCCATCGAACCAATAACGATACCCCTTCGTTCTAACTCTGCTCTAATTTGTCCATAGGTTTGTGTAGCTCTCTCATCAAAGGGTAAAATTTCCAGAGGAATTAAAAACTGACTCAGCGCTGCTCGATTTTGTTCTTGACGCTGGCTTTTGTAAGCTCCGTATTCCAGTTCAGCAACGGTAATTGATGACACCCCTACATCTGATGGATTAAGTGTTTGGAACTTCTCAAAGACTTTGGGAGGCTTCTGCTTGATGATGTAGATGCATATATTTGTATCTAGTAAAAATCTCATTCAAAAGCCTCTCTAGTTTCTAGTACAGGCTGTTCCCTATTCTCCATAAAGTCTTCAGAGAATAGACTCAAACTGTCGAATAAAGCCTGCCATGGATTTTCTTGGGAAATCAGAACAATAACACTTCCTATTTTTTTGATATAAACCTCGTTGCCCTGAAACTGAAATTCTTTAGGCAAGATAACAGCCTGACTATCACCATTCATTAACAACTTAGCCGTCTCCATTTTCAATCCCCGCTTTTATATCTATGATCACCTCTTGGTATTGATGATAGGCGATCGCTCCCAAGCACCTCCTCAGAGCGATCGCCTAACAATTCATCAATTCAGTGAATCCGAATCTGCCGCCTCAAAACGCTCATGACTTCACCGGGATTAGAAGTAGGTTGCAGAGGACTCCACGCGGTAACTTCAGCAAAACCCCGACTGTACAGGTTGTGAATTGTATTGGTGACACCTTGGGGAGAACCTATCACCAGTACTTTGACGGGTTCCCGACGTGGGGAGGATTCACTGGGGGTGTTGCAGGAGGCAGGAAGAGTGGGGGTTTCACTGGTATCTGGGACAAAGTCTTCGGACATTGAGATTCACCTTGTTGTTGACTACAGATGTTGATGTATTTGCTGACAAACTTAAGCTTACAAGACTGTATGCATATAAATCAACAAAAGTAGGAATATATATCAACATTTACGAAGGCATGCTCCTCTGACACGATCAAAGGCATGGGAAGAGCAGGTAAAGCCCTCAAACAGGCATTGGAAACCTATCGTATTAGCCAAAACAAGTTGGCAGTTGCTTTAGGCGTAGATCGTTCTATTGTTTTTCGTTGGTTTCATGAACAAACAGACCCCTCTGGTGAGGCAATTGTAGAGATAGTCAACGCCTTGAAGGGAATAGAGCCAGCTGCGGCAAAGAAGTTTGTCGAACTGTACTTAGGTGAGTTAGTTGAGGATGAGGAGTAGCTTTAGGAGATTGCACTCACGTTTGTTCATAAATCTGGTAACCTTTGCACAGCTTGCTCGATTTTCCCCGGTTCGGAACAGTAAGCGATACGAACATCCCGAATACAACGCGGATACGGGCTTGTTCTATTGTCTAACAGCAAGTCACAGCCACGGTCAATAGATATCGCTATCTGATTGGTGATCACATACCTATCGTGGGGCATTTGCAGTGGTTGAGTTTCCTTCTTGATAATTAATCTCACACTAGGATGCATTTTTTGCATATCAATCTCCAACTGTCGGAGTGCAGTAACAGCATCAGTTTTGTTAGAAGGTGGTTTTCCGGCTTGTTTCTGCGTGTAAAAGCCACTGTATACCTCAAAAACTCCTCCTGAACCCGAACGATAAACCCTTAGAAAGACTTCTAAAATCCACTCTAGTGTGAGCTTATATTTATCAGCATTTGAGGTCAATATCGACCTTCCAATCCATCGGTCGTATATCTTTATATTTTTAGCGTCTCTAAACAGAGGTATTAGTATTTCCTGCTCAAATTTATCCTGCTTCCACTCACCTTTTCCAAGAACGTGATCACCTGGTTTTAAGTGAAATTCAAAGAAATCAGATATGCAATATTCAGCAACATCAACAACTTCAACACTAGGAACCGATGATAAGTTTGCCTGAGCACACTGGTTGCAACCCTGACTAGCCAGAATAGCTGGGGGCAAGTAGATTTTAGCTATCCTAATGCCTTGCTGGCATGGTTTGTTCTTGCAGGTAGCTTGAACTTCATCCTTTAGCGACACTTCAACAAAGCGATTTTTTTTCTTAAGTGCGGTCAGAAGTACCTCAGCTTTCTTTCTGAACTTCACTGGCCACTTTGGGATATCTTGAAGCAGAGAGGCTCTAATAGAGTGCGTATCATCTAAAAGGACTACACCGTTCTTTTCTAGATCCTGAAGGAGTCTGATGACCATACCGTAGTGAGCGTGTTGGTTCTCAGGATTCGCCTTTAAGATAGATGGCAGCAGGACAGTTCGCACAAGCATATTACTGAAAAATCTCGTTGAAGTCTTCTTCAAAGAATCCGTCGGGCCACTCGTCAATAAAGTCTCCTTCTTCGTCGAGTCTTAAATGTAAGCACTTTGACCCTTCAGTCCCCCGGTCAACATAAATAACTGAAATATCTGCCGGTTTTAACTCTCCCTTACGGATTAACTTCTGAAGGCGCAATATCAAATGCTCACTGTGAGTTTCAATGATAAACTGATTCTCAAAGGGAGGCTTAATGCAATCTGCTAGTAAGGAACCTAGTTCTGCTTGTAGGCGTGGGTGAATATGTATTTCTGGCTGCTCAATCAGCAGACTTGAGTTGTGAGAAAGCATACTTTGGACAATTATTGGCAGAACTTGGCTGATGCCAAATCCGACATCTTGAATGCTGACGTTTACACCAGTATCTTTATCAATCAGACGAAGGGCGAAGAGGTCACTTATTCCGGAGGTTTCGTCAGTGAATGAGGACACCTTAAGTTCATAACCCAATCCGAAGCGATTAAACTGCTCATTCACCTGTTTGAGAAGATCAGGATTTTTGAACAGGACATCTGGTAGCATCTTTCCAGATTTTCCGACCTCTTTACTTAAGTTGCCGCTCAAAATGTAAATTCGTTCGGGGTAGTCCCGCAATGGACCAATGTAAATTACGCTTTCTAGGAAACGTCTAAACCTAGAGCAGGTTAGCAGAGTTAGCTCTGAAAAGTCTGGTTTACAACGTCGTTTATATACCTCTGACAAGTCCCAGACTTCCAAGCTCGACGACTTCTCTAGCTGCATAGCAACGGACTTGATGGGTAAGAAATTCCGATAGGCAAGAAGTGAAGATTGAGACAATTTAGATAAGTCTTCTTTTGCTTTATCGAAAGTGAAGTCATCGAAGTGCTGCCACAATCGAATTAACGATTCAATTTGAAACAGTTGGTTCTCCCAACTTGGTCTGTACACTTTATTCTGTTCATCAAGTTTCTCTAGTTTCTCCTTCAAATATTTCTGAATTTGCCATAGTTCTGTTGGGAGTCTCGTTTCCCATCCCTGATTATTTTTATTGAAGTTAAAAACTTTGAAAAGCCTCTTTATCTCCTCTTCTCTATCTCTAAGCAGCCAACGACCAACATTTTTCCACCAAGACTGCCACAAGCTGTGTTCATAGTTGATGCGGTCTAGCTTGAGGATAGTCTTCGGAAAGCTACTCGACTCAACTCCCTCAACTCCCAAAATGTCTCGCTTTTGAGGTTTATAGATAGCTACAGGGGATGAATCGTCTCCAATGAATAACCCTACGGACGAGAAAACTACGTTAGATGTCTGTTCATCATAGGTGAAGGCGACGTGCAACCCTAAAATCGGAGTGTCAATCAACTTGTGTGATAAAAGCTTTCCGAATGGATCTGGTGTCCCCTGTTTGTCTACATCTAGAAGTACCTTAAATGAGAACGGCTTGCTGATATCATGGCGATGGACAAATTCACGATAGCCGCCAAGGTTAACGAGATTGCCTTTGGGTAGCAAAAGAGCTTCTGGATTTTCTGCCTCTTGAAGGGTTTGCTTGAGCAGCAGCAGTGATTGCAGCACTGAACTCTTGCCGGAAGAGTTGGGTCCATAGATGAGAGTGATGGGTCGAATCGGAATGGTTTCCGATCCCGCAAACGCCTTGAAATTGGTTAGCTGGTATTCACGCAGCATAGTTTTGTCTCATCCCCAGCCTTGAGCTAGCACCGTGAGTCGTTCTTTTTAAATTAACTCAAGTGGAGATTCCATGCCTGGAGGCAGTTGGGATGAAAAGTGCATCGCCTTAGCCAAGGCGGGTACAATTTTTCGATTGTGAATGAAAATGCGATCGCCTCTCAAACTAGAGCAGTAACGATGAAAAGCGCGATCGCATTTCTCTTGTTCTCGACTACTGGAGCAACAAAGCGATCGCCCAACTACGGAAGTTGCTAAATCCTGATGTAAAGTTATTATCTTTTTTAGATTTCAAATACTCATAAAGAAGGAGCGATGAGGAATTTCCTCATCCCTCAGTTTCTTTAACCTAAGCCTTCAATGACCGGATGAAAGTAAAACGCCAGTGCTAAAACCGCATAGGCAGCTAAGAGCAAAGTGCCCTCTAGCCAGTTTGACTTGCCATCAGAACTGATGGAATTGGCAATTAAAACCGACACTGCCACGGCTACTAGTTCAAACGCATTGAAGTCCAAATCCATTGGCTGGCCCATAAACCACCCAGCTAGGACTAACACAGGTGCGACAAATAGAGCAATTTGCAGACTTGATCCCACTGCCACGGAAACAGAAAGATCC
>DATNPH010000105.1:0-10517 GCA_036703315.1 Coleofasciculaceae cyanobacterium
GTCGGTTGAACTCGTTCTGCTTCCGTGCAACTGTATGCTTTTTGCGTCGCCATCAGAAAGTTAATGTATTCAATCGCGGTGTATTTGGGTGGATTCATGCCTTCCTTTTACCGCATTTTTGTTCAACTGCGTAACTCCTGAGAGCAATATGCTGAAGCACTGGAAAAAATTTTTGGAGTAGAGGAATAATTGGCTACCGTCTCTCACAAATCTTTTATCATGCTATTCTTCAAATCTTGCACTAACCCCCTCAAACCGCCAGGGATTTAAATCCCTGCGTCATAGCTAAAGTCCTCTGAAGAGGACTAAAATTGATGTCAAATCCAGTTGAATATCCTAACAAAAATGACTTAAACCCTTGCTTTTATAAAATTGTTAAGTAGGTAGACATAAATAAACTCAACATAGCTGTAGGGTGGGCAATGCCCACCAAAACTGTGTAATCCATGCCTAGAGACGATGGTGGACAATGCCCACCCTACGTTTAATTTAGTCCATCTACTTATGTAGCAATGACAATAAGTTCATATGGCTTTACAAAAAGTTTAGTCCATTTCAATGGACTTGAGCTATGAGCCGTGGAATTAATTCCACGGCGGGTGCTAGGCAAGTGCAATATGTCAGCTTAAAAATATATCTCGCAATCTAAAATACCCAATCTGACAACCAGCATAATCGCATTGATTCAAATACTCCAAAGGATACCATTCATTTTTACTAATCGATTCAAAATAGCTACCATCCTGCTGTGCACCGTCCGGCTCTATACCCGTTACATCAGCATAATACAGATAGCAAATTTCATTCGTTTGAGTCCCAACAATATACTTCCCTAGCGGCAAAACGTGAACTGAAAAACCAGCTTCTTCATACACCTCTCTTACCGCTGCTTCCTCTGGTAATTCCCCTTCATCTATCCCCCCAGTGATTGGGCAAGGATAGAGCCGATGTTCTTCGTTAATATCAGGAATATCGATACAAAGAGGCTGCTGTCTAATCAGAACTTCATACTCTCCTCTGTTAAGATTACTTCTTCTAACAAGAAATATCGCCACGGAATCTCTTCCTTTTCTTTCTAAATAATGAAAACCCCTAGCCGTTTCCTTGACAATAATCCAATCTGTACTAAAAATAATTTTTTCTTTGTTCATCGTGCTGACTGTCAACGTTACATTAGTACAATTTCCCACCTATTCACCTGTTCTCGCAAGAACCAAACAGAAAAAGCAAGCGTCAGGGGAGGTTCCAACCTGCCAACTAGAACGACATTGTTGACCTTCGTTAAGGCAAGCGCCTGAAAAATTAACCCAGGGGCAAGTGCCCCCGAAAGAATTGCCACAATGACTAAACTGAGCCAATCCTTTCTCGATAGTTGGCTTAAAGTTCTCCGCTGCCACTGTCGCCCGTAGAGTATTATCAAAACTATTAAGGCACAGAGATTGCCCACAAACAAAACACTACATAGAGAAATTGGATTCTGCCCATTCACGAAATGTTGGGCACCAATCTCTGTCAGCTTGCGCGTCACTGCACTGGAAGCACCGAAGATCAGGATGGCAAGCCAAAGATAGGTTGCCCCTAGAATTCTGTTAGTTAAATGATGCAGTTTTCCTTGGCGAGGCACAATGTTTCCTGTGTATAGACGTTACTAATCTCCCTGAGCTTACCAAGCTGTAACAGATGGCAGATGAGATTAGGTTGAGAGAATCTTGAATGTATGCTGAGACCAAATGATAAAACCCCATTTGATCGCAGCTAAAATCCTTTCGTGTGCTGCTCTCTAACTTCGTTCTGAACTCCTGTCAATACTCAGTTTTCTCAGCAAAAACTAAGGCTTCTGTTAGGGCTACATCCTTCTGCAACAAAGCACTTCAACTAGAGTGGATATATCGCCTAAATAGAATTCCTACATAAAATTGAACGAATGGGCGAACCCCCTTGGTGGTATGGTGTTGTACCAAGGTTCGGTAATCATCAAGGGAACACTCCTCAGTAAGGTGTACATGGCTCAAGATGTGACGAATGATCAGCGTCAGTTAATTGCAGCTACTCAGAGCCTTGCTATTGTTTGTATCTTGGCAACAATTGTGATGATGGGTGCGATCGCATTTCGGATTCGGCGATCGCTCCAACCCTTGCAGGAGATGAGCCAGATGGCAGGGGCAATCTCGGCAGAAGGTTTAAGCAAGGCTAGGCTGCGATTGAGCCATGCCCCTAGTGAAGTGAAAGAACTGGCTCAAACCTTCAACATGATGCTGTCTCGACTTTCCGATGCTTGGGAACAGCAACGCCAGTTTGTTAGTAATGTCTCTCATGAATTGCGAACGCCGTTAACTGTAGTGCTGGGCTATTTGCAAAGCTTACTGCGACGAGGGACAAACTTTAACGACTATCAACGAGAAGCCCTGGAGACTGCCGCCTCCGAAGCTGAACGCACGGTGCGTCTGCTGGAAGATTTGCTAGATTTGGCGCGGGCCGATAGTGGTTATACGCACTTTCATCTGGAATTAGTGCTACTCAACGATCTGGTTGCAGAAGTAGCAGGAATGGCACAAAAGTTTAGCAATCGATTGCTTACAGTTACGACAACCGCTAATGTTGAGGCGATGGTTGATCGCGATCGCCTCAAACAAGTGTTGATTAACCTGATTGATAATGCCGTAAAATACTCAGCTCCCGAACAGCCAATTGTTTTGAAATTAGAGCGCCAAGAGAAAAGGCTTAAGCCTTTGTGCCTAAGCCTTTTCCCTTGAATGCGAGTTGTTGAGGCTAAACGGATTTAGCCTCTTGCATCTTAGTAACGGCGAGAGCTTCCCGAGAAGTTCCCCCGATTCCCACCACCCGATGAACTTCTGTCTTCACGAGGCTTCGCCTTGTTAACTTTCAGGTCACGACCCATCCATTCGGCACCATCAAGCGCATCAATGGCAGCCGTTTCTTCAGCCTCTGAACCCATTTCCACAAAAGCAAAGCCACGCATACGACCAGTTTCACGGTCAGTGGGTAGCTGAACCCGCGTTACAGAACCATATTCTACAAAAATACCAGTTAGGTCTTCTTGTGTGACTTCGTAGGATAAGTTGCCTACATAAATTGACATAGATTGTCTCCCAAATCAGAAATGTGTAGAGTTTTAGATTTCGGAGAGAAGCCTGCCAAGACCAAAAGGAGAAAGCCTGTCAATACTAAATACAAACACTGCTACCGAATTTATTCTCTTCTATATAATAGCACGGCAGTTGATAGCGATTCGGTTACGGGCATGACAAAGATGCCTCACAGGTTCTTCTAATCGAAGTTAACTCTAGAGACACCGCCTCGCAGATTGTATATCTACTAAGCTTTGAAGCTTTGCCCAAAAAATAAATAAGAGAGTCACGTTCTGCTGCTCTCTCAATCATCAGGGTGCATCTACTAACCTTATTATTATGCCTACGGGTGAGGGGTGTTACCCCTTATTGTGAAGTGTTGATAAAACCTGAGTAGGCGCTCGCGAAAAAACTTGGAAAAAAAAACCGCTGCTGTCAACAGGGTCAGGAACATCTCATACTTGGATTAGCCTTTGAGACAAAAGAGAATTGATTGCCGTGGAAAATATTAATGTATTGGATTTAGTAGCTGGTGGGTTAGCTCTCGCCATCTTGTGCGGCGGTTTACTCATGTTATTTAAAGGAGTATCAGCCTTTGGTAACAAAGGTAAATAGGTACTCTAAGTAAGTGCCATTTTGAATCCACCTATTCAGCTTCAGTTATTCGGTAGAACTTTTGGACTTGCCGGGACTTTCTAAATAGGCAGTTATTGTGTCTGAATACTTGTGCCGCTTGACTAAACCCGCTTGCTTAGCCCAAGCAACAATTGAATCGGCAGAAACTCCAGTAGCTGCCTCAACTTGATTAGCAGTCATTCCTCCAGCATAGAGTTCCAGACACTGCTGCTTCATTTCATCAGAGTAATCCAGCGGCTTAACGATGTTTGCTTTTACGGCCTACTGCCATATTGTGGCAACCGCAAGCGAGATGCCAAGTCTTGAGTACCTCAGCTTCAGCGGTGGCGAATCGGTCGGCTGATATTAATAGACATCTTGGAAAAGTTGTGACTGGGGTAGTATAGGGTCTGACAAACGCGATCGCTAACCGTGAGTCATAAAAATTGCTTATTGGTTCGCCTGACCCTGGCAGAGTGAAAACTCTCGCTTCACTTAAAATCTTCTCGACTTTTCGAATAATTCGACAAGCCGTAGAGTATCCCTTGGCGAGCAGTTCAAATAACAACAATCAAAAATGATTCGCTCGCCAGTAATCATGCCATTTTGCTTTGACCGCCACTAGGACGTACTTATGAGTTAAAAGAGCTTATTTCAATTCAAAATTCAAAACTCATAACTCAACACTTATAATTTTTGATGAGATGAGCCTCTCCCCCCTCGACTTAGTTATTCTCACCTGCAACTCCCTACGCAGAAATATTCTGCGTTCTGCCCTAACTACCCTTGGCGTTTTTATGGGTGTGGCGGCAGTTAGTGCAACGCTTCAGGTTAGCGCCATCAGTCGGGCTTTAATAGAACAGCAGTTGGCAAAGCGAGAAGCGCCTCAAATCTCTGTCTTCCTATGGCAAGCAAAAGGTCAAGAACCTAAGTTAGAAGACCTGGAATTATTACGACAACAGCTGCAAGGCTGGCAGGCAATCAGTGCCTCTAACTACGCACCGCAATTTTATTCCGCTGTATTTCAGGATCGACAAGCCGATCTTCCTACATTAGCTGTTTCCGAAGACTTCTTTCTGAGTTCTGGCAGACGAATCTTAGCGGGTCGTCCGTTTACAGCTGCTGATTTTGCTAACTATCGAGCTGTAGTGGTGATTGATGATTTTCTAGCAGAGCAGCTTTTTCGGGGTCAAGACCCTATTGGTCAACTCATTTTTAGTTCAGAAACAGCCTTTCTCGTAGTTGGAGTTATGGAAACTAAGTTGAGGTTCGAGGGCGCAAAACCCAAAGGTGAGTTACTCATGCCGATATCAACGTACAGCGCTATGACAGGTAGCCGGGGCATTGAGTCTATCTCGATACGTCCCAAAGACCTCAAAGACATGAAACAAATGGAAGTTCGGGTAAAACAACTGTTAAATCAGCGCTTTCCTGGCACAGAGTTGTATGTAAGAAATAATGTCCAAGAGATTCTCAGGCAAAAAGAAACGTTTGAACTTGCTTCACGAGGACTAACCGCAGTCGGGATAATCTCACTATTAATTGGTGGTGTAGGCATTGCTAATATTACAATCGCCTCTATCATTGAGCGTACTCCCGAAATTGGATTAAGACGAGCCATTGGGGCAAAAAGGCGGGACATTTTGCTGCAATTTATCCTGGAGGCAGCACTGTTGAGCGTATTGGGAGGCACAGTGGCGATCGCTACGGTGCATGGATTAACAACTGTGGTTGCTAACACCTTTAAATTGCCCTATAAATTTGACAGCAGCACAGCTGCTTTATGCTTAAGTGCGGCCTTGTTGGTAGGGGTGAGTGCTTGCTTTCTTCCTGCCCTGCAAGCCAGTCAACTCGATCCCGTGAAAGCACTACGCAGTAGCTAGTGATTCCTCCTAAGTACAGGTCGCCGGTAAAGGGGTACGCAAATCAACAAGCGATCGCTAAGTTGGCTTGAGAGACTTTGCACTTTGCCATAACTTTAGCCACTGACTTGCTAGTGCTGCCAGTTAAGAGCAATATGACTTTCAATGTACTGAGCAAGCGCAAAAATATCGCTGTCCTTGTTTTCCGAAAGAAATTCCTGTAATGATTCCATCGAAAGCGACCTCAACGGCTGTGCCGCCTCGTATTGTGGTGCATAACGGATGCGGGAGGATTGTAAAAAATTGACCTCAATCGGGCAGCACAACATGGCAGGGATGAAAGCCTCGCTGTTCGAGATACTCCGTGGGAGTACAACCGGCAAAAGTACGGAAGTCGTGAATGAAGTGCGCTTGGTCAAAGTAGCCGCACCTTAAAGCGACATCCATCCAATCGACTTGTTCTTTTCCAGCCAGCAGATGCCGTCAATAACGTGGAAGAAACCACAACCTTGCAATAACTAATCATACTCAAACATCACAACATCATCTGGGTTTGATCTTTTACCGCCAGTGGATTGATACAACTGCATACCCGCAAGATTGCTTTCATTCGTGAAGACAAATGATTCAGAGCAACCTTGTTCCCGACCAAGTTTTCTGACGGCTTCGATTAATGCTGTCCCGATTCCTCTTCGTCGGTAGGTTTCTGCCACATCGATTGAATACAAAAACAACATTGGTTCATCTTTATCCCAGCACTCAAGAATATAACCAATGACTTGACCAACTAGCTCCTCGTCTAGCTCTGCCGATAACAAAATGTTTTGAGAATTGCTCAGAAATTTGACGATTGTTTTCTGACTAGGCGCTGTATCCCAAAACAGCGCGATGCTTGCTTGTGCTTTTTCCCATTCATCAGTTGTCAGGCGAATTATTGAGAGTGCTTCTATACCCATCTGTGCGCTACAGCCTTACGGGATTAATGTAGTTTCATCATTGAATTACTTGCACTACTGCTGAAGCAATGTCAGCCATTACTTTTTCACGCATCTCCACAGGTACTCTTGAACCAGCAATAAACACCGCGATCGCAACCCGCTTTCCCGTTGGAGAACTGAGAATGCCAACATCATTGGTGGCAGTACCGATTCCCAGAACTTCTGGACCGGAACCAGTTTTATGGGCAACCGACCAACCCTTCGGTAATCCGGCTTTGAGCCGTTGCTGTCCTGTAGGGGAATCGGTCATGATCTTGAGCAACAAAGTTGTTGAATTCTCTGACAATAGTTGACTTGCTCGCAGTTTTGCCAGCAAGTCAACCATACCTTCAGGAGTCGCTGTATCTCGCGGATCGGTGAGATACTTTTCGAGCGCAGCCTGCTTAACAGAATCTGGGATTTTCTCCACCGCTTCCGCATATTTCTGCTCGTCGGTCAATTCGGGACGAAAGTTGGTAAGTCCTACACAATCGGGTTGGAGTTGCTGTTCCAGGCGATCAACACGGATACCCTGAACATTCATTTGATGCAAAATAGCCGTGACTTTCTCAGTTCC
Source organism: Coleofasciculaceae cyanobacterium (assembly GCA_036703315.1). Classification (GTDB taxonomy): domain Bacteria; phylum Cyanobacteriota; class Cyanobacteriia; order Cyanobacteriales; family Coleofasciculaceae; genus DATNPH01. The sequence continues at coordinate 7,121 of DATNPH010000105.1, forward strand.
ACCCACTAACCGCACCAATGCATCTGCTGCCGTATTATCACTCATCCCAACAGACCGTTCCAGCAAATCCCGAACGGTAAACTGCCCACTGTTCCCTCTAATTTCTTTCAGAATCGGACTCCATCCCGGTGCGAATTCTTGTCGGGAAATGGTGACTAACTGGTCGAGGGAAAGCTTTCCCTCATCTACCAGCTTTAAGACAACGATACCGACGGGGAGCTTGAACACACTTTGCATGGGAAATCGCTGGCTACGATTTTGAAACCAGCTTTCTCCGGTATTTAGATCCAAAACACCAATTCCCACATTACCCTGAGCGGCTGAAATATCAAGAGTGTTGAGGCGATCGCGTAGCGATGCCATGGGAGAAGGCGCTGCAACTAGCTGAGCACTTCCCATCCTTTGTGATCCAATTGGTCTGGACAAATAAATTTCTGGTTTCTGTTGCTCTGGAAATAATTCGCTAATGTTTGTATCGACAGTGGCGAGAGACAATGTTTGGGCTTTGTTGAGAGGCAGAAAAAATATCAGTGGAATTGTTACCCCAGACAAAAATCGCAAGCAAAATGAAATAATTGGAAACATTAATCGTTTGCTCCATCAAAACTATTGGTTATAGCGCAATCTATTAAGTAATAATTGCTGGCTAATTATGTGTGAGCATTAGCCATTAGCAAAAAAAAGAGTTAAGTTTTAACGAATATTTACTCAAATGGTATAACATGAGCCTGTTACTGCACAAAAAGACTTGTGTTAGTTGATTTGTAGATGTTGAGACAATACGTTGGTGTTTTTTAATTTGAAGCTCAACAAAACAACTGAATCATAGCAGTACAAATGCACTAAATCAAGCCGAACGATATTCTGGTTGGAAAGAAAATGCGATGCCGAAGAATCAGGGAAACCAAACTGAATCTCCCCGGCAAATTCTTCCTTCGTGGAGCACACTTGCATAAACGCCAGCAACGGCTGGAAAAAGGACACCAGGGTCAAGGGTAACGCTGGCGACCCGATTATGCTGTCCTACGGTTCGCAAAATACCGCGATCGCACCGTCTTCCATGTAAACAATGTGATTGGCAATTTCCAAAATCCGATTATCGTGCGTTACCAGCAAAATAGTACAGCCTTGTTCATTCGCTGATTAAGGACTATGATTGCTGGATTTCATAACTCAATCTAGTCTAAGAGATGACTTGGTTGAACTAAAAGGAGAGTGGCTATGAAAAAAGTAGCCGTGTTTGGCAATGCTGGAGGCGGTAAATCAACTCTAAGCAAGAGATTATCAGAAATTACTGGTTTGCCGCTTTACGTCTTGGATAAGATTCAATATCAAGCAGGGAGCGCTGAGGCTCCACATGAAGACTATAAGCACACCCATGAGAAAATTTTGGCTACTGACCGATGGATTATTGACGGGTTTGGTTGCATGGAAACCGTCTGGGTGCGACTTAATGAGGCGGATAGTCTAGTTTTTATTGATCTGCCGCTATATGTGCATTTCTGGTGGGTGACTAAACGACTGCTCACAGGTAGTTTTAAACCACCAGAAGGCTGGCCTGAAAATAGTCCAATATTGAAGAGTTCGATTAAGAGTTACCGTGCGCTTTGGTTATGTCACAAGTATTTAACCCCAAGATATCGCCAGTATACCGAGCAAGCTCAAAGTACTAAAAGTGTTTATCACATCAGATCGACTGAACAGATTGCACAATTTTTTGAATCGATTGAAAATGAGACCAACTTTGAAGATGCTTCGCCAGCCTAACTATATATTAGGTGGATTTTTAGGATGACTCACCAAGGCAAGCGCGATCGCTCTGCTTTTCCTATTCAGGATTACAGCAATTTCAACACTAGCAGAGTGAGTCAAGTGCGATGGCGCTTGCAGATGCCCACGACCAAGCAGAAAATCTCTTAGATTCTTGCCCTAGCTACTTAATTGGAGTTAACTTTTTGACAAGAGCAGCCGTCTCTTCTGGTTTTCCAGAGGAGGGAAACACTAAAACACTCTTGATTTTGCTATTGTTAATCAATTCTTTTAAGCGAGACAACTGCTTATCTGAAATGGCTATTCCTGCATAATTTACAGCATAATTTAGCTCTTGATTAAAATTGGCATCGTTATAAGTTTGAATGAAAACTCGATCAACATACCAATTTTGCCAATCCGCTGCAAAATAACGTTTACTCCAGTAAGGGTTATGATGGCAAAGATCAAAACTAACTTTTGGGTTAGCTTTTTTCATATCAGCTCTCATTTGCCGCACAAAATTAGTCAACTGGGTCGTGCGATCAACTTTTCCGGGTAAGTCAGCATGATAACCCAGGTAATCATCCCACTGAACGGCATCGATGGTTGGATACTTTTGGACAAACTCTACTGAAATTTTCTTGAATAAGTTAGCAACCTCTGGAATCTCTACATCCAGTACATAATGATCGATGCCAGCGTAGGTTTTATCGACTCCAGGCACAATCCATCGTTTAGAGATTGCCAAGTCAAACATCGGGCTATTCTTATCAATTTTGATACCCTTCTCAAAATAGGCGTGAACTTCCATCCCCTGCTTGTGCGCCTCATCAATCAACCAATCTAACCATTGGTCTTGAAACTCGTTGGGACAACTTTTGTATCCGAATATCTGTTGCATAACATCACTGTTATACATTGTGCAACCATTGCCCCATACTCCATGAATAATTGTATTCATTCCTTGACTGCGATAATAACGGACTCGTTCACGAATCGCCTGTTCGCTAGCATTATTAGTCACTTGATACCGACTTAAATAAATTCCCCTTATTTCCTTTTTCTCCCAAGGCGTTTGAGTTGATGGTGATTTCTTAGGAGTTGTGGGTAATGGTGAAACGGAGGGATTAGTTGTTACTGTCCCAGTCGGAATCACTTGTGGTAGAGGAGCATTGGCAACAGGTACAGGCTGTGTCGGTTTAGGAGCCAAATTAGGAGTGGTTGGTTGTTGGTTATTAGGTAGAAATTTGCTGATATTATCTGGCAGAAATTTGCCGATATTTAGTTTATCTAAATTCGTAAATCCCCAATAACCAACACCTAATAAAACTATGATTAATGAAAATGGAATACTCGCACATCCACATCCAGTATTTTCTTTTTTAGGTGGCATGGCAACAAAGCGTGATTGTTCAACGATGACAGCAACTCTCTTGACTCGATCTGGGCAACCTGTAATAACCGATATAAGGAAGTGCGGAAGCAGTAAGTTAGGGTAATGGTGCTACCTCAAGCTACTTCACTTGGCGATCGCTCAATTCCGTATCGCATTTGATACTTTTCAAGCTCCCGTCGATTTTTTATCCAATGTGGCGGTAGGTTCGTCTGCTAAAACAATTTTGGGATGACTGACTAAGGCACGGGC
>DATNPH010000109.1:0-21963 GCA_036703315.1 Coleofasciculaceae cyanobacterium
ATTCTCATTCACTTGGAACATCCAATGAAGTGAACTCTGCAATTTCCGAGAAATTACTAAAAAGGTGATAAGAAATCTAGCCGGAGGGGGTAGGTTTAATCTAAACTAAGCGCCAGTCAATCGGCAGGCACAGACTCTTTAAGGAAAGCGTGATTGCTCATCGTACTAGATGCGATCGCTATCCCAATCTGTAAATCCGGTACAACGGCTTGCGGCACTTCCGCCTAATCATTTACTCTTATCAACTGCGATACGCTAAAGCTATCTGCAACGCTAAGTAACCTGAAATAATATCTCAACGAGAAAACTAGAATTGGAAATCAAAGTTACAGGAGAATTGCCTCCGGTTAAACCTATAGGGAAACCCAGATTTTCTACATTGTAGTCCGTGCGATTTCCCTCCACTCAACACCGAAATTAAGCGCTATCGCAACGATTAAGCGATACTGCAACTGCCAACTTCAGCAGGGTTGTCGGACACCTTTTCCATCTGTGTAATTTGAGTAAATCATCTGAGAAACCTTAGGAGGTTCATCGCCAATATGAAACGCACGAGCACGCTCCTCGATCACCCGATCTGCATTCGTTACCCGCTCAAATTGCCGCTTGTGTTCCGCCCAAGACTCGACAACCATAGTTTCCACAAACCGACTAGGGTCAGATAAATCTTGATACATTCCCCACTGAATCGCCCCATCTCGACGACGAATTAGGCTGAGTGCTTGCATTGCCTTCGTAAATTCCTCAGCGTTTGCGGAATCAACGCGATACTCCAGCGTGACTAGCACAGGACCATCATTCGGGCAAGGTTCAAAGGCATGTATTGGTTGATTCCAGTGCAAGGAGGCACTCAAGTCCAATTTCTCAACACATCGGAGGCGATAGCGAGTCGTTAGCACCACACTGGCAATCAATCCCACACCGCCGGTAGTGAGGGCAACCGAGATTCCAGCCTGTTGCGCGATCGCTCCCCACAACAAACTCCCCAAAGCCATACATCCCTGAAACACTAGCATCTGGGTAGCTATAGCTCTGGCACGCACCCAAGTCGGAACAGCCGTTTGGGCAGACACACTCAGACTGACCATTACAGCTAGGGACGCAATTCCCACCACGAGCATCACCCCACACACTAAGTAGAAGTTGCGGAGGGACGCTAATACTAGCATCATCGCTCCCATAAGCACCGATGCTCCTGCAACAAGTCGGTCAATCGAAGTCTGCTGCCGCGCCTTAGGTAAAATGAACGCTCCGGCTAACCCACCAATTCCCCAAAAACCTAGAATAATGCCGTATCCCAGTGCATCCAAACCTAACTCTCTTCTCCCCAAGAGTGGCAATAGCGCAAACAACGCACTGGCAAAGAGAATGTAAGCCGCTGTGCGGATGTACACTGTCTGGAGGAGCGGTGCGAAACGTGCATAGCGAATCCCTGCCTGGATAGCTCCCACGAACCGCTCGGTGGGTAAGGCGCTCTTCTGGGGTGTTCTCTGCCAGCTATAAAGCACCAGCATTACCCCGACAAATGAAGCAGCATTGAGCAGGAAGACAACTCCGGTGGTTCCAGTGGCAGCAATGACTATTCCCGCTAGAGCAGGACCAACCGATCGCGATAGGTTAACGACTATACCACTTAATGTTATTGCTGACGAAAGCTCCTCTTTAGCCACCAATTCAGGGACAATGGCTTGCCAGACGGGCAGGTTCATTGCACTCCCGATACTGAGGGCAAACGTCAGTACTAGGAGTATCCAAGGGGTGGTTATACCCGCAACCGTCAGCACACCCAACAGCGCGGCTGCAACAAGCATCCAACCTTGGGTAAATAAAAGCATCCGACGACGGTCAATTACATCCGCGATCGCACCGGCGGGTAACGCCAGCAGAAAAAACGGCAAACTCGAAGCCGCTTGCATCAGTGCTACCAAAAAGGGTGACGGTGAAAGGGAAGTCATCAGCCATGCAGCACCCACATCATGCATCCATGTGCCAATGCTTGACACCGCAGAGGCAATCCAGAGGGCACGAAAAACCGGTTGACGTAGGGGAGTCCAGGTAGATGACGGCGTTATTGTTGATGCATTCATGAAATCTTGAGAGCCGAGCAGGTAAAGGGGGGCGTGGGCAAGCTGGTTAAAAAGATTGATTTAATTGCTGAAAAAACTTTGGAGCTAAAAATAACGAAGATATACCTTTTAAAGAAAATAGACCTGTTACCAAAGTAAGGCAATAGCATCAAAAGGAACTATGATCTATACGTTGAGGTTTTCTGCCTTTAAGCAGATAAGTAATCATTTCCCCCTTGCCTTTGACTCGGATGGCACCCCGCTCTTCAAACAGATAGTTATCTCGTAATCGCTGATAAGTCTCTACTGTTACCTGAATTTCACCAGGAATCCCAAGAGATTCCATACGACTAGCCGTATTCACCGTATCGCCCCACAGATCGTAGCTGAACTTTTTAAGTCCGATAACGCCTGCGACTACTGAACCCGAGTTGATACCAATCCGCATACTGAAGGTTTCGCCTGTCTGTATGTTTATCTTGATAAGGGCTTGTTGCATGTCAAGAGCTATTTGGGCGATCGCATCAGCATGATCCGGTCGAGGCATTGGCAGACCAGCGACTACCATATAGGCATCCCCAATCGTCTTGATTTTCTCTAAATCATGTTTCTCAACAAGCTGGTCAAACTCTGAGAAAATTACATTAAGAAACTCCACCAATTCTTTTGCCGATCTCTGATTTGAAAACTCGGTAAAGCCAACCAGGTCAGCAAATAAAACGCTTACCTCTTCAAAGCTGTCAGCAATCGTGCTAGGCTCCAATTTCAACTGCTCTGCAATTGGCTTAGGCAAGATATTGAGCAGCAGATTTTCTGTTTGTTCTTGTTGATAACGTAGTGCTTCTTGCGCCACCTTGCGCTCTGTGATATCTGTTTGAATGCCAACAAAATGGGTTAAGTTTCCATCGGCATCAAAGATGGGTGAAATACTTAACTCATTCCAGAAGAGTGTTCCATCTTTACGGTAGTTGGATAAAACCACCTTGCAGCCTTTCCCACGTCGCAGTGCCTCGCGTAGTTCATTAAGGGCTGGTTGATCTGTATCATTTCCTTGCAGAAATCGACAGTTTCGTCCAACGACTTCCTGTGCGTCATAACCTGTTAAGTGCTCAAACGCTGGATTGACATACGTTATTGGCATATCAGGCTTTCTGGCATCAGAAATAACAATGCCATTACTACTAGCCGCGATTGCTTGGTTGGAGAGTCGCAGTTCCTCCTCTTTTTGCTGACGCTCCTTAATCTCCTGTTGCAACCGCTGATTTTGCTCCATTAGGCTACGATTCAGGTTGCGGATCGTTAAGTGGGTTGTAACACGAGCTTTCAGGTCTTCTGCCTGAATCGGCTTGGTGATATAGTCCACCGCCCCCACACTAAACCCTGTGACCTTATCTACCGTCTCGGAAAGCGCCGTCATAAAAATTACAGGAATGTCTTTGCTTGATTCATTGGCTTTCAATCGACGGCAGGTTTCAAACCCATCTATTCCCGGCATCATCACATCTAAAAGGATGATATCTGGTTGGGAGTCTTCAACTTTCTGAATAGCGCTTTTGCCATCAGTCGCGAATTCGATTGTAAAGTCGGAATCACTCAAAGAAAAGAACAACAACTCCAAGTTATCGGGGTTGTCATCAACAACTAAAATGACGCCTTTTTGGACCCTTTCAAGGCTCACTTAAAATTCCCTCTATAGTTTCAGAGAAACTAACAGATTTTTTCTGCCTGAAATACTGAAGCTCGCAATAGCGCACTTCAGTGGCAAATAGCACCAATCTCGCCTTCAACGGCTCTAGTCAAGCGATTTGCTGGAAAAAAGCTCGCTGATATCACCTATATGATAGCTAGCTCAACCTGAGGGGAGATAAGCCTGCAACAACATCCGAATAATAACTCAGCCCCTCAGATGCTCACTCAGACGCTGCTCTAGCCGATTTAGTAAAGTATCGACATTGTCAGCCACTTGCTCAAAACAAGCTGGGGGTGGGAGTTCCGGCTCAAACTGAATCAGCTTGATTTGGTCATTACCAATTCCGATAATGAGAACTTCCTGCTCAGGTTTATGGGCTTCCACAATTCCCACTATTTCCTGAAGATGGTTCTCAACGTTCTGATTTAGTTCCTCGATCGCCTTTCTAGGACAGTAGACAAAATGCGGCGTCGGTTCAAGGTCAATTCCCAGCGTCTCCTCGCTTTCTCCGCGTTCTAGAAATAGCCCCCAAGACAGTGCTGCTAATTCTTGCTTATTATTTTTAACGAATCGATCAAGCTGCCGTTTCCACTGATCTTCTGCTCTCTCTGGCTGGGTACTACCGAATAATGTCATTGTCTGTGTTTATTTATTGCCGAGCGCATTTCATTTTATCCAAAACTGCCGAGAATACCCGATCACTCTTGCTAGCGAGGACAAGGGCACCCTATTTAACCCAACCAACTTCCGATGTATGTTAGGTGCTGCACCCTCATGCTCATGTAAATTTTTTTAACAAATACCCCTGTTTTGCACAAAATCAACAGTTTAACCACATAAGTAAATAGAACAATGCCATGCTCATCTATTTGGAGATTTATGAAAAAGCGATCGGGGTTTTTACTGCTTACAGGCTTGACTGTTGCACTCCTGCAAGCCTTCGGACAGGTCACTACTGCCAATAGCCAAAGCGCTACCAATCATCTGACACTTGGTAATCCGAGTAATGCCAGTAACACCAGTTCCAGCAACTACTTATTGCAAAAATCCCAGTATGTGCTGTCGTACAACAAAGATAGAGGAATTCCTAATTGGGTGAGTTGGCAACTCAATAAGTCATGGCTAGGTACTGCCCCACGCCAGAATGACTTTCGTCCTGATGAGCAACTGCCTACTAGCTGGTATCACGTCAAGCCAAGCGACTACACCAATTCTGGCTATGACAGAGGTCATATGACTCCTTCGGCTGACCGAAGCAATACAATCTCAAATAACTCCGCCACCTTTTTGATGACGAATATACTGCCGCAAGCTCCAGACAATAATCAAGGTCCGTGGAACGACCTCGAAGATTATTGCCGAACCCTTGTCACCAAGCAGGGCAAAGAGCTTTATATTATTTCTGGCGGCTACGGAACACAAGGCAAAATTGCCAATGGCAAGGTCAGTGTGCCCACCAAGGTTTGGAAAGTGATTGTAGTGTTGGATGGTCCCGGACTAGGTGTGAAAGGTGTTACCCCTAAGACGCGAACCATCGCTGTGATGATGCCCAACTCAAATCAAGTCAAAAGTACTAAGTGGACACAATATAAAACTACAGTTCGTCAGATCGAATCGGCGACGCGTTATGACTTCCTGTCTAACGTTCCCAAGTCTGTACAAGACGCGATCGAGACGCGAGTTGATAATCACTAATACCAATTGGTCTTAAAAATGACACAAATAGTTAAGGTAGTAGGTTGTAGCCTCATGCCTACCACCTACTACCTAACACCTAAAACCTAATCACTGATAAGTGTCAAACATTTAACCAAATGGTATAAAATTTTCAGCGCCGTGTTAGCTGTTTGAGCATTGGAGGCTCAGCCATTGATTGTTAAGTCTCTACCACTTTTGTGGAAAGTCCGGCATACTCGCCTGATGGGGTTTTCCCAACAATATAGACATTAATATTTCTTCTACCGAACCGATAGACTTTTACATCACTGAGGTTGTGTTTAAGTGCTTCTACAAGAGCCTGATACTTTTTGACCCTTTCTTTTTCCTCTGGGTCGTGCCAATCCTGTTGGGTAGTGGCATTACGAAAAAAGCCGTCAATGTCCACAACTTCGACGGGTGTATCTAATGAGTGACCTGTGCTTTGGATCAGTTTTTCAGGGGTTAGAGCGTCTTTTGGCTTCGGTTGCCAGGAGAAAGCCTCGAAAGGATGGTCGGACTCGCTCATAAATAGCAAGCCATCAGACGCCTTTTTCAATCGAGCGAGCAGTTCGGAATTGGTGTTATTCATTGAGAAGTGTCAAGCATCGCATCTTCCCCAATGGTACGCTGCCAGATGCAGTAAGCAGCTAGGATGGTTACTGCTATCGAGTCAGACTATTTTGAAGTTGAATGGCTTAGTCGTGTCTACATTGCGTCATCACTAAGCATATTTCATTAAACCTCTTGCATAAATCTGACTTACCCCCTTAGCCCCCTTATAAAGGGCTGGGGTGGGTACTTTGGTATTTATGCAAGAGGTCTATTTTAAACCTGACTGCACGCGCCACAGACTTGCGTAAATTCCCTGTTGCTCCAGCAGTTGTTCATGCCGCCCTTGCTCGACTAATTTACCGTGCTCCATAACGTAGATACAATCAGCATTGCGGACAGTGGAAAGACGATGAGCGATCGCAATTGTCGTCCGATTCGCCGTAATTTTCTCCAGCGATCGCTGAATCGCGGCTTCGGTCTCATTATCTACAGCAGACGTTGCTTCATCAAGAATCAGAATTGGGGGATTCTTCAAAACAGCGCGTGCGATCGCGATCCGCTGCTGTTGTCCTCCCGACAATTTCTGCCCCCGTTCACCGACTATCGTGTCGTAACCTTGGGGTAATCGACTAATAAACTCATGGGCTTCTGCAATTTCAGCCGCTGCCATCACCTCAGCTGGAGTTGCCTCAAATGTGCCGTAGGCGATATTTTCCATCACCGTGCCATGAAACAGAAACACATCCTGGCTAACTAAGCCAATGGCACGACGCAAATCTCTCAGCTGTAGCTGCTGTAGTTCAATACCATCAAGGGTAATAGTACCCCCTTGTATTTCATATAGCCTCAACAATAATTTAACCAGAGTGCTTTTGCCAGAACCAGTGGAACCAACAATGGCGATGGTTTCACCAGCTGCGATGTGGAGCGAAAGATTTTGAATCGCAGGGGCACGATCATGGTAGGCGAAGGTAACATCGTTCAACACCAACTCACCGCGTACCTTTTCAACTGGCAACCGAATATCTCCTGAATGCATTTCTAGGGGAGTATCCAGCAGATTCATCACTCGCGTTGTGGACGCCATCGCCCGTTGATACTGATCGAGTGTTTGCCCCAGCCGTGTCAAGGGCCAAAGCAATCGCTGTGTTAGGAACACCAACACACTATAAGTGCCTACTGACATCTTCCCAGCAACCGTATCCATGCCACCGTAGAGCAGAATGCCTGTAAAACCTAACAAGATGATCATCCGAATTAAGGGCACAAAAGCAGCAGACAGGATGATCGCTCGCTTGTTGCTTTGGCGATAGGCTTCACTTTCTCGTTCAATCCGCCCTAATTCATACTCTTCTGCTGTAAAACTTTTAATCGTTGTGATGCCGGTCAGATTATTAGCTAACTGGCTATTGATCAAACTCACTTTTTCCCGGACATCAGCATAGCGGGGGGCCAGGAGACGCTGAAAGGCGATCGAACCCCAGAGGATGAAAGGCATCGGCACAATTGTCATCCAAGCCACACCAGGAGCCAGAATATAAAAAGCTCCTCCAATAATCACGGCTGTCGTCACTACCTGGATGATGTCATTGGCTCCCACATCTAGGAAACGTTCCAGTTGATTAATATCATCACTGAGAATCGACATTAATCTCCCAGTACTCCTGTCCTCAAAATAAGAGAGTTCTAGGGATTGTAAATGCTCGTAAGCATCTAAGCGCAAGTCGTGCTGAATCGACTGCGCCAGATTGCGCCACAGTCGCTCATAGGCATATTCGAAAACTGATTCCAGTCCCCAAATGATGAAGCTGAGGAATGAAAGGATTAAAAGTTGCCCGAAGACATCTTTTACCCCCAACTGAGCAATTAGAGAATCCTGCCGCTTCACCACGACATCCACGGCTGCACCAATTAAAGCAGGGGGTGCCAGGTCAAAGATTTTATTGAGAATCGAGCAAGCGATCGCCTGCCAAATTTGAGCGCGATAATTATGCCCATAATTAAGCAGGCGCAGTATGGGAGGTGCTGATTGTGGGAGCTTTTTCCTGTTTTTAGACCAATCCCTTAGCGCCGTGTTAGGGTGAAGTGCAGAGCGCTCAGAACTATCGCTTCGAGTAAATCGCCTTTTTGTCCGATCTGCCCACTTTTGTAATCGTGTTGACACGCTTATTCAACCCTGATGAATGTGCAAGGGCTACTTGACCCCAAGTAATACAATCATAATACAAGTTGATACAGGTAATTATGATTGTCTTGCCTCACCCTTCTCATCCGAGAAACTCCACCTGTTGGCAACTCCTCCTACTTCTACTTAAATCTCATTAAATTAGCTTTGTATATTTGTCAAGACTTAAACCCTTAAACTTGCCAATTCCCCCCCCAAATCTAACCATTTATAAAAAGTCTGTAAAAGAGTATCTGTCTATTGGTAGATTTGTGTAGAGTTAATTAGGATATTAATGCACGACAGTCACAAGACTTACTTACTAACCTTAGAGGAAGTGTGTTTGTAGTGGATTGACGTGAATAGTAGTCCCTCGTTTGCAATAATTGTTCGACTCGGCTCCACTAACTTGCTCTAAGCCAATAGGGAAGCTCAAGGCTTTGCAAGATTACCTCAGGTTCGATGGGAAAGTCTGGAAAACGCACAAATGGGCATGTACCTGCACTATCGAGACGCTCTTCCCTAAACATAGCCTTACATCGAACTTAGGTAATTCAGGGTATTCAGTGTGTCTCTCAACATTTGTTTGAAATTTTCCTCACTATGGATGCAAAACCCACTAAGATTACGTTTCCTCTCTGGCAATTTCTCAACCAGCCTGTTTTTAGCTCCACCACAAGACTAATACTTAGTCCTAAGCTATTTGCAACTCACTACAGAATTCAACTTCTAGAACGCTGTTGGATTCGAGAATGTGACTCCCAGGGGCGGCACTGCAACGATTCTCAGTAGCTTCGTTATAGATGTCCTACATTCTACTCCCTAGGTCAACTCGATAATCTTTAAGCGCAATAAGTTAGTTCCGGTGGTTGTTGTTGTAATGGATTCTAGCACCAGCCCACTGGAGCTTTTCCCGTAGCGTTTGATAATAGGAAAAGCTCTCTCGCAAAATAACGAACTTCGCATAAAAATCAGCCTTGCGAACATCCACCCGTTGTCCGGGCCAGATCGAGGTAGCTAAGACACCATCCATCCAGAGCTTTGTGTGCAGTTCATAATCAGCTAGGGGCCAGACGCTGACAACTGAACCAGAAGGTAGGACTAGTGGACGACTCGAAAGACTCAAGGGACAAATGGGCGTCACAGTGATGGCTTCCATGCCATCGTGCAAAATTGGCCCGTTTGCAGAAAGAGTATAGCACGTTGAGCCAGTTGGTGTCGCGATAATTAACCCATCGCCCTGATACTGATCGACCACTTCCCCGTCAATTTCCATTTCCAGAATTGAGGTAATCATTCGATCAGCTGAGGCAGGCTTAACACACATTTCATTGAGGGCTAAAAAGCGATCACTCAGTTGTTCACTCTTCTTACCTGAGGTGGAGCTATCCCGTAGGGAAGGACCTTCGAACACAGCTGCCTCAACCATCATCCGTCGCTGAAGAGCATACCGATCTTCTAATAGTCTGTCCCAAACGCGCTCAGTATCTATAAATTCCTCCATCGGCTCTGTCAGAAACCCCAGATGTCCCCCTATATTCACCGCCAGCATGGGAACCCCTTCTGGTGCAAGATGTCTTGCGGCAGCTAGTGCTGTACCATCCCCACCCAGAACCAAAGCCAAATCTATCGAATTCATGGCGGAAGCCAAAAAGACAGGGAAGGGATTATCCTTGGGACCACTAGGTCCAATCAGGACCTGGCATTGGCGTTTTTCCAATTGCCGAGCGCATTTTTCAGCCCAACTCCGACCTTGGGAGTCCCCAGCTTTGTGAACTATAATGACCTGCTTTAGCTGCACGTTGACCTCATTGTGACCCCTATTCACTGACCTTCATTGTAGAAAGTGTTTCAGTTTGAGCAAGTTCATTTCACACTAACCTAGTTTCATTGTGCAATGCAGTGAAAACTCTAACCTTTATGCTCTATTCAAGCCAGTACTGGAAACGGCTGACGGTTGCATCGGGAAAAACTCTGCTCACCCCAAATAGCGAATTCCCAGAGGCGTAATTTCAAAGCGGCAGTAAGCCGATGAATTAGCTAATAATTCCCCGGTTTATACCTGAGGAGTGACAACGAATTCAGGATTAAATATTATGAGTGACTTGAGTAACTATTAACTATTTGTGTCGAATCCGCAGAAGACCGCTCGTTCCCTAGCTGGGATTGCTGGAATCGTGGCTGTTGCCACGCTGATTAGTAAAGTTTTTGGATTGGTACGTCAGATTGCCATCGCAGCGGCTTTTGGTGTCGGTGCAGCCGTTGATGCCTACAGCTACTCTTATGTCATTCCTGGCTTTTTATTAATTTTGCTGGGCGGCATCAATGGGCCGTTTCACAGTGCGATCGTTAGTGTAATTGCCAAGCGTGACAAATCAGAAGCCGCTCCCATCGTCGAAACCATCACAACCCTCGTGGGGGTGATACTGCTGCTAGTAACTGCTGTCCTGATTGTGTTTGCGGGATTTTTCATCGACTTGGTAGGACCAGGGTTAAGTCCACCAGTAAGAGCTATAGCCATTACACAGCTTCAGATCATGGCTCCGATGGCTGTCCTCGCCGGACTCATAGGCATTGGCTTTGGCACCCTCAACGCCGCTGACATGTACTGGCTACCTTCGGTTAGTCCTTTATTTTCCAGCATCACATTAATTGGTGGAATTGGCATCTTAGCTCTCCAACTTGGCAACCAAATTACTTCCCCTACATACGTCGTGCTGGGCGGAATGGTTTTGGCTTGGGGCACATTAAGTGGAGCAATTTTGCAGTGGCTAGTCCAAGTGACTGCCCAGTGGCGGGCTGGCTTAGGCACGTTACGTCTGCGGTTTAACTGGAATCTGCCTGGAGTGCAGGACGTTCTCAGGGTAATGGGTCCAGCAACCTTGTCATCCGGAATGTTGCAGATTAATGTCTACACCGATTTATTTTTCGCCTCTTCCATCCCCCAAGCCGCCGCTGCCATGGGTTATGCAACCCTATTAGTCCAGACGCCTCTGGGAATTATCTCTAATGTAATTTTGGTGCCACTGCTGCCGATTTTTTCTCGACTGGCTGATCCCGAAAATTGGCCTGAATTAAAAGGGCGAATACGTCAAGGATTGCTTCTCACTGCCGTTACCATGCTGCCTTTGGGGGCTTTAATGATGGCATTGGCTTTCCCAATTGTGCAAGTGATTTATGAACGCGGAGCCTTTAAGCAAAATGCATCTCAGCTGGTTGGATCTTTGCTGATTGCTTACGGCATTGGGATGTTTGTCTATTTAGCACGAGATGTCTTGGTGCGGGTATTTTACGCTTTAGGAGATGGTGAGACGCCTTTTCGCGTCAGTATCGTGAATATTTTCCTCAATGGCTTATTTGATTACATTTTCGTTAAGCCATTAGGCGCTCCTGGTTTGGTTTTGGCGACGGTGCTAGTAAATGTCACCTCAACACTAGCCCTGCTTTGGTTGTTGGATCGCAAGTTAAATGGCTTACCTTTATGGGAGTGGAGTTTACCTATTTTCGGCTTGACTGGCATTAGCTTTGTAGCTGGATTAGCCGGTTGGGGTGTCCATTGGGGTTTTCAACAATTTTGGACTACTCAGGCTTTGTTGATACAACTGGTGCAATTGAGTTTAGCTGGCATAGTCGGCTTAGGTGTGTTCGCAGTGTTTGCCACACAGCTCAATTTGCCGGAGGTGGATATTTTTGTTGCCCGTTTGCGTCAGAAATTTGGAAGATAGCTGTTTGTCCTTTGTCGGGGCACGATATTATCTATCGTGCCCTACCCTGTGGTATATGCAACTGAGAATCTGTACAGTTCCGGAAACTCTGGGTTAGTTCTCTATCCGCCTATTCCCTTGTTTAGGGCAAGTTCTTCCCAATTTCTGATCCGCCGACTCCCTACCCTCTGCTCTGTTAGCGTAGCGGGTGGGAACTGCCCGACAGGGGCTTGGTCATAGTCTCGAAAATCCCTATACCTTGGAAAAGTTAAGGCTAAATGCAGATAACAGTTGAATAAGCTGACACAAAGAATACTAAAAGTACATTAAGAGAGTGCTAAAAACAATTTAAGCATCTACTTCGCTATAAACCTTTAAGTGTTTCTTTGTCAACTGTTGAGCTAACCTAACCCTTAAGAGAGAAGATTAAAGTGAACGTCAAGCACACGCTCGAATTCCTAATTTGCTTTTTCTCCAGACATGATTTCATTGTCTCTCCAGAGAACAATCAACACCTAGAGTGTCGTCGGTGTCATCAACCTTATGCTGCAACGCTAAGAGAAAAGTCACAGCTATGGAGCCAAAAATCCGTAGAAATCCCTAGTGAGACTCTCCCCTCGAAAGCAGTAGAAACTGTAGGTGCTAAGAAGTAAGGAATATGCCTCTTGCCTACTTTTTAGCGGTAATTCTTGCCATAGAGAAATGAATGCTATATCAACCGTTAGCACAGTAACCTCTAAGGTTATAACAGCTGTGCTAACGTGTGATCGCCCGATTAAGACAAACTAATGAATAGCCTCTATATTTTTTGGCTGTTCCTATATCTAGCTGTTTAATCTAGCTGTTTAACTGGTAAGGGCGACCAGCTTAGTCTATCAGGCAACGCGATCGCTAACACCCTAATTCTCAGCGGGAGCTTACATCTTTCGCTGATACTCTTCGAGTAAATCCATTAGGTTCACCTGGCAGCTTGTAGGCAACAGGTCGATTAAGGGAACTTCCCGCTTACCGCCACCTAACTTGACTGGGATATGTTCCAGGATCTGGATTACTTCGCTTTCATCTAGGGTGTTATTGCTTAGTAGGGGATAGACTCGTTCAGCAACGACTCTAGCCAAGTGAGCATCTGATAAATAGAGGTGCCACTTAGCAATGTCCATATAGACATTTTCACCAATGTCGGCAGCGAGGGCTTCGATTGTTTCTGTAGTGTTGGTTTTAGCCATAGCAATAAAGGTTTCTACTTAAGTCAACTGAAGTCTGAAGTGTGAAGTGTGAAGGATGAACTATAAAGTGTGGCGTATCAAAAACTTTTCATCCTGAACTTCGCCCCGCTTAGCTAATATACTTTAGCCTTCTTTTCATCCTTCATCCTTCTTGCCTTCATACTTTTTGATGCTTATGTCATCAATACTACTGTGGTGTTTGCGGAGGTTGGTTTAACCTTAGGGAGATTTTGTTGGGGAATCTTTGGTAGCTAGCACAGAATAATCTGCGATCGCAAAAATATAAACCGCGTGTCCCAGCAAAATTGCTGCCCATAAGCCAGTAACCAAGTACGCCCAACGCCAATCAGCAGACTGTAAGGTTCGGAAAAACCAAATACCCGAGTTAAAAGCCGCAAAAATTGCCACATGTACAGCAAAGTTCATCCGGTCATCCAATTTGCGGTAGTCTGGGTCACTTCGATCAGGTTTGCGAGGCCAACGAGGAGGCATAGTTATTTGTCAGTTGTCAGTGCTAACAATTAGCTTAATTCTAAGCTTCTAACCTACATCCTCCTGAAGGACATAGTCGCCTGATTTTCCCCCTGTTTTGCTTAACAGGCGAATCGATTGGATCTCGATGGACTTTTCCAGAGCTTTCGCCATATCGTAGATGGTAAGGGCAGCGACACAAACAGCTGTTAGAGCTTCCATTTCTACGCCAGTTTCAGCTTTAGTCGTAACCGACGCCTGAATTTGATATCCCGGTAGCTGAGGGTCGGGCGTTACTTGCACTTCTACTTTGTGTAATGGTAGAGGATGACACAGAGGAATCAATTGAGAGGTTTGTTTAGCTGCCATAATCCCAGCAATCCTGGCAGTTCCCAATACATCGCCCTTTGGCGCATTGCCAGTTTCAATGGCTTCAAAGGTGCTAGCGTTCATTCGCACTTGAGCAGCGGCGACTGCCTGACGTTTGGTTGGAATCTTTGCTGAGACATCGACCATTTGAGCTTGCCCCTGAGTATCTAAATGAGTCAATGAATGAGTTGATGAATTTTCTTGCTGCATTTCATTTAGTGTGATACTATGAGTAATCGGTGAGTAAATGAAAATTTATTCAATCAAGGGCTTGTAGCTCAGTGGACTAGAGCACGTGGCTACGGACCACGGTGTCGGGGGTTCGAATCCCTCCTAGCCCGTCCGGGAAGACAAAAAATAAAATAACTTTTGCATTGCCTTCTTGTCGATTATCAGATTAGGAGGCTTTGTTTATTAGGGATTGAGTTTTAGTCAACCTCATCGGATGAAATCACTTGCTGTTTGAAGTCTTTCATGAATAAGGGGCGATCGCTTCCTTGCGAAAGTAGCTGATCGCCCTTTCTTAACTAGTAGTTATCAATAATAGCAATGAAACCTAGGGTAGTTTAATTCTCTAGCCGTGCTGATGCTGAAAATGATCAGCGCTTGATTGGGAAGTGGATGCCTACTGTCCAGTTCAAGGTTGTCTTCGACGCTGATGCGCTAAATTAGACGCTAAGAGAGTAGTTACAGCGGCATGATTTAATCCATCGAATAAGGCGGCGTGAGACTTATGACTTGGGAGGCATTGGGTGAATTGGAAGATGAGGAGTTAGAACAAATGCCCAGCCTGGAACACGGTGCGATCGGAATCAGGCTAGGACGCTATCTTGATGCTCATGTTGAAGAACATCAGCTAGGGTTAGTCTGTAACTCTCAAACAACCTACAAGTTCGTTGGTCACAAGTCAAATCGCTTGCCTGACTTGTCGTTCGTGAGTCGTGAAAGACTCCCTCAGCGTATTGACCAAAATGCTAACTTTGCACCCGATTTGGCGGTCGAAGTTCTATCCAGAGGAGACGATGTTGCTGAAATTGACAAAAAGGTGCTGCAATATCAAAAGTCTGGAGTTCGCCTGGTTTGGGTGATTCATCCTGTTATTCAAGCGGTTGATGTTTATCGCTTAAAAGACGGGATGAAGTTACAGCGTCTGCTTGTTGATGATGAGCTGGATGGAGAAGATGTCATCAAAGGTTTCAAGTTAAAAGTCAAACGCCTTTTTGACCTGCCGAACATTGGTCAACCCGATGATTTTAATTAAGCGCCGATGCCTATTTCCCCTGCCTTTTCTGACTGCTGCCATCATCTTCAGTTGGTGGATGCCAACCAGCAGATACCCAAGCTTGCCTAACTGTGACGGCATAGGAGTTGTTTAGTTGTAAAGCCAGAACAGTTGCACGACCACAAGCCGTTAAACCTGCAAGGCGAGAGCCATTGTCCGACCAAACCAAGTGACGTGACCACTTTTGTTGCCGAGTACATTGTCGTAGTTGGGATGCTTTGTGCATAGCCTTCATCACGCTAAGAGATATATGCTGAGTAGGCAAGCAATCCTCTGGCTTGTCCTTAGAGGATTTTACTCATGCAACCTCGAAAAATTGGCATTACTGCCCTCATCACCTTATTAGCTGCTGCCACTACCGCTTTCACTCCTAATTTTCCAACGTTCTTCTCTGCACCATCAGCACTAGCTCAAAGCCCAGCAGACCGCAAAGCGGAAGCAGACCGACTGCGAGAACAAGGGAATCAGCAGGGAAAAACTAGTCAATTTCAAGCTGCCATACAGTCTTACCAACAAGCACTGGCAATCTATCGAGAAATTGGTGATCGCAAAGGGGAAGCAGGTTCTCTGAATAATCTGGGCTTAGCTTACAGTTATTTGCGGCAATACAGACAAGCGATTGAGTTTTATCAGCAGTGCTTGGCAATTGTACGGGAGATAGGCAATCACCGTGTGGAAGGTATTTCTCTGGTGAATCTGGGCAATGCTTACAATAACTTAAGGCAATACCAGAAAGCGATTGAATTCCTTCAGCAGGGATTGGCAATTGCACGAGAAATAGGCGAGCGCCAGATGCAGGGGCAGACTCTCAATAATTTGGGATGGGCATACGACAACTTAGGTGACTACGGCAAAGCGATTGAATACTACCAACAGAGTTTGGCTATCACTAAGGAAAGCGGCAATCGCCAGATGCAGGGGCAGACTCTCAATAATTTGGGATGGGCATACAACAACTTGGGTGACTACGGCAAAGCGATTGAGTACTACCAGCAGGGTTTAACTATCACAAGGGATATCGGCGATCACCAGATGCAGGGGCGGACTCTGAATAACTTGGGGTGGACAGACTTTAACCTAGGCGACTACGGCAAAGCGATTGAATACTACCAACAGAGTTTAACTATCTCCCGCAATATAGATGATCGCCAGACGCAGGGGTGGACTCTGAATAATTTGGGACTGGCTTATACGGCTCTAGGCGACCATGACAAAGCGATTGAATACTATCAACAGAGTCTGACTATCACCCGCGATATAGGCGACCGCCAGATGCAAGGGCGGACTCTAAGCAATTTGGGACTGGCTTACATGGCTATAGACAACTATGGCAAAGCGATTGAATACTACCAACAGAGTCTGACTATCACCCGCAATATAGGCGACCGCCAGATGCAAGGGCGGACTCTAAGCAATTTGGGACTAGCTTACATGGCTGTAGGCAACTATGGCAAAGCCATTGAGTATTATCAACAGAGTTTGACGATTACCCAGGACATCGGTGATCGTCAGGCGCAAGGGGGAACTCTCAGTTATATTGGTTACCTGCTAGAGAAACAAAACCAGCCAGAGCTGTCGATTGTTTTCTACAAGCAATCCATCAACCTCAGAGAAGCGATTCGGCGAGATATTCGAGGACTGCCAAAGGAGCAACAGCAGTCTTATACAGAAACCGTTGCTGCCACTTATCGCCGTCTTGCGGACCTGCTGCTGAAGCAAGACCGAGTACTGGAAGCTCAACGAGTGCTGGATTTGCTCAAAGTACAGGAACTGGAGGACTATCTGAGCAACGTCCGGGGGAGTAAGTGGTCGGTTGATGATGGCGGCACACAAGCCTTAATGGATGCCTTCTATGCTGCACTGGAAAATGGCAACACCACCAAATCCCAAGCCCTCCGCCAAGCTCAAATTGTCCTTATCACTGGTGACTATACAGCATTGGGGCAGCAGAGGGGACTGGGAGTACAGGAACGCATTAGCACCAGTCTGCCGCAAACGGTTAGCAGTCGCCTCAACCATCCCTACTACTGGGCACCCTTCATCTTGATTGGCAACGGATTGTAATTGGATTAGCTAGTGCAACGCTCTAAATCTCCATCCTTAATCTGTGGCGATCGCTAAATATCTGCATAAGTCCCTAGCTAGTGAGAGATAGATCTAATAAAACCAGAAAAAGTTTCCTTTATCACTAAAGGGTGTGGGAATTTAAATCTATGTCTAGATCTCAGGAAAATCAGAAGAAAGCGTTGGACAAAGCAAGCCTTAGGTGGAGATACGCTCTTTTCATTACAGTGCTCTTGGTTTCAGGACCAATCACCCATTACCTAGGTCAGTACAGACGGGGACACCCACTCGATATCCACTACTTCTGGAGTAAACTCTCACCTCAAGGAATTTTTGGAGCTGATCTCTACAATGGATCCGGTGGATCAGACTGGAAAATCGGTAAGCCACTGACAAATGCTTGGGGTGCTACTGGCTTACGTTCTCTGCCTGAGTTACGAGTGTTTGCTCTTCAACTGGTCAATCGCGATCGCACTCTCAATAATCGATCACCTTTAGTTGAAGACCCTTTACTCACGAAAGCGGCGCAACTCCATGCAGAAGATATGCTCAAGCGCCAGTATTTCAAGCATGTCTCTCCGGAAGGAAAAACTCCGCGCGATCGCTTCGTTGCAGTTGGCGGCAGTTCCCGTGTCGGGGTTGGCGAAAACATTCTTCGAGGGTATGAGAGAGGTTTAGGACTTACTTATGGAAAGGCTGAGGCATTTCAACGAGGTTGGATGTACAGTAACGGGCATCGAGCCAACCTCCTAACCCATGGATACAGTAGATTTGGCTATGGGTTTGCTGTGGGTGCTGGAGGTCAAACTTATGCAGTGCAAATGTTTGCTATGCCTGATCCAACAAACTAATCTTGCCCAAAAATCATTGGACGATTGCAATCTATGCTGAGCGATTGCCTCAGTCATCCTTGAACTAGTGGACACCCTTCATCATGAGTGACAACAAATTATTATGGGGCACCCTGAC
This sequence comes from Coleofasciculaceae cyanobacterium, assembly GCA_036703315.1. Taxonomy (GTDB): domain Bacteria; phylum Cyanobacteriota; class Cyanobacteriia; order Cyanobacteriales; family Coleofasciculaceae; genus DATNPH01. The sequence goes on from DATNPH010000109.1 coordinate 18,256, forward strand.
AGAGTGCCCCCTACAGAATTTACAAGAACACGAGGCTATCCGTTTGACAAACTTTCTACACTTAGGGGAACCATATCTCCGGTTATTGTCAGCCCCAGTAACATCCGCTCGTGCGGTCGAATAAACTTGCCCGTGAGTACGCAGCGCTCTTCTTGCTGGGCTGTTGCCTCTATGCTGGCTCGAATATCGGCTCTGGAAAATTCGGGTCGATAATCACCTGATTTCTGCTGTACATAGTTCCAGAGTACATCTCGAATTAGAGCTTGATATCCCTGATTACCAGAGAGTTCTTTGAGTTTTTCCTTCAACTCTCTCTCTAAACGGATACTGGTAACTTCCATGTCAGTGGTGGCAGTTCGGGGAAGTGTACGAATCATCATTTTTTTTCCTCAAAATATGGACATGTTCGTAATACAAGTGTAGTATTTAAAAAGCAGCTTTGAAATCCATATTCAACAAATTACCTTCTGTGAGCCTTCATCTATCCTTCTCCACCCACAACCCTGACGCTGACCGCTTTTTCGGCGGTTGCCAATCAGCGGTAATGTCGGTGGAGTTTTTGTTTGAGGGCTGGTATAGCTCGATAGAACAGCACACAGAAGAGATTGGAAATTATCTTAATAAAGACGCCAGAAGTTTTCTGGATGTCGATAGCCAAGCAGGACGAGATCGCGTCTTTCCACAACTAGATACACATAGCGGGAGGTACAGGCAAAAACATGCCGTACCGACATAGGACGAGAAGACCCTAAACGTTTTTCTAAGCCCCCGCTCTTAACCAAAAGAAGCGGGGGTTTTGAGTATAAGGAGTCAAACCGTGACGAGCGCAACTGAAGTGTTAAGGCAATCCGTGGTGGTGTTCTCTAAGAACTATCTACCAGTCAGTCGGGTCAACATTAAGCGAGCGATCGCTCTCCTCGTTACGGGGAAAGCTGAACCGTTAGATTTAATTAAGGGTAAGGGTTACAGAGTACATTCACCGAGTGTAGTGATTCTGGTACCGGAACAAATTCGCTTGACAATGACTGATGCGGAGCGGGTTTGGAGAGTTCCCCCAGTGAATCGACGGGAAGTCTTACGACGGGACAAGCATACCTGCCAATATTGCGGTAGCACCAAACAGCTTACGCTCGATCACGTTATTCCCCGATCAAAAGGCGGAAATCACAGTTGGGACAACGTAGTTACAGCTTGTGAACGGTGTAATAGCCGAAAAGGCGATCGCACTCCTCAAGAAGCGGCAATGATACTACGCAATAAGCCCAAAGCACCGATGCACCCAGCTGTTGCCTTTGCGGAACAGTTCTGGCGCGAACAGCAATTAAACCTGGAAAAGCAGGAGATATAGCTGATGCTGAAACTCACTTATACCGAAAATGGCTTTTATTTAGAGCGTCTGGCTCAATCCCTTGAGGAGTGGGTCACGGCACGAGTGGTTCTGGCGTTGCGGGTAGGTACAAGCTTCTGCGTTGAACCCAGCACGGCATCGTTCTTGCTCCCAGCTGACATGCCACAGCTGCGTCATCTGGAACGGCATCGGGAAGGAGAAGATGCGATCGCACTGTCTTTCTGTGATGCTGAATACGTCGAAGTTACCCTCAAAGGAACTTGGATGACATCAGACACGAATGGTGCCGAAGGCGTCTTTGTAACATCCATGAGTTACGCTGTTGAGTTCTTCCTCATCAAGCTCTGGGAGGAGTCTCAAATCCGAACTCGCTGCCTTCCCTAATTAGGGAAGGCAGGCTAATCACCAGTTAATTGAATTGTGTGAGGTAGCACAGTGTGCTACCTCCTCTTTGCTTCGACTGTGCTAGCGGTTTGTAGGTTGAAAACTCCGGGAAAAGGCTAACTACCAAATCAATGAATTCCTGAAAAACTGCTTTCTAGTCCTTCTTTATCACTCCCAGTAGCAGCAAGACATTGACGACTTAAAAAAAATTCCCCAAACCCTTGACATATTTGTAGTATATTTGTAATATAGATGTAGTGAACAAAAGAACGGAGCTAAAAACTCCAACTCCAATATCACTATGCTGTTACTACTGATTCGACTCTCCGGTCAACATAGACCACGGACAGAGTCAAACAAAAGACAAAATAAACCTCCTTTCAGATTTTCTGAAAGAGAGCGAGAACAACGATCAAGAAAAACAACTGAAGCTATTCAAAATATCCAACAGAGGTACCACCTAGAGCGTCGGTTGTTTCTCTAAATAATTTAAGTCCTTTTACCGAACCTTGAAAACTGAATAGAAAGCACCCATTTAATTCATCAATCTGTGCTGATAAGCCATAGGCACAGAAGTCTTGAAGGGAAGCGTAGCTCAACATGTTACAGGATTTTCTCAACCTGTTCTTGAAAACAGTTGATGTCCTCTTATTAAAAGAGGTCAGGGCGAAAACCTGCTACGCTCCCCAAAATCAAGACCTATAAACAGTGGGAATTGCTGATTGAGTCCTGGGGCTATAGCTCAGTTGGTTAGAGCAGTGCCTTGTCACGGCAAAGGTCGCCGGTTCGAGTCCGGTTAGCCCCGCTCAACAGCAATTATGGAAGTTTAAATCTTCCTTCTCCCACCAAATGGCCCCATCGAATAAGGGCTAATTCACCTGTCTTTCAAGCAGGCAATACGGGTACTCCTTCTCCTTCGGAGACGCTTCGCGAACGGAGAACGCTCCGCGAACGAGTCCCGTTGGGGCTATCAGATTGATGAACGAGGTCGAGTACCCAAGCGGCTCAAGGGAGCGGATTGCAAACCCGTTATTCGTGGGTTCAAATCCCACCTCGACCTCTCAATCTGCTAATCATCTGGTGCATGGGAGTATAGCTCAACTGGCAGAGCAGACGGCTCTTAACCGTATGGTTGCAGGTTCGACCCCTGCTACTCCCATTCAGTACAGAAGGCTCCATCGTCTAGTGGTTAGGACGCTGCCCCCTCAAGGCGGAGATGGGGGTTCAATTCCCCCTGGGGCCGTTGTCTGGGAGTATAGCTCAGTGGGTAGAGCGGCATCCTCATAAGATGACAGGTCGCAGGTTCAAGTCCTGCTACTCCTACTGATTAACAAAGCCTCATCGTCTAGTGGTTAGGACGCTGCCCCCTCAAGGCAGAGATAGGAGTACCCTTCGGGAACGCTAACGCGAACAAGTCTCCTTGGGGCTATCTGGAGAGGTGGCTGAATTGGTTAAAGCACTTTCCTGCTAAGAAAGCATGGGGTAACCCATTGCAGGTACTCTTCGAGAACGCTGACGCTCCTAACGTCGCTACCGCTTCGCTAACGCGAACGAGTCCTGTCCTCTCCGCCTTTTTACCTGGGTCGGCTCGCCTATTAGCGTGGGCAGCGGTCTGTAAAATCGTCCTTTTCTGGTTGCAGGTGCGAATCCTGCCCGACCCATTGAATTTTGGATTTAGATTTTGAATTCAAAGTTCAAATCGTATGTGGGGATGGTGTAACTGGCAACATTTCGGTCTCCAAAACCGACGTTCTGAGTTCAAATCTCAGTCCCCGCGCCAATGAGAGCGTAGTTTAACTGGATAAAATCTCGGTCTACGAAACTGAAGACGTGGGGGTTCAAGTCCCTCCGCTCTCGTCAACTTGGAGGGGTGGCTGAGTGGCTTAAGGCGCAAACTTGGAAAGTCTGATTAGGTTTTACCTAACGCAGGTTCAAATCCTGTCCTCTCCGTTGAAACTTCCCCCGGTAGCTCAGTT
>DATNPH010000114.1:0-12340 GCA_036703315.1 Coleofasciculaceae cyanobacterium
TAAATTCCCACAGAATTCTTATCGCCAGTACGAACTATGGCTAGTCGTTGACCGCACTCGCTACACCTGGGAGGCGATAACAGCTAGCGGCTTCTGCTTGCGATCGCAGCGCTGGTACAAGCAGCCGGATACAGCTATTGCAAAAGCCAAGGCTCACATTAACCGAGAGCTGGCAGTTTCTCAAATCAGAGATGTTGTGGGGTGGGTTTAATCTTGGCGCTTAACCCGCTGAACTTCTTAGGGGTCATAGTTGAATAGGTGTGCGATCGCACGTACCCACCAGCACCAGCTAGCTCAGGTATGCTTTCGCGTGCTGTTGCGGTGTCTAAGCTGGTTGCGATGATGGCATGAAGTCCCAACTGCCTCAGTTCCGAACTGGGGCTTTGTTCTATATGTTGAAAGCAGAACTCGCCTGTGCGAGCTTGAGCAGGTGCAAAAGCCAAGCTATTGTCTAGCTGTAGCGGTGCGATCACATCAAGCGGAAACCAAAGAAATTTCTTTCTGCATAGTCTCTGTTGCAGTTGAAAGGCGGTAATGCAGTAGCTAACTGCACTTCTACAAAACCTATAGACTTTGTAGAAAAATTTTCAAACTAATGCCCGGTCAACATAGACAAAGCTAGCCAAAACCTGCGTGAGCGTACACAGGCTGGCGTTAGCGGGTTCATCAGCTACAGATCAAGCAGCCGCCTATCAAAAGAAAGGGTAAGCCGAGGAATAACCCAAGCCCCGGAATTAGAAATGTAGGAATGCTGCCGAGTAATATAAATACTAAGCCGGCAAGGACGCGCAGCGGCTTGGTTAAACACCAAATAAATTTCAGCATGGTATCACCTCTAAAACATTCCACAGCAGGTGTGTGAAGATTACTAGCATCTTAAAGTTCCCTTGAGCTCTGCCTCATCCCTCCATTTGGGTAAATCTGCCAGCCAATGCCAAGCAAGCGCCAGTGATCGCCTATGACTAAAGTCATCCCTGGATTCATGACTTTCTCCTCATGTGGCTCCGGGGTGTGAATTCCTATGATGAAGATGAATTCCAAAACAGATAAACCACAGTTCCTCACACACCAAACGTCCGCAGGTGCAAGCAAAAGCACCCGTTTTTGTTTTCAAAAAGCAGGTTGGTGGGATTTAAGCAGGCAGAGGCACCGCACTAGCTCAGCAGTGGCCTGCGGTCGTTGACAAGGGTAATCATCGGTTTATGAAACCAGATCGAGCTGAAAGGGTAGAGGCAAAAACAGGCGATCGCAAGCCAGTGGTTGCTTTTGTTGGGCTGTGGAGCTCAAAGAGTTATTGACAGCGCAAGAATAAACTAAACGCAAACCCCACAACAAAAAGCGTGGGGTTTGTTTTTGCTATGAGATTTAGTGAGGTGTTAGTTCACCCTAAAATTGACTTTTTCAAGCCAAAAGTTACCAAGCCTGCTGCCACGCCAGTGCCCACGAATGCAGCCAAGCCGACAGGATAAGCTCCTCCCGCAAAGGCAAAACCAGCAGCCCCAGTTTGGTGATACACAGCGCCTCCAACTGCACCGCCAACTGTAGCAAAGGTTGCCGCTTCTTTAATGTTTTTAACGGCTTCCTTTGTAGCACCATGAACTGCGAGTCCGGCAACAGCACCAGTCCCCATAAACGCAGCCAAACCGATAGGATAAGCCGTGCCAGCAATAGCTAAACCAGCTCCTCCGATTTGGTGATATACAACTCCACCAACAACAGCACCGACTGCTGCGAAGGTGGCTGCTTCTTTTGCATTGTCAATAGCTTCTAGCATTTTTTCTCCAAAGAAAACGAGATGTTCTTTGGCAGATGCTCTTTTAGCTTGACTGAAAGACTTGGCAAATTGTGTAAGGCAAATGTGAAGAAACATAAATTGAAGTCAAGAGTCTGCGATCGCACACCAAAGGCAGCCATTGCTCGCCTTAGCATCCTTTGGCAGCGCTGCCAGAAAAACCGAGCATGAGGTCATGGATTACACCGAGTCGTCAATCCATTTGCCAAAGATTTAAGGCTCTGTGTATTTCCCTAACGTCAGCGCTCACAACCACAAGCTTTGCTACCGTTAACGCAATAGATCCTACTTTTCCTCCCCTAGTGAAAGAGGCATGAGTTGTCGTATTTTTGTAGACTGGAAATGTCGTATTTTTGCAAACCTCCTAACTGATGGCGGTTACGAAAAAGATTAAAACTCTTGAAGACAGAATCGCTTACCGAATTGCTCGCAGCAAAGGTGAAGTCTTTATGCGTAAGGACTTTAGCGATATCGCTGACTACGATCAGGTTGGTCGTAGTCTCCGTCAACTGGTGAAAAAAGGCAAAATCGTGAAAATCGGCTATGGTCTTTATGCCAAAGCTGGCGTGTCACCTTTGTCAAATCGCATAGTACCTCGCAGAGGATTGCGCGACTTGGCAACTGAAGCTCTAAATAAACTGAAGGTGGAAGTGGCTCCCTCAAGCTATGATCGGGCTTACAACGAGGGTAAGACTTCCCAGATTCCAACCGGACGAGTTATTGGAGTTAAAGGGCGTGTTGTTCGCAAGATTGGTTATGACGGGAAATATGTAACCTTTGAACACATCTCCTGACCCAGAAATTGTTCAGCTCATTGCCGCTGATCTCGGCGTTGACGCCTCCTTCATTGAGAAGGATTGGTACGCTATGCGGATTATTGCTGCCCTTATAGCCGCCAATATCTCGGGTATACGACTTGTGTTCTCCGGTGGAACCAGTTTATCCAAGGGTTTTGGTCTTATTCAGCGTTTCTCAGAAGACCTCGATTTCAAGGTCGTCGTGCCAGAAACTGGCTTGAACCGGAGAAAATGTAGGAATTATCGCCACCAACTCGTTGATGCTATTCGTAAAGGTAGTTCCGAATGGTCACTTGGCGATGATGAGATTGAGCCTGGGGACGAAGGGCGTTTTTTCAACTGTCGAATCGCTTATCAGCAGAACTTTGCACCAGCAATAGCATTACGCCCTCATATTAGGCTAGAGATTTCTTTTAAACCACCAGTTTTGCCTGTTGAAGAAAAGCCGTTGCAATCTTTCATTGCTCAGGCTATGCGGCAGCAGCCTGAAGTTCCAGCCATAGCCTATGTCTCACCAATAGAAACGGCTGCCGATAAACTCAGCGCCCTGACTTGGCGAGTGTTATCCCGACAACCTGGCAATAAAGAGGATGATCCGACACTTATCCGTCATCTGCATGACCTGGCAGCCTTGGAAGATTCCATCACCGCATACGAGTATTTCCCCAATCTGGTTGTTAAGCTCCTGAAGGAGGATGAGAGGCGAGGCAGAAACCTCAATCTCTCAGCAGTGCCGCCAGTAGAGCGTCTGTACAGGATGCTGCAATGTCTGGAAGGCGATTCAGTCTATGCGAATGAATACGAGCGCTTTGTTATTGGTATGTCTTATGCGGCAGAGGATGAGCGCCCTTCATTCAGCAAAGCTCTAAGTAGTGCTTACCATATTGTCAACCGCATTGAATCAGCGAAGCCGGAAAGTGATTCCTCAGTCTGAGAAGTAAGAGGTGGCTATCTGCCCAAGGCATACCTTACCCTTCATCCCTCACCTCCAACTCATAAATCCTAGTTGATGGATGCTCAGTGATCATCCGCCAGTAGTAACCTGATGGAGGCTGAAGCGTGCGATCGCAGCGCTGGTACAAGCAGCCAGACACGGCTCTGATCAAGGCTAAAGCACACATTGATCGGGAACTTGCTGTTGCTCAGATCAGAGGTGTCGTGGGGTGGGTTTAGTCTTTGCGATCGCACGCAATCGCCAACAAAGGCTTTGCTTTCGCCTGCTGTTGCTGTGCCATCAAGTCCTACTGCCTCAGTTTCTAGCCGAACTTGGGGCTTTGTTCTGTGCATTGAAAACGTAATTATCACGGGATAATGCGGTGCGATCGCCGCTTGATTGAGTTGGTTCGGATTATCTTTTATGGAAACGTCGGAATCGTTCACTCTGTCCAAAAGTAGGGGCTTTTGTAGGAATACGATTACAGAGGGTTGCTTTCTATAAAGCCCCTAAGTTTTAGCTGCAAATTTTCTTCAGCTTCAATTCTCATTCGCTCTGCCTCTCTTTCTGCTCTGACTATTTGTTGTTGAACAGATTTTTTGTTAGCCCTGTCTAGCAACAGACCAATGCAAAAACCTATGACAGGGGGAAGCAAAAGCACCCACAAGATATCGCCATCAGAAGCAACCTTGGCGGCAGCAACACATCCACCTATAGATGTAAGACAGCCATAGTCACATCCCTTAGCCGTTTTATCCAAGGATTCACCGTTAGCATTGGAAATAAGTTTGTTCGCTTCCTTGTCTACGGTTGAAGCAGCTTCAATACAAGAGCCGACCTCGTTCATGAATTTATTCATATACAAACGATGCTGTTCGTTTGCCAAGTCCAGCGTTACACCAGTTAAGCTCTTGATAGTTTGAAGAGTTTTATACAAGTCTGTAGCTTTCCAAGATGTTCCACAGTCAAGACAAGCATTGACGTTTCTATCATCACCTGTAACAGCTCCGACAGCTCCACCTACAACGCCAAACAACGCCCAACCAGCAACAGCACGCCCCCAGTTAACATTAGTTTCTGTTTTGAGATGTATGTGACTAGAGCCACAGTTAGGACAGTTCGCCATATTCCCTCTGAGAGCAAAATCAGTTGACAGCTCCACAAGGAAGAGCCTGTTTATTTTTCAACCAACAACACTCAAATCCGGGTTGATTTAATTTCCGCTGTCAGTGATTAAGCAGTTGCTGGCAAAGGCGAGCTGTGGCGTGCGATCGCGGCAAAGGTGACATAGCAACGTCAGTTGAATTATGGGGTAGGCTCGAAATCTTAAGTTTTAGCGGTTAAGACTGGGGGCAATAAGAGCCAAGTAGTTTCGGAATGCCTGACGAGCCGTTTTGTGATCGCCATTTGGAGTTAAATCGCAAAGGAACCAGATAGGTTGGCTTTGATAACACGTCGGCTCATCAGTAGCCACTAATCGAGCAAGATGTTCGCAGTTCCAGCCGGGAATTGTATACTCCCAATTCCAAAAAACCTTGAGTGCATATTTGAGCCGCTCAATAGTTTGGTTTGGCGCAAAAGCCATATGGGCAACGCCAACAACGAACTTTGCATCGCCTCTTTCAAAAGCACACAATCCACGACCTGTATCAAAGATGTGTGTGTTCGACAGACCAATACCATAGTGCCAAAAAGGATCGAACGGATTTTGCCAATTAAGCAGACGACCGTATTGCCTGCTTGAAGGATCGGCAAGGCGATCTATTTCACCAAGTCTCTCCTCAATCAAATGTTCAAAGGACGAGGGCATATTCAGCTAGTGCAGTGCGATCGCCAACCAAGTGCGACGTTTACTGGGTTAAGTCTTCGTCAAACTCTTCTTTTATCTTGTCAATCGCTTCTTCCAATGCTTTTGAGTGAAACCAGCCAACGTAGCCACCAAAATGGCAAACATTCTTCCTATCAAGGATGTAAACATGAGGAATCTTCAAGTTGTTTACAAACAATCGAAGATTGCCGCTACCATCCTTAAACCTTATGTAGACTGAAGCCTTGTCAAGATACCCTCGGTTGTCATCGTTGGTCATCCCCGGCACTTCATAGAGACGCTTAATCACCTTTTCCACCATGCTTATGTTTGATGGTGGTGGAGGTGGCTTGGGTTTGTTTTTCCCTGGGAACGGGTTTAAAAAGTCGAACATTATTCAAGAGGTCTGATAATTTCGGGCAGCAAGCAGCAAAGAATGTTGATGTCAATCAAATTTTTCTAAGCAAAACTCCGCTATCAGGGTAATCACCCCAATCTTCACAAAGCCCCTGTGCCAAAACATTTCTTACGCCCACAACCATCTGCATGGCATCCGCCAGCTAGCGCAAAGCTTTGGCTGCTATGGCTGGCTTTGGTGTGGGCTGTGTGCGATCGCTATGCCAAAAAGACCCTGCCTATGCTAAATTAAAACCTTACGGGCGATTAGCACAGTGGTAGCGCGCTTCCTTCACACGGAAGAGGTCACTGGTTCGAAACCAGTATCGCCCATAAGTGTTGTGTACCTTCCTGCCAAGCAATGCGTCCTGAACGGAGGGTAAATAGGCTACTAGAATGCTGGTCAATGCTAGCTCGTTTGATTTCCTGGTCTTCGTAAAAGCGTTGAAACCATTTGAGTTGGCGCTGGTCGCAGTAGATTTGGAAGGTGTGTTCGCCTAAGCCGTTGAAGCGGACTTCTAGGCGACCTTTGGAGTTTTTGCTCCAGGTTAAGTCTTCGTTGGTTTCATAAGCCACAGGGAAGGGAACAGACTTAGAATCAATGAGCAATCTATCTTGCCAAGATTTGGCTTCTGCTGAATCTGTAGGAGCAGTTGTAGATGCGATCGCTACTGTCTCTAACCACTTATCTCCGGTTAAGTCTCGCCCTTTGGGGATACGGCTGGCTAATTGTTGAGTGAGTCGCTCAATCTTGATTTCGGTTTTGCGGCGGCGTTTGGCAAATTTCTCTGGGTCTTCCTCTTTGTCGGAGATTTTGCAGCCGTTTTTGAGCAAGTAGCAGAGGGCGCTTTTGGTCGGGATGTCTTCTGTATTGTCGTAAGCCTCGAAGAGAGTCTTGGAGACACTGCGGTTGGAGTTTGAAGCTTGGGTTTTTTTGTGCTTTTTGCTTTTGGTCTTTGTGGGTTGAGTCGATTCGTTATTCCCAGGAGCAACTACGTGAGTTGGTGGGATGTGACAGGGATTTGGCGATAGAGACTATTGATCGCGGGTTGCCTGTTGTGCCGTTCTGGAGCGATCGCATCCATCAACGCTTGCGGGAGAACCTCAGAAGCTTTGAGCCGTAGAGGGTCAGCATGAAAGTTAGGGAAGTGATTAAGCTGATAGAAGAGGATGGTTGGTATCTGGCAAGAACTAGGGGCAGTCATCGTCAGTTCAAGCATCCAACCAAGTCCGGTTTAGTCACGATTGCAGGTAAACCATCAGATGATTTAGCACCTGGCACGTTAAACAGTATTTTGAAGCAAGCTCAACTCAAGGCACACAAGGACGCAGGAGAAGAAGAGTAATGCGCTATGCGATTGTGATTGAAAAGCTGGAGAGTAATTATTCAGCTTATGTTCCAGATTTACCTGGATGTGTGGCAACAGGTGCAAGTCTTGAAGAGATGGAACAGCAGATAAAAGAAGCGATCGCTTTTCATTTGGACGGTCTGCGAGATGAGGGTTTACCTATTCCCGAACCCACTACTCTGTGTGAATATGTTGAAGCTTGTTGAGAGAGCGATCGCGTTCCACGCACACTTGGTGATCGCATCTACAAGCGCCTGCAACAGAATTTAATAAGCTGTGGGCAACAGAGGAGTCCTGATTTCCGTGAAGACATTGCGGACATTACGGAGTCGATAGAGTAAAACCGAGATAGTGTTCTTTAAAGTTTTGGAGTCTAGGGATGTCGAGCGATCGCTTGCGCCAAGTTGAACGAAATTTGACTCGTTTGCGCCAGCAATTGGCAGGAAAAGAAGATACATTGACGACCATTGCCCCGGAAGAACAAGTTCGGATTCAGCAGCAGATTGATGATTTGAAAGCAAAGATGCAGCCGTTTGAAAGAGAGTATTGGCAGATTTTGGCGGATGAGTCAGCGACAGTTGATATCTCAGAGCTAGCGCCAGAAGTCGTCGTTGCTGAAATTGTAGAACAGGCGAGACAACTGCAAACCAGTCAGGAATATTCTGATGAGGTGCTGGAATGGTTGCAGAAAATTCATGCCGAAGTGAGTGAACCGGGAACACCTGCGGCGGCTAAATTAAAGGGAGCGCTGTCGCTAATGCCGCCGTTTGTTAATGTGTCCTACGAGGCAGAGTTGGATACAGAGAACTTTTTGCGGACGCATTTTCCGACGTTTACAAAGTGGGCTAAGGTACTGGCAAAAAAGTCGTAGCCCGCGATCGCACACCGCATCAAGGGGCAACGCCAAACTTAAGTACCCCACGAGCTAAACGGGAGGCATCCCAGGAGAAACTGCTGCAAGCCGTCACAACGGAAGTGCGGGAACGGTTGGCGCAGTCGTTGCATAATGCCGTATGGCTGACTCTGGGAATGGAACGGCAGGACTATCGCGTGCAGCGTCCTTGGTCGGCAAGGGTGGCGCAACAGTCCCAGTCACCGCAACCCTTAGCTGCTGGAACTCGAATTGTAGAGGTATTCGCTCACCCAGAATTTGACCGTCAATTACTGATTTCTGGTGAACCAGGGGCGGGTAAGACAACGATGATGCTGGAATTGGCAGAGGATTTGCTCAAACGAGCGAGAGCAGATAATGCACAGCCAATCCCAGTTTTACTCAACCTATCTTCTTGGAATTGGAAAAATCCCCAGCAGTCAATTTTTGATTGGTTAGTGGGCGAGTTGAGCAAGTATGGAATTCCTCAAGATTTAGCGCAGCGATGGCTCAAGGAAAAGCAACTGCTACCATTGCTGGATGGACTAGATGAAGTTGCACCCCAGCATCAAAAAGCCTGTGCAGTGGCGCTTAATAAATGGTTGACAGGCAACATTGAGCAGCAACCTTGCGGTGTCTTGATTTGCTGTCGGCGGGAAGAGTTTGAGCAAGTGGTGCGACAGCCGTTGAGCTTGTATGGGGCAATCTATTTACAGGCTTTAACTATCGAGCAAATTGAAGACTATTTTACTCAGTTTAGGTTGCAGGATGTCTGGAGAACAGTGCAGCAGGATGAAGCGTTGCAGAAGTTGCTGACAAGACCACTGTTTTTGTCGATGTTTGGTTTGGTGCAGACACAGGGAAATTTTTCGTTCGACGATTGGCGAGCGCGCACCACCTCCGAGCACAAAATTGAATATTTGCTCGATACCTATTGGGAAGCCGCGATCAAACGAGAGCTAATTCTCAACCCTGTTGAACAACAACAAGGCATCCGCAGTAAAACCTACGGCACAAAACCACTGCCACAGCGCAAGGCGGTTCAACGGGCATTGGTGTTTATGGCGAAGGCATTGGAACAAGGGTCACAGACAGAGGTTTTGATTGAGGGAATGCAACCTCACTATCTAAAAGATAAACTTCGTCAATGGCAATATTGGTTATTCCTTTTTCTTGGGAACTTATTAGCTTCCGGAACTATTGCTACGGTTGTTCTGTTTCAATGGTCAAAGCTACCTTATCCTTCAGTTTCATGGTCATCTTTTCTCACAAGCATCGTATTACTCGGTTCACCAGGTGGATTCATTTTATCCACTGAATCTAAAGCTGATGGTGCACGACTAATAATGTATCCCTTTGTTCAAGCCTATTGCTTTTTACTCAGGAAGAAACTGCCAACAGAGTTTAGAAAATACATACCCATTCTTCATGAGATTAATCTTTCTTTAAGATTTCGATTAAAAGTACCCTCATTTAAAGATTTAAAAGATGAAGTTTTTAACCCTTCATTAGAAATAGCCTGTTGGATGTCTAATTTTATCTGGATGCCGCTAGTGCCGCTTATCATGGGGATACATATACTGTCAGGCAAATTAGCATACGCGCTCGGATTGAAGAGGTTAGGCAGAAATTTACAGAAATCTTTTTATTTAACAATTCAAAGAACTAGGACATTGGCAAATCAGGTAGGCGAATCAAGATATCCCCATCATATTTTCTTAGGTATAATAACGTTTCAGTATGTACAAATGATTAAACGAAGAGGAGGTTGGTTACTAAATTTAGCTTTTAAAATACTGATATTTTTTCCGAAGATAATACTTTTCATGGGTTTTATAACCTTAAATCTGGCATTTAATCTGGTATCTATATTGGTGACAGAAGAAATAGAAATAGAAAAATCCCTAACTCCAAATTATGGATTAAAAGAAGCTTTAAGGACTGCTTTTTTGATTTCAATACTTTTCTGTATTTCTTCTTTCATGGCTTTCCAGATGCCAACCACATACTATCGAGGTATTTCTTGCGTTCTTGGTTTTCTGGCTTGTTATTGTTATTTACCTTTGATAAAACACCTATCTCTTCGTCTCGTCCTTTGGCAAAGTAGCACCATTCCCTGGAACTATGCCCGTTTTCTTAATTACTGCACCGAGCGCCTCCTATTACAGCGCATCGGTGGGCGCTATCGCTTCATGCACAAGCTCCTGCAAGACCACTTTGCCAAGATGGATTTGGGATGAAAGGATGCGCGTGTGTAAGGAGGCGATGGAGAATCTAAAAGTTGTGATCGCATTTGAGAAAGGGAAGGAATGCGATCACTCATTCATTCCCTGTCAACTTCTCCAGCAACACTTGCCACGCCTCAATTTGCTGCTGTAATTGTTGGATGCGACGCACCTTGGGAGGATGAGGAAAAACGATCGCTCTTTCATTGCCTGCCAACTTTAGAACAGCAACTTCAGTCAATGCAAGTTTATGGTGGTGGATGACGACCTAGCAATTCCTCTTCTGCCCTAATCGCCAACATTGTTGCTCGATTCAAATCAAGTGCTTGCACCGTTGCTCTACCTGTAGCTGTCAACCCGACAACTTGCACACCGTTCCAATCAAAGTGTTCTTTCCATGCCTGTTGGCGAGGATTAAAAATGGAGACAACTTCACCCGTTTCCGAGTCCTCAAGATTTTGCCGTGTACCCTTGCGAAGTGAGCAGGAGACACAAGCAAGAGCCAAGTTTTCAGCAATAGTCTCGCCATCGGCGACGACAGGAACAATGTGGTCAATATGGAAAGTAGCTACTTGACCAATTTGCGATATCCCGCAATATTCACAACGGTTATCTGCTCTTTGAATTACTAACCGACGGAGGGAAGCTGGAATCGTTGCCATCTATGCTTGCTTCATCACCCGTGTCGATCGCAAACGCAGTAGGGATAAAAATTCCACCAGTTCAACAAGTCCTTCTGCTTCCTGTCGTTCTGCCTGAGACAGTGTATAGCCCTCGTCCTGACGATCCAACAAAAATTGTAAGCGTGCGTGAACCGCTTGGGGAAGCTGGAATCGGGTTAGTTCGATAGGAATCTCTACGATTTCGGGCATAGAGCAGTTAGTTTAATTAGCAACGCGAGCTGTAGCCTCATTGTAGGCGAAAGTATCGGACGGAAGGCAGGGGGCGCAAGCGTTGCATACCGAAGAAAGCTTATCGCTCATTCATTCCCTCCCAATTTTTCCAGCAATGCTTGCCACACCTCAATCTGCTGCTGTAATTGTTGGATGCGATTCCCTACGGGATAGCTACGCTTCACGCGCAAGGGCAGGATAACCTCATCCAACCAGCTACAAAGAGTAAGCTAAAAGTTAAACAAGTTTACTAAAGACAACCGGAATCGGTAGAAGAGTTATGACCACGCTCAATATTTCGCTTCCTGAGACACTTCAATCGTTTGTCGAGCAACAAGTCGCTAAGGGAGGTTACAGCAATGCAGATGAATACATCCTGCACTTGATTCTCCAAGAACAAGCTAAAGCTGAACGAGTTGAGGCATTATTACTGGAAGGTTTGGATAGTGGCGAACCGATAGAAGTGACAGATGATTGGTGGGAGCAAAAACGCACTCAGTTAATGCAAGGACTTCAGCAGACACAGGAATGACCAAACGCATTGTCATCACACCAAGGGCAAGTCAGGATATAGACGAACACTTTACTTACATTGCCCAGAACAACTCGGATGCAGCTTTGCGATTTTTTGATGCAGTGCGTCAGACATGTGCTAAAGTAGCCCAAATGTCAGGGATGGGTCGCCCTTATCCAGTAACTAATCCCCGTTTAGAAGGTTTGCGGAAGTGGTCAGTTAAGGGATTTGATAAGCATCTGATTTTTTATTTATCTTTTGATGACTCCATTGAAATCGTGCGAATTCTCCACGCCGCACGGGATATTGAAGCAATTTTAGAACAACAGGAAGGCGAATAAAGAACGACAGTGGTGCGATCGCTCATTCACTCCCTCCCAACTTTGACCGCATCGCTTTCCACGCCTCAATCTGCTGCTGTAACTGCTGGATGCGATCGCTTTTTCCGGAAATGAATAAGCATTTAAGCATTTAGTTGATGAAACAACTTAGCTGTCCAATATACAGTGGGGTAGTAGAGCTACTGGCTTCCAACTCCGGTGGCGATGTAGATCAGGAGCATCAGTCCCAATAAAGTACAAATAGAAGCGATTCCATCTCAATGGAAGCCCCACTACCAAAAAACGAAGCGACTAGGCTCAAGGCACTTCGCCAGCTTCAAATTCTCGACAGCCCTCCGGAAGCAGGATTTGACGATCTTACCCGTTTAGCGGCGCTTCTTTGCGGTACCCCTATTGCCTTGGTCAGCTTGGTTGATGCCAA
>DATNPH010000158.1:0-18665 GCA_036703315.1 Coleofasciculaceae cyanobacterium
TACGGTCGAACAACTAAAACATTATGTTGAGAATCAAGGTAAAGAAAAATGATTCGCTTTGCTCAGTTTATTATTGTGGCAATTCATCTCACCGTTAAGCTTACGCTGTAACGGGAGTCCTCTTGCCATATGTTAGATAGACAAACGGGATAGGCTGTTCAGGCAATATGATGGGCTGCCCATGTGAGAGTGATACCTGCTCCATATGAGGATGTAATGCTGTTAGCTCTTCACTTGGTAAGCTGGCAAGCAGCCGATTTAACGAGTGAGGAAGTACTTCTTGGTGAGTGGACATCAAATGCCTCCAAAATCTGCCACACTGGCACAGTAGCAAAAAAGACCGATTAATGGGAAATCGGGTCTGTTGTTCTAAATTCGTTATCGAGCTTAAGTAGCGCCCTTGACTTGCTTATCTGGCTGTAAACTGAAATGTTGAAAGGATTTGCTCAAATGCAGGTTGATATGCCTTATCGTTTTCAGGAACCCCGATCTTAGCCAAACTGATGACGATCGCGGTTGAACCATTAGGACTGGGGATAACTACATTTTCGTATTCATATAGCCCAGTCGAGTCAAAGGCGATCGCCTCTTGACCCGCTACAGTCAATGACTTAAAGTTCTTGGGCGACACGAACCGATTGTTTTGCGCGACCCAGTCTTTCAATGAACGTCGTCGTGGGTTTTGATATGCCTCGACGCTAACATTAGGAGGGAGTTCAGGGTTTTGGGATGGTCTAGCTTTAATCCCCTCGTAGTCTCTTTGTGTCCAGATATCAATCGCTTCGATGGAGCTACCACTACTACCTGGGACTTCTCTAGACTCTGTTACATAATCCGCAGGATACTGAAATCGGAAACCGGAGCGAGCGCTCTGGTAGATAGTTTGACTGTTTTGTATAAAAACTACACGAATTTGATTGCTCTCAAACGCGCCAGGAATGCTTACTTGCGCAGAAGCCTGTGGTATCGCCACACATCGCGCCACGGCAGATTGCTCGTTGTGCGCGTTCAGCGCCGTGACATAAAGCGTGGCGCGGCGTCCTTGCACCTCATAGTGAGAAACCAAGGGCATCAGTTTATCGAGACATCCCTGTAGGGTGAACTCAAGCGTGACGCGAGTTTGGGCTCTCGTAACTCTATCACCTACAGCACCACGAACCGGCTCAACAGCTTTCACCCTGCCCTCTAGGGGAGTCAATCCGGTGGTTCCTACTGGCAGCGTTAAAACTTGCGCTTGGGCGCTGGTAACTAAAGATAAGAAACCGACAGTCAAACCTAAAATACTTCTTCGCATAGACCTAACATGGCATTACAATCATTTCCTATTACAGAAGGCGGCTACTCCATCATCAGCTCTCGTTGCCGTTTTCGATACATGGCATAAACGCTTACTCTCTTTCTTCTATAACCGAGACAGTAAGCAAGTATAGGAATTCCTCTCATGAAACCCCTGTGGCGTAGCGTCCTATTGTCTGCCGGAATCCTGTTGACAGTAACAACCCCTGTGCATTCTGAGACACCAAGCCAAATTGCTGCTCCAACTCCGCTAACTGACACTATATCGAATGAAAATTTAGTTGAGATAAATCGGTCTACTGAGTACCAGACTGGTTATGCTCAAGGTCAACGTGAAGCCCAAGAAAATATCGCTATCGGAAAACCGAGCATCTACACAGTTGGAAAACCTGGTGCAAGAACCGTTGACCAACAAACGGGTTTTCCTTTAGTCGCGATCGCTGGTTGTAGTGTCAATGATTCCATTCTTGGGCGTAGAGATGGCTATAACGACCGCATGAAAGAGTTAGTGGCAGCACGAAAGGCCCTTGAGCCTTCCAAGTCTAGCTTCGATGAGTCCAGTGGTGTGGTTAAGCCGCAACAGAGGAGCGATCGCGAGCAGGTAGTGATTGTGAAACCAGAGCAGTTTACGCCAATCCGGTTCAACTATACCAGCCTTATCCCCTAACCTGCGTAGAGTTCTATACTCAGGGGATTTCTCTGTTACCGTTATTTCCTCACAATTTGTCCTGGGCTTCCCTCACGACCTTGCGTAAGTAAAGTTAGGCGCGTCTTCTGATCGCTAGTCAGGCAATAAAACCTAATTTCAATACCAAGATTTGTTACTAGATATGGCTTTCTTCAATCAATCTCGCCGGAAATGGTTACTTACAGTTACATCTGCTGCGCTGGGTGGACTTACCCTGTTTGGGATCTGTGCCTTTTCATTGAATTCTTCAGAAACTAATCAACTGGCGGCAGCTAAGAAAACGTGGAATAGCCGATCAGTCTCTCATTATCGATTGAGTCTTAAGTCTTCAAGTCCTGTTGACTGTCAACAAGAGGTTGAAATTCAGAATGAAAAAGTTACTGTCGTTCGTAAAAATACTTGCTCAACACTACCTGCAATGACAGTTAAAGACTTATTCAATAAAGTCGCCTCTTTGGCTGATGGCAAACAATGTGGGCCAAACGGATGTGCGTGCGATGGAAGGCTGGACGTAGATGCTATTTATGACCCTCAATTTGGATACCCACGCCAACTTGAAATCAGATTAAAGCCCAAAAACAGCTGGCTAGATTTCGACTCCTGGAATGGCATATTTACAGGGAAAGCTTGCACAGCCATTGGCTTTGTTGAGCAAAAGATTACCGTGATTGGGTTCAGTCCTATTGAGTAAAATTTATACGCAGTTTTGGTTTTGCCTGACCCGGTGGGGGGCGGAGGCGCGCGTTAGCGTAGCGTCTCCGCAAGAAAGTCGCTTGTTATTGGAATTGGCGTGGGGGAATCAGCTATGGTTTGAAAGTTATTGGCTGATGGTCATGGATATAATGTTCCCAATACAATTGAGAGTTAAAGCGAGTCCCCCATTTAATTAGGTTTGGCAACCTAACTAGGTGAAACGGGGCTTCACGGCGGTAACTCATAATCCGAACGGTGATTTGGAAGGTAAAGCCTCCAGTAGCGGTTTATGAGTTATGGGGAAGAAGGGTTCGGTGACGGGTTTCACCGGCGCGATTGAGTTGGGTTTGTCCTCTGCTGCTGCCAAACAGCCAGAGTTTGAACAGTTATTCTATGCCTTGGGTCAGTTCGCAGCTTACTGCGGCACGGGACACAAAACCACATTTGGGTTGGGGCAAACCCGCTTGGGATGGTTATCGCGGGAGACACCCGCCGTGCCATCATTGCAAACTATGTTGGCACAACGAATTACGGAGTTAACCCAGCAGTTTCTCTCTCAACGAAAGCGCACGGGTGGCACTCGTGCGACGGAGATTGCTGAAACTTGGGCGACAATTCTGGCACGGCGGGAGATGGGCGAGTCATTACAGGCGATCGCAAATGACCTGGAGATGCCCTATCAGACGGTAAAGACCTATGCTAAGTTAGCGCGACGAGCTTTAACTCAATTCTCTTGAGGGTTAAGTCAATCTCAATCTTGACTAACAATTCGCTCTAAGGGCTCCCGAGCCAATTTAAACCACTCTACTTTGATGGGAGTGAATACCGACTCCGTATCAGAACTCTTTGCCTGCCTGGAGCCTCTCCCTATCTAGAGCATCTTCTCTTGAGCGTCTCCAACTGCATAAAATTTTGACCTCATCTCAATAATAAAGCAGTAGACCAAATTACAAGGATTCAAACCTTTGTCGCTAGTCTAGAGCGTTCAATCGACTTTTTGCATAAGTGGCACAGCAAAGGGAGATAAGTACTACTGCTACGTCACAACAATTGACTGAAAGCAAGAGGCCTAATCTAGTTACTCCGGTTATAGTCATGCCATTGGAATGCTTTTATACCTTACCCGACAGGATAGAAGAACATCATATTATCTGGCGAATTGAGCCACGGTTGCGCGATCACGTTAACGAGTTGCGTCAAAAAATAGATCCCTTAGCAGAACTCAATAAAGAAATACTAGAAGCTAGAATAGTTCGCTATTTATTTGAGAAGTCACAGCAGCATCCAGAGCATGAACTACTCCGAACCCATTGGATTGCTTTTCTGGAAAGACGTTGTGAAAAAGTCGCTAAACAACTCGCTCATTTCTGTCCTAGTGGCTTCCGAGATATCGTCCTAATCGGTTCTGAAGTAGCGATTCATCCGGTAAAGTTTTTTGAAAATTTTAACAGTCAACGTTCTCAATTTGAACATTGGTATCCCACCTTAAAGCGGTTTTCTGATACTAAACTCAAGCACATCATAATTCCCAAACTCCGAGAACTTACAGGATTAGATACGCTTGGTCAAACCAACTTAGGTTTAGCTGCACGCTCTAGCAGAACACGAGTTAAACAAGCATTACATCAATTCGGTTACGCACCAACAAAATTCTCACAATATCTGCTAATTTGGCAATGTTTTCAAGAAATCAGGAATTCGCTCAAGTTAGGAATCAACAGATTTAACCCAGAACATTTTCAGCAAATTGCTAAACGGTATTGCGAATTGCAGCCAGAATTAGCGTTACCAGATATTCAGAATCCAGATATTACTGGAGAAGAGATAAAAATAGGGTTGGAAAATATCGGAATAGCAATTCGAAAACTGTTAGATCCACCTCTTGATTCTCTCGATACACGTTTACATTCACAAGATTCTGAAGATATATTTTTACTAGAAAATATTCATTATGAACCAATAGTAGATGAGGAAATGAATCAAAAAATAACTGCATTAAGGGAGTTTATCTCTCATCTGTTGGAAGAATTGAAAGAAACTCAAGAAAAGCAACTACTTTTACTTAGGTATGGTTTAGAACTGAAACAAGCTCAAATTGGTAAAGAATTAAATGGTCAAGCGCAATACAAAATCTGTCGCATTCTTCAGCAGTTAAACAATCGCATCATGACACAGATTTGGAATTGGGTAAGACAACATCTGGAGCTTGAACCAAGTTCTGAAGGATTGAATGAGATTGAAGCCGTGTTATATCGATACTACTGTGACCGAATTGACAGCTTTTTTGAAAAAACGATTCAGCTTTTTGGAAGGCAAAGTCGGGAGGTATTAAAACTATTTTACATTGTTAATTTGAAGCCTTTAGAGATTGGCAATAAAATTCATAAGTCTGAGGCGGAAGTAAAGGAGCTGCTAGAGGCAATGAGACAATGGTTGTACAGCAGTATGACTGAGCAAATTCAGGCTGAAATTCAACTTCAGTTTCAGACTCAAGGTGCAGCTGAAAAGAGAATTACTGTCATCACTGAAACTCGGTTAGAAACCATTTTACAACTTTATTTACAATAAACGAGAGACAAAATGATCAAGTTAACCATCGAAAGCTTAAGCTACCTTTATTCTGAGCATGCTTGGTTAAAATTGTCGGACAGCGATTTGGAACAAGCTAAACCAGTTTCTCAGGATTACTCTAATGAAACGGGGCGAAATCATGCTTATCTCAATTCATTATGTCTGAATGTTTTTTGGAAGTGGATGCAGGAGAATTTAGGGTTAGAAACAGCCCTCAGTGTCTTTCCTAATGAAAAAATATTGCCCAAGATTTGGGAATTTGTCAATGGATGTGGAATTAATTTTGGTAGTAAACGGCTAGTACTGATTCCCAGTGATGCTATTGACATTGCAGATTTTGCTATTCCTAAAGAATGGGTCGATATTCCTGATTTGATAGCAGACTATTATTTACCTGTACGGGTAAATTTAGAAGAAAAATATATTCATTTTTGGGGTTTTGTTCCCCGGAGAATTTTGACAGCTAAAGCAGATTATGACCCGGTTTATCGCTTATATTACCTTGAGCGAGATTTGGTTATTCCTAACTTAGAGATGCTGGAACTTGCTTCTAATCTTTGTCCTGATGAAAAAGGCGAAGTAACGGTTTTGCCAAAACTATCAGAGACTGAAGCAGAAGATTTGATAGAGGAACTGAGCAAACCTTCACCTTATTCTCCCCGCCTGAAGGCAAAGTTTGAAAAATGGGGCGCTTTATTAAATGAAAGTCATTGGTTACAAAAATTATATGAACGGCGCGTGCAACCTGTGACATTCTCATCCACATTATGGGTTCTCAATCGGTGGTTAGATGGTGTTGTGGAGGCGCGTTGGCAGACTTTTGAAGAGTTATTTAATACCAAAACCTTAGCACCAGCATTTCGAGCAAAACGAGTAAGAGGAATTGAGCTAGAAACACCAGAAAAAGTTAGACGAGCAGTAAGGCAATTGTACAATAGTCAAAGTGAGGTAGCTTTTCCTTCTGATATTGAGGAGCGAGATGCGTTAGTTCATCTGTTATACAATACTTCAGATGAAAGCCTTCGGTGGAAAGCGGCTGAGTATTTATGGACAATTGCTCCAAATTATCAAGGGAGCGCTATCAGAATGGTGATGGATTTAGGTGTCCAACTCATGGGACATCCTATCGCTTTGATGGTTGCAGTTTTACGTAAACTGGATGGTAAAGTTGCCGTGTTGCTGCGAGCTTATGCAATGTGCGATTCACTACGATATAGATTCGCTTCACGCATTCAATTACCACCTGGTTTACGATTGATTGGACTAGATGAAAAGGGTGCTCCCATTCCGGGTTTAGAAGCTGTAGCGAGAAGCGAACCGCAAGATGATTACATCTCTCTATATTTTAGTGCTCATATGGGCGAGTACTTCAGCGTTCGACTGACTTTAGAAAGTGTCAGCGTCACTGAACAATTCGTAGTTTAACGACAAACCAATGTGGGTTGTGTTGAGCTAACCAAACCAAAACTACTCTTTATAAAGATATATGTAAATCTTTATAAGACAGTTAAAAATCAATTTCTCTTTATTGGCATTGTTGAGTATTATACTGCTAAATAAATTCGCCTAAAGGAATCTCAATATGCGGAAGCGAGTCATCTTCAGAATTGACCAAGGTGATTTTGATAAAGGTTTTCCTATCACCTTAACGATTAAGGAGAATGGGGATATTTCCGCTCCAGAAGTCAGGGGTAGGCTTGCGCCAGCACCAGAAATCATCGAGCTTTATAATATCTGGCAAAAAGCTTACTATTCTTGGGGACAAAACCACCGCTGGTGGAGACGGAGGATCGAAGTTCCAGAGCAAACAAATACAAACTATTCGAGTGTTGACATCGACGATAATGCTAACACGTATGCTCGCCAGTTTGAAGCAGCTCTAAATGAGTGGCTAGATCGTTCTGACTTAGGGGAGCTAAGAGAGGAACTTCTACATACAGTTAACAAAAACGATTCTGTAAGCTTCATTGTACAAACTGATAACAAAGAATTACAAAGGCTACCTTGGGAGTTATGGCGTTTACTCAAGAATCGTTATCATCAAGCTGAAGTGGCTTTGAGCAGCAGAAGCGTACCTAAAAAAGGAGCGTTGAGAAGTTCAGTTAAAATTCTAGTGATTCTGGGTAGCGACGAAAAAATTGATATTCAAACTGACTGGAATATTATTAGGGAAAAATTGCAAAACGATGAGTTAGTTCTGCTGGAAAAACCCAATGCAGATGAATTTAGAAAAACCCTAAGAAGCCAGCCTTGGGATATTATTTTCTTTGCCGGACACAGTTCAACCCAGCTTGAAGGAAATGATGCACGAATTTGGATAAACGACCAAGACTATTTATCGCCTCAGCAGCTAAGGACTTCTCTAGAAAAAGCCGTCATAAATGGGTTGAAGCTGGCGATTTTTAACTCCTGTGATGGATTGGGGTTGGCACGACAATTAGAAATTTTGCAAATTCCACATATTATCGTCATGCGGGAGCCAGTTCATGATGAAGTTGCACAAAAATTTCTGAAAGCCTTTCTAACGAGCTTTGTTGAAGGTGCTTCTTTACATGAAGCTGTGTGGGAAGCACGCGACCAGTTACGATTAATAGAAAATGACTCTCCCAACGCTTCTTGGTTACCTGTAATTTTCCAAAATCCTGAAGAACCACCGCTATTTTATCCGCTAGAAGAGCCGTCATCGGAAGTAGAGCCATCGAAAAATTCAGAAACGAGGCAGAAAATCAAGAAGTTTGCCAAGTGGGGGATGGGTGCGATCGCACTAGCTACCCTTGCCTTTGGAATCTATAAAATCATTGATCTGCGTAAAGATTCTACGCTGGTGTCGAGAATTAGTTTAGGAGAAGAAATTCTGAGCAAAACTAGTACTCCTGAAAAACAAGCAGGAGCGAAAGCCTTTGGGGATAAAAACTACTCAGAAGCAGTGGCAAATTTTAAAACGTCTCTCCAGAAAAATCCGAACGATCCAGAGGCACGAATTTATTTAAACAATGCCAAAGCGGCTAATAGCAAACAAATTATTAAAATTGGAGTTAGCGTACCCTTTGGCGGAAATCAAACGATCGCAGAAGAAATTTTGCGGGGTGTTGCGGAAATTCAAGAGGAGATTAACCGCGACGATGGGATTAATGGCAAGCCATTACAGGTGGTCATTGCTAATGATAATAACGATAGTATATCTGCTCAAGAAATTGCTCATAGATTTGTCAAAGATCCTGCTATTTTTGCAGTAGTCGGACATAATTCAAGTAACGCTTCTGTTGCAGCGGCTCCTATTTATAAGGATGGGAAATTAGTCATGGTTTCCCCAACAAGCTTTGGTAACGAATTGAGAGAGAATGCCTATGTTTTTCGCATGGTTCCCCAGATTACTTTTTTTGCGGCTCAAACATCTAAAGCGATTGGCAAAGTAATTCCTAACCCAAAAGTTGCTGTTTGTGTAGATATCGATGTATCCCCGGATCAGGAAGCTTTTAAAAAAGCATTTCAGGACGTTATTTCAGCTTATAGAGGACAGCTAATCGATATACCCTGTAATCTAGCAGATCCCAATTTTAATCCTAGTAGCGTTGTTGAGGCAATTAGAAAATATAAGCCTAACAGCTTGATGGTAGCACCCTTTGTAAATAACCTGCCCAAGGGGATAGAAATATTCAAAACGGTTCAAGAAAATCAGTTACAAATGAAGCTGTTTGGCAGTCCTACTCTGTATACCGGGCAAACTATTAATTTAGGAGGAGAAACCGTAGAAGGTTTGACATTATCAGTTCCCTACTACCCCGATTCTACAGAAAAAAATTCGTTTTCGAGACAGTGGAAGACAGGGTTAAACACTTGGCGATCGCCGATGGCGAAGGATGCAACAAAAGCGATCACAACAGGTTTACAACAACTACTGAAACAACAACAACCAAATCGTCAGGCATTAGACAATATACTGAGAAATCCGAATTTTAAGATTAATGGAGTCACGGGAGAATTTAAGTTCAACAAAGACTCAGGCGAACGCGAATTTCTGTTTCAGCAAGGGCGTACTGACGCATTAATCCGAGTTCAAAACGGTAAATTTGTAAAGATTGAATAGCTAGATCTAGCAGAATTGCATATTTCTCTCACTCTATCCCAATCCTAGATCGGATGGGCTAGAAGTAGAGAACAACGATGTTAGGAGAAGAACAGGTATTACACCATCGCTATCACATTCAACGCCAGTTGGGACACAACGCTGGACGGCGTACCCTACTGGCTCAAGATTTACATACCCAAAAACTCATTGTCCTCAAAATTCTCAGTTTTAACAGTGACTTCCGTTGGGAGGATTTGAAACTGTTTGAACGAGAAGCCGAAACCCTCAAATCTCTATCGCATCCAGCGATTCCCCGCTATCTCGATTCCTTTGAGTTGGACTTACCCGATTGCCGGGGATTTGTACTCGTGCAAACTTACATTGATGCAACCTCATTGCAGGAATGGATTAAGCGAGGGCGGACATTTAGCGAAGATGAAGTCAAACAAATCGCCAAAGCATTACTGAATGTATTGAGCTACTTGCACGATCGCAATCCTCCCGTTATTCATCGCGATATCAAGCCCAGCAATATTTTATTAACTAGCGATCGCTCTGCCTATCAGGTTGGAGACTTATATTTAGTTGATTTTGGTTCGGTGCAAACGGCTGTCCGAGAAATCGGGACGATGACGATTGTTGGGACGTATGGCTATATGCCGCCCGAACAATTTAGCGGACGTGCCTTTCGGGCTTCAGATTTGTATAGTTTGGGAGCAACATTAATTTACTTAGTAACGGGGACGCATCCGGCTGATTTACTGCAAGAGGATTTGCTTCTTGAGTTTGAACCCGTGACGCATCTTTCTCCAAGCTTTGTGCAATGGCTCAAGCGTTTGACGCATCCAAGCCGCCAGCAACGGTTTAGTTCAGCTACTGTTGCCTTGAAAGCGTTGGAGCAGCCTTTTGTTCAATCCCAACCGATTGAGTCATCGACTACATCAACTCCTCTAACTCTGCAAAAACCTGATTACAGCCAAATTTATCTTTGCAAAGATGCAGAAACTCTAGAGATATGCATACCTCCAGAAAAATCGGCTGAAACCACAATAAGTTGTTCTTTCGTCTTTGCCTGCTTTTGGACTGCCATTTCGCTGAGTTGCTTATTGTCCTCTGTACCTAGTGGTAACTGGTTCCTTAGCTTAATCGGCTTGATGTTCTTGTGTATCGGATTTTCTTGTCTATACGAACCTTTGTTCGCCGCAAACACACACACGCGCATTCATATCGATCAAAAATCAATGAGTGTAACTAAAACAGAGTTTGGAAGTGAGCGACGGGTTTTTCATGCCAGTCGCAATAACCTCTATAAATTAACTTACGTTAAGCGACTTTATCGTCCAGATAGTGAAGGAGGCATTGAAGAGGTACCGCCAGAGTTAAAAATTTGGGCAAAACAGCTTGGCAATTATGATGCCAATTACCAAGACATCAGCTATCGCATCGGGCAATCGCTGAGTGCGGACAGCAAAACCCGCTTCTATGGCAAACTTACGACGCAAGAACTCGATTGGTTGGCACAAGAATTAAGTAACTGGTTGGGGTTCCCCATTACAAGAGAATAGGGACAGGAAGCGAGTATTACCTATTAGGCAAAGATATATGAAACGTCCCAAAATTTTGACCTTTACAAGAAAAACTTTTATGTTGCAATTCATCCGTAAGATTTCCAAATTTACTAGGTCTGCGAATACGCCACGATACTGGTAAATTCTGGGAGAACGAGGTGAGGAACGGAAGCTGGCTAATCAAATTTGCGCTCACTCCTCTCCTGCCAGCAGTTGCTCTGAATTTATTGCTGCGCCTCTAAATCGTGTTGAACGTCAACCAGAGTAGTAATATGCAGAGTCAATCGGTTTGTTGCTGTTAGCAAGATTGCTAATTGGGGACAAACTGCATATTTCTCTCACTCTATCCCAATCCTAAATTAGATGCGTTAGAAGTGAGAGGCAAATGAAACCTACTAGATCTACTGACAATAATTCAAACCAGTCTAGGCAGTGGCTTTTGCCATTAATCCTTACTGTCCTTACCGGTTTAGGTTTTAAGTTAATTTGGAATAGATCTGGGCCTACCCTGATAGCAATCTGGAATTGGCTATGGGGTATCCCTATCGAATCCGGTGGCAAAATTGCAGTGGAAGCGGCGCGTAACTCCGTACAATCTATGCAACAATCCGTCGCTCAACTCGCGGAATCTGTTGCGACAGCCGTCGCCGCTTATGAAAAAGTTAAAGCGAAATATACAGCTAAACAGCAGGAATTTAAACAGGCAGAAAATCAAGCTTTCCTCGCCTATCAACAAGGAAATGAAGAAGCAGCCAGACTGGCAATGACTCGTGCTATTGCAATCGAACGCTTACTCCCTAAAATGGGCGAACAAGTCACTCAAGCTGAAAAAGTTGTAGTAGCGGCTAAAGAAAAACTCTATCGAGAACGAGAAAATTTAGAAGCTTATCAGACAGAAATGCAAAATCTCAAGGCTTTAGCAGAAATTAACGAGGCCTTAGAAACCATAGCTCAAGTTGATAGTAGTTTAGACATCAACTCAGCTCGCTATCAATTTGAGTCAGCACAAGCAGCCGTTGAAGAGCGATATCTAATAGCAAATGCCCAAGCGGAATTATCTGAAAATCCCGCTGAAAGACTGCAATCAGATTTAGACCGTTTGATGCTCAACGATGAAATTTCTAGCCGCCTTGCCCAATTGAAAACCGACCGAAGCTGATGCGTGAATTTGAGATTTGAGCTGAAAAAAATCTCCTATTCACTTAGGGTAAAATCGTCAGCTTCATTATTTATCGGACATCTAGTTCAAAGTATAAAATCTCAAATCTGCGTGCTTTATAGCGTCGCTGTCGTTTCTCTGCGAATCGTTCTCTAGAAACCATCCAAAATCGTTATGGAAACAATACAACAAGTCAAAGCTCAACCCCGCCGAATACCTCCCATTTTCTACATTTTTATAGTGGGATTATGCCTGTTCTTATTTCCTCGACTTCAAACGATTTTAAAAGTTGAGTTTGAGAGCGGAAGTATCGGAAATCGTTTGTTAATTCCAGAAAAAGTAACTCCCGAAAAACAAAAGGGAATTGAAGCCTTTGCTAAGGGTGATTACCAACAGGCGATCGCCTCCTTTAAAAAGTCTCTCCTCCAACAGCCGAACGACCCCGAAACGCTCATCTATTTAAATAACGCTCAAGCTGCAAATAATGCCCTCAAGATAGCGGTAAGCGTGCCAATTGGTAGTAACTTAAGCGTGGCTCAAGAAATCCTTCGCGGGGTGGCTACAGCCCAAGATGAAACTAACCAAAAGGGCGGGATTAAAGGACAAAAATTACAAGTAGAGATTATTAACGATGAAAATAACCCTGAAATTGCCCGAAAAGTTGCTCAGGATTTAACCAAAGATCGGAAAGTCCTGGGAGTAGTGGGACACAATGCCAGCAATGCCTCACTGGCAGCTGCTCCTATCTATCAACAGGAGAGATTAGTGATGATAACGCCTACCTCGTTTGCGAATAATCTCTCTGGATTAGGTAACTATATTTTTCGCATCGTTCCGACTACCAAAATTATGGCTCAATCGTTAGCCGACTATGCGATTAAGACTGCTCGCAAAACCAAAATTGCCTTTTGTTATGATTCCCAATCGCCCGATACTGTTTCTTTCAGAGATGAATTTTGGGCGGCGTTTGTAAGCCGAGGAGGGCAATTAGTTCCAACTGTTTGCGATTTATCAGCTCCTAACTTTAACGCGGCTACGGCGGTGACTCAAGCTATCAATAGCGGTGCGGATGGGTTGTTTATTGTTAGCCATATTGATCGCTTAGAATCTGCGATCGCGCTTGCTAGAGCCAATCAGGGCAGATTAGCGCTATTTAGCAGCCCAACAATGTATACCATCAAAACCTTAGAAGCCGGACAGCAAGCCGTCCAGGGGTTATCCCTCGTCGCACCTTGGCATCCTCAAGTAAATCCGTCTTTTGCAGACAGGATGAGTCAACGGTGGCGCGGCAAAGTTAGCTGGCGCACAGCTACGGCTTATGATGCCACGCAGGCGATGATTGCAGGGTTGCAGCAGAGTCAGAGTCGCGAGGGTTTACAGCAAGTGTTGCACAGTCGGGGGTTTACCTTTGAGGGTGCCAGTGGTGCCGTAAGCTTTGCCTCCAGTGGCGATGGCATTAGTCAGCCAGTCATTGTCCAAGTTCAGTCTAGAGGTGTTGGTTACGACTTCGTGATGCTACCTACAACAGCCCCATAAAACTCCCAGGAAGCGACGTTTAGATCATCCTCCATCTGGAGGTATTCTTCGGGCATGCCGTTAATCATTACATTCGGAAAATAATGAAAATTCTATTCCTAGACCAGAGTGGCAAACCCGGTGGAGCAGAATTATGCCTAATAGATATTGCCAAACCGTATCGAGACACTTGTTTAGTTGGCTTATTTGCAGATGGCTGTTTTAGACAATTACTAGAGCAGCAGCATATCCCAGTTCAAGTTCTAGGCACTGAACCGATACAAGTTCGCAAAGACAGCAACTTAGCACAAGGCTTAGGTAGTATCAGAGCGATCGCACCTCTGATTGCTCAGGTAGTACGCCTTGCCCGCCAATACGATTTGATCTACGCCAACACACAAAAAGCTCTAGTCATTGGTGCCTTAGCTAGCTTTTTAAGTCGTCGCCCTCTGGTCTATCATTTACATGACATTCTATCTGTAGACCACTTCAGCCGCATCAACCGTCGCATTGCTGTAACACTAGCTAACACAAGAGCATCATTAGTAATTGCTAATTCTAAAGCAACTCAAACAGCCTTCGTGGAAGCAGGAGGACGGTTAAACATAACCGAAGTTGTCTATAACGGCTTTGAACCTGAATTCTATCAAAGTCATGAAGCAAACCTCAGCCAACTCAAGAAGCAACTTGGACTCGATGGACGATTTATAGTCGGTCACTTCAGCCGTTTATCACCGTGGAAAGGACAACATGTTTTGCTCGAAGCCCTTGCCTACTGTCCTGAAGATGTAACAGCCATCTTCGTCGGTGATGCGCTGTTTGGGGAGCAAGATTATGTCCAGCATTTACACGAACGAGTTGCAGTCCTAGGACTTAAGGAACGAGTTCGGTTTTTAGGATTTCGTTCAGACATTGTGCCACTGATGAAAGCTTGTGACTTAGTTGCTCATACGTCAACAGCACCAGAACCTTTTGGGCGAGTCATTGTCGAAGCAATGCTGTGTGGACAACCTGTGGTTGCAACTGAAGCAGGAGGTGTAGTGGAATTAGTGGAACAAGGCTTGACGGGTTGGCTAGTTCCACCTGGAGAGCCACAGCAACTTGCAGACGTTATCGCCAACTGTCATAATCACTCAGAGCAGACCACGACCATCGCCTACAAAGCACAGAGTCAAGCTAGTCAACGGTTCCACATTACAACCATCAATCAGCAGATTGCGCAACTCCTGTGCCGGAGTTTACAGCAATTTTCAGGTTCTTGTACCACACGGTAGGGGCGCAAGGCCTGGCTGCATTTGTACCGAGTTGAAAACTGCTATAAGCCATTCAAAGTTCAAAATTCAAAATAAGACTGATTAAACAGTTAGAAGCCCATCGAGGCGGTTTTCGCCGTCTCAGTCCAGGCTCTGTCTATCCAACGCTTCAAATGCTTGAAGAAAGCGGTTATTTGACCAGTGAGCAAGTTGATGGAAAGCGCGTTTACACGATGCCAAGCTATCAGTCTTTGTAGTATATTGTAGTATGCTCGATAAAGCTTGCAGAGTTAACTGGAGTTCATGTGGGAATGCAAATTGAACCATACGACCCTCGCCACCTTGATGCTGTTATTCGTCTTTCGCTTCGGGCATGGACTCCGGTCTTTGATTCGATTCAGAACGCGATGAACGCTGATGTGTACCAGGCATTCTATCCCAATCATTGGCGTGTGAGTCAGCAAAAAGCTGTCGAGGATGTCTGTGCTGCCCAAGACACGAATGTATGGGTTGCTATCGATGCAGGTTCTACTGTGGGCTTTGTAGCCGTGAAACTACACTCAGAGGACAGCATGGGTGAAATCTACATGGTTGCTGTCGATCCAGACTTTCAAGGTCACGGCATTGGTAGTGATCTGATAGAGTTCGCTCTGGCTTGGATGAAAGATGCTGGGATGTCTATTGCTATGGTTGAAACTGGAGGCGATCCTGGTCATGCCCCAGCCCGTCACACCTATGAAAAGGTGGGCTTCGAGCTATTCCCAGTTGCCAGATACTTCAAGAAGCTCTGAGTGCAGATGTGTTGATTTCGCGATCGCGTTCTACCTTCTAACTTAATGCGATCGCCCGATTTTATGAGTGAAGTGGTAATTCAAACGGAGAGTCTCAGGCTGATCCTCCAATCGACTGAGGAGCTCCTCGCCCGCATTGAGTCCCTAAGTCCTACTGATAAGGCGGAGGTCTCACCCGATTGGCTGGCGCGGGTTCGCGCCTCGACAGCGGCAGACCCGTGGACGCATGGATTCTCCTTAGTGGAGCGAACTAGCGGTGCCATCATCGGGAGCTGCGCGTACAAGGGTCCCCCAGACCAAGGAGGAGTCGTTGAGATTGCTTATGGAGTAGACCCGGAGTATCAGGGGCGTGGGTATGCCACGGAGGCAGCAAGGGCGCTGGTCAATTTTGCGTTCCGTAGCGGGCGAGTCTGTCTCATTCGTGCCCACACACGGGCGGAGAACAACGCCTCGACGCGGGTGCTCGCGAAGTGCGGGTTTGAGCGTATCGGTGAGGTGGTAGACCCAGAGGACGGCTTGGTTTGGAGGTGGGAATTACAGCGAGGAGCCGCCTAACAGTTTGTATCCTTCAACTTAATGCGATCGCCCAATCTTGTAGATCGGGTTGAAGGATGAAACCCGACACTCATCACTGCTTCTCCACCTCAACCCTGGTGCGATTGCTCCATCGAGTCATGTAATGTTGGTATCTCAATAATGTAAGCAAATGTAAAAGCCTTAACTGGAACTTGCGATGATTCGATTAACTACGCCCAATGACACAACTGCATTACTTGCTTTGACAGAAGCGACAGGACTTTTTGAGTCAAACCAAATTGAAGAACTCGCCCAAATGCTAAATCAGCATTTCAGTGACGAAGCAGTCAGCCAAGGTACATGGTTTACCGACTACGACAATGAGCCAGTGGGTGTTGCCTACGTTGCGCCAGAACGAATGACCGATGGGACATGGAATCTCTATCTAATCGCTATTCATCCCGACCATCAAAAACAAGGGCGCGGAGCTGCATTGTTGCAATACGTCGAGCAAATGCTGACTGAGCATGGTGAGCGTGTGCTACTGGTGGAAACGTCTGGAACGGCTGACTTTGAATACGTCCGGGTATTCTACCGCAACAATGGGTATGAAGAGGAAGCGAGAATTCGTGACTTCTACACGGATGGTGTCGATAAAATTGTCTTTCGCAAGTTATTGGGAAGTGTCGCCGCATAACAATCCTGTTACACACCGACCGTATAAAGTTGATTAGCTGAGTTCAAGACGTTAATAGCGACGGGTGAACGAGGTCGTTAGACCGCTATGTATGCGACATAAGCTACAGGTTGCGATCACGTAAAAGCCGCTCGTTAGAGGTTCTAATTGGAAGTTTTAGAGATTGCAGGCATAACCAATGCTTGGAGAGTAAAGAGTGATGGCTAGATTCACAGTTTGAAATCTAATTTTGTGATCGCCTTCTATCCTTCAACTTAATGCGATCGCCCGATCTTGTAGGTTGGGTTGAAGTATGAAACCCGACACTCATCACTGCTTCTCCACCTGAACCCTGGTGCGATCGCCCAATCGAGTCATGTTGGGTTTCACGTTACCTACTGTTTCACAAGTAAGGACGTGACAAGCTCAACCCAACCTACAGCGAGGGGCGATCGCACTCGTTCCAATACTCCGCCCTGGTATGCTCCGATATGGCTCTGCCTCCAGCAAGTGGCGAAGCTGCATTGGAGCGGTAGTTGCGACATTAGGTTAATGCTGGATAAGATCGATATAAGGGGTGTTATCCAGCAGATCTGACGGATAGTAAAGGTGTTATCCAGTACATCTGACGTTGAATACATAGTTAGAGCACTTAGACAGCATCAGCATTATGCAATTGGCTCTCGTTAACAACGACCGTGTTGAAGCTTTTTCCGGTGGTCGAGGGTTATGTCCAATTTGCGGTTCTGAAATGATCGCGAAGTGCGGCCCAAGAATCATACATCACTGGGCACATTATCGACCAAAAGACTGCGACCCCTGGTGGGAGAATGAAACTCCATGGCACCGAGACTGGAAAAATCTTTTCCCAATGGAATGCCGCGAAGTATCTCACATTGCCCATGATGGCGAGATACACAGGGCTGATATCAAAACGCCGACTGGAATCGTGATTGAGCTACAGCATTCATCAATGACGGACGCTGAAAGAACCTCACGCGAAGAATTCTATGGAAACCTCGTATGGGTAGTTGACGGCTCTGGCTTCCGCCAGAACTTCGACATTTACCACGGATTGCCAGCCCCCAACTCCGAAGTGGCAAAAGATTTGATTTGGGAGAAGGCAGAGCGTCACATGAACGGCGCTAATGCTGGAATGTTCTTTCGGCTATCGGAGGCGCGACAAAAGAACCCAAACATCACCAAGGCTGAAGTGTGCTGGGGTCGGATACATAGTATTCATGACATCCAGGATCAAGTCGATCAATCGTATAATGGCTATCACCAATACGATTGGGTTCGTCCTCGTAAAACATGGCTGGATGCTCGATGTCCGGTGTATATAGATTTTGGTGATGACCATTTGGTGAAACTTGAAATTTACGACGAATCTGGTCTCGCGTGTATTCGCTACGTCTCGAAACGCAAATTTGTCTATGATGCGATGGTAGAAACTCATGCAAGCGCAATCGCCACGCGATTCTACCCGCTGCCAAAAAACGTGCCCTAACAACCGTGGTGCAACGGACTGTTGCAATTCACTGGTGGAGTTGCTAGGGATACTAGCAACCGCTGACCACGAAAATTAGACCGCTATGTATGCGACATAAGCTATCGGTTGTAATCAAATAAAGGCTAATCATTGGAGGTTCTAATTGGAACTTCTAGAAATTGTAGGTACGACCACTGCTTAGACAGTGAAGTGTGACTGCTAGATTCACAGTTTGAAATCTAATTGGGTGCTCGCATTGTATCCTTCAACTTAACGCGCTCGCCCAATCGAGTTATGTCCACATTTAACTTGTGTTACAAATGTAATATGTGGATTCCTGCTCGTCGTGTTTGTTAGATGCCCGATTTTCTCAAAATC
>DATNPH010000163.1:0-48272 GCA_036703315.1 Coleofasciculaceae cyanobacterium
CTGCTGTTTCACAGTACTTGCCTGCGGCGAGTACTGTAAGCACAACTGGCTGATTGGGAGGACATTTCTCACGCTCAAGTTGAAAAATTCCATACACTTCATGCCGACCTTGCAATGGCTCAACAACGACTTTGAGGGCATGGACGCTTGTACTGGGACGGTTTGAAGGCAAATATCCTACTCCACTACACCAATCATCAAGCGGCGGTGCTAATAAATAAGCGAATAAGACAATTCCAACTGTGGTAAGTAGAATCCCAGTGAAGATAAGTTTTCGCTTCCACAAGTTGCACCTCTAGCTTTATCGACACACATTACTGTTCTAGCGTTCACACGAAAGGATTGCGTTGAAAAACTTGGTGAATCTGAGTTGCGATCGCATACGTCGGTCAGCATTACTATGGTAGTGATTATCCGCCTACTGAATACTTGGCAGCGTTAGAGCAGTTGATAAATGAGTAGTTTTGTAAATCGGCTTTGTCTTCTGTCGCTGGTGTGTCTGTCTGGCATCGGTTTCATCACGCTTGCCTACTTGTGCGCTTTGTCGCATTGAAAATAAAAACCCCGCTATTGAAGAGGACGCGGGGTGAAGGGAGAAAGCTTTTGTTGCTTTCTGGTCTACTAATCAAAATTTAACAACCTTTAGGGCGACTCTTCTGTGCCATTGGATGGGCATTTGTGTTAAAGCTTCTTGTGTAGAGGAACACTCTGGCTCTTGGAAGGGGCGGTAAAAGTTGCCAAAATTTCTACCAAAGAGTTAGCTTTTCCTACGTAAAGCTAGGAGAATTCCCTTGGCTCAACTGCAACGAT
Source organism: Coleofasciculaceae cyanobacterium (assembly GCA_036703315.1). Classification (GTDB taxonomy): domain Bacteria; phylum Cyanobacteriota; class Cyanobacteriia; order Cyanobacteriales; family Coleofasciculaceae; genus DATNPH01. The sequence continues at coordinate 811 of DATNPH010000163.1, forward strand.
TAGTAATTGAACAAACTCAGCGACAAGACGAGCAGATTTTCTTGACCCTAGAGCAACAGCATTACCTCAGTCGGGTTTTACGCTTGGGGAATGGCGATCGCTTTATTGCCATGGATGGACAGGGCAGTTGGTGGTTGAGCGAGTTAGAACCAAGCCTTACCCAAGCTAAAATTATCAAATCCCTCTGTGTTCAAACTGAGTTACTCGGAGCAGTAACGTTAATGGCAGCTATGCCCAAGGGAAGTGGATTTGATGACGTGGTGTATCAAGCAACAGAGTTAGGCGTTGCTTGCATTGTTCCCTTGAGGAGCGATCGCACTCTCCTCAATCCTAGTCCCCAGAAACTTGAACGCTGGCGACGAATTAGCCAAGAGGCAGCAGAACAATCGGAGCGCCAAGTTGTCCCGACAATTCTTGACCCTGTTGACTTTGCCGCGACGCTTCAGCTCCCTGGCACGTTAGACGCTCACCGCTATATTTGTGTGGCTCGTAGTGAGGCTCCTCATCTCCTCAGTTGCTTGACTAAGCAAGGATTACCACTTGAAACCAGTCAACCATCCCATCCTCAATCCCCCTCAGTTATCATTGCCACCGGTCCTGAAGGTGGCTGGAGTGCCGCAGAAGTAGAACAAGCGATCACTGCCGGATTTCAACCCGTTTCCTTGGGACGCCGCATCCTCCGAGCCGTTACCGCCCCAATTTTTGCCCTATCCCTAGTAGCGTCAGTTTTGGATAGCTAATGGCTAGTGATGATTAGGCAGCCCTATGAACAATGAACAACTAGCAATTAGCAACCCTTATGCTTGACCAAGTTGCCGATGCCTTTGAGCGAAAAGATTATCGAACAGCTGCCCGATTACTTAAAACGCTGGTGCAGCAGGAGCCGAAGAATCCTTGGGTGCGGCTTTATGTGGGACGCCTACATGAAGCAACAGGAAAGCTAGAATCCGCTGAAAAGGTCTACCGACAGTTACTACAGGGTACGACTAATCCTAAAATTATGTCTCAAGCGCGTCAGGGACTAGGGCGCTTAGAAGCCATAGAACAAGAGAAACGCCAACAAGCTCTGGCTGAGGCTACTACTGATCCAAGCAGTACACAATTGGGAGTCTTGGTACTGGAACCTATCAGCACTGAAGCCAAACAATCCGCCGCTCAAAAGTTCGCCCGCATCATGCAGCTAGACCCCTATACAGCAAGGCTACAACTGCCGACGCGCGGCTGGCGTCTGTATCGTACAGGGCAAATAGGACAATTGCAATTTTATACTTCATCGCTGCGTAACGCTGATATACCCTGTTTTGCAGCAAATTTAGCCGATATCCAGAGGATTAACGTTTTTAGCATCGATTATTTTTCTGATAGCGCCTCAGATCACCACGCTCCTCAAGCCACTGTTGTTTGCCACAATGCAGAGGGTCTGCTGGGTTCGCTTTCCTTCAGTTGGTCAGAAGTAGCGCAGAGAGTGGAAGGACTCCTACCGCTTTTTGACGAAGTTGTAGATCTGGATGCACGCCGTAATTTACAGCGTAAAACGCAGACACTAGATTATGTTCAGTTTTGCGACCTGCATTTACCAGGTCGAGGCAGTATTCTCCGGATATGCGATCGCCACTATCAGTTTCAGAAAGGAATAGGGCTTTTGCCACCACAGGAAAATACGTTAAAAGGGGAGACGTTTTCGCCTCCCCTGCACCAAGTGACCACCAGAATAAATTGGAACAACTTGCTAGATTTTCTTAACCGTCACCTACCCCAGATCCCAGTTTGGTCGGATTTCAATCACTTTGCCGAAACAGCCCTAGATTTCAGAGAAATGCTGAGCCACCTCCCCTCTCACATCAACTTGCTTCGCCGTGAAGATACGCCTTGGGATCCAGCCTTTCAGTTGTACAGTGGACTGGTTTTTCTCAAAAATGCCTCAAACAGTTAGAAAAGCCTTTAGCACTAGTTAGGCGTTTTTACCTGACGCGCCATATCTCGGAACATATCCATGCTAGGGCCAGGACGCCGCCGACTGTTGCTAGCGCGTGGAAGCAAGTAGTTGGGAGCAAACGTACCTTCAGTCTTAGGTTCAACCTTACCATTGAGAGCTGGCGCTGGTGGGTTGGGCTGAGCTTCGATTTTGACCTTTCCGTTTCCAGACGGTACTTCTGTGACAGGTTCCGGATCTCCGGCTTTGGGTCGTTCCAGCGTCGCTACCGCTGCCTGCGCCGGTTCCGGCTGCTTGGCGTTAGCCTGCGAGTCTGCTTTTACTGGCTCTGGCTTCTTGGCTTGCTCTGGCTTCTTGGCTTCGGTCGCTGGCTGAGTATTTCCAGATTCGTCCAACTCCAAGAAGTATCCTTTCGATTTTTTAGGTTTAGGCGCGATTGACGTATCGCCCTGAGATTTTTTGCCACCACCAAGAATTCCACCAAAGAAGGCAGCAATTCCACCGAACAGTTTTTTGATAAAACCAAACATTTACAAATACTCCTGTGCTTTTAGCTGAATTCAACTGAGTTGCCAAAGATGGGAGCAGACTATTCCAACTTTGATACAAAACTATTATTACGACTGCGATCTGGAGTGAATACTTCTTCGATGAAGCTTCCCCAAAAGTTACAGCCAGATTGAATTATGAGTTTTTACGGTGTACCAGTGCAAGATTCGCCAGAATCTTCTTTACAAAAGTTTACGCTAAAATCTCCGTAAGTACACTTGCTTAGATTTTACTGGGTAAAAGTTTAAGGTTAATTTAAGTATAGTTACAATCATCTCTTGTTGACCTTGCCAGCTCAGCTCACTGAGGCAAACTGTACCAGATCAGCGATCGCGATCGGTAGCGGATGTCTAAGCTGAAGTTAAGCACGTTACGGCATCAAATTATGAATAGTGCCAGCAAGTATGCTCAACGTTCAGAAAGTGTACGCAATCCCGTATTGCTGATTCACGGACTTAGCGATACGACAGCTGTTTTTTGGAGAATGTCTGCCTACTTAAGTGGACTAGGTTGGTCAGTATATAGCTTCAACCTGATACCCAATAACGGAAACCTCGGTCTTGACACGTTGGCGGTGCAAGTAGCTGATTATGTAGCTAAGACCTTTGACCCCGAACAACCGCTCGATCTAATTGGCTTCAGCATGGGTGGAATTGTATCTCGCTATTACATCCAACGATTGGGGGGTATAGAGCGAGTGCAGCGCTTCATTAGCATCTCATCGCCCAACAATGGCACCTTGGCAGGCTACCTCTCTTGGCGTCCTGGCTGTGCTCAGATGCGTACAGACAGCGCGTTTCTACAGGATTTAAATCGAGACGCGGCAATGTTGGGACGCTTGAACTTCACCGTGATCTGGACGCCTTACGATTTGATGATTGTGCCGCCAAAGAGTTCTCAGATGCCGATAGGTAAAGAGATAATGTTGCCTATTCGCCTCCATTCCTGGATGCTGACAGATGAGCGATGTCTCAAGGCAGTAGCAGCCGCACTCTCTGAGCCGATTTTAGCAGCTCGTTGTTAACCAAAATTTTAAGGGAGAACTTGCCAAATTCCCTCTCGTTTTGTAAATTTTGAGCGTGCCTCTTTACTACATATTGCCCATCATTCACGAATTTTTCACATTTTCTGAGTAAACCTGAATTAGGAGTTTCTTTTTTTACGCCTCTCGTTAAGAGAGGTGTTTTTACCGCTTCTGCATACGAGAGTTACTAAACTGTGGCAGATCTTGTGTGGTGTAGAGAGTGGAGTGATCGCTCACCCTGACAAGTTGATCGGGTTGAGGTATAAAACTAGTGCAGACTTGCAAAAATAAGTGACTCACTTACAATCGGTTGAACACCTTATGCTCAAAGACTTTTTGACTCCTGACTTTTGAGGCATGTTAGCGTCTGTTGCTTAATAAAGACTAATTAAGTTAAGTAAAACAGTATTCATCCGCACAATTAAGGGAATGACCGGACGTAAGTAAGGAGTTATCCAACCAAAATGCCGAATCTTTTGTTGAATCGGATGATCAACCGTATCCGCCAATCGTTGGAACTGCAAGAAATTTTGTCAGCCACTGTAGCCGAAGTGCGCTCGTTTTTGGACACAGATCGAGTCAAAATATATCGCTTTGCGCCGGATGCAACAGGACAAGTCATCGCCGAATCAGTTCACCAAAATCGCCTACCATCGCTACTAAATCTGCATTTTCCCGCCGGAGACATTCCTCCCTCTGCCCGCGAGATGTTTGTCAAAGCACGTCAGCGCTCGATTGTGGATATTCCTGGCCAGCGCATTACCCTTAGCCGCAGTGATTATCCAAAAACAACTGGAGATCTAACCATTGAAGAGGTTCGGGAACACGCGATTGAAGATATTCTCCAGCGCCCTGTTGACCCTTGTCATGTGGAATATTTAACGGCGATGGGGGTACAGTCTTCTTTAGTAATGCCAATCCTGTATCACGAGAATTTATGGGGATTATTGGTATCCCATCATTCTGAAGCCAAGGTTTTCTCAGAGGAGGCGCTGCAAATTGTTCAACGGGTGACGGATCAAGTATCGATCGCGATCGCGCAATCCCATCTTCTCAGCCAAGCTCGCGAACAAGTGCGGCGGGAGGCGTTTCTTAATCAAATTTCCACTCTCCTGCACTCTTCGCTGAGAATCCAACAAGTCCTCCAAATTGTTCTAGAAGCTGTTGTCAAAGCGGTTCAAGGTTCTGGAGGTCGGCTGTATCTTACCCCAACTAGCGGTGACAAGACAGCCCAACTGTATACCTATGGTGTTCAACCTGGGCTATCAGGCACGGGTAAACCCGCATTGCTAGAAAATTTTCCCTTCTGGAAAAAACTACTAACTGCTCACTATGAGGTGCAAAAGGAAGATAGGGAAGTAGAGTATTCTTCTGAGTCAGGATTTCGGACAACTGATGACCAACAAGCGAGGCTCAAGGTGATCACCGATATCTACCAAGAACCGAAACTACTAGCACTTGCTCCTCAGTTTCGACCTACCCCGATCCGTAGTTTGCTAGTCATGCCCCTGCAATATGGTAAACAGAGCTTTGGCTGCTTGAGTATTTTCCGCAATGAAATAGATACAGACATTATTTGGGCAGGAAAATTCGATCCAGATGAGCGGAATAATCAGGTACGTAATTCCTTTGAAGCTTGGCGAGAGCTAAAACAGGGGCAAGCGCGTGAATGGACTAATGAAGAAATTGAATTTGTTCGGTCTTTGGGAACTCACTTGATCCTAGCCGTGATGCAAAATCGCCTCTACCAGTACGAGCATGAGCAGCGTCTCCTCGTAGAAATGCGAAACCAAGAACTGAATATTGCCCGGACTGAAGCTGAGGAAGCGAGTCGCTTGAAATCTGACTTTTTGTCGTCTACTAGTCATGAATTGCGCACACCCTTAGCCTCTACTCTGAATTATTTAAAACTGCTCAAAGAAGGGTTTTACGACAACGAGGAAGAATTAAAGGAATACATTGAAGTTGCTTATCAATCAGCAGAAAATCTGGTCGCCATCATCAATGATGTCTTAGATATTGCCAAAATTGAAGCAGGTCGCATGACGGTTAACTGGGAAACTGTGATGCTGCCCCCCCTTTTGGAAGAGCAACGCAAACTCTTTTATTTAGATAGCCGTCGCCAGGGCATTGACCTGATTATTGAGTGCGAAGTTGATAGCATCTATGCCGATCAAATCAAACTTCGACAGCTGCTGACTAACTTACTCTCTAACGCTTTTAAATTTACTGAAAAAGGGCAAGTTCGTGTAAAGGCAATCCAAAGAGCCAATGAACCTTCAATTGAAATTTCAGTTTCTGACACCGGTATTGGGATCGACATTAGCAAACGAGATATTCTTTTTGAGCCATTTGTTCAGGCAGACGGCTCAGTTAAACGGCGTTATGGTGGCACGGGTCTGGGTTTAGCCATTTGCAAGCGTTTAGTAGAATTGATGGGAGGTCAAATTTGGTTAGATAGTCCGGGTAGGGGTCAGGGGACAACGGTGACATTTACATTACCTGATAAAACTCAAGATTACGAGACACCTTAAATAAGTGATAGAGAAGGCATTTGAATATTCTGATTTACGAGACACCTTAAATAAGTGATAGAGAAGGCATTTGAATATTCTGATTGTTGATGATGATTACATTCTGGCAAAGGGAACTGCTAAATTAATTGAGCGTCTTGGGAACCATAAAGTTGCCATTACCGATGAACCCACAGAAATAATTCAGCAGTGTGAATCTGGGATGGTGGACTTGGTAATGATGGATATCAACCTGCCAGGAGCACAGTGGCAGGGGCAAGAAGTCACTGGAGCTGAACTATGTCGTTTTCTAAAAACTCAACCTTCTACAGCTCATATTCCCATTATGTTGCTAACAGCCTATGCCATGACAAATGAGCGGCAAACTCTTCTTTTTATATCACAAGCTGATGAATTTTGTCTTAAACCAATTACAGACTATAAGGCACTTTTAGAATTAATTGACAAGCTATGTCAATTGCCTGAGGTTTGAAATCCTGTTTTTGCTTAATATAATTTGACTAAACCATGTATAAGATTGCTGTAGTCGATGATGACAAAAGTTGGTGTTATGCGGTTCAGCGCTTTTTTAGAAAAGATTTTGAAGTATTTACGTTTACAAAGGTGTGTTACTTTCTACCTCATTCAAAGGAGTATGATTTAGTTCTTGTAGACTACTCAATTCCCCCAGCTATTTATGAAGATGAGATTGAGGGCTGTGAACTCATTCAATATTTAAAAAATACTTTGGTTAATCCTCCCATATTAGTTCTTTCTTCAGCCTTTATTGGTAAGACAGATTTGGAACTTGGCAAGAAAATTTGTCCAGAAGCTGATGCTTTTTTCGCTAAGGATGCTGGACTAGAAGAACTTTTGCAGGAAACTAAACAGTTGCTTGCTTCTAGGTCGCTCAGGTTACGAGATACTAAAGAAGAGCCAACTAATTAGAAGCTCTCAAGGTCTACAAGATTATGCTGTCTACTATTTATGATTTGAATCCTTGGCTGGTTGCTGTTGGATTAAACACAGTTTTATTGGCGATCGCGTGGGCTGCCCCTAAGCAGTTACTCACTCCAGCTGGACTCATCCACGCTTGGGTGCTGGGTGTCCTGGTCTGGGGAACTCTTGGCTGGCAGGGCTACCTAGTTGTGATGTTCTACTTTCTGGTGGGGTCTGCTGTTACACGCGTCGGCATGGAGCAAAAACAAGCCGAAGGCATTGCAGAGAAGCGATCGGGTGCCAGGGGACCGGAGAATGTCTGGGGTTCCGCTCTGACAGGGGCACTGTGTGCTGTAGGAACAATCTTCGTTGGGGGTTTTTATCAAAAGTTGTTGCTACTTGCTTATGTAGCCAGTTTTTCTACGAAGCTCTCAGACACCAGTGCTAGTGAGGTGGGCAAAGCTTATGGAAAGCGAACGTTTCTCATTACCACATTACAGCCCGTGGCACGAGGAACCGAAGGGGCTATCAGCTTAGAGGGAACACTGGCAGGATTTGTGGCATCAGCCGCGATCGCTTTTGTAGGTTGGGGTGTTGGTTTGATTGACTTGACAGGTGTTGCTTTTTGTGTAGTTTCGGCTTTTATTGCCACCAATCTGGAGAGTGTGATTGGTGCAACACTGCAATCAAAATTTGACTGGATGACGAATGAAGTCGTGAATGTTATCAATACGCTGATCGGTGCGATCGCAGCAGGACTTCTGGCTTTAACATGGCGATGGTTAAGCTTGGGTTGAAAAAAGTATTAACTAATGAAGGTAGAAAAGGGATTGCATAGCAGTGCTCAAGGAGTGTACTAAAAAATGGGAAGTACAGACTTTGAGCACTCCACTTCACCCTTCATCCTTCTAATCTACTTTCGGTCCAAAAACCATCTGTAGAATAAATGGCTCACCATCGACACGATGATACTTATCCGCCCAAGCGCGGATAATTTCGTCTAGTTCTTCCATTGCAGGCTCAAACTGCTCTGACGGAATATCTAATTCTTCCAGCACCCGCATCACATTCGGCTGACGGTCTGCCCATTCTTTCATTAATCGGAAGTACCGTGCCGTATCCTCCACCATGGTATAAGTCCGTTCTTTTCCATCTGCTGGGGAGTAAGACGCACGAGTCAGAGCATAGTAAGGCAATCCCCAAGGGCAATCGACTCGCATTACAGTCCCTGAATAGAGCAAGCGACGCTTGATATGTTCAGCCATCGCTTCACTCAAAGGTAGACGTTGCTCTTTGGGCAAATCTTCCTGAGATCGAGTGTGCAGAAATTCAATTAATTCCAAAAACTGTAGGGAATTAACGACCTGAGCATCTGGTAGATTGTCTTGGAGTTTTTCTAGGATGTATCGCTTTTCTTCGGAATTGAGGCTAGTACCACAGATACGCGATCGCCCTGGTTGCCAAGGATAATGTTCCATCCAGACGTAGGGGAATTGAATCAAATAGCGAGGTTCCTGAGAACCCAGCATCTTCAACAGTTTCCCTTCAGTTAAGGCTTGTCTGACTTCCTCAACGATTACCTTGACCCGTTTTGGCTCAATATGGTGTAAATGACCCGTCATCCGGGTATTCTCACCCTGTTCCAAGTAGGTCATATATATTGCACATTTGGCAGCGGTTGCCGCTGCATCCAGGAACGCCCCATGTCGGTGTCCACTGGTTCTCATCGCGCTGAATGCCAGGTAAAGCATGATCTGATCCATTGCGCTGGGGCTAAGGCTTTTGATCAGATCGATATGGTTAATCATCATAGGGGCGGTCATATCGCATGGGTGTGTTATTTTTTATTCTTAGTGACTTGGCTCACCATTTCACCGAGTCAGTGAGTGCAACTCACAAAGTGGAACATGCGCTTGCTCAAAGCACCCTAATGTTTGAAGCGGATTTCTCTCTAATTATAGAAAACTAGAGGCGAAATCTATAGCTGGAAGACGTCTTACCGCTACGGGTGAAAACGGAGGGAGGTTGAATTCTTCCAACGAATTTTATATCATATCCTGAAAAATCAGGATTTGATGTGACCGAGAGAAGGTGCGGGTGCGCCTACTGCCCCCATGAGGAGACGGATCTTTTTCTATTCGAGTTTTAGCCGCTACCAGTTGATTGAAGGTAGTAGCTTGCGGTTGAGTAGTTGCCGAGTAAGCAAAAAGCTGGGAAGCCACACAAAGTGAGATTCCCACCAAGCTCAACAAACGAATGGATCTGTAAAAGTGCATAGCGAAAGTCCGTATCACAGTTTCTAGTTAGTGATACGGACTACTTGCTGGAGCTTCAGGAAAAACCCCAGTAGAATGATAGTTGACTCTAGAGAGATTGATGATAAGCTATACTTCTGTGAATTAGCTTGTTATCCGACTGTTGCCATCGTTAGTAACGGGCAAGTTCAAACGTTAACAGGTTATGGAGTTAGTGCAGTAGGTTACTCTCCCCACACCGGAAACGTTGCCCACTGTTAGCCGCGATCGTGCCGCTTCCCTACGAGAATTCTAGGCGAAGGGAAGAGCGTCTTGGTCACTGCATTGTTTTGCATCAATCTTGCTGGTTCACCATCAACCAGGTAGTATCTGGATTTTATCGTCCGCTACCCCGGTGGGGGGACTTATCGTTTTCTTGGTTGGTTTCAACAGAGAGCAGTTGAACGAGAACAGAGGTGTAAATGCGCATAGCAGATGTCTGTGTCAGGTTTCTACTCCCTGATACGCAGCTCTGACTAAGGCATCAGGAAAAACTTTCGTTGAAGTTTAGTTGATGTCATGCAGATTGATGGTAAGCTGGTTACCTACGTATTACGCAGCATCAATCTTTTCTATTACCAGCCAGCCACCTGACCTATTGAGATGTCCCCACACTGTGAGGCGCTGTTGGTCTGTAAAAGTCTTTAGTTGTTTGTCTACTTCTGGTTGCAATGTAATCAGTGTCCAGGTTTGACTAGCATGAACCGCTGGCTCAGTAAGGGTAATCGTGTAGTCCTGCTCATCGTGGCATTGAAAAATGCCGATGAAAGCGATTACAGATTCTCCCTGTATCAGTTGTTCGTTGTCAGTCCCTTCTTCTTGCCATTGACCACTGACTACTGACCGACGCTGGATGCCCCAATTCATTTGGGGCATAGGAAGCGCACTCGAAGACCACTGACCACTAGCCTTGACATTCCCCGTCGATGGATAGTCCTTTGGGTTGTCCAGATAATAGCGTTGCCAGTACAGCCAGTCAGGATGATTGCATGGCAAATTAAACAGAGGAATAATTGCTGCTGGGGCAACTCGGTCTTGTAATAAGGCTTCTTGAATACACCTCACAGGTAAATCTCTAGGCTGGCAACCCCTGTTTACGCACAACGCGGCCGCCATTCCCGCCGCTTGACCGATGTTCATCACCATCGGTTGTAACCGGGTCGAACCATTGGCAATGTGAGATACAGAGATATTTTTCTCACAGACCAGAAGTCCATCTGTTGAGACTGGCACCAGGCAACTATAAGGAATGGAAAAGGGCGTTCCTGTCCAGCGCCCACCCCAACGCAGCGATTTCGGTGTTAAGGGAAAATTGATACCAGGATAGTGATGGTCATTGGCGTAGTTACCCACAGCAATGCCACTTCCCTGTCCAGCTGCATCCACGGGTAAAGATGCTACTTGTCCCCCAGTTATCGGCAAAATGTCCTGCTCTTGAACTGTAACCAACCCTTTAAGGCGTCGGCTTTCGCGATAGTAAGGATGTAGTGCGTAAGCGCCTCCGGCAAATGGGGCGTAGGGAGTAGGCCGGAGCTTTAGTGAGGATAGGGAGTGGGGGAAGATGTTGTCGGCTAAACCGTAACGACGCCCTAGTTGAGTTTGGATAAAACGAGCAAAACTTTGCGTGTGCCAGCGTGCTTCCTGAAGAAACTGCTGACGCTGGCTTCTAGATTCCATTAAGCGCCCGACACCTTCACCGTAGTCATTACCACGCACAGGCCAGTTAATCATAAATAGACTCCCAGGTAAGCGTCCGTAATTGAGAAACTGCTCTGCTCCGTAGCTTTCCCAGGCACCAATAAATTGCTCTGGGATGTCCTGAGGAGGAGGTGGAATTTCTGGGGCGGCGAGTGTATTGCCGAAATCTTTGAGAATGACTACCCAAGTTGGAGCTTGCACCGGATACCGTTGTGTCAGCTCATTAGAGGCAACCGGTGCGCTAGGCTCCCCAAACTCAGATTGCAGTTCCCAACCCCAGCGGTGCGGCACCTCAGCCATTGCCAACACATCTCCTAGTTCCGTGGCGTCTAGCGTTACTTTGGCTTTAACGATGACATCTTCAAACCGGACGCCAGTAATGCAACTGCCCTGTCGCAAAACCTCTACGGGGGTCTGTCCAGCAATCCACTGGAGGTTGGGGAGTTGCTGCACCCAATCGGCAAGTAGCTTTGCACCGATGCGGGGATCGAAACTAAACATACTGACCCAGCTGTTGTTTAATCCACCCGTTTGTCGCTGCTTTAGTTCCCGCAGAAACGCTCCCCACAAACCTGTCTGAAAGGCTGATAGTTCATTGCCATCGGGTGCTGCGACACCAGCAGAGGTCAGCATTCCCCCTAACCAAGGAATTTCACTTACCAGAATGGTTCGGACGCCTTGACGCGCCGCTTGAATAGCTGCTGCGGTACCGCCAGTCCCACCTCCAACCACCAAGACATCAGTCGTTATACCATTTGGGTAAATATCCGTCACAACTCAACTCCTGGTTTTTTGCTAATGGCTAATCGCTAATCATCAGTCCCAAGCTCCAATAGTGATAAAGTCTAAAATCGCGGAGGTTTCAAGGAAGCATCATGAAAGCACAAGTATTCCGAGGCGTTAATCAGCTGAATTATGAAGAGGTGCCAGTACCAGAACTGCAAACGGATGAGGTGCTGGTACAAGTGTGCGTCGTGGGCTTGTGCCAGTCGGATATCAAAAAGATTTGCTATCCTCTCTACGACCCACCGCGTATCTATGGGCATGAAACCGCTGGGGTAATTGCGGCTGTTGGAGAGGATGTCACGGGTTGGCAGGTGGGGCAACCCGTTGTGGTAATGCACCACATTCCTTGTATGCGCTGTGGCTACTGTTTGAATGACAACTTCTCAATGTGCGAGGTTTACAAGAATATCACGACAACGGCTGGGTTTACCCCCAGTGGCGGCGGTTTCGCCCAGTACGTCAAGGTGCCGGGACATATTGTACAAAACGGAGGACTGATCCCGATTCCAGATGGTGTCAGTTTTGAACAAGCCAGTTTTGTTGAGCCGACGAATTGCTGCCTCAAGGCTGTCAAAAAAGCGCAAGTTTCTCCGGGTCAAACGGTCTTGGTGACGGGGGCTGGTCCAATTGGGCTGATGTTTATTATGCTGGTGAAGTACTTCGGTGCTAGAGCGATCGCAACTGACCTCATCCCTACTCGCATAGAAAAAGCTCGTGCCGTCGGTGCTGAAGCTGCCTTTGATGCTCGTGACCCAGATTTGCAACGTCAAGTCTTCTCTCTGACTGAGGGAATGGGAGTTGACACAACTTTGTTGGCTGTTCCCAGTGAGAAAGCCTTTTTCCAAGCCTTGGACTGTACGCGCAAAGGCGGCAAGATTCTGTTTTTTGCTGAATTCCCTGATGAGATAGAAATCCCCATTAATCCCAATATTCTGTATCGTCGGGAAATTGACTTGATGGGCAGTTACAGTTCCTCTTACCGACTTCAGTCTCTAGCAACTGACATTGTGTTCAACCAGCGCATTGATGTGGATGCTTTAATTAGCGATCGCTACCCTCTCCAACAGTTAGCCGTTGCTGTCAAAAAAGCGATCGCTCCCACGCCGGATACCTATAAGATCTTGATCTATCCTCAATCGGTTGAAGCTTAAGTCTCAAATGAACTAAGATATTTTTTCAGCAACAGTTCCAGCTCATCAACGGCATAAGGCTTAGTCACGTACTCATTGCACCCAGCGGCTAAGATGCGCTCTCGATCATCAGCTCTTGCCATTGCAGTCACCGCGATGATTGGAATCCCTGACGTAGACGGGTTCTGCCTGAGGCGAGATAAAACTTCCATGCCGTCGATGTCGGGTAGCATCATATCCAGCAAAATCAGAGATGGCTGATGACGTTGCGCTAAATCCAAAGCCGTCTGACCATCGGCGGCAGTGAGCAAGACACAACCCAGCTGCTCAATCACGAAGACCAGAAGGAATAAGTTATCTTCATTGTCCTCTACAACCAAAACCAATCGCTGTCCGGCAGTAGGCTCATCGCTGCTGCCAATGGAAAGTTCCATATCCACCTTTTGCTCCAGGGAAGTCGTAAGGCTCGTCAGACAATCCTCAATAGCAATGCGGACAAGGCACTCAACAAGCGGCGACGCGGCGCTTAATGCAGACTGGCTTGTACGTGAACTGAGCTGATATAAGACTTGTTCGTCTTATTGAGATTTGTCAATAAAAATTGCCGTTAGAAAACATATTTTACTTTAAAATAACAAAAAGATGAACCTAAACGCTAAAACTACATGATTGCTTTGCATTACTAGCCAAAGCTTAGAATTTTATAAATTTATGTCGTTTTGTTAACTAAGCCATTAGTGGCAGCAGAAATTAATTTGAAGGGGAGGCGAGAGAAACTCCTTACCTAAAGACAGCGGCAACGAGCAAACGCGTAGGCTAAATTTCTCGGTATCCTCATTATCCACTCACTACTCTCCACTTGCCTCTCTCCCCTCTCAGTGAAGTGATTCGCGATCTCTTTTTACCCTATCCCAATAACCGACAAGTAATATAGAGGCAGAACACGCTTCTAGTTCACAATTCCAGAAAATTTCTCAATTGTCTTAAGAAGCTAGGAGCAGTAATGCCCAAATTGTTGAATAATAATCTTTAACATATGTCTTTAGATACTTTTACTTGGAAACATTGTCCTACTATGACTCAGGAGTCGTCCAAGCCTACGCGAGGGCAGCTAGAACGCTCACTTTCTCAACGGCTCCAAGCTCTTTACCGCGATCACTTAGGACATCAACCGGGAAAGGTGACATGCCAACTGTTTGATGAAAAGCTAGCAATAATTATCGAAAATTCGATCACCCCACCAGAACAACTGCTAGCGAATCATGGCCAAACTGAATTGGCAGAACAAGTTCGCTCAGAATTGGATGAAGCAATCAAACCCGAACTTAAGGCGTTGATTGAGGAAGTGCTTGGTGCTAGTGTTCTTGACCTCCTGAGCGATGCCACCATAGAAACTGGTCGTACTGGCATTATTGTTGTCTTGGAAAACACGCCAGTGGTTCGCAACCCGGACTCGGTTCCGAAAATCAAGAAATAGTCGCTAGCAAGCGGAGATGACGCTGCACTGTGACTTCAATATCTTCTAGCATGTAGGGCTTGCTAATGTAGTCATTGAAGCCTGCTCGCAGAAGACGCCCTCTGTCTTCTGCTAGGGCTAAGGCTGTCACGGCAATAACAGGAATTCTACTGATTTTCGAGTCTTTCCGAAGTTGAGAGACAACTTCCATGCCATCCATGTATGGCATGAGAACATCTAACAAAATTAAATCGGGCTGATAAATTCTGGCTAGCGACAAAGCGCTCAACCCATCACTAGCTGTAAGCGCCGAGCAGTGAAGATGCTCCAGTATATAAGCCATCAGTAGCAAGTTGTCTTCGTCGTCATCGACTACCAATATTGAAGGCTTGACCGCCGTAGAGTGTTGACCACCAATAATACCGCTCGACTTTAGCTTACAACAAGGGTAAAGTTCGAAGTCATCCATATTGCCTTCGGGAAATGTTGAGGACGGTCTTCACTCTTACCGAAAGAGTGGACAATGCACTCTCTGAGCGGCTGGATGGCGCTCGATATGAGTTTGTACTAGAGTGAGTTCGCTAGGTTGTCAAGTCTTTGCTTGGAATCAAGGAAAAGGCTTTTCAAGCTAGCACCAGAGTGCTAGGCGCAAGTCAAAAGTCAAAAAGCTTTATCTATAGACTTTTGAGCTTGTTTCAGATAGTAGGCTCATCTGGGCCGTGATGTACTAGTGTTTATAGATTATTTATTATATTGCAAATTATACAAAACTAAAGATTTTTTTAATAATTTATATGTAAAGTCACGTATAGGCTTATAGGAATTTGTCGAAAAATTTACATTTTTGTTGTCATTGTTTTCATAATTGATACAGGTTGAAGTATGTGTGAAGGTCTCTACAAGAAAAGCCCTTGGCACTAATACGCGCAGTAGACTGGGGTTAAACGGCTATTCCCATCTAGTGTGGGATAGGAGAGCGAGGCAATGGGTATCGCCACAATTAACCCAGCAACTGGGGAAACTATCAAAACTTTTGAGCCACTGGGCAGTGAGTCAATTCAAGGCAAATTAACACTAGCGCAACAGGCGTTTGAGCAATATCGCAAAACGCCAATGACTCAAAGAGCCGAATGGCTCAAGGAAGCCGCTGAAATTTTAGAGCGCGATAAGGTAAGCTTCGGCAAGATTATGACCACTGAAATGGGTAAAACCCTCAAAAGTGCGATCGCCGAGGCAGAGAAATGTGCTTTGGTTTGCCGCTACTATGCTGAACACGCGGCTGAATTTCTTGCTGATGTCCCAGCATCCACGGATGCCAGCCAGAGCTTCGTGCGTTACCAACCACTGGGAGTGATTTTAGCCGTAATGCCGTGGAATTTTCCCTTTTGGCAGGTATTCCGCTTTGCGGCACCAGCTCTAATGGCGGGAAATGTAGGCTTGCTGAAGCACGCCTCAAATGTCCCGCAATGTGCATTGGCAATTGAAGAAATTATCAAACAAGCAGGATTTCCAGAAGGCGTTTTTCAGACACTATTAATTGGTGCCAACCAAGTTGAAGCCATTATTAACGATCAGCGAGTAAAAGCCGCCACGTTAACAGGTAGTGAGCTAGCCGGTGCTAGTCTAGCCGCAGCAGCTGGTAAGCAAATTAAGAAAACTGTTCTGGAGCTTGGGGGGAGCGATCCCTTTATTGTTCTGGAAAGTGCAGATTTAGAAGCCGCCGTGTCAACAGCGGTTGCAGCTCGGCTGCTCAATAACGGTCAATCTTGCATTGCCGCCAAGCGGTTTATTGTCGTAGATGCGATCGCCGATAAATTTGAGCAACGCATGCAAGAGAAATTCCAGACGCTCAAAATCGGTGACCCAATGGATGAAAACACCGATATTGGTCCCTTAGCAACTCCTGGCATCCTCGAAGACTTAGACCAACAAGTCCAAGCTTGCATCGAAAAAGGCTCAAAAGTTCTGATTGGCGGACATCGCCTATCCGATCGCCCCGGTAACTTCTATCTGCCCACAATTCTGGCAGACTTTCCGGCCGGGACGCCTGCTGACCAAGAAGAATTTTTTGGACCAGTAGCGCTACTATTCCGGGTGCCTGATATTGATGCGGCGATTAAGCTGGCGAATTCAACATCTTTTGGACTAGGAGCAAGCGCCTGGACAACCAATCAGGAGGAAGCGCAGCGCTTAATTGACGAACTCGAAGCCGGTGCTGTCTTCATCAATGGCTTAGTCAAATCTGACCCGCGCCTACCGTTTGGTGGAATCAAGCGTTCTGGATATGGGCGAGAATTAGGCAGTCAAGGCATCCATGAGTTTGTCAACATCAAGACCGTCTGGGTCAAGTAATCAAGATATTTGATTCCCTCCAACACCTTGAATTTTAGGGATGTATTACACTAGGCTCCTACAAGGCTCAAAACCGAAGTTCTTTAAAAAGATGGCAAGGAGAGCGACTGTCGAGTTCTATAAGCGTTGACTTTTAGTGGCGCTCTCTTTGTCGTAACAACAGAGCAGAATTGATTCTGAAATGGAGCAAGACTCAAAAGCCCTAGTGAAGTAACAGGAGTTACGGAGGGTGGACTGAAGTAGGGGCTAAGGTTGAAAAAATCATCATTCCAAACAAATCCTTAACTTCAATACAAATGAATACACAGGGGAAGTGAAATGGGCGAGATGAACACAGCGGAACTATTGGTGCGTTGTCTGGAAAACGAAGGAGTTGAATATGTTTTTGGACTGCCTGGGGAAGAGAACCTGCACGTTCTAGAAGCACTAAGAACCTCTTCAATCCAGTTCATTACAACACGCCACGAACAGGGCGCAGCTTTCATGGCAGACCTCTATGGACGGCTGACTGGTAAAGCTGGGGTTTGCCTTTCCACACTCGGTCCAGGAGCAACTAACTTAATGACTGGCGTTGCCGATGCCAACCTGGATGGAGCACCGCTAGTAGCAATTACAGGTCAGGTAGGAACTGACCGAATGCATATTGAATCCCACCAGTACTTGGATCTGGTCGCTATGTTTGCGCCTGTAACCAAGTGGAATGCTCAGATTGTCCGCCCTAGCAACACACCAGAAATCGTTCGTAAGGCATTTAAAATCGCGCAGAGTGAAAAACCAGGGGCGGTTCACATTGACTTACCAGAAAACATTGCTGCGATGCCAGTAAGCGGTCAACCTCTGACGAAAGATAGCCGGGAAAAAACCTACGCATCTTTCCGCAGTATAGGCAAAGCCGCTGTCGCTATCTCTAAGGCGAAAAATCCTTTAATCCTGGTAGGAAACGGAGCAATTCGTGCTAATGCCAGTGAGGCAGTAACCGAGTTTGCAACTCGGATGAATATTCCGGTCGTTAATAGCTTCATGGGTAAAGGTGTTATTCCCTACACTCATCCTCTGGCGTTGTGGACGGTAGGATTGCAACAGCGTGACCACATTACCTGTGCATTCGATCAAACTGATCTGATTATTGCAGTCGGCTATGACTTGATTGAATATTCTCCTAAAAAGTGGAATCATGAGGGCAAGATTCCGATTATTCACATTGGCATAACCCCGGCAGAGATTGATAGCAGCTATATTCCTTTAGTGGAAGTAGTTGGAGATATTTCGGATTCGCTGGCTGAAATCATGAAGCAGGCAGATCGACAGGGTAAAGCTATACCCCATGCCGTAGATCTACGAGCAGACATCCGGGAGGACTACGAATATTATGCCAATGATGATGGCTTTCCCATTAAGCCGCAAAAACTGATTTATGACCTACGCCAGGTAATGGGTCCAGAGGATATTGTGATTTCTGATGTCGGTGCTCATAAAATGTGGATGGCACGTCACTATCACTGCGATCGCCCCAATACCTGTATTATTTCCAATGGGTTTGCGGCGATGGGGATTGCCATGCCGGGAGCGCTCGCCGCAAAACTCGTTCATCCTGACCGGAAGGTCGTTGCTGTCACTGGCGATGGAGGATTCCTGATGAACTGCCAGGAACTAGAAACAGCACTCAGGGTAGGTACCCCTTTTGTTACTCTGATCTTCAATGATGGCGGCTATGGTTTGATTGAATGGAAGCAAAACAATCAGTTCGGTGAATCAGCATTTGTGCATTTCGGCAATCCAGATTTTGTCAAATTTGCTGAGAGTATGGGACTCAAAGGCTACCGCGTGACTTCAACAGCTGACTTGATTCCTATCCTGAAAACGGCACTGGAGCAAGATGTCCCGACGGTCATTGACTGTCCCGTGGACTATGGCGAGAACCTCCGCTTTACCCAAAAGGCTGGAGATTTGAGTTGTAAAATCTAGATTGGTCATGGGTCATTGGTCATTGGTAGAACCGCAAGTTGAAAGTTTGACTGATCACCTACTAATGACTAATGACTAATAACTAATAATTAATGATGAAAATCGCTACTTGGAATGTCAACTCAATTCGCTCTCGCCTTACTCACGTAGTGGATTGGTTGCAAGTTAACCCTGTCGATGTTCTTTGCTTGCAAGAAACTAAAGTTGTAGATGCTGAGTTTCCGCGATCGCCTTTTGAAGACTTGGGTTATCATCTCTATATTTCCGGGCAAAAATCCTATAACGGCGTTGCAATTTTCAGTCAGACACCAGTAGAAGACATCACCACAGGATTTGCACCCGTGCTGGGTACTGAGATAGTAGGAGACTTAGACGAACAGAAGCGAGTAATTACTGGCATTGTTGGAAATATCCGCGTCGTCAACCTTTATGTGCCTAATGGTTCCTCTGTCGGTAGTGAAAAATATGACTACAAACTCCGTTGGCTAAAAGTTCTGCGAGAATACTTGCAAGCACTCTTGCAGAAACAGCCCAATGCCCTGTGTGTCTGCGGAGACTTTAATATTGCTCCACAAGACCAAGACATTCACAACCCCAAGGACAGAGACAAGCACATCATGGCTTCCCCCGCTGAACGCCAGGCTTTACAAGAAGTCTTAGAGGTAGGCTTAGCCGATGCCTTTCGCAAATTTACATCAGAGGGAGGTCACTTCACTTGGTGGGACTATCGCACCCGTGCCTTCAGCCGCAATATGGGTTGGCGCATCGACCATCACTATCTGACGCCCAACCTTTATGAGCAGGCGACAAGTTGCACAATCGATATATTACCCAGAAAGCTAGAGAAGCCTAGCGACCATGCCCCAGTCATTGTTGAATTTCTACAATCTACTTATAAGTCCCTTTGACGAGATTGAACTATGTATTTAGTGACTGGAGCAACAGGAGGAGTTGGACGCCGTGTTGTGCGGCTGCTACAAGAGCGGGAGCTACCAGTACGGGCGTTTGTCCGTCTTACTTCTCGCTATGGGGAGTTGGAAAATCGAGGTGCCGAGATTTTTATCGGTGACTTGCGGCAAGACAGAGATATCCAGAAAGCCTGCCGGGGTGTCAAGTACATTATCAGTACCCATGGTTCGGGGAGTGATTCCCAGGCGTTAGATTACCGAGCCAATATTGAACTGATTGACCAAGCCAAAGAGAATGGTATCGAGCATTTCGTTTTCATCTCTGTGCTGGGAGCGGATCGCGGCTATGAAGATGCCCCAGTCTTCAAAGCGAAACGGGCAGTGGAAAAGTACCTGCAAGCCAGTGGTCTGAATTACACCATTTTGCGCCCAGCTGGATTGGCATCGAACCTCATCCCACTGGCAGAACAATTTCGGCAAACGGGGATTTATCTGCTCAACGGTGACTCCAAGAATCGGACATCAATTGTCAGTACCGATGATTTGGCGCAGATTGCTGTTGATTCTGTCTCTGTTGCAGGTGTTCGCAATCAAATTTTTCCGGTAGGGGGGCCAGATGTCTTGAAGCGCGAAGATATCCCTCGCATTTTTGGGCGTATATTTAACCGGGAGCCGATTGTAATTAATCCGCCTTTGTTCATTTTTGATGGCATTAGGACTGGCGTGGGTTTAATCAATCCCCAAGCTAGAAAAGGGCTTGGTACTTTTCGGACTTTGCTAGCGAATGAATTTTTTTGCACATCGGCTGAAATTATTAACTTGGAGACAATTTACAATCTAAGGCTAGAATCTTTGGAAAGCTTCTTGAGGCGCTACTTGGCAACCTAATACTCAGTTGCCATCAAAGATATTACTGTTCTTCCCTCAGAGAGTTTTCCTTGCTCCCCTGCCAGCTAAGTGACAGGTCTGAAGGCAACTTGGTATTCTAATCAATAAGCCCTTTGAAGCAAGGACTGTAACGGCGATCGCGATTTCCTTATGAGTAGCGATCGCACTGTGTTAACCTTTGGGTTTCCTTGACAATACGCTCAAAGATTATCCTGAACACTGCTCCATTCCCAGAAGAATTGAACTAACTACTAGCATTTCGGTGGCAATCCTTGCTTGACCAATACGAGAAAATTACCTGCCAAAGTGAACAGTTAGAGGAGACAGACGCGTGAAAGGTCGGAAAACTCTTCACAACTTTGTATGTTTGGTGGGTATTTGCTCACTGTTTTCAATGTTTCCGATCTTTGGAATTATTGTGACAACAACGGTAATCCAAAATACCCAAAGAGAAGGGGATGATGTTTATGTTCAGGATGCTCTTCTCGAAAGCATACAAGACTACACAGTAAAAGCAGGCTGGCTATCTATTGCTGGTTTTTTTAGTGCTGTTCTTCTGGGAGAGAAAACGGCTAAAGCAATTCGTAAAGCTGAAGCAGAGGCTCAGTTACGATACACATTTAGCAACCGCTACCAAAACCGACAGACAAGGCAGACAGAGTCTATGCAGACTCAAAGAATGCAGCAATATTCTTCTCAAGAAACTACAAGACGAATATTGGATGAGTTTCATGAGAGCTTAGTTTCTGCTCAACCTGCCAAGCCGTTAGCTTGTAAAGGCTGCAAGTATTACGACGGCAGCAGCTTCGGTGGAAATCTGCTCATTTGTGGAATCCACCCCTTCGGACCCGGTGATGAGTCTGATCCAACTAAACGACCGACCAGCTGTCAGGATTGGGAAGGCGATAATTAATACTAAGCTATAGCTAATAGCTAATGGCAATCTGAAACAAGCTCAAAACTCTAGAAATAAACAATATATTTGGTGAGACCTGTAAACAAGCCACCACCAACAATCTTTACCTCAAGATCGTTGGGCGAGTTTAGCTGCTTACCCTCGAAACGCTCAACTAAAATCGTCCGCTGACCATTGATATCGGTTTTGCTGATGGCTCTAGTTTCATGTTCGCAGGTGTAGAGATTCCCTTGTGAGTCAAACACGTTACCGTTACATCCAAAACTCGGCTTACGAACTGTCACTAGCCCCCCAGTTTCGCTCCATGCCCTATGTTCATTTGCACCTGTATCGCTAAATAGGAGACGATTGTGCCATTTGTCCCAAACGGGTCCCTCGCAAAAGTACATTCCATCAGCCAGTAATACCGCTTCAGCATCGGCACAGAGAACATCGGAATATTTCTGTATCGGGCATTGTTTAATCCTTTCTGGTTGAGTGTGCAGCGAACAGCGATCGCGAAAGTGGCTGGGTGAGAAACGGCAGGATAAAGTACGTAATCACTGCCACCCATAGTGATATTGCTGGATGTAAGTAAGGAAACCCCTACTAGATGGTAGGGGTTCTTTTTACTCAAACTAAGGAATTATTACGGATTGGGTGATCGCAAGTGAATTATCCCTACTGCAACGTTGAGAACAATTAGGGTGAACCAGGAACAGGTCTGACAACACCAAGCAATTTTTGAGGCTCAGTTGTCGGTAGCTGCGGTGCTGTAAAATTGCTCGAGTAAAAGCGAGAGTGCTCTTGGGCAATCATCGGTAACACATGGCGAACCTGAGCCGAGACGGCGACTGTTGTCATATCGTAAGTTTGGGTTGCAATCTTAGGATACAGACCAATCCCAATAATCGGCACTAACAGGCAAGTTGTAATAAAGATTTCACGAGCATTGGCATCACCTAAGTATTTCTCAATAACCAGTCCAGCATTTTCTTGTCCGTAGAACACCCGTCGCAGCATTGAGAGTAAATAAATCGGGGTCAGGATTAATCCTACCGCTGCCAACAGGACGACTACTACCTTGAAAATTGAGCTGTAAGCCTCACTAGTCGTAACGCCCAAAAATACAGACAATTCACCCACAAAGCCACTCATTCCTGGCAAAGCGAGAGACGCCATCGAACCGACGGTGAACAGGGCAAACACTTTTGGCATCTGTTTTGCCATTCCGCCCATTTCGTCCATCACTAAGGTATGGGTGCGATCATAAGTGACACCGGACAGGAAGAACAGAGCGGCTGCAATTAGCCCGTGGGAAAGCATTTGAAGCATTGCACCGTTCATGCCTAAATCTGTGAATGCCGCAATGCCAACCAGGACAAAGCCCATGTGAGAAATTGAAGAGTAAGCCAGCCGCCGTTTGAGATTGCCCTGAGCAAAAGCATTCAACGCACCGTAGATGATGTTGACTACGCCTAAAATTGCTAGCACTGGAGCGAAATGAATGTGCGCCTGGGGAAGCATTTCAATGTTCATACGCATCAGCCCATAACCTCCCATTTTCAGCAACACACCCGCCAAAATCATCGAGACGGGGGCGGAAGCTTCGCTGTGGGCATCCGGCAACCAGGTATGTAACGGGAAAATAGGCAGTTTGACTCCGAAGGCAATCAAGAAGCCCGCATACAGCAGCAATTCCAAGGCGATGGGGTAATGCTTGTGTGCCAGCTGTTGCATATCAAAGGTGACAGTATCTCCAAAGAATGCCATGGCTAGCGCTGCTAGTAGGATAAATACAGACCCTGCTGCCGTGTAAAGAATAAATTTAGTGGCTGCGTAGAGGCGCTTTTGACCTCCCCAGATCGAAATCAGCAGGTACACCGGAACCAACTCCAGTTCCCACATTAAGAAAAATAAGAGCAAATCCTGAGCGGCAAAGACGCCTATCTGGGCACTGTACATTACCAGCATCAGAGCGTAAAACAGACGTGGCTTACGAGTAACTCTCCAGGCGGCTAATGTTGCCAGAGTGGTGACTAAGCCACTTAAGACAATCAGCGGCATCGACAAACCATCGACCGCTAAAGACCAATTTAGACCTAGCTGTGGTATCCAAGGATACGTTTCAACGAGTTGTAATCTAGAATTTTGTAAGTCGTAATGATTCCAAAAGGCATAAATTGTCAAACCAAAATCGACTAACCCCACCCCAAGAGCATACAACCGGACGGTTCTACCCTCTTTATCGGGTAGTACGGGAATCGCCAGAGAAGCTAGTAGGGGCAACAGAATGATAGTAGTTAGCCAGGGAAATTGATTACTAAACATTACTGAGAATAAATACCTAGCAGTGCCAACTATTACATTCTATTAAGATGAGTGAACCTTTGAGAAGAGTACATTCCCAGATAAATCGAATCTTCACAATAGATAAAAATGAATACCTAATTAGATAGTTGTAAAGCTACCCTCACACACAACACCGCGTTTCTTCCCATCAGCGACAGGAGGAAACGCGGCGATCGCGTTTAGAGATGGGGGATTAGGGCGTTCGGATAAGAAAGAAGAAGCCGTTAGAAAAAAGATTTGTAACGAAAACAAGAGTATATATCAAAGGTGTGCATAAGATTACGGACTCTATACACACCCTTCCCTTCTGGGCACGAAGTATCCCGCTAGACGTTTCAATGAAAGTCGCGGATGGCTCCAACCACTCTTGCTAAGTCAGCTTCAGTCAAATCATTGTATAAGGGGATACGGATTAAGCGATCGCTTACATCTTCAGTCACCGGACAATCCCCTTCCTTGCCTCCGAACTTCCGTCCCACCTCTGACAAGTGCAATGGCAGGTAGTGGAAAGGAGCAACAATGTCTTGAGCTTTCAAGTGGGCAATTAAAGCTTGACGCTTCTCCAAGGAGGGCATCAGCAGGTAGAACATATGGTATGCCTGGTCACAGTGGTCTGGCACAATCGGAAAACGCACACCATTTTCCTGCGCCCAGTCTTGCAGATGTTCGTGGTAGTACTCCCAAACCTGCTGCCGTTTACCTTGAATTTTTTCGTGGACTTCTAGCTGAGCGAACAAGTAGGCTGCTAGCATGTCGGATGGCAGATAACTCGAACCCAGGTCTACCCAAGTGTACTTGTCCACCTGACCGCGATAGAAACGGCTGCGGTTAGTTCCTTTCTCGCGGATAATCTCAGCACGTTCGATGTACTTGGGGTCATTGAGTAGCAGTGCGCCGCCTTCCCCACAGTTAAAGTTCTTCGTCTCGTGAAAGCTCTGGGTAGCCATACTACCAAAGGTGCCTAGGTACTTCCCTTTGTACTTACCAAATAGCCCATGAGCGTTGTCCTCGACAACAGCGATATTGTAACGCCCAGCTATTTCTAGAATCGCATCCATTTCACACCCAATCCCGGCATAGTGTACAGGGACAATGGCTCTAGTATGGGGTGTAATCAGTTGCTCCAGCTTCGCCTCGTTCAAGTTGAGTGTATCTGGGCGAACATCAATGAAGATAGGAGTGGCACCACGGAGCACGAAGGCATTGACCGTTGAAACAAAGGTGAACGATGGAACAATGACTTCATCTCCTGGTTGGATATCCAACAGCAGCGCTGACATCTCCAAGGCATGGGTGCAGGATGTGGTTAGTAGTGCTTTCGGAACTCCTAACGTTTGCTCTAGTAGAGCATGGCATTTCTTAGTGAAGGGACCATCACCGCAAGTATGCACATTCTCAATCGCCTGTCGTATATATTCAAATTCTGTTCCGACAGCATAAGGGCGATTAAAGGGAATAGTAGACAAAATATTACCTCCAAGTCTGGGTTAGCAATTACAAACAAACAGCTGACTAGCGTTAATTCGATACATTTCACAGCTAGCATGTGAGGTACATGGGTGCATCTCGCTTTTGAGGAATCACACTAAGCTACTAACTGAAGCTTTCGCATTCCGGACTTTGTCCTAGATTTTTTTGCAAAACTGGGAGGCTTGTGGGTAAGCTCTCAACAGAGCAAAAATTGATGTTAAATTCGCATCCGAACTTTTTGAAAAGTTGATGCTCGTATAGTAGTTGCACAAAAAACAACGCTGAACCTGAAAGTTAGCAGCATCAGTCTTTGACTTCTCCAAATCTATATCATTTAATTAGTCACTGTCATTAATATTTTTCGATAATATAAATAGTTTTTGTGAAGATACTCAGTGAAATTGCGTAAAAGCTTAAGCGAAATGGCGTAAACAGCCAAAGCAACTTTTTTGAGCTTATGGCAAACTTAGGTTTTGAAGGCTAGCTGGACTAAACGAATTAGGCTCACATCTCCTCAAAGCCTGAATTGTTCATTTTGTAATAAAAAATACATCTAGTTAATCAGTCGTATCACAGGTTCTGGAAAAATATAGGTAATGACAAGCTTATAAGGTATTTATGAAGAATTTGTTAAGAGATACCTAATCTTTATGGCAGTAGAGATTGTAGCGAATGGATTGGATACTCCAATTCAAATGCTCATCATCTTAATCGACTCTTTAATGGAGCCGATTTTATTTCTTCTTTATGAAGAATATGTTAATAAAGGAAAACGGGAAGAGTAGTCAGAGCACTAAGCTCGTTGATTCTTTAAACAGTACATTGGTCTTCAATCTTACAAAGACTCGGTTAAGGTTCTCGCGCCTTGGGTGTCAAGAGAAAGCGATCGCGCTTGAGCTACAATACCCTGCGTCTTCCAAGCATCCGCCATTGCCGCCGCCACCGCCTGTGCCGATGCGGAATCTACTAAAGCTAGTAGTGTAGGGCCAGCACCGCTAATGACCATTCCATAGGCTCCAGCTGCCAAGGCTGCCTTTTGCACAGTATCATAGCCAGGAATCAAGGCTTTTCGATAGGGCTGATGAATACGGTCTTGCAACGATGTCCGTAACCAGTCACCGCGGCCTGTTTCCAAGGCTCGTAAGAGCAACCCGAGATGAGCAATGTTGAAAATTGCATCAGCACGACTAAAGTTAGTCGGCAAAACACGGCGAGCTTCTTGAGTCGAGAGTTCAAAATCGGGAATTGCAATCACTGGCACAATATTGCTATGCCAAGGAATATCGCAAATTTCCCATGTCTTCATAACCTCCTCACCTGTGGCAGCAAGACGACATCCTCCTAATAAAGCCGGCACTACGTTATCTGGGTGTCCTTCCATGGCGATCGCTAACTTCATCACCTCTGTTTTGTCCAAAGGTTCCCCTGCCAATTGGTTAGCACCTACTAGTCCACCCACAATGGCTGTTGCCGAACTTCCTAATCCCCTAGCTAAAGGCACACCCAGTTCAATCTCTATCTGCACCGAGGGCGGTGTTTGACCGAGATGTTCATACAACTTTACAAATGATTGGTAGACCAAATTACTGTCATCTGTAATAACCCGCTCTTGTTCAGCACCAGTGACAGTAATAAGAAGACCGCTACGGGGAGTAGCCGATGCTAGTCTTTCAGTCGTTAGATCGAGGCGGCTGAACTTGAACTGGTTATAAAGTGTCAATGCTGCCCCGATGCAGTCAAACCCTGGCCCCAGGTTAGCAGTCGTAGCAGGGACATTAACGGTGACAGTAGAGACAAGGGACATATTTGTTTCCAATGTTGTTGTATCAGTGAAGAGTTATCCTGAGATGTCTACTCAAGATAGCGATTACCCAAGGGGTAGTCCAAAGCGATCGCCTCAGGGATATCACAAAAGTCGATAAGCCTGATGCATGGCAATGTTTGCACAGTCGGCTGCTGTACCAGTCTGCCTAAACCATTATCTCCAGGCAACCAACGAGTGCGAAAGTTTTCGCACTAAGGAAACTTTTATGAGCAAATCAAAGCATTCATCAAAAAATGGTTCTACTTCTGCTCACAACAGTACTCAAGCAGAACATAAAAAGACAAAGAAAGCCGCTGAGAAAGCGACGAGTGAGGTTGCTGCACTGATGGCACCAGAAACCATAGTAGTGAAAAATCCGCCACCCAAACCTAATTATCCCCAGTATCGGGTAAAACCAGGTCAGCCAATCACTTTAGCAGATATCGATCCAGACACCTCTGAATACTACCAAACAAAGAAAGACGTTAAAGAAGAACTCGCTTATCAGCGTCAGCGCCTTCAGACACTCCAAGAACGGTTGTATGCCGAGAACCAGCGCAGTTTGCTAATTGTACTGCAATCAATGGACACTGGCGGTAAGGATGGCACGATCAAGCACGTATTTAGCGGTGTCAACCCCCAAGGATGCAGAGTGTGGTCATTCAAAACACCTAGTACGGAAGAAGCAAGCCACGACTTTCTGTGGCGTTATCACCAACGAACACCACAGCAAGGGATGATCGCAATTTTCAACCGCTCCCATTACGAAGATGTTCTGATTGTGCGGGTAAAAAAGTTAGTACCGGAAAATGTTTGGCAGGAGCGATATCACGTAATTAACGAATTCGAGAGTATGCTCACTCTCAGTAAAATTACGGTCATTAAGTTTTTTCTCCACATCTCCAAAGACGAACAAAAACGGCGATTGCAAAGTCGGCTGGAAGAACCCGATAAGTATTGGAAGTTCTCCAGCAACGATCTCAAAGAGCGACTGCTTTGGGATGACTATCAGGCAGCTTTTGAGGACGCAATTAATAACTGCTCAACTCAACATGCACCGTGGTACGTCGTGCCTGCCAATAAAAAGTGGTATCGCAACTTGGTAGTTGCCCGAACCCTTGCAGATACTCTAGAAGCGATGAATCCACAATACCCAGCAGTAGAGAAGGGCTTAAAGAACATTATCATCCCTGATTGAGCCAGCAGCTGAGTCACCCCTTGGCAATGTCAACAAAACAGGCATCCTCCTCCCAGCTTAAGTAACGCATTGACTTTTGACCACGCCAGGTTCGGGAAGAGAGAGTCCCGAACCTGGAGGCTCGCTTGGAGGATTTTGACTTGCTTATTGCTCTTGACTCTTCCCTTAGAGGAGGGTATCTACTAAGAAGAGTGAGAGATTGGAGGCAATAAGGAACCGTGAAATTGGGAGCTATCAATCATATAGCCTTGAGTGTATCTGATATAGAGCGTTCCGAATCTTTTTACAATGCGCTGCTTGGATTTCTGGGTTATGAACAGGGAGAAAAAACAGAGCAGTTCATTCTCTGGGCAAGTTCTAATGCTGTCATCACTATTTCTCCATCAAATCCTGAATCACCCAATAAGCATCATGATCGTTATTCTCCTGGGTTAGATCATCTTGCCTTTAGTGCAGATAGTCGGGAAGACGTGGATCGGCTTTACCAGTATTTAGTTGAACGTGGGGTAGAGATTCTCGAGCCGCCTACCCAATACAGTTATATGCCCAGTTATTATGCTGTATTGTTTTTAGATCCAGATGGCATCAAGCTTGAACTAATACATATCCCGAATTTGCCTCCTGAGTAGAACAAATCGAAAGTTCTGACAAAAGAGGGTATGAGGGAGGGTAAAGGCATGGCATACTCTCGTTGAATCTACGGCATAAATCGTAATTTATCTAATTCAACTGTTTTCCTTCGTTTAGTCTCCCGTTAAAACTAGTGACTCTAACGGGAGACTAAACAGATGTAGACGCCAGATTTATCTGCCTTTATCAGCGGTTCAAATCATCTAGAAGGTGCTGTGGTTAGCAATAGCATTCTTCATTCTCTCAATCACATCTGCCACAGGAATTGCGCCTAAATCTTTAGACTGCCCTCCTGCTGCACGGACACGAATACTGAGGCTGTTGGACTCTACTTCCTTCTCACCCACGACAGCCATCACTGGAATTTTTTCCTTCTCAGCGTTGCGAATCTGTTTGGGTAAGCGTTCACCACTGGTATCAGCTTCTGCACGGATACCGAACAATCGCATCTTCTGGACAACCTCTTTGGCATACGGCAACTGCGCTTCGCTCACTTGCACAATCCGCACTTGTACAGGCGCTAACCAAAAGGGGAAATCTCCAGCATATTCCTCAATCAAAATCCCAATCAGTCGTTCCAGCGATCCAAAAGGCGCACGGTGAATCATCACTGGACGTTTCCGAGTACCGTCCTCAGCGACATATTCTAAATCAAATCGTTCTGGATTATTATAGTCTACCTGAACTGTACCCAACTGCCACTCGCGTTCTAGAGCATCTTGGAAAATAAAATCGAGTTTCGGACCATAAAACGCCGCTTCTCCAATACCCTCGAAGTGTTCCATCCCCAAGGTTTCCACAGCACGACGGATGGCAGATTCTGCCTTATCCCAGGCTTCATCAGAACCGATATATTTATCATCAGCTGGATCGCGGAAACTGAGTCTCGCCCTGAAGTTCTTCAGTTGCAGACTGTTGAACACTGACAGAATCAAATCCACGACGCTCAGGAATTCAGCATCTAACTGTTCTGGCGTGACAAACAGGTGGGAGTCATCCACAGTGAAACTACGTACCCTCGTTAAGCCACTGAGTTCTCCAGATTGTTCATAGCGGTACACGGTACCAAATTCAGCAAGGCGTGTTGGCAAATCCCGGTAAGAGCGCAACTCACTCTTATAAATTTGGATGTGGAAAGGGCAATTCATTGGTTTGAGGGCATAGCCTTGTTCATGAGTCGCCGCTTCTTCATCCTCTGCCATCATTGGGAACATATCTTGCTTGTATTTCTGCCAATGTCCGGATGTCTTGAATAAATCCACCCTAGCGATGTGAGGAGTTACCACCGGCAAGTAACCGCGTTTGAGCTGTTCCTGCTTGAGGAAGTCTTCCAGAGTACTTCGCAACACTGTTCCTTTCGGTGTCCACAAGGGTAACCCTGGTCCCACCATGTCAGAAAAGATAAACAGTCCCAGTTCTTTGCCCAGTTTGCGGTGATCTCGTTTGAGGGCTTCCTCCTTGCGGCGTTTATACTCAGCTAACTGCTCTGGCGTTTCCCATGCTGTGCCATAGATGCGCTGCAACTGGGCTTTAGTGGCGTCTCCTCGCCAATAAGCGCCTGCAACGCTTTCCAATTCAAGCGCCTTCGGGTTCAAATTGCTGGTGTTTTCCAGATGAGGACCAGCACACAAGTCCCACCACTGCTCGCCTAGGTGGTAAATCGTAATTGGCTCTTCTAGCCCTTCTAAGATTTCCAGCTTGTAAGGCTCATTAATCTCTTTAATCCGGCGTTGGGCCTCCTCGCGGCTCACTTCTTCCCGAATGACCGGCAATTTACGGTTGATGATTTTGATCATCTCCTTTTTGATAGTCTTCAGGTCTTGCTCAGTAAACGGCTCCGGTTTATCAAAATCATAATAAAAACCATTCTCAATCCAGGGGCCGATAGTCACTTGTGCCTCCGGAAAGAGCTTCTGCACCGCCATTGCCATGACATGGGAGGCTGTGTGACGAATCTTTTTCAACTCTTGAGATTCACTCGTGCGGGGCAGATAAATTTTTTCAGACTGCTCTGGAGATTCTGCGTTGGACATCGGCGGCTGTTGCATTGAGGGGATTTTCTTTCAGTTAAAACATTGACGGCTCGTCTCTGCCTCTATGATACCGATGTTATTTTTCCCATGACTGCTGACGGACGTGTTAATGAATCTGTTGAATTTGTTTAAGAAATGTAAATAGAGTTAATATATTATTTAGGAAAATAGTCTTTTTTAAATTCATGCCTCAACCCCAGCCATCAGAGCAAGAGTTACTGAAGGCGGTGTTGCAACCGCTATTAGCAGACTTTCAATATTGGTTTTCGCGATCGCGCACTTTATTAGAAACTGAAGATATTACTTTCCTGAGTAAGGAACAACAATCTGATTTACTGGAGCGAGTCAAGCTGGCACAACAGGAGGTGAGTACAGCTCAGATGCTCTTTGAAGCGACCAATGGTCAAGTGGGCGTAGAAACCGCTACTCTTGTTCCATGGCATCGGTTGCTCAGCGAGTGCTGGCAAGTCGGGATGCAGTGGCGCACTAGTGCATCCACGGCTCCCGGAAAAAAACACTCAAATGAGTAATATTCTTTGAGTCTCTAGATTGAGGTAATAGCTAGCTGTGTTTGATAAGCTGAACTAGCTAGTGATAAAAAATCAATTTCTGCTTCCTTATGCAGACAAAAAATTTACAGGCAAAGTATTTGGTCGGGAGAAAAATATAATGCTACAGCTACTTTATCTTATTGCTTTTACTGTCATAGCATTTCTGGCAATCAGAAATTTACTGATCAGCCTGTTGAGTGTAAGTATGGAGGCTCAACGTTTTCACTCCCAAACAGGTAGGTCACCAATGACAACCTCTCGTTCTCAATATAGTTCTGTGCCTCACCCAGAACTGTTGGATGATATGGGTAAACCCATCAACGAGCCGCTTCTGGTAATGCGTTCTATGACTGTCGAAGATGCTCGTGAAAAGTTAGATGCTTTATATAAGTCGTCTCCGGGCAAAACCACCGACGCCCAAGAAGAAATATAGTAGCTATTCAAAATTCAAAAAGCTCTAACCCAAGGGTGTAAGAGTTTTAGAAACTGCCACAACGTCACTTGTAGGCTCGCCAGCTCAGAAAGAACGAGAAAATCTGTACTACTTTTTAGTTTTTAAGGAAGTTTGGAGGGGAAAGGAACTCCAAACTTCTTTATTTAAAGCAGATCGTGATTAGCTCCACAGCAGCTTAACAGTTAAGACTCTTAAGGTTATCGGCGCTTACGATAGCGGTTACGAACATCGTGGCGAATAGCCCAACGCAAGTTATTTAAGTTTTCCCATAACACCTTGATCATTAGTAAGAAAAATGTTAATCCGGCGATGCTAATTGCCACTGACTGAGTTGTCGGTTTTGGAGCACCAGCAATGAAAAAAATCAGACCAAATACTCCACCAACAACAGCAGCAATCAGCGCGGATTTAACAGCTTCAATGAGGATGACGCCAAGAGCAAATAGTACCGATTGACCTCCTGAAAATAAAGCACCAAACGCTCGGCTCAGCTCCTCCCCATAATTCAAAACAATCCAAATTACAAACGCGATCGCCGCAAAAATTACAACTACATTAACGACCCACATTCAGTTTCTCCACTGTGACTGTCCTAAGCTAACAGCGGCAACGTATTACAGTCACGAAATATTGTGCGGCTGGCAATTTATCAGGCACGGGTTGCTTGGCAAAAGGTAGTATCACATAGCAGATGGCTTTTTCCAAAAATCTAGCTAGAAGCTGATTTAGAGCCAGAAGAAAAGCCGATAAGCTCACAACAGCACTTGGGCGTGTTCAAGTGCAAAGCCTTAGCAACGTTACTAAAGCCCCATAGTGGATATCTACATTCTTGACCTGCTTGTCATTGGTCTACTTTTGCTGACAATCACCCTAGGCTCTGGGTGGATTTCACGTTTACCCCTTTCCTATGCCCTGATCTACCTGGTTGTTGGTATCTTTCTTGGACCCTATGGGGTTCACCTAATTCAATTGCGACCTGATGCTGAGTTTCTAGAACGGCTGACGGAATTTGTTGTTATTGTCTCGGTATTTGGCTGTGGTCTCAAGATGAATCGCCCATTAAAGCTGTGGGCTTGGAACACTACGGCACGGTTGATTGGATTTTTGATGCCGATTTCTATTTTCGCGATCGCGGCTACCTGTCATTGGCTTCTCGGTTTCGGCTGGCCTGCTGCGATTTTGCTAGGAGGAATTCTAGCACCGACTGACCCGGTTTTAGCTTCAGAAGTGCAGCTTGCAGATGTAAAAGATAAGGATGAATTGCGATTTGGTCTAACGTCTGAAGGGGGTTTAAATGATGCTCTAGCTTTCCCATTTGTCTATTTTGGGATTTACTGGCTCAAAGATAGTAACTGGGAAAACTGGTTTAAACAGTGGGTTGCGGTTGACTTGCTTTGGGCTGTCGCATCTGGCATTGTTATGGGCATTGTCGTGGCAAAGAGCATCGTCTGGATTGACCGAAAAGTGCAGCGCTACCGACCTGTTGATGATTTGATCGAGGATTTTCTTGCCCTTTGTACAATTTTGCTCACTTACTCCCTAACTGAGTTAGTCAACGGCTATGGATTTCTCGCTGTTTTTGTAGCGGGGGTTGTAGTACAGGGAAGTTATTACCGTGAGCAAGAAAAGCGCCTTGCTCAAGTGGAATTCACCGAGCGAATTGAAAAGTTGCTAGAGATTGGAACCATTTTGCTACTGGGTTCCCTGCTGCTGGCTCCCCCAATGCTTAAGTATTCTGGTCAAGCCCTAGTTGTGGCTGGCTTGTTGCTGTTTGTGATTCGACCCGTGGGAGTTTGGATCAGCATGCTTGGTAGCCGCATACCAGCACCAACCCTTTTGCTGTTTGGCTGGTTTGGGATTCGTGGCGTCGGCTCCCTTTATTATCTATGCTATGCATTTGGCAAAGGTTTAAAAGGAGAAACAGCAGAGCAGATTGCCTGGATTACCTACATGACCGTCATCATCTCCGTGGTATTGCACGGAATTAGTGCAACACCTTTGATGAATTGGTACGAACGCCACATTAAAGGCACTAGTAAAGATGTTAGTCCGGACATCAGTCTTGATGAACCTTGATTCTGCAAAACTTTCAAAAAAAAACGCCTTTCCTCCCCATCCTTCTGGTGTGTAGGGAGGAAAGCTGCCAGCCGTTTTTGGGTAATAGCTAATTCTCACCCATTACCGATTACCGATTACCCATTACCAAGAATCCCATCCCTCTATAGAGTGGGGTTCTTCAACCTGTCGAGAGTTTAAGTGTAACGATTTCGGTTGCGTTCAAGATGCATTGCAATCACTGTAGCTAACTCACTCGGTTCGATTGGCTTCGTGACATGTCTCTCAAATCCGGCTAGTAGTGCCTGTTGATGGTCAGTTTCTCCAGCATAAGCGGTCAGGGCGATCGCAGGAAGCAGTCCCCCGTCTTCAGGCGGCATGGCTCGGATTTGACGAATTAACGTATAGCCATCCACTTCGGGCATCCCTATATCACTCAACAACAAATCAGGTTGCCACTGTTGCACAGCTGCCAACGCTTCTCTTGGCGAGGCGACAGCACGTACTTGTGCGCCATACTCTTCAAGAATGATTTGCAGCAACTCCCGAGTATCCTGCTCATCATCCACAAGCAGAATTCGTACTCCTTCAAGTTCTGGAGCGTTGTCTCTCAACCTATTATCTTCACTTTTGGGAGTCCCAACTCTCTGAAGGGGCAGTGTCACTGTAAAGGTTGCTCCTTGACCTTCTCCCGGGCTCTGTGCATCGACTGTCCCCCCGTGGAGTTCAACCAAGTAGCGCGCGATCGCTAATCCTAACCCTAGACCCCCAAATTTTCTGGTCGTGCTGCTGTTTTCCTGACGGAAGTAGTCAAAGACATAGGGCAGAAAGTCCGGATTAATACCCTTCCCCGTATCACTCACTTGGATTTGGGCGTAGTAGTCCGTCGTCCGTTGCGACTGACTACTGACCGACGCTGCATGCCCCAATTCCTTGCCGTCATCAGAAGCGCGATCGCAGACTACTGACAGTCGCACTTCCACCTGACCCTGAGGAGATGTGAACTTAACAGCATTTGAGACTATATTCCAGATAACTTGCTGCAAACGGCTGGAATCACCCGAAACATACCCCACACTTGGGTCAAGCTGAGTAGTAATCTGAATTGATTTCGCCTCAGCCGCTAGACGCACCGTCTCGATCGCTGCCTCAATTGTAGATACCAGGTTCACAGGAGAAACATCCAGTGTTGTTTTGCCTTGGAGAATCCCTGAGACATCCAGCAAGTCTTCAATCAGTTGGGTCTGTATTTGAGCATTGCGCTCGATCGTTTCCAAGGCACGAGCGGCACTAGCTTGATCAAACGGGCGGCTTCTCAGAAGCTTTGTCCAACCCAAAATAGGATTGAGAGGAGAGCGCAATTCATGGGAAAGGACTGCCAGAAACTCATCTTTAATTCGGTTGGCTGCCTCAGCTTGGGCACGTTCACGTTGAGCAACCCGGTACAATCGTGCGTTATCTACGGCTATGGCAGCGCGGTGAGCCAGCTCCTCAGCTAGTGCTAAATCCACTTGATTGTAGCGACGCCCTGACTCGGCAGCCACAAAAGAAATTGCCCCCAGTGTTCGCCCTTGAACTAAGAGCGGCACGATCATTACAGAGTTGAAACCCACTTCGCGCAGGATTTGCAGATGTTCTGCATCACGGGCAGCTTCTACTAAGAGATGATCAGGGATATCCGGGTAAAGCTCTGATTGTCCTGTGCGTAATACCTGTGGGATACCACGCTCTGCATTGGGGTCGAAGGGATACTTTTCGCTCAGCTTTCTACCCCACGCAACTTTAGCTGGGTTAACGTGGGCTGTTGCCACCTGTTGAATCGAGCCATCCTCTTCGATCACATGCACAGTACACCAGTCAGCCAGCTGAGGAACCGTAAGTTGTGCCACGCTGGAGAGCGTTGTCTGGTAATCCAGTGAACTGAACAGGACTTGGCTAGCGCCAGAAAGGTACTGTTGTGCTTCCTCACTCTGTTTGCGCTCAGTGATATCTATACAAGAGCCAATGTAGCCAATGAACGTACCATCGGATGTAAAGCGGGGAATACCTGTATCTAAAATCCAGCGATACTCTCCATCAAACCGCCTCAAACGGTATTCCATAGTAAACTTTTGGCGGGCATCAAAGGCAGTTATATAGGTATCTAGAGACCGCTCTAGATCATTGGGATGAATTCCTTGAGTCCAACCATTGCCTAGCTCCTGTTCCAGGGGGCGTCCTGTAAAGCAAAGCCAAGTCTGATTCAAGTAGTCACAGAGCTTGTCGGGTCCAGCCATCCAGATTAGCACTGGAGCCGTATCTGCCATCGTCCGAAATCGCTCTTCACTTTCTTTGAGCGCCTCTTGTGCCCATATGCGTTCGCTTACATCCAAGTTGCAGCCAACAATTCGCACTACTTGCCCGACGGCATTCCGTTCAATCAGTCCTCTATCCCAGACATAGCGATATTGTCCGTCCCGATGACGCACGCGATACTCAACGGTAAAACTGCTACGATTTCCAAAAAATTCCTCAGGAGTCTTGCTCAAGCGCTGACGGTCTTCTGGATGAATCCGCTCACTCCACCACTGTCGAGTCGGTTCAACTTCTTCGGGTCGATAGCCTACCACATCGATTAGCCCTGGCGTTCTCTCGACTCTGTCAGTTTCAATGTCCCAGTCGTAAATTACGCCCTTGATGGCGATCGCAGCCATTTTAAACCGCTCGTTTGCTTGCTGAAGT
This sequence comes from Coleofasciculaceae cyanobacterium, assembly GCA_036703315.1. GTDB lineage: Bacteria > Cyanobacteriota > Cyanobacteriia > Cyanobacteriales > Coleofasciculaceae > DATNPH01. Next base: position 37,409 of record DATNPH010000163.1, read on the forward strand.
GCTACTTCTGTCTGTTTGCGCTCACTAATGTCGCGGAAATATAGCGATAGCCCCTCAGGAGATGGATAGATAAAGACTTCAAACCAGCGATCAATAAATGGATAATATTCCTCAAAGTGTCTAGGGTTTTGTTCGCGCATCGCTTGTTGAGCTTGGGTGTATCCCTTCGTCTGAACTGCATCAGGGAACACATCCCACATGCTTCTACCCAAAAGTTGCTCCTGCGTCTGTCCCAAAAGTTCCTCAGCTCTGGTATTGACATAGGTATAGCGCCACTGATTGTCCACTGCGACAAAGGCATCAGTAATGCGCTCCAGCATCTGAGTTACCTGTTGGTAAGCCGCTTCTGCCTCCGCACGAGCATTTTGCTGCTGGAGTAAGCACTTGACATAATCACGATTATCTGCATTGTCATCCACCAGTAGGAGGCGAACAAGGGATGCATGATCAGCTAACGCTTCAGGTCGCTTGCACTCCTGTTCGTAAGCACGGGCATTGGTGATCGCACTAGCGATCTGTCCAGCCACTAATTCAAAGAAACTCCGGTAATCATCATCCAGCGCCCGTCGGGGACTAATTCCCACTACTAATAGTCCAATCGGTCGCTCTTGCTTGACTTTGGCGATCGGCAGTACTAAGGCAGAATTTGGGAAGTTTGAAAAATCTTGTTCTAGCCGTAAGTCAAATTGTGTCCTCAAGTCCTCAATTAGTTCAGCTTGACCTGTAGATGCCACCCGCAACAGCGCCTCAATCCCAGCTGGTGCGTCTTGGCTCACAAAATCAATCTGTCTAGGACTCAATGGTGTTTCTGGATTCAGTCGAGTGGTTCCTACTAACTGCCCTTGTTGCTTGTCATGATCCAGCAAATAGCTCAGGGCAAACCCAATGTCATGTGGGTTTTCAGCTAAGATATCAGCCGTAAGTTCACAAGCCTCTTGAGCCGTTTTCGCTACAACGGCACGCGCTGCCAGATCTCGTAGCGTTTGTAGCCGTCGCTCTCCCAAGACTCGCCCTGTTGTCTCAGTAACAGCGGTGAAAACGCCACCAACGTTCCCCGTCTCGTCACGAATCGGACTATAGGAAAACGTGAAGTAACATTCTTCGATGTAACCGTTGCGGTCAAGTAGCAGCAATTGATCGTCACACAAGGTAGACTGCCCCGTAGCCATTACCGCTTCCAGCATTGGGCCGATGATGTCCCAACTTTCTTGCCAACACTCACGTCCACATTGTCCTATCGCTTTTGGATGTTTAGTGCTTCCCAGAATGGGACGGTAGGCATCGTTATAGAGCATGACCAGTTCACTCCCCCACCAAATCAGCATGGGGAAGCGAGAGGCAAGACAGATGCTAACAGATGTACGAAGGCTTTGCGGCCAGTCCGACACTGAACCGAGGGGTGTAGCTGACCAGTCGAGTGAACGCATGAGTGCGCCCATCTCACCACCACTAGCAAATATATCTTCAGTGACACTCCTATTTCCTGAAGCCGTCACAATTTCTGCTCCTGTTCGGGAAAATACTTGCTGAGGATGGACTGACCGCGCTCTCCCATTTTGGAGAGCAGTCCTCCAATTTTCTCCATCGCTAGGGGCGAAGGAGTTACCCGCCCATTTTCCCAGCGATTAATAGTAGGAAATGTTACCCCTAACTTGGTGGCGAACTTTTCCTGAGTCAGTCCTATCTCAGTCCGAATTTCTCGAACTAGCTTACCGATTCCAGGCTGTTCTGCAACAAGCATTTTTCGGCTCTCAGCACAATAAGTCACATGATATAAATAACGATATATCATGCGCTGTTTAATTAAGTTGTTTGTCTCTCTAGAGGTAGAGATTAGGTAAAAAGTTGTGGTTGTGGGTTACCAAACTACGACGAGTAGGAACAACGCGATCGCAATGACCAAGACAAACCCTCCTAAAATATAGAAGATTCGACGCTCAGGAGGGCGAGTCTCTAGCTGTCGGACATTGCCTGCCCCCTGAACTAACGGAGTCGATTGGCTAACGGCATAACTTTGCTGCCCACTAATTTTCTGAGGCGCATCAGCGGTTGACATATCAATTGACCCTATCCATTCTGCCACTCGCTTGGACTTCGGCAATTCTGAGGGCAGTTTGGTAAGAGCTTCTCGCCATAGAACTCCAGCCTTTTCCTGATGACCTTGTTTTACATGGAGAATCCCTATATTTGCTAAAGTCTGAGCTTCCCCGTAGCCGTCTCCTAGTTCGCTGAAAATAATCAGGCTCTGCTGGTAGCTCTCGCTAGCCTTATCCCAGTGACCCTGTTGAGAGTAAACATTCGCCAAATTACCCAGACTCTTGGCTACTTCGGAGCGGTTTTCTAGCTCGTCGAAGATTACCATACTGTGCTCGTAGCACTCGCTGGCTTTCTCCCAGTCACTTTGTAGAGAGTAAACATTACCCAAGTTAGTTAAGAGCTGAGCTTCTTGTTTACGGTCACCTAATGTGCGAACTCCTTCCATTGCCCACAAGTGAGTCTGTTCCCAGTCAGCCCAATACCCATAAGTATTAAAAAAGTTGACCAAGTTCTTGGCAAGCCCTACTACTATTTCCCACGCCTGTGCCTGGTGAACCCACTCAATAGACGCTAACAGGTTTATCCGCTCAATCTCGAACCAGCTGAGGGCTTTTACAAACAAGCTCTGCTCTGTTGCTTGGAGAGATTTGTCTATCCCTTCTTCCAGGACTTGAGCTAGCTGTAGACGAGTCTCCGGGTTTAGAGCCAAGTTCATTATTTCAGAAGTTTCAAGGTACCAGCGAGCCGCCCTAAGGCGAGCCGCCTGCCGTGCCTCCGCTGGCTCCTCCTGAGCTAGCTGTTCTTTCGCAAACAGGCGAACCAAATCATGAAGACGATAGCGTCCCTCGTCGGCAGGCTGTAGCAACTGTGCCTCTACCAGAGACTTCACAGACGCCTCAGCTGTTGCTGATTCAGAGTCTAACAAGGCAGTCGCAATACCGGGCGCAAAGTTTGTTCCAGCCAGCAACCCTAGAAAGCGGAACAGACGTGCCGCTGACGCATCCAACTTTTTATAGCTCAGGGCAAAACTGGCTCGAATATCCAGATTACTGAAGCGCAGTTGTGCTAGTCGTTGCCGCTCCTGAGTAAGCTGACTGATGTAGTCTTCAAGTTGCCAATTAGGCTCATTCCTCAACGTACCACCCGTGAGCCGGATAGCAAGAGGAAGCAGACCACAAAGGTCAACAATAGCTTTAGTGGCTTCCTGTTCAACTGGAATACGCTCTACTCCTATCTGCTTGTGTAACAGTGCCACTGCATCTGGTTGTGTCATCCTTAAGAGTTCAAACGTGTTAACGCCCTCCAGAGCAGAAAGGCGTCTACGGCTCGTGACCAAGACAGCACAAGAGGCGCTATCTATTAACAAAGGTAGTACTTGAGCCTCGTCACGAGCATTGTCTAACAACACTAATGCCCGTTTTCCAGATAGCAATGAACGGTAGAGGTCAGACCTCTGTGTTAGAGTCTCAGGCATGGACTGAACACCCAAAGCCCGCAAAAAGCTACCCAGTACTTCCAATGGCTTTAGGAGCTGACTCTCATTTCCTCGTAGATTGACGTAAAGCTGAACATCTGGGAAATTGCTCTTTAATTGATGGGCAATATGAGTAGCTAGAGCGGATTTGCCCACACCTGCGATGCCAGTCACAACAATAGAAGGGCTTGGGATTTCTCCACTTGGCTCCTGCTGCCGCAGCAGTGCCGCTAGCCTAGCTAGCTCTTCTTGGCGACCTGTGAAGTCAGCAATATCAAGAGGAAGCTGATGCAGAGGCGAAGCAGTGGGTCGGGCGAAGCTATTGTGAAACATCTGCTTAACGTTGTTGTAGTCACCAACGACAGCATTTTGCACTAGACCATGAAAGTGCAGTTCATAGCGTGGTTTATCACCAACCATTGATTGCTCCGGTAGCTTGTCACCAAATTCATCAAATTCACAGTCTTAAGTCAGGAGTAACTGACTAATTGTCAGCGTTATGCCATTTCACGAAACTCTTGATATAAATAACTTCCCCTCCCTCCCCTGCCAACAAATTTTAGGGCGTATGAGATAGCTTCAAATTAGTACCGGAAATTACAAGACCCATCAAAACAACCAAAGCTTCTAGTACTGAAGTTCGATTATTTGGATTCACTTCTACAATTGGTGGATGATTTTTATCATTTAGGTTATATCCAAGAGTCACCATTACCTCCTCTGGAGCTATTGCTCCTGGACAGTCTGTATGAGTCAGTCCAATAATCATTGGGATGTTTACTCGCTGGTTGATAAAGGAGATAATCTCCCGAGCGTAGTGAAAATCGCTGGGTCGATGGGCTGCTACCAGTAGAATATAAAAGTTAGCGTTTTGAATCAAAAGATCCCACATGAAATCAAAACGAGCTTGACCAGGCGTACCGTAGATATGCAGATCCATATTGGGACCAAGCATAAGTCTGCCAAAATCCAAAGCAACAGTGGTTTCTGGCTTCAACAAAGCTGTTTCATCGGTAGCAGGACAGTCAGTATGTATAACTTCAATATGGCTAATTGTTCGAACAAATGTAGACTTGCCAGCTCCTACAGTTCCAGCTACTACTGCTCGCATCGTTTTCATTAATTTTGCTCCGAAAAACTCATAAAAATTTAGGAAGATAAAATCACTGAGGATTGAGAGCTTGTACGTTAATACAACTCAGCTCAAGCCTGTAAACTCTGGATTCTATGTGTAGTGTTAACCGAGAATTAACACACAAAATAAAAGCAATACCTTAAGACAGACAATGCTACTAAAATTGCCAAGTTCTGGATGCTGGGTATTTTGTAGGTATGACAGGACACTTAAGTCCTTTTATTAAGGTATGCTCTCTTGATGAACTACCAAGTAATTTCTAATTACTTAGTAGTTCTATTACGCCTTAACAATAATTACTTCTGTCTCGGTGCTTCGTTAGCTTAGCAAGCTTGAAGGATTCTTGTTTAGGGATGAATTTTCAGCGAAATACTATCAAAAAATTCATCCCTACTTTTTCTATAAGCTTGGCTGAAGTACATCAGACAAGGATTACATCAAGGCGGGTTTTAGAGCAGAAAGTGTGCGCTTAATTTCTAACATTAATACCCCTTGCTTTGCTGCTTTTCCTGCCAACACAAGAAATACAGCATCTTCACCACAACTGGTCAAAATGCTAAAGCCTTCTTCTCCTTCTACATAGATGCGATCGATCTCGCCTCTAGCCAGCTCTCTACCGATGCGATCGCCTAAAGATAACATAGCCGCCGACATCGCGCTGACCCGTTCGTCATCCATGCCACCCGGTAAGCTAGAAGCTAGGGGTAAACCATCTGGAGTAACCATTGCCGCACCTTGGACATCTGTGGTTGTGGCGACAAAGTTTTGGAGAATATGCGCCAGTTTTTCTGTATTGATTGCCATTATTTTCGTCCTGCAATAATTCTCTACTGTGTACTGTGGTCAATTTGTATTTTTTGAACTGGCTAGTGATTTACACAAAATCATTGCCAGTGACGTGTGAATACATCTTGTGAGGTAATTCGGGAGGGCTGGCTTAATTAAGGGCGCTGTACTCCAAGACATCATGGGTATCACCACGCAAGACAGATTTTGTATGCTGTCCCCGTAAACGCTTTCCTGTATACGCCTCCAAAAATCCTTGAATTGCACCTAACGTAAACGTACACTGTCGGGGTGAACCCTCTGCTTCTCCTGCTGAACAAACAGTTTCGCGAGTATAGACTTTGTAGATGCCTCCTTCATACTCTATCTTGTCGATAATGCATAAGCGTGTCCCATCTTTCCCTAAGACTTTACTAAGCTTTTGTGCGACATCTTCAAGAGGTAGTTCATCTATCTTGTTAACTAAATCTAGACTTTCAGCTAACTTTTTACCCCGTTGGCGACCAGCAGAAATCAGCGAAATAGCAGCCGCCTTTTCACCGAGAGCCTCTTCTACTCCAACCACAATCGATTTAAGGCAGACAACGCTGCTGAAATCTCCGAGTTCTTGACGCAGTGAATCTTGTTCAACTGACATAAGTGTGTCCTTTTTGATTGGTTTATAGATTCTGAAGAAACTACTAAACTAGTAAAGGTTTTATTGACCTCAGTAGTTTATTGTGTTCTTCTGTATGAAAGATGTATCGCAGTGTTTATTGGATACACTTACATTTACCAAAATCATCACTACTAATCCGGATTAATTTGTCAGTTCTTACATAAAAAAAACTTGTTAGTTGTTGATTTCATGGAACCATAGAATTAGAGGAATTCAGACCAATTCTGACTCAAGCAGTGCTGTACTTTAAAAGATTATTTCTTTGGTAAGCACAATAAATCTCTTGCAAGTAACAGAAATACATTGAATTTGTTGGAAGAAATTATCTAGTTTTAAGTTCAATTACTATCGGATGACTTATCTTTAGTTCTAACAATTAATTTTTAAATTAATTAAATTATTAATAGTACGTTCCGTAAAGTTTTTGTGTTGATTTTGTGTAATCTTTTTTTAAGGTTTATTGTAAACTAATTAACATTTACATATATATTAGTAAACTAAAACTTATTTTTTAATAAAATATTAAATACAAAAAAATCCCCGTTATTTTGCAGCTTTTCAAGGAAAGATACAGCGCTTCTGGCTTAAGGGGATACTTGAGTAGCAGAGGTAGAATCCGTTAATTTTTACCCTGTCAAGTACAGACTTAGACAGGACTTACGCACTATCGATAAAGTAAACCCCTTGACCCCAATGAACTAAACTTAACTCCCTCCAGATGGGGGGTAAGGGGACAATGCATAAGCCCTGTTGCATTTGCGATCGCTCTAGCCTAGCGGATAAGAGTACTATGCGTATACTCCTTAAACACTAAGGAATAAAGCTAAAGACACAACGCTAACGCTTTACGCTGTAGAAGTTTGAACCGCTGTTATGGATGGTGCCGTTTTTAACGATCACCAATAAACTATGGCTTGGCAAAGTTAAAGACGTTCCTCGTGGGATGTGGTGTTGATTGACTGACGCTTCCAGCCTTTGTAGGCACGTCACTACAACCATGGGCAATCAACAGAGCCATTCCAGTCATTAAAGCTTCCATCACTGACGCTCGCTCATTGGGATTGACTAGCACAACGGGAGGTCGATTCCGGTCATGCCTATAACCCAGCCTTAGCATGATCTCATCTGGAGTGGAGGCTCCTGGACAATCCGTGTGAGTCACACCAACAAACATGGGAATTTGTACCCGTTGGTTCATAAACGAGACGATTTGACGAGCGTAGTGAAAATCAGTAGGTCGATGGGCTGGCACTAGCAAAAGATAGCAGTGAGCTCTTTGAATCAAGAAATCCCACATGAAATTAAAGCGAGATTGACCAGGAGTGCCGTAGATTTGCAGATCCATAGTAGAACCAAAGGCGATGCGACCAAAGTCGAAGGCAACGGTAGTTCTCTGCTTCAATAGAGCTGTTTCATCGGTGGCAACACGGTCTGTATCTACGACTTGGATATCACTAACCGTTCGAACAAAGGTAGACTTGCCAGCCCCTGGAGTCCCTGCTACTACTAAACGCATTGTTCTCATTTGATTTTGCTCCGCAATTTTTGCGAGTGAAATATTACTTGGATTTTCGAGGCTGCACCGAGATTGAAGTAGGGTGGAGTTCTATGCTTGTTCTAGACTTAGCCTGAAACGAGAATCATACTAATTAGAACTTACGCAGCTTTCTGAAAATGGAAGGTATTTCAGTTCCTACAGCACTCCTCCTTGTTCTTACTCCCTGTAGATAAGGGAGTAATACGAAGATGGGTAAGGCTGGAACACTGCGTCGGTCTTATCAATGCCTCACGCCTAGAGGTCAGACCTTGCAAATAGCGTGGTAGTTCGAGGTTAAATGCGACCCGGCTCTTACCAGATGACCCGATAGCTGGCAATCAAGGTTTTCTGGTTAATCGACTTTAGCTTTTCTTGCACTCTAACCCAATTCGTCCAACAAGATTGCCGAAATAGTGCTAGTAAAAGGATAAACTGCCGTGATTAATGTAATTCCATACTAACCTATTTCTATCTTTGGCAATATAGACGCTTTACTAAACTCTCACTACATCAAAGCGGGTTTAAGAGCAGCAACTGCGCGTTTAATTTCTAACATCAACACTCCCTGCTTGGCAGCTTTACCTGCCAAGACAAGAAAGACGGCATCTTCACCACAACTGGTTAAAATGCTAAAGCCTTCTTCTCCCTCTACATAAATCCGGTCAATTTCGCCTCTAGCGAGTTCTCTGCCGATGCGATCGCCTAAAGACAGCATCGCAGCCGACATCGCACTAACCCGTTCATCATCCATAGCACCCGGTAAGCTACTTGCCAGAGGTAAACCATCTGGACTAACCATGGCAGCACCCTGAACATCTATGGTTGTAGCGACAAAGCTTTGGAGAATATGCCCCAGTTTTTGTGTATTGATTGCCATTGTTTTCTTCCTACGAGAACTTCAGATAGTGTGGTTCAGTCCATTTGTTAGGACTTACGCAGCTTTTAGAGGATTTAAAATATTGTGACGATAACTCTCCTCTTAAAAGGGCGTTAGAGTCTTACAAGGTCTTTCTAGTAGGCGAGTTTAAATGCCTAATTATATACAGACTAAAGTATGAATATTTATTTTCGGCTGAAGTTTAGGAGTAATCCCAGTCTTAGCTCCTGGAATCTTAGCTATTTAACCTCTTCAGTAGTTAGCCGTTAAATCCGGATAGTTTTGTTATGTAATTAGCCTAAATAGGTCAGGATTTTAGGTTTTTATATATCCTTCTATTGTGTGTAGGTTTGTAATAAAAATCAAAAGTTTATTTATATAGTTTGGCAAAGATAAACAATAAATTTGTTGTTTATCTTTGTTGGATTCGGTTGTTTAGGAAACCGGACTATGGTCAAGGCGCTTTAGTTATCTTCTTATCGTCTAATTACAATAAAAATGCCCTTTCCGAGTTATCCATGCGGAAGGGCATCAACCTTTAGTTTTTTAAGAGTCTTCACAGTTTACGGCTCAAGTGTGAATAATTCGTGAAGATCGACTATTAATCTTTAGATTGTAGTTTCAACCATGATATTGATGTCTCGGCTTTGCATTGTTTGTTCAAATAACTCCGTAGAAACCGCTTGTTCAACAGGCCAGACACCTGGTTTGTTGAGTTTACCCGTGAGCATCAGTTCAGCAAGACTACCAGTACCTGCGCCAGCGGCTACAGCTGTATTTTCGTGCATCAAAGTTGAGCAGACACAAGCAGATTGACCATCTTTATGTCCTGTGACTTCTGAGCGAATGGCGACACCAATACCGCTAAAGTGATCGCTTACAGAAGTCATTCGATGGCTGACATGAGCCAAAAACTCGATACCGTTAGGATTTTTCAGCCAAGATGATGGAAAGATGTGGGCAGCAATCCAGGTGAGATGATTATAAAAATCGGGAACCGAGCCGAACTTGGTAATGACAGTTTTAGCAGCAGGGAAAGAGTCAACCAGGGTAAAGGCTTCTGGCATATCAAACCAGTAGACACCAGCCTTTCCATAAGGAGCAGGGAATTGGATCGGTTCGCGATCGCTATAAGGTTTCACGATTTGCCATTGATTATCGATCCAAGCTTCAAACGGCTGTTGTAAACCTAAAAAAGTTGTTCGCATCACAGTAACCCCAGCACCACCAGACCCTGCGACAACATAGCTTAGGTGAATCCGTTCTGCCTGATCGAGCTGTTCGACATCATGACGTACCATGCTGTTGGAGATACCAGGAAAAATGCCAGTATTGATAATTGCGGTGACTCCTTTCTGGGCGGCAGCATCGCGTAAAGCTAAAGCTTTGCGAGTAAAAGCACGGTTATCACTGACATCCAGATAGTTGACGCCTTCTTCTATGCAAGTTTTGAGGACACTAGCATCCCGGTAAACAAACGGCCCAGCACAATGAATCACAAGGTTATGAGAAGCTATAGCTTTCCTTAACCCCTCGTGATCTGCCAAATCTAGGGCTAGAATCTGCACTTCCGACTCTATCTCTTGCTTTACAGCCACTTCCGATGTCGTCTGACGCCCAGTAACTGTAATTTGTGCCTGCGTGTGGGCAATTAAGTCTTGCGCCACACTGCTGCCGATTCGTCCGCGCCCTCCAAGAATTAAAACCCGGTCTGTCATTGAACCTGCATCAGTAACGTTGTTACTTATTTCATCACTTATGGCTTGTCCTAATCATCAGTAGCCGGGATGACGTTTTCTCTATACAAAGATTGATTTTGGGTTTGAACCGCAGATGGACGCAGATTAACGCAGATGATGCTCAAGTTCATCCGCGTCTATCTGCAATTTGCCGAATCACAACTTAAAGGACAACCGACAAAACTCCTTAAAAGCGTCCCCTGAGCGATCGCCCGATAGGGATGAAAGAAACTACTCCCTTTGCCTCCCCTGCTAGTTTCTTAGGAGGGCTTGAACACAGCCTCTACATTTGATTTGATGGCATTGCCAGCATCTTTCAGCTTTTGGGCGATCGGCTGCTGAGTATTCAAAAACACACGGGCACAGTTACGTCCCGGCATCCCAGAGATCGAACCACCTGGATGAGTCCCAGCACCTGTGAGAAATAGATTATCAATCGGCGTTTTGTAGTTAGCAATTTCTGGTAAGGGACGGAAGAAAATCATCTGATCGAGGGTCATGTCTATGTGGTAGTAGTTTCCTTTGTATGCCCCTAACCGCTCTCCTAGTTCTGCTGGGCTTTCCACGCGACGAGCAATAATCGCATCTTTGATATTCGGCGCATAATCTGCCAATTTATCA